>NZ_JACJPX010000120.1 GCF_014696315.1 Calothrix membranacea FACHB-236
GTACTCTAATATCTAATGGTGAAGCTGTCATGCTTCCAAAATGCAGCATTTACATCATTTTCAAAAATACAGCATTTACGATCGCACCTGCGGAATGTGGGATACAATTTTAGACTTTAAGTAGGGCTGTGCAATTAAAGATAACTGGCAAAGGCTGTCATTTGTCCTTTGTCCTTTGTCCTTTGTCCTTTGTCCTTTGTCCTTTGTCATTGGTCATTGGTAAAGGTTTCAAGGCTATTTGCGTTTCGTAAAATAGTCTGGTTTATGTCCACCGACTTACTTAGATTTTCGATTGATTACACCGCGAAACGAGGGAATTGTAACATCAAGGAACTATTGGTTATGAATTTAACCCGGGGATTTAACGCATCAATTTTTACTTGGCATATAACCACTTACTAAACAAACGGCTGACTCTCGGCATAACAACGTAGGTCAACAGTAAAACCATAGTTACGGTGATAATCAGCGAAATCATCAAAGGTGGTAAGCCGCGAATCAGGGGGACTAAGAAAGTATTTAACAAGTTAATCAACACAAATACAGCTGCCCAAGTCAGCAATGCCATTTTATGGCGAGGTGGAGTTTTTAACGGTTGACCAGGGAGAGAAAACCAAGCTTCTAAACCACAAATCTCTTGAATATGAGGTTCAGATTCTACTAAATGTTTGCCTTTCTTTAACCAGTATTCGCGATCGCGTGATGTCATCCAGGCTTTTAAGTTTTCATAGTTGTTAAACCGCAGGATAATCACATATTCTGGTCTTCCACCTGGTTGGGGACGAATCAAATTTGTACCCAAATAACCAAAATAGGTTTTGGCAGCACCGATAATTTCTTTCATCCAAATCTCGTAATCTTGTTCGCATCCTGGCTTGACCAGTTGTGAAATGACTACGGTGACAAATTGCTCTTCTTGTTGTGTTTGCATTTTCAACCCAAGGGATAACCAACTTTTCCTACTTCCAGCCGCACAACATTTGCTGGTACAACCCCTGTGGGTGGAGGTAAAAACATTCCACCATTCATCACCACGTAGATGGCGGTGCTGTCAGTTTCCTGTTGACCAAAGGCTACAGCCGTACTACCAATTACCCCCTGTTCGGCTTGAGCAATGATGGTTGTACTCCCATCTGGTGAAATCCGCACTACGCTGTTATATATGTGCGTTGCTCCGTAAAGGTTACCTTCTACGTCAAAGGCAAAATCATCAATATTGGTCTGTTGCACAAAGATTTCTGGTTCACCTGGTTGATTTGCAGCAGTAATCGGAATCCGCAACAGCAACATTCTTTCTGTATTAGAAACATAAAGGTTATTTCCAAACCGCTTCAAACCATTAGCAGCCGGAATAATATTTTCGGGATTGCTGCGCGCTAGCATTGGATGTTCTAGCCAAATTGAACTACTACCTTGGGCAATATCTACTAACCAAATTGCACCTCGATAGGAATCGGCGATTAAATACTGAGTGTCAGAAATTGGTGTAATACCATTGAGAAATATTGCATCTGGTATATTTAGCAAGGTTTCTACCTTACCATCTACGGTCACTAATGAGACTACTGGTATAGAATCTGCATTCCATCCAGTGGTGACTAAATCTGCATTTTCTGTAAAAGCTAGACCACTGACTTTACCTTCAAAACTGGCATGGATTTGCTGATTGCCATCTGGTGTAATACGAACAATCGTACCAATTTCGTGATTACTTACAAATATTGTGCCATCGGGTGCGATCGCTATATTTTCGAGAAAAGTATTAACAGGAAATGAGGTAATGACTTTGGCTGGCGCTAATTCTATCGGCGTATCCGCGTAAATAGGGGGTAAACCTGCTGAATTTTCCATATTGCCTAAAGATAGGTGGAATTCTCGTAGCCATAGAAATTTTACTTTACAATGGTCTGTTTACTCCCACTCCCTAAAAATTGCAGAATTTCCACCTGAACAGCAAAAATCGGGACTGAGAATTGACATCTCAGTCCCGATAAAAAAGCGGGCTAACCGCTAGAAACTTGGTTAACCCGTGCAGCTTTGGGAACGCGCAGAGAAATTGTTATTGCAATACCAACTTCACATTGGCGTTTTGTAGACCGCGCTGTTTTACTTCAGCCAAGGTCTTGTTAACAGCATACTTTTGGTTAATGGAGTTGATTAACTCAGTTTGGTTGTGCTTTTTAGCAACACCCCACAAGTCAGCGATGAGGTCAAAGGAACCATCACTGTTGCGAGACCAACCTAGGTCATATTCGCCTTCCAGCACAGCAACGATGTCGGAACGGACGCGCTGACCGTTATAACCACGAACATCAGCTTCAGTCTTTACGCTGATACCCAGGTCGCGCAAGGATGCTTTGAGGATTTCTGCATCGGTGATCTTGGTGCGAAGAGTGCTAAAGTGAGACATTTGGGTTTCCTCCAATAGAGAAGATTGAGAACAACGACAACGGTTTGTTTTTGGGGAAGCCGCACTTAAATGAGAAGCGGCTTTTTTCTATCAACTGCTAGCAGTAAATGCTAGCCTTTCCCCCTGGGTTAGCAGGAGAAAGCTTTTAAAACTCCATTCGCTGGTATTCAGCAACGGAGGATGCTGCGGGTCTGGCGCGCTGTCTGGCCCAGTCTCTCAACGCTGTGACCTGTTCTTGCATCGTACGAGACAGCGGCAGGGTTGCCTTCAGTGCAGCAATAATATCTAGTTGGGTGAACTCGCGTTCTTGGGCAAAAGCTTCGTACATTGCCGCCACAATCGCTTGTTCAATTTCTGCCCCAGAAAAGCCATCGGACATCTTAGCTAGTTGTCCTAGATCAAATCTAGTGATGTCTTCACGACGCTTTGTTAGGTGAATATTATATATATCTTCCCGTTCTTCAGGTGTGGGCAGATCCACAAAGAAAATTTCATCAAAACGACCTTTTCTTAAGAACTCTCCAGGCAATCTTTCCACTCTGTTAGCGGTTGCCATCACGAACACAGGAGATTTCTTTTCTTGCATCCAGGTCAAGAATGAGCCGAAGATCCGGCTAGAAGTACCACCGTCTGAATCACCAGAACCAGCACTACCAGCAAAGGATTTATCCAACTCGTCAATAAACAGAATCGTGGGAGAAATTGATTCTGCTGTTTTGAGGGCATTACGCAGGTTGGCTTCACTTCGACCCACCATTGAGCCGTCGTAAACTCTACCCATATCTAGACGTAATATTGGTAACCCCCAAAGTCTGGAAGTAGTTTTAGCAATCAACGACTTACCACAACCAGGAACACCTAGAATTAACATCCCTTTAGGTTGAGGTAGACCATACTCTCTAGCTTTCTCTGTGAAAGCATTAGAGCGTTGCTTGAGCCACTTTTTCAACTCTTCTAAGCCACCTACAGCTTCAATGGTTTCATCTTCTTCAATGTATTCTAATATACCATTGCGCCGAATTAGTTGCTTCTTCTCCGATAAAACTATATCTACTTCATCTTCCGTCAAACGCCCTGTAGTTACCTGTGCCTTCCGATAGACTTTTTCGGCTTCATCTTTGGTTAAACCCAAGGCCGCTCTAAGAAGCTTTTCTCTCGCCTCTGTTGTCAGTCTGCGCCCACGATTTTGATCTAAATGGTGAGTTAAAACTTTGTTCAGCTCGGCCATGTCTGGTAATTGGAAGTCTAGAACTACAACTTCTTTTTCCAGTTCGATAGGCACTTGCTGGACTGGCGACATTAAAATAATGTTTTTCGGTATATTATGCGCGCCTTTAAAACTTGCGATCGCATCTCTTAACGATCTAGTTGTTGCTGGCGCATCTATAAAAGGATGTAAATCTTTAAGAATAAAAATACCAGGTTCTTTATGCCGGATAATCCACTCAATTGCTGCTTCGGGAGAAACAGTATTATGTTGGGTGACATTCCGGGGTTGACCATACTCCACGATGCCGTGAGTTACTGTCCAAACAAATACTCGGCGTTGAGGCTTTAACAACTGGGCGATGGTGGAGATTGATTGCTCAGCCCGCTCTTCCTCGGAGGTCACAAGGTAGATTAAAGGGTATTGAGCTTGAATTAGAATATTGAGCTCTTCTTTCATACATCGACCTACTTGAGACCTAAGTACAGTACAGACATCGTTTTTTTGGTGACGACAACCGAAGGAATTATGAATTTATCTATTCATAATTCGTATCTAACAGGGGACTAACTCTTCCTCATCCTGGGGATGGGTTTTAGCTTCATCCATTTCATCGATAGAAATAGATTCTTGACCAATTACTCCTGGTTGACTTCCTAAAGTAATCAGTTCTCCATCACGTAACACCAGCGAACTTTCACAATTAGGACAAGAATATACTCTGTGAGTTCTGCCATAAACAGAAGCTTCTACTTCTTCAACTAATTCAGAATTAGACAAGTAGAAAAACAAAGCACGTTCGGCAAGTTCTGACATTGGTTCAGAATCTACTGCTGATCGAATCTTTAATTTCCTGTGCAGTTCTGGTGACAAATATAAAGTAACCTTTTGCTTAGTTTGCATAACTCTTTGGCGGCCTTACCCGGGTATGTATATAACGTTATCGGTTCTTTTCTGGGATGTCAAGACAGCAAAACGTTTTGACGGCAATATTGTTACATTGCTTAACAATGCGTGTTGGGAATGGGGCATTGGGCATGGGGCATTGGGTAATGGGGAAAAGGGGGAAACTGTTGATATATAAGGAAAATCCCACGCTTGGTACAGAGTGGGATGAAATGAGAAAAGAGGAATCTTGTGTAAAGCGGGGGCTGCTTAATATTTAGTGGGCATTGCCTCAATACGGTTGGGCGAAGAAGTAAAGGTAAAGAACAACCTTTCACCTTTACCCTTTCCCCCTTTCTCCTTACGCCTCTTGCAATACGGCTGACTTTTGGCTGTTTAGTTGCTGTTGCAAGTCTTGCCAGCTAACTTTTTCTAGGCTGGGTAAAACTACATTAGCTATACCTAATCTTTCTACTGGCCCTAGTCCTACAGACCACATACCAGCAGACCGAGCTGCTTCAATACCAGCGCTGGCATCTTCTACCACCAAACATTTGGCTGGTGCAACACCAATTTGTTCGGCAGCAAACAAAAAGAGGTCTGGTGCGGGTTTGGGTTGGGAGACGCTATAGCCATCAGCTATGGCATCAAATTTATTGCCAATACCCAAGCGTTGAATGACTGTTTGAGCATTTTTGCTGGATGAACCTAAAGCAACTTTAATTCCGGCTGCGCGTAGTTCCTTTAAGAGGTTTTCGACTCCAGGAAGCAAATCGGCTGCGGTGATTTCCTCGATTAATTGCAAAAAGTAGTTGTTTTTGCGCTCCATCATTTCCTGAATTTTGGCTTCAGTGACGGTGCGATCGCCTAAAATTTGCATGAGGGTTTCTCTTCTGGGTAATCCCCTGATTGCGTCGTTGGCTTCGCGGTCAAAGGGAATGCCTTCTTCATCGGCTACTCGCTTCCAGCCTAAATAATGTAATTCTGACGTATCAGTTAACACACCATCTAAGTCAAAGATTACGCCTTGAATTTCTGGCTGGGAACTTGGCAAATTTTCATCTGCTGGTTGGTTAGCAATTTCCATGTCTGTTTCTTGTCGCAGGTCGAAGTCGTACCACTGATTGCGCCATTGCAGCCTAAATTTTAAGCGTTGCCAGGTGGGAGGTAAATGTGGTGAAGCAACTGGGCCAAATTCCGTCATTTTAATGCCGGCAAACCCAAATACCACTGCTTGCCAAACTCCTCCAGCACTGGCGGCGTGAATTCCTTCGGCTGCATTCCGCCTGACATCTTCCAAGTCTACCAATGCTGACCGGAGAAAATGTGTATAGGCGTGGGTTGGTTGATTGAGGTCACAAGCTAAGATGGCATGAATTGCTGGGCCAAGGGAGGAACCATAGGTATGGTCGGTGCGCTTGGTGTAGTAATCCCAATTGGTTGCTAAGGTTTTGTAGTCATACTGTTCCCTTAACAAATAAATCAGCATCAAAACATCCGGTTGTTTGAGAATTTGCTTTTGGCTGGTGGCTTCGATTCCCAATAAACCTTGTAAAGATGTGGTACGGGGTTCGTAATCGGCAAAATTGATTTCTTCGAGTTGGTAAAATCCTTCAAATTGCTCAATTAAACCAGTTGACTCATCCTGATTGACAAATATACGCTCTTGGATATCAGCCCACTTATGCAAACGCTCTGTGGTTAAGTTGAGTTGTTGCGCCAGTTGTGCAGATTTTTCGGGATAGACTTGCTTTATCCAATCCCAAAGCGCTAAGGCTGATTGTAAATGCCAGCGCACCATTAAATTGGTGAAGGCGTTATTATCGACGCGATCATGGTTTTCATCAGGGCCAATCACATCTAAAATATCGTAGGATTGACGCTCGGCATTCCAATTAACTCGGCTTTCCCAGAATACGGCTGTATCTAAAATAATTTCTGCACCGTAATTATGCATCCAATCATCATCGGCTGTGGTTTGCCAATAATGCCAAACTGCATAAGCGACATCAGTGTTGATATGTACTTCGATATCACCACACCAAATCCTTACTAAATCACCGTTTCCACTGGCATGGGGTACCCAGCGAGGTGTAACTTCATCACCAGTATCGGCACTTTCCCAAGCATACATAGCTCCCTGAAATCCTGCTTCTTGGGCTTTGCGTCGCGCACCTGGTAAAGTGTGGTAGCGGTAGGTCAGCAAGTTACGGGCTAAGGCTGGTTGGGTTAAAGTCAACAAGGGAAGAATAAAAATTTCTGTATCCCAAAATATATGTCCACGATAGGCAAAACCGGAGAGGGTTTTGGGTGGAATACTTACACGGTCATCGTGGCGGGGTGCGACAGCTAAGATTTGAAAGAGATTGTAGCGGACAACTGACTGAGCATAGCGATCGCCTTCAATAATAATGTCACTGTCTTGCCATACTTGATCCCATGCGGTGATATGTGCTGCTAACAGAGTTGCGTAACGGGGTTCATCTGCTAAGCGTTGTAGGGCTGCGGCGATGGGAATTTCTGTTTCTCGTGAGGTAAAGACGGTAACAATCTTTTCTACAGTAGCCGCTTTACCAGGTGTGGCTTGAAAAGTTGTGGTTAAAGTTGGGGATGTATTCGCATTTTCTAAACATACAGGTGGTGCATTTTCGCCTTCTACCACCAATTTAGTAGCCATTCCTAATTGAATTTCTGAGTGACGAGTTTGGTTATACAACCAGATAATTTGCTCAACACCACCTTGATTCAAAACTTTCCAGTGTGGGACACCTTGGGTTTGGGGTTCAGAGTCTAAACCAACGCTGAAAGAAATTTCACCTGTAAAATCAATGGATGTTACCTGGGCGCGAATCGCTAAAACATGTTGATCTGCTAAACTAGCGAAGCGCTCAAAGTGGAAATCTAAGGTGTGTCCTTTGGGTGAACGCCAGCGCACATCGCGGCTAAGTATCCCCAAACGCAAATCTAGGCGGCGTTCGTAATTGAGAATTTCACCACTGTCCATACTAAAGCGATCGCCTGCCACTTTCACCTCTAAGGGCAGCCAGCTGGGACAATTAACTAATTCTGTATGGGAAATTACAACCTTATCGTATAGGCCATTAATTAATGTAGCCGTGGAATCGCCGGGATAGCCTTCCTCAAAAGTACCCCTCGTTCCTAAATAACCATTACTAATAGTAAAAACAGTTTCTTTATGATGCAGTTGGGCGGGATCAAAGACTGTTTCAAGAACGTTCCAGTCTGTAGCTTCAGTCAGTGTCTGATTTTGTTGGGAATCGCGAACGGATAAGTTGACCATGAGTAATCATACCTAAGTTTTTTAGAGGTTAGGTTGGGGCAGGATGAAATGCAATTTTCAAGAGTTCAATGAGCAATTGCGCTCTAGCTTTATTGCCTAGACTTGGTTGTAGTCTTAACGGGCGGATTGACGTTGTTGCTAATAGCAACGTTCCCAATTTCATCTGTCTATAGTTAGGTGTTTTTAATAACTCATGTTATGAGTCATTAATAATACAAATTTCACGAATCTATAGATTTGGTTGAATAGCGTAACACAACAATATAAATATGCAACTTTAACTCAAGAAAATGCTCACTGAGTAATAATACTAAAAAGCTCACTTAGTAGCCTGGACATCAAAAAAGGTAATAATTATTAAATTTTAGATATCATAGCGAACTGGTGAGTTTTTTAAATTGCTGTTCATCTCAGCAATTTTTATCTAAAACCTAATTATTCAAGGGTTTTAAGCCGCAATTGGCTGACCACAAAAATTTTATATTTGTTTATTTTATATAAAATGAACTAACTAAAATATATTTAAAAGTCCATTGTGGGCGGCTGCGAGTATTAATTGCTGAACACGGCATCTAAGCTGTGTATTATAAGTTCGTCTTTCGCTTTTGGGTTAGTGGTCTTGTGACAGTTCAGTATATGGATCGCTGCTATAAAATTACCCTGTGTAACTTTAGGGTTATATAGATATTCATAATTGATTGACCTTATAAATAATTTTAGGTTTTAATTTATATTTTCTACAGAGTAAATGTGATACCAGCCTCCTCTTGAATTCATTGATAATTAATCAGAAGATGGGTAAATATTAGGTCGGTACTAAAATCAATACAACAGTAATATTGACTAGGTAACAAAAAATATTTTTAACTCCTGATATCTAATAGTACATATTGACGTAAATCAACCTTCTCTTCTCAATTCTCAACAGCAAAATAGCTGGAAATTATAGTAGTTTTAAAGTTTGGCTTTTGAATTTTGCTTAAGAGTAAAATCTACACTCATTAAAGCAGTCTGAAACCGCTGAAATGAGTATAGAATAGGCATTATCTACCTTTCATTTGCAGATGATTCTGATGTTGTGGGCAATGCCCACACTACTACTACTAATTGCGATCGCTCAATTACGGATTACTTCAAAAGTCTTAAACCGCTTAAGGTTACTAATACTGTAGAACCTTCATGCCCAATCACGCCGATGGGTAAGTTAATATTGCCGAGAAAGTTGCCGATAAGTAGCAGCAGAATAAAACTCAAGGCGACGACGATATTTTGTTTAACTATACTTTGCGATCGCCTACCTAAATGCATGGCTACAGCAATTTTTTCTAGTTTATCGGCCATGAGGACAACATCGGCTGTTTCTAGCGCCACATCGCTACCAGCCACACCCATAGCAATACCCACAGAAGCCTGGGCGAGGGCTGGTGCATCATTGATCCCATCGCCTACCATTGCCACTGTTTGATATTTTTTCTGCAAGTCACTAATCACAGATAACTTATCTTCTGGTAACAGTTCAGCATACACGCGATCAATACCCACAGCTTGCGCGACACTATGGGCAGTTCGTTGGTTATCGCCGGTAATCATCACAATCTCAGCAACGCCCAAATTTCTTAAGCGCCTAATCGTTTCGGCTGCTTCAGCACGTACCATATCTGCAATAGCGAGGGTACCCACAATCTCATAACCATCTTCTCTTCTGGTTTGGGCTACCCACACAACTGTTTTGCCTTCTTGTTCCCAAAATTGAGTTAAATTCTGCAAATCATGGGGAAATTCTGGCACATACTCGCCAATAAAGGCAGCATTTCCCACCATTACCTGTTGCTCTTGAATAATACCGCTAATTCCCTTTCCAGGGATAGCTTGCACTTCCAGCGCGCCCACCCAATCTATGTTAGCGGCTGCCTGCACAATAGCTTTACCAATGGGATGTTCTGAGTATGATTCTAGAGATGCGGCGGCTGTTAGTACATCAGCTTGCGAGTATTTACCATAAGGTATTACTTCACAGACCTGCAACTCCCCTGTTGTCAAAGTACCAGTTTTATCGAATGCGAACGCTCTAACTTGGCCAATCTTTTCCAACTGGGCACCATTTTTAAACAAAATCCCCTGTCTGGCACCATTGGCAATTGCTGACAGCAGTGTAGGCATAATTGCAGCCATTAAAGCACAGGGGGAGGCTACCACTAAAAATGTCAGCGCCCGGTAAATTGTGGTTTCCCAATCCCAACCCCAAATAAATGGCGGCATAATTGCCAGGAATACGCCCAAACTGACAATTATTAGCGCATATTTCCGTTCAAATCGCTCAATAAATTCTTGGGAAGGCGGCGCTTCTGTTTGTGCTTGTTCGACTAACCGAATCACCCGTTGAATCAAGCTGCTGGAGGCTGGCTTATGTAACTTTAGCTTTAGCGCCCCATAGCCGTTGATTGTCCCCGCAAAAACTTCATCGTTGACTGTCTTCTCTACTGGTAAAGACTCGCCTGTAATCGCCGCCTGATTGAGGGTGCTGTAACCAGAGACAATTAAAGCATCAGTAGGAATTAACTCCCCTGGTTTGACAATAATTTCATCCCCCACCTGTAACTGGTGAATGGGAACTAACTCTTCTCTTCCTTGACGTGAAATCCTGGCTGTATCTGGAGTCAGACTCATCAAACTGCGGATACTGCGTTCAGTTCGCCGCATTGCGTAGCCTTCTAATGCGCCACTAATCGCAAAAATCAAAATTAAAATAGCCCCATCAATAATTAAGTGGTATTCCCTGCGCCATAAGCCCAAGCTAGCAGCACCAAGCGCTGCCACAATCATCAGCAAATCTACATCCAGTTGTTTTTCCTTGACGAGGGTAGTTAACCCCTCACGGGCGCTTTCATAACCACCAATCACATAAGCTGCGGTTAATAACAACATTGCCCATCCCAGCCAGCCAAGATGCAAGGTGAACCAGCCCAGAAATAGCAGCACTCCACAAACTAAGGCTGCTAAGGTATCTCCATGTTCTTTGGTGAATTTGGTTAAATGCTGTGGGTAGAGCATGAAATTGAGAAACTAAGCGGACTATCTCACACTAAACGTTGACATTAATGTTAATGTCAACGGTGTGGGATTAAAAAATCAGGTATTGTTAAGGCAGAATCTTTATATACTGCTGCATTGGGAGGAAAAATCATTTATGTTAAAGCGACTATATATTGATAATTTTCGTTGTTTGGTCAATTTTGAAATGAAATTTGACTCAATTAACTTATTTCTCGGTGGTAACGGAGTAGGGAAATCAAGCGTTTTTGATGTTTTACGAAAAATTCAACTTTTTGTAAGTGGAGATTCTAAAGTAGGGGGAATTTTTAATTCTATAGACTGCACTCGCTGGCAGACTCTACCAACTCAGCATTTTGAGTTAGAAATTATGGGAAACGGTGGAAATTATAAATATGAACTTGCTATTAGACATAAGCAAGAAAAAAGTCGTGTTGAATATGAGCGTCTCTGGTTTAATAACCAATCTTTGTTTCAGTTTGAGATGGGTGAAGTGCAACTTTTTCGAGATGATTATTCAGAAGGGGCAAAATATCCACTTGACTGGTCACAATCAATACTGCCCTCATTAATGCCAAGAGATGATAACACAAAAATAACTTGGTTTAAAAACAGAATAGAAAGATTTATTATTGTAAAAATTATACCGAGTTTGATGTCGGAAAATAGTGAACAGCAAGAAAAGCAGTTGACTCACAGAATGGAGAATTACGTCTCATGGTATCGATATATTTCACAAGATCAAGGTAAAGTTGCTGAATTAATGAATGGATTGAAAAAAAATTTAGATGGTTTTGTAAGTTTCAAATTTGACCAATTTAGCGATAGGTATTCGACTCTAAAATTACGATTTTCTAAGAGTGACAATAACAATATTATTGATTATCGTTTCAATGAATTGTCGGACGGACAAAAAGTTTTAATTGCACTATACACACTTTTATATTGTACCCAATCTGAAGACTATACTGTGTGTATTGATGAACCAGAAAATTTTTTAGCTTTACCAGAAATTCAGCCCTGGCTGATTCAGCTTTATGAGCTTTGTAGTGAAAAAAAGCTGCAATCTTTACTAATATCTCATCATCCTGTACTAATCAACTATCTTCTAGCTTCACCTATAGGTTATTGGTTTGAACGTCGGAGTAATGCACCAGTAAGAGTAAAAGAAATTAGTAATGAAGAAAAGCAAAAAACTGGATTACCGATTTCAGAACTGATAGCACGGGGTTGGCTGTATGACCCAGAATAGAGTCCAAATTGTAATTTTGTGTGAGGATCTTCAACAGCAAGTTTTTGCTTACCATTTTTTGAAAAAGCGAGGATTTAATATAGATCCCAAAAACGTCACAATTAGGATGTCCCCAAAAGGTAAAGGATCAGGAGAGCAGTTTGTCAGAAATCGTTATCCAGCAGAAGTGAAAGCATACCGTAGCAAAAACTATCGGTCAGGAATGCTGGTAGTGTTAATTGATGCTGATAATGAAACTGTACAAGCAACACTGAGGGAGTTGGATAATGCACTTATAGAAAATTCACAACAACCTCGCCAACCGAATGAAGCTATAGCAATATTTGTACCTAAAAGAAATATTGAAACTTGGATACATTATTTGCAAGGAGAGAATGTTGATGAAAACGCAGAAAAACCATATTCAAAATTCCTGAAAAATGAAGCTGTTTGTAAGCCTTATGTTGAAGCTTTAGTAAATCAGTGTTACCAAGGTTTAGATGCAAATGCACCGCCATCGCTTCAGGCGGCTTGTGGAGAACTAAAAAGAATTTTGCCGTTGTTGGAATAAATCATGAATACTGGTTGCTTAACCATTAAAGAACTTACTGATGCTGTGGGTGGGGGGATTACTCCGCGCATGGTACGCCATTACCATCAATTAGGATTACTACCACAACCAGTGCGATCGCCTAGCAACTATCGCCTTTATACTGAAAAGGATGTGATTAGGCTGCAACGGATTGTGGCTTTGAAGCAGCAAGGGTTTCAACTCAACCACATCCAGCAAATTCTGGAAGTGGAACCAGAAGCAGACACTACAAAAACCTTGATGGCGCAACTGCAAAAGCAGTATCGCGCAGTTATGCAGCAAATTTCTCAACTGCGACAAACCGCATCCGCATTGGAAGGTTTATTAGGGCGGGATCAGCATTGTCAAAATACCCAAGCGGAAGTTTTAGCACAATTGAAGTTACTGGAAGTGGAAACCCAAACGGGATTAGGCGGATTAGAACAACTGTGGAGTGGTTTGGATGCGGAAATTCATACTCACCCAGAAGCTTTTGCAGAATCTTTGCATCGATTGTTACCTGACTTATCTAAACGTTCCGAGATTGAACAACACCTAATTTCCCAACTAGTATTAGCTTGTGGTGATGTGAGTTTGGTATCATTTGTCAAGCTCAGTCGAGATGCGATCGCAGCTAGTCGTCAAGCTCTCTCTGCAAATTGTCAAATTGTTGTGGATATCCCCACAGTGGCTGCTGCTCTTGATAATACGAGATTAGTCCATTTAGGTTGTCCAGTAGAAACATTGATTAATAATCCCCACATTACCACTGCCACAGAAGCAGAACTGGCTTTTTGGGAACAGCAGCAATGGCGAGAGAAATTACAGCAACTCACCACAGGTTGTATTTTAGTAATTGGTTATGCGCCTTCAGTGCTGGTGGAAGTTTGCGAAGCTATAAATAAGCAACAAATTCAGCCTGCATTAGTGATTGGAATGCCTATTGGCTTTAGTCATGCTCCCGCAGCCAAGCGGCTTTTGCTGCAACAACCGATACCTTTTATTACAGTAGAAGGGACTGTAGGCGGAGGTTTATTAGCGGCTACAGCCCTTAATGCTCTCGTAGAATCGCTAATTGAGAAGCCAGATTGTCATTGTTATCTTAGTCACTAAGAACAGAAAAGCTGGCGTTGCATCTTGATATTCAAAATTAAACGGCAAATAGTGCGATGAGTAAGGTTATAGGTGCAGCAATTAACAACCACATAGTAGTTTGTAAACCATAATATTGAGCAACTAAACCTAACACCAACGGTATTAAACCACCAACTAAACCAAACAAATTATTGAGCGTCATTACTGTACCACTTTGCCCGGGCATAGCTGTGTATAATTGCCCTTGCAGAATTGAGTACCAACCAGCATTACAGAAACCCAACAAACCGAGAATTACTAATTTGATATTTGTATTTGGTACCAGCAAAAAAGCTGGGTAAAGACACAAAACAATTGTGGCGCTGAGTTTTAAATAATTTAATCCCCGCACTCTTTCTAGTAAGGGGATGAGCAAAAAATCTCCTAGCAAGCCAAACCCTAACCAAACAGTGACAGCAAAACTTGCTTGCGTATTATTTGCACCGACTATATCAACAAAGTACAGTGCTAAAAAGCTACGCAAAATATCTAGCATTAAATCTGAAAATTGCAATAAAGTTAACCACAAGAGAACTTTACGCCGTTTTAATGCTGTCGATGCATTGGTGATTCCATCCTTGAAACTATGCAGTGGTTCATCTATGTGGGAAGTTGCAGTTTTTATGGGAAATTGCCATAACATTCCCACAAGTAACAGCGTCAACAGCGCTAATGCCAAAAACGCACTTCGCCAACTTTGATTTAATGCCACCGCGCCAGCTAAAATTAAGGGGCCAATTACATTTCCCACAGAACCAGCTAACGCCCAACGTGCCATATTTTGTTCGTGGCGCGTCGGTTGAATATCCATCAGGGTGGCTTGAGAAAGACTAACAAAGCAACCAGATGCGGGATAAAACAGCACAAAGGCTGCTAATAATAATAAAAAATTATAGCTCTGGCTTAAAAGGAGGAGTGCGATCGCAAAGCTTACTCCTCCACCCAATATTAATTGTCGCCGCTTCCCAATATCCCCCCAGATTCCTACAATCGGCTCAATTAAGCTACTGATAGTATTGGGTATTGTCAGTAACATTCCTAATTGCACGTAGTCAAGATTTAGGTCATGGCGAATTAACGGCCAAGCCGCACCACACAAACCATCAATCACCTCGTCTAAGAATTCAATAGCGAGAAAGATGATGGTTAATAAAATTACACTCTTTGCAGTTTTGTTTTTACCATGCAATGGCATTATCTAATTCTCCCGTCTTCAACATTTGATTACCAACGCAAAGTCTTCACGGCGCTGGCTGTTGGCGGGGGAATCCACGAACAAAACTGTACGAGTTGTAAAAGGAATCGCTGGTGCGATAACTTTCTAGCGGCTTACCAAGGTGGGAACTTCATAAATACCCAAAAAATACTACATACATAGACATTAGCTTATTTCATTCCGTTGCGACCAGTTGAGTTTTTAATATCACCGTGATATATGTACCTGATTGCAAAGTGAAGATAGTTCTGATAACAGGGTTATCACTCTACTAAATCAACACTGCTGCTTTTGGCTATCCACAGTCAAAAACATATTGCTAAATATTTTCTTTAACCACAGACATGAAAAAAGTTTATATTCTATTTTGTAGTTTCCTAGCCTCATTTTTATTTTTAATCTATTGCAGTATTTCTTCTGCCCAAATTACAAATCCCCTACCAGCGAAAATTGAAAAATCAAATTTAGCTATAGGGCTGAAAGAAGTAGTACAAGTTCCTCAGAGCGGGATTGGCAGAGATAGAATAGCAAGATTAAACTTCATAACTCATGCAGGTGATGGTAGCAGCAGGTTATTTGTCAACGATATGCGTGGCAAGCTTTATGTAATCAATAATGGCAAACTATCCCTATACATGAATCTCAAAAATTTAGTATGTTCAGGATTCGGTGATGAGACTTCACAGCAAGGGTTTGCCTATTTCGCATTTCACCCAGAATTTGCTAAAAATGGAATTTTTTATACAGTAAATAGCGAAGAAAAAAATAATCGCATTCCTGACTTTCCTGTGAGAAAAATAATTCGTGATAATGAAGGAAATATCATCGAAAGCTCGCATCATGATGTTATTCGGGAGTGGAAAGCAGATAATCCATCTGCCAATACTTTTACAGGTAAAGTTCGGGAAATCATGCGTATTGAAGAACCATACCCAGATCATAATGTTGGGGAAGTCGGCTTTCATCCTCGTGTTAAACCTGGAGATGTCGATTATGGTCTTTTATATATTGCTGTGGCTGATGGTGGGAGTGATGGCTTTCCTGTTAGCCATACAGACCCCTTAGATAATGGACAAGATTTAAATACACCCCTGGGTAAAATTCTCCGTATAGATCCTTTTGGTAAGAATAGTGCTAATGGTAAGTATGGTATCCCTGAAGATAATCCTTTTGCGAAAGATGGAAAATCGCAGACATTAGGTGAAATTTGGGCTTATGGGTTCCGAAATCCCCATCGTTTTAGCTGGGATACGCCAGGCACAGACAAAATGTTGATTGTCGATATTGGCCAAGCTTTTATTGAAGAAATTAATCTTGGTATCAAAGGTGCTAATTACGGTTGGGGAAACCGAGAAGGAACTTGGTTAGTAGACGAAAAAAATGAGAACGTTCTATTTCCATTACCCAAAAATGATGCCCAGAATGGTTATACCTATCCTGTAGCTCAATATGCTCATCACAGGCCAGAAAAATGGTCAGGTTTTTATGGAGTTGCGATCGCAGGCGGTTATGTTTATAGAGGTAAAGCCATTCCCGAATTAGTCGGTCAATATGTTTTTGCTGACTTTGGTAATGATGGTCGCTTCTTCCATGTACCTGTAGATGAGCTAGTTAATGGTAAGCAAGCCAAAATTAAAGAACTGAGAATCTTTGATGGCGACAAAGAAAGTTCTTTTCTGCAAATTATTGGTAGTAAACGTTCAGATGTCCGCTTGGGAGTAGACGAAGCTGGCGAAATCTATGTGACATCTAAGAGCGATGGTAAAGTCAGAAAAGTGGTTCCTGCAAAATCAGCAGCAGCGCTTTTGAATTAGCTAACACAACTGATATCGAGGAATGTGGACAAGTAATCGCTTCTTTTTTTAGGGGAAAAGGGGAAGGGTAAAAGGTTAAGGGTTGTTTCCTTTTGCCCCTTTTCTCTTAGTTACATCATATAGGACTCCTATTTGATTTTTGAAAAAGCTCCGTACATCTGAAGAGTTGGAAAATCAAAGGTAGTGTGTTGAATAAACCACTTCTTCCATCCATTTCAAATGTGAGAACGAAGGAATCAAGGCGCAAAAACGTCGAACCCATGTTTTGGCTTGTAACCAAATATCCTCGATGGGATTTTGTTCTGGGC
>NZ_JACJPX010000121.1 GCF_014696315.1 Calothrix membranacea FACHB-236
GCTTGGTGTTTCCTTGATTTGTACCCAGTAAACTCCGAATCAAAATCCTTGAAACCCTTGCTATGCATTGCACACGAATTTTGTCAAAGGGGGAAGTTCAGTTTAAGGTTCAGTGCTTTTAATTTGGTGCAGATAATATCAGCAACAGTCAGACGTGTAAACCATTTGTGATCTGCAGGAATAATATACCAAGGTGCCCATTCAGTGCTAGTATTTTGGAAAACAGCTTCATAAGCACTCATATAATCATCCCAAAAAGCTCTTTCTCGAACATCATTAGCTGAAAACTTCCAATTTTTTTCTGGCGATTCAATCCGAGCTAAAAATCTTTTTTTCTGTTCTGACTTAGAGACATTCAGAAAGAACTTCAGGATAACAATGCCATTATTCACTAAATACTTTTCAAAATTATTAATCTCTTCAAAACGCTGCTTCCATATATGATTTCCTTCAGGAAACTGTGGAAGTTGCTGTTTTTTGAGAATTTCGGGATGCACACGTACTACTAATACTTCTTCATAGTATGAACGGTTAAATATCCCAATCCTACCCCGTTCAGGTAAAGCCTTCATTGACCGCCAAAGGTAGTCATGGTCTAATTCTTCAGTACTTGGTGACTTAAAACTAAAAACTTGACAACCTTGGGGATTAACCCCCGACATAACATGTTTAATTGTGCTGTCTTTACCAGCAGCATCCATTGCTTGAAAAATAATTAGCAATGCATAGGTGTTTTGAGCGTAGAGAACGTCTTGGTAATAAGCTAATCGTTGAATATCTGCCTCTAATTTACCTTCAGCATCAGCTTTTTGCCGATAATTTCCCTTAAAGCCTGGGTCATACTGCTTACTAAAGGAAACTTTCGAGCCTGGTTTAACAATAAAAGCATCATGATTCATATAAAATGCCTCACTGTGATGTTGATGGTTGAGGTTTTAGCCTGACTGAATTTCAGCAGTAAGTAGCATATACACAACGACACAACACCAATAGATACAGTTAATTTTAAATCATGGGGTGGACAATACTGCGATCGCAGTATTGCCCAAGCAATAAGTCAGCTGAAAATCTAACTTTGTCACAAAACTTAGATAACCCAAGTGTTGTAGCAATTATCACATAAAATATTAACAATGGTATTTACTTAAAGACCATAGAATATCTATATAGTACTCAGTGATATTGAAAAGTCAATCAATATCGCATCTTGCTGTGCCCCTGCAACCTTTAGATGTTGTAGGGGTTTATTTAATTTTTTACTACCGCTGAATTGCTCTATTACAATGCTTAGCTAATGCAAATAATTTATCTAATATCACACAAACAATTAACAGTTATCTTCACCTAAAGAATAAGCTGATAGGCACATAGATAAAATATTTTTTGTTAGGTTTATCCAAAGTCAAAAGTTATAAGTAGAGTGTGTTATACCAATTCAAAATTCAAAATTAATAAAACCATATGTAGCAAGGGTTTTTGAGTTTGGATCTGTTGCTGAATTTCGGAGAATTAGTATTACGGCTATGAAAGGATTTGGGACACAGAGACAATGAAATTTAGCCGTAACGCACCGCCCCTGGGATAGTGTGTGGACGCTACGATAGTTATTTCGTGACAAATTATATTGGAATTATGAATGGATAAAGTCAAGTTAAGAGACTTCTAGAAAATAGATTATCTCATTTTCAGAGGAACATATTCTTTCTCCTCTGCTGACATAGCGTTCGCGTAGCGTCCCGCAGGGATGGAATATTTTTTAAGTTGAAAGTCCCTAAGCTCCCATACCAGAATAGCGCTTTAAACCCATACGCCACAGCCAGCGATTTAAAACTAAAAATATTAATGTCCAACCTACCAGTGCTAGAAAACCACGCCCTAAATCAACAGGTAGTCCAATCAAAATACTAGCAGGAAAATCAATTAAATAAGGAAATGGTGTTAACATCACGATTGCCCTTACAGAATCAGGAAATACCTCTAAAGGTGCAATCATTCCTGATAAAAATAGATAAAATAACATCCAAAGATTTTCTAATGCAGTAGCTCTTTCTGTCCAAAAAGCAAACATTGCAAATGTATATTGAATTATAAATCTCAATATAAAAGCTATTAATACTGATAGAACAAATAATAATACACTACTCAATCTCGGCACCCAAAAAGCTTGAGGATAAAGAATAAAAAATAAAGCTACTAAAATAAATGCAAACTGCAAGCGTGCAAATCTATCAGAAACATGAATGGCAACATGATGCCATACAGGGTCAATAGGCTGTAATAATCTAGGCGAAAGTTTCCCTTCTACCACTTCCTTTTCAAAATCCCAAATTACCCAAACAGCAGTAAATTGCCGAATAATAAAAACTACTAAAAAATAACGAGCAAAATCTACAGGTGTCAAATTAAAGCGTCCACCCTGGGCTGCTTGTATCCAGATACCCATAAAAATAATAGGTAACGAACCAGATAACACCCATAAAATCATTTCTGCTCGGTATTCAAGGATGTAAGCATAGTAGACTGCAAGTAAAGTTAGAGCTTTCCTAATAATTCGCTTCATTGCTGTTTGGTGTCGGGCTTTATTAATTATTGGCAGATTATTTACAGCAGTTTGTAATCAAATTAAGTACATAAATATAGGATTCCTATTTGATTTTTGAAAAAATGATTTGACTAGAAGCTTGCTATACAAAGGCTTCTTTCTCAGTATACTTAGCAAGATTCAAGTAGGATTCCTATAGAGAATTAAAGATAAAAATTCTTCTACCTTTAAATACACATACTCAGCACTCTTGTACAGACGCGATTAATCGCGTCTGTGCAACTCAGAACTCAGCACTTACTCCACAACTCCAGACTGAAATACTTTGCCAATCACTTCTTCTACAGGCGGTTCAGTCACTTGTAAATCGACTACTTCTAAATCAGCTAAAATTTGAGATACTGTTTGCGTTAGTGTATCTTGAGGTACTAAAAAACGCACCGTTCGCCCTTCTAATAGTTGTAAATCACCATAAGACAGAAGTTTTTCTTTGGGTAAACATTGAGCTAACTCTAAATGAATTTCTCGATAAGGAGCAAAGCGTTCTAAAAGTTCATCCAAGTTGCCATCGTACATCAGCCGTCCCTGATGAATCAACAATACTCGCTGACACAAAGCTGTGATATCAGCCATGTAATGACTAGTTAACAACACAGTAGCTTGATAACGCTGATTGTACTCGCGTAAAAAATCACGTACTCCAGCTTGAGCATTCACATCTAATCCCAAGGTGGGTTCATCTAAAAATAACACCTGGGGACGATGTAAAAGCGCGGCTAAAAGTTCCGCTTTCATTCTTTCACCCAGTGACAGTTTTCTGACTGGTTGGGTAAGCTTTCCTTCTAGGGAAAGCATCTCTGTTAATTCACCGACTCGTCGCTGAAATTCTTTATCAGGGATATTATAAACAGCCGCGTTAATTTTTAAAGAATCTAAAGCTGGTAAATCCCAAATTAACTGTTGCTTTTGTCCCATCACCAAAGTAATTTTTTGCAAAAATGCTTCTTGGCGCTGAAAGGGAATTTGTCCTGCAACTCTCACACGACCGCTAGTAGGATGAATTAATCCTGTGAGCATTTTTAGGGTAGTAGTTTTACCAGCACCATTTGGCCCTAAAAAACCTACTACTTCTCCAGTAGCGATTTCAAAGGAAACATTCTGAACTGCTTTAATAGAACGGTAGGTGCGGCGGAAAAAGTGAGCAATTGTACCTTTGATCCCAGGTTCCTTTACCGCCACCGGATAAAATTTATTTAAGTCTTCAGCCACAATTATCGGCATAGACCTCATTTTAAACGACCCGATCGCAAAATACTAAAAATTAGCCACAATCCCAATAGACTTGCAGTAGCAAACAAGATATTGCTTAACAAAGATAGTTGAGTTGTCTGGGCGTGGTTAGAAATAATTGCTGCTCCCATAATCAGGGAACCTACTAAGATACTAAAAGAAAGACGATTGGCAGCATCATCCATAGTCCGGCGGACACCATCTAAACCCCGCAGCGATAAATTCCACTGCAATGTTTCTGATGTTACCCGGTCTAATAGTAGTTCAATCTGCCGGGGAGATTGTAAGGACAGGCTTTTCAGATCCAATGCCGTTCTTAAGAGCGATCGCAATGGATTTTCGCCGACTAACTGACGGCGAAACAAGTCTGTGAGTAATGGCTGAATTTCATCGACAAAGTTTAATTCAGGATTGAATCCACGAGCCAACCCTTCTAAGTTAGCCAAGGTTTTGGCATACAACCCCATGTTACTGGGCAAACGAATTTTATTATTGCGGGCGACTTGCAGAATTTCATAAATTACATGACTAAAATTAATTGCGGATAAATTGACGTTGAGATACTTTCGCAGCATCCGGTCATAATCATTTTCCAGTCGCGCTAAAATAACTGGCTGGCTAGAATCTGCTAGCTGTAAAGTTAACTGGGCACAGCGTTGAGCATCCAAATCGACAATCGCTAACAGCATCTCTGTTAAAATCTGCTGGGTACGGGGATCGAGCCTGCCTACCATGCCACAATCTAACAAAGCTACCCGACCATCTTGCAGATAAAATACATTCCCCGGATGGGGATCGGCATGAAAAAATCCATCTATATATAGTTGTTGAAAAAAAGCTCTAAATAATAAACTCGTGAGTGCTTTCCTTTCTGCGATCGGATCTTTACCATCTTTATTACTTAAATTTGCGGTGAGCAGAGGTACTCCTTCTAACCACTCCATCACCATCAACTTTTCTGTAGTCAACTCCCAGTAGATTTCGGCAACTACTATCTGTTGGGGATCAAACCATTTACCCTGAGATAAATTGCGGCGGAGTTGGTCTGTATATTCTGCTTCCCTAGTGAAATCTAACTCTGCTTCTAGGGCTTTGGTAAATTCTTCAGCGATAGATTTGATTTCGTTGTTTCGCCCAAAATCCGTGCGTGCGACTAAATCAGCAATCCCTTGAATTAAGGCTATATCTTGAGCGACTGTGACATCGATCCCCGGACGTTGCACCTTTAAAGCAACTTCTCGACCATCTGCTAATGTAGCGCGATGGGTTTGAGCAATTGATCCCGCAGCTACTGCTACAGGATTAATGATCTTAAAAGTTTCTTCTAAGGGAGTTTTTAGCTGTTGGCGCAGTAGCACTTCAATTTCTGACCAGGGAACTGGCGGAACTTCATCTTGAAGAGTTGAAAGTTCATCAATATAGCCAGCGCTCAGTAAGTCGGGACGGGTAGAAAGTAACTGCCCTAGTTTGACATAGACAGGCCCCAAATCCACCAAGATATTTTTTAAGACAGCAGGTGTTGGTAGTTGTGGTTCATCAGCTTTACCACCAGTAAGTAACCTACGCATATAGTCCCAGCCGTTACGCAGGACTACTTCAATAATTTCTCGTTGACGAGGAACTGTTTGGGTGAGGAACATTTTTTTGGGAGACAGGGGATTGGGGATTAGGGACAGGGGACTGGGGACTAGGGATTGGGGATTGAGTATTGATTGGTTTCCCTAGTCTCTAGTACAAAAGCTGAGAAAATAATTCTTTTGACTTTTGACTTTTGACTTCCCCGTAGTGGTACTAGCCCCTAGCCCTAGTTATAATGAAAATAGCAGAATCTTAGCCTCTGCCAAGGGTTTTAACTTTTACAGCTATAGCAAGTCGGTAAATCGGGGATCGCTTTGGAGTGTTTTGAGAATTTGTTTAATTTCCTGGGTACGGTCTTTTTTGACTATGAGGGTAACTTTGCGATCGCGCACGATCACTACATCCTCTAAGCCTATGGTAACAATGACATCTTCTGGATCGGTGGCGTAAAGCAGCGCTCCTTCGGTATCAAGCCCCACATGGGTAGCAAGTTCCACATTAGGAGTATCTTCTGTTTTCAGTAAACGTTCGATCGCATTCCAATCGCCTAAATCATCCCACCCAAATGCCACTGGTAAGACATATGCTAGAGTGGTCTTTTCCATAAGTGCATAGTCTATACTTTTCTTAGGCAACTGCGGGTAGATACTAGGGCCATTTTGTGCTAGAGGTTCGATAATTTCAGGCGCGTGGGTATACAGTTCCTTGAGAACAACACCAGCCCGAAAAACGAACATTCCACTATTCCAGCTAAAACGCCCCGTTGATAAAAAAGTTTCTGCCGTTTCACGGTTGGGCTTTTCAGTAAAGCGGTTGACGTGATAAGCTGGCAACTCATCAAAGGTACCAATTTTCTCGCCTTGTTCGATATAGCCGTAACCAGTGGATGGGAAAGTAGGCTTGATCCCCAGTGTGACAATCGCTTCTGCACTTGCCGCCAAAGAGCTAGCAGCATTTAATGTGTTTGCAAATGCTTCTTGATCCGCAATCCAGTGATCAGCTGGAAAAAAGCCGATGATCGCATCCTCGCCATAACGCTGTTTAATGACTAAACTTGTCCAAGCAACAGCTGCGGCAGTGTCTCTTCCCTCTGACTCGATCAATAAATTTTGTGAAGGCAGTTCTGGCAGCTGTTGTCGCACTCCTTCAGCTATCTGATTAGAAGTGATGACAAACACAGAATCCCACCCGCCCACGAGTTTTATCAACCGATCGGCGGTTGCTTGTAATAAGCTCCTAGAGCTACCATCAAGACTTAAAAATTGCTTGGGTCGTCCAGAACGACTCAAAGGCCAAAAACGCTCACCTTTACCACCAGCAAGAATTACGGGGAACAATGAATTAGTCATTATGTCATACAACTTTACTAAAGAACATTACAAGTTTACAGTGGGCTTTTCTACTGGCAAGATTTGTAGCTTGGACTAACATACTTTTAAGGAGTGGTTGAGTGGGGAGATAATTGTGATTAAACAAATGCAATGGACGGAAAATCAAGTCACGCCTCAACAAGTACCAGCTTTAGATTTAGATGAGGTTAAGCCTCAACAAATACCAAGGTCAGATACTCAAGTTACGCCTCAACCAGCAGTAGCACCAGAGCAAGAAGATAGACCGAAACAACCTACTAATGTTTCCCGTGGTGTTGTCGAGTCTGTAGGTGAAATTCCTAACCAGCTTTATGAGCGGTTAGGCTTAACCATGCCACGCTGGCTATTGTGGGTGTTAACGGTTGTCTTAGGTATCGTTTTATCTGGGCTGCTAGTTTCTACCTTGGCGTTGTGGACTCCTTTATGGAGTAATCTCGACCAAACTGAAGAAGAAGCTGGAACATCTGGCAAAGAACAGGCAAAAGTTCCCCTTTCTGGGGAATTATGGGGCAAAATCTCTGAATATCAGCTTTCAAAACCCATGAATATTTTGATCATGGGGATTGAACCGGTCAGAGGTACTGTTGACGGCTCACCAGAAAGTTTTGCTGGCAAAAGCGACACTATGCTGATGGTGAGGCTTAACCCCGGTGATAAATCCATGAAGGTGCTTTCAATTCCTCGGGATACGATGATTGCTATCCCAGAAAAGGGATTAACCAAAGTATCCGATGCTAACGCTCAAGGTGGGCCAGTATTGGCAGCACGAGTAATTAGCCGGACTTTAAATAACGCACCCATTGATCGCTATATGCGGATCTCTACCAACGGCTTACGCCAAATGGTAGATCAGTTGGGTGGAGTAGAGGTATTTGTGCCTAAAGCAATGGCATATCAAAACGCCTCTGGTCAGTCAGTTAGCTTAGTAAGTGGCTGGCAAACTCTCAACGGCGATCAAGCAGAACTATTTATTCGTTACCGCGAACCTGGTTTGGGCGATTTATCCCGAGTTCAAAGACAGCAAGCGCTGATGAAAGCGTTAGTAGAACGCCTAAATAGTCCTACTGTTTTACCCAGGTTGCCGCAATTAACCCGCATTATGCGGAAGTACTTTGACACCAACCTGAAAATTGAAGAAATGATGGCATTGGTGAATTTTTCCGTGAACCTAGAACGGGATAATTTCCAAATGACTGTCTTACCTGGTGGCTTCAGCCGCTTCAGCCAAGACCCCAATAGTTATTGGTTGAATATGACTGGGCAACAAAGCCTATTGAATGATTATGTTGGGGTGAATGTACCTGGTCTCAAGCCGGATGTGCGTCCAGTTACTAAACTCAAAATTGCTATTCAAAATGCTTCCAATCAACCACAGCTAACTCAAAAAGTTATCAATTCTCTCAAACAAAAAGGCTTCACCAACGTTTATCCGGTACCAGATTGGCCTGATACCCAACGCCAAACTCAAATTATTGTGCAAGGAGGTAAGCGAGAATTAGGAATTGATCTCCAAAAAATTATCGGTTTAGGTCAAATTGAAGTGACTGCGACTGGTGATTTGGAATCTGACCTGACAATCCAAATTGGTAAAGATTGGAAATAGATAAGAGTTGGAGAGACGCGATTAATCGCGTCTGTACAAAAGTCAAGAGTTAGAATTAATTTATGATGAATTTTTGACTTTTGACTCTACAAAAAAGTTATGAAAAAGTTTTGGTTACGCTTTTTTAGCTTGATATTGATTTTGATATTGGCTGGTTTATGGGTGATTCTTACTCCTAGACCAGCCTTTGCTCAAACAAATACAATCAATTACAACAACACTAATTTAGAGAATCGTGACTTTTCACATAACAATTTAGCTGGGGTGACTTTTGTGGCAGCAGAAATGCGAGGCACAAATTTTGCAGGAGCCAATTTAACAAATGCAATTTTAACTAAAGGTGTGTTACTCAAAGCCAATTTAGAAGGTGCAAACCTCACAGGCGCTTTAGTGGATCGCGTAACTTTGGATAATGCCAACCTCAAAAATGCCATTTTTACAGAAGCAACTTTGACTCGTAGCCGCTTTTATGATGCTGAGATCACTGGTGCCGATTTTACAGATGCTTTAATAGACCGCTATCAAGTATCGCAATTATGCGATCGCGCCGATGGAGTTAATCCAGTGACCGGAGTTTCCACACGCGAGAGTTTGGGTTGTCGATAGGAAGAAAATCACCAATACCAAACCCCAAACACCAAATAACTAATTTTTGATAATTTGCCTGATAGACTCTACAATTGCAGGTTAAATGTGTTGAGATATGCACTCAGTTAGAGTTGTCAGGTATTATTCGTGACTAAACAAGACCAAAAGCCCTCTCGTTCATTTGCAGGAATTGCTGGCATTGTTGCCATAGCTACCTTAATTAGTAAAGTATTTGGTTTAGTAAGGCAGCAAGCGATCGCAGCTGCTTTTGGTGTGGGTGCTGCTGCTACTGCTTATAGTTATGCCTACATTATTCCTGGCTTTTTATTAATATTACTCGGTGGTGTGAACGGGCCATTACACAGTGCTATTGTGAGCGTTTTAGCCAAGCGCAAGCAAGAAGAAGCGGCTCCTTTAGTGGAAACAGTCACAACCTTAGTCGGTAGCTTGCTCTTAGTAGTAACATTTGCTCAGATATTCTTTGCAGATGAGCTAGTTGATTTAATTGGTCATGGATTAGATTCGACAACCAGAGCGATCGCTATCGAACAGATCCAAATTATGGCTCCGATGGCTTTATTTGCAGGCTTAATTGGGATCGGCTTTGGTACTCTCAATGCTGCTAATCAATATTGGTTACTTTCCCTGAGTCCCTTGTTATCTAGCATCACAGTTATTATCGGGATTGGAATTTTGGCTTTGCAACATGGCAAAGATATGATTCGCCCAGAATTCGCAGTTATCGGTGGAATGGTGCTAGCCTGGGGAACTTTAGCAGGAGCAGTTCTGCAGTGGTTGGTGCAGCTAGTTGTGCAGTGGCGTTTAGGCTTAGGCACATTAAAGTTGCGATTTGATTTTCAATCCCCCGGTGTCCAAGAAGTAATTAAAATTATGACACCGGCAACCATTTCCTCCGGTATGATGCCGATTAACTTTGCTACAGCACTTTACTTTGCTAGTCCTATCCCAGGTGCGGCGGCTGGCTTTAACTATGCCAATCTTTTAGTGCAAACTCCTTTAGGCATTATTTCTAATATTATTCTGTTACCTTTATTACCAATATTTGCCAAACTCGCTGCTCCTGAAAATTGGCCAGACCTCAAATTACGTATTCGTCAAGGTCTATTGCTGACTGCTGTAACTATGTTACCTTTGGGAGCGCTGATGGTGGCTTTATCTGTGCCCATTGTGCAGATAGTATATGAGCGTGGCGCTTTCAAGTCAGATGCGACACGGCTAGTTTCTTCATTACTAATTGCTTACGGAATAGGGATGTTTGCCTATTTAGGGCGTGATGTTTTAGTCCGGGTATTTTATGCCTTAGGCGATGGTCAAACACCCTTTCGGATTAGTACTTTTAACATCTTTCTAAACGCTGCACTAGATTGGATTTTAGTTCAACCTTTTGGCGCACCTGGTTTGGTGTTAGCCACTGTAGGCGTAAATTGTAGCTCCATGTTAATGCTGTTATGGCTACTCGATCGCAAACTCAATGGTTTACCTTGGCGAGAGTGGAGTGTACCCATTATTAGTTTAACTGCTGCTAGCTTAGTTTCTGGTGTAGCTAGTTATGCAACTTTAGTTGGTTGTCAGCAGCTTTTAGGTAAATCAGGTTTAGTAATTCTACTAATAGAGTTATCTATTGCTGGCTTAGTAGGTCTTGGTTTGTTTGCAATCTTTGCCTCATGGATGAAGATACCAGAGGTGAATACTTTTGTTGTGCGGATGCGTCAACGATTTTTGAAGAAGGGAAATCAAGTATAGTATTACAAATTAGCTGCTCACAGCATAGAAATTTTGTATTGGTTGAACATGGAATCAGCGCTGATAAGTGTCATATCTTACTATCTGAGCTTGGGCAATCAACATTCTGTTACTAGGATATTGATGATGTAAAGGTAACGCAGCCGCGTGTAAAGCATAAGGTGCTGTAATTTTTAGCTATCGCATTCCCATTTTTGAGACTTTTTTAAAGCAGTAACAAGTAAACCCACGTAGTAATAGTGGTGATTGAGCCGTATTATGAGTTAGCAAGTTCAGCTATACGTCATATATGAATCCCACAAATGATCAAACTCAAGGACTTTACAGACTTTGTTATCGGCTGACTAATATTATTTACCCTGGATGGCAGTATAGAAGTATTGAACTTGTTCGGATAGATGAAAGAACTGGCAGATTATATGTACTGGCTGGAGAAAATTTAGATTTTGAGATTAAGCCTACTGGAGGATACGAGCCATGACAACAGTTAATTATGAAGCAATGAGCCTTGATGAGTTACGACGCTATGTACTAACTCATCGAGAAGATATTGTTGCGTTTCAGGTGTATGTTGATCGTTCCCAAGCGGCTGGACGAATGATTAGTATAGATATGAAAGATTCTCAATGGGAAGAGAATCTTACTGAAAAAATTCAAGGTATATCAATTGAAGGCCAATCAGAATAGTTGTAAACCGAATTAGAGCAGATCTAAAATTTAAAAGTTGCTAAATTTAAATATGAATGACGCGATCGCATTTGGGAAATTTGAGATGCGAATTCGGTGCGTTATCCTGAGATGAACGCACCAAAAAACTAAATTTAAGCAGTTCTAAACCGCGCTAACTCTTCCCCAGTCTTGGCATCGTGGGCGTGAACTGTACATACTAAACAAGAGTCGAATGATCGCGCAACGTGACCTACTTCTACTGGATCTTTAGAATCATAGATCGGTGTGCCAATTAAAGCTTCTTCAATTGGGCCGCGTGCGCCATTCCCATCGCGAGGGCCAATATTCCAAGTACCAGGGGCAATAACTTGGTAGTTCTTAATCTTACCGCCCTCTACTTCTACCCAGTGACACAGGGAACCACGTGCGGCTTCTGTTCCACCCCAACCCTTACCATCTTTTTCTTGGGGTTTGATATACCAGGGGTCGTTTAACTTAAATTCGCGCAAGCAGTGTTCGGCTTGACGGTAAAGCTTGACAATTTCGTGGACTCGTGCTAACTGACGCACATGAATGCTAGGGCCACCCATTTGCTTGAACACGTCTAAAATAAACCCGTCTTGGTGTTGCCAAGATTCACCGTGCTTACCACCTGCAACTAACTGACGCGCTAAGGGGCCTGCTTCTAAACGTCCGAAATCTTTGTGTAGAACTGCACTTGCCCAAGAATAGGCATTATCGAAGTCTTTTGTATTCTTTTGGATGGGATTAGTTGTGCGATCGCCTGGGTAAACATCGGCTGTACCCTCATCGTACCAAGAGTGAGTAGTATTCTCACGGGCAAAAGATGGGTGCATTAAAGTATGGGTGTCGCTGAAGCTGTCATAGACCCCACTTTTCATGATCATCGCCGCATTTCGCCCTTCAATTGTGGGCTTTTGATATTTGTCCTCATGGGGTAAATATCCCCAAGTCACATATTTACCAACACCTGCACCAAATCTATCTAGACCAATATCTAAACCCATGCGCCAATATAAACCCAAGTCGGATTCCCGATGCTTGCGGTCTTCATCTAGCCAATCCATGAAGTCATCATAAGTTTGAATTTCTTCGTAGCGTTCTAAGGAACAACCCAACCATACTGGTTCTAACCAGTTGGTACGGAAATATTCTAATAGTGACCAAGCGCGGGTAATGTCTGTGAGTGTGGGGGCGCACATCACACCGCCAGGAACCATGTAACTAGAATGGGGCCATTGACCACCTAATAAAGCGTAAATTTCTACAGGTTTTGCAGAAATGGTCACACCTAGTTCATAAGAGGTTCCTGTGAAAGCTGCAAAGCGCTTGGTGGCTTCTTCATAAAACCGACTACTGCGATACTTTTTATTAGTCAGGTCAATCGCAAATAGACCGTAAAAGTAGCGAGGTATACTTTGGATGGTTTCGACAATTTGACCTAAATTTCTCGCTAAAATCGCATTGCGTGGAACTTCTGTACCCCAGAGTGTATCGAGTGCCCAAGATGCAGAAGTTAGGTGAGAACCACCGCAAATACCACAAATGCGAGGCGTAACGATTAATCCGGCTTGCGGGTCTTTACCACGGAGGATAATTTCAAATCCCCGGAAGAGTTCTGCATGAGTCCAGGCGTTGACTACATATCCATCTTCAATTTCCACCCGGACATCTAAATCACCTTCTACTCTACCAACTGGCGAGATGTCTAATGTTTGGATTGTCATTTGTTATTTGTCCTTTGGCATTTGTCATTAGTCAAGAGTCAAGGGTCAAGGGTCAAAGATATTGGTTATTCACCCAATGCCCCATGCCCAATGCCCTATTCACCATTCCCTAAATTGTGAAAATGTCTTCTTCTGCCCAAGGTGGTGCGATGTCTTTGGCTACCATTGTCAGTAAGGCATAGTCTTTTGCTTTGACTCCTGGTGGTAGTTCTTTGGGAACTCCCATGACAGTTTGGGTTTTAAATACGGTTCCTGGTTTGAGGTCGTAGAAGGGGAATTCTGGTTCGGTACATCCTAAACAGGGCATACCAGCACGGGTTTTGGAAGAAACCCGATTCCACAAAATACGGTTGCAGGAAGAGTGGGTCATGGGGCCGCGACAACCTAAATCGTAGAATAGGCAGCCTTTGCGTTGACCAAATTCCACAGTAGATGCTTTGTAAGCAAAGTGGACGTTACGGGTACAACCGATTTGGGTGTAGCTTTTAAAGAAGGTTTGCGGACGATTGAGTTCGTCTAAGGTAATATCGCCTAAGCGTCCGGTGGCGATCGCCACTAAAATTTGACTAATCCAATCAGGATGGGCGGGACATCCGGGAATGTTAATTACGGGTAAGCCAGATTTGGTGCGGAAGTCTGTGCCAAAAAAACCACCTGGTTCACGCTTGAGGAATTGCAATCCTTGGGATTCGCTAGGATTGGGTGACATAGCAGGTATGCCTCCCCACGTAGCACAGTCTCCTACAGCCACAATGAAACTAGCAGCTTGGGCGAGGTCTGTTAACCAATCTTTCATGGGGCGATCGGCAAAGCGGTTCCATTCACCTGTGCCGTTGGGGGCATTCACAACACTACCTTCAAAAACCAAGATATCTAGGGGAATTGTCCCGGAAATGCAATCTTGGAGTAGTTGTTGTAAATTATCGCCCAGTTCCACACCCAGGGAGGGATGCCAAAGTATTTTAATGCCAAAGTCAGCTATTAAATCGCATACTGTCGGTTCTTCAGCGTTGAGAAAGGACATATTATAGTCACTATAGAATAAATTTTTTCCTTATGGGCGAAAAATGGTTTTATGGTCGGGTTTCGACAATTGAACAACAAGAGGATCGCAACGCACTCAAGAAACAGCTAGAAAGGGGTAAGAATGTGGGATGCGATCGCTTTTATTGGGATATTCAAAGTCGCACCACGGAAGTGCGGACTGGGTTACAGCAATTAATTGATGATTTAAAAATATCGCCCAAGGGTATTGTCAGCGATTTAGTGGTTACTAGAATTGACCGCATTGGGTCATCATCAAAACTGTTCTACTCCTTGTTGGAAGTATTACGCAGTAAAAGTATCAAGCTAGTAGCACTCGACCAAACTATAGATACAGAAAGTCTAGGTGGTGAGTTAACAATAGATATCTTGCTGGCTGCTAGTAAATTTGAAATCAAAATGTTGTCCAGCCGTGTATCTGCCGAACGCAAACATCGTATGATTCAAAGAAAAAGCCATAGATTTGCACCTTTTGGCTGGAAGGTTGTGAAGGATACTTATGTTAAAGATGAAAGTTGGTGTGTTTCTTTAATCGGAGGCAAGCGTAGTTTTAGAGTTTGGGAACTGGCTTTATTTATATTTGAAATATTTGATAGTTGCGGTAGTGTCAGAAAAACTTGCAATCTCTTAAATGAGTTGTTTGGGGTCTGTAGCCAAGTAGATGCAAAAAGCACAAAATCAACAGGAAATCATCGGATCATGCCTGACGATATCGAACAATTCAATTTATTGCAAAATCATAAAAAAACTTATCAAAGATACCCTTGGACTGGCTTACAATGGTCACCTGCTGGGCTAAAAAACTTCTTAGTAAATCCGGTACATGCAGGTGGAACGCCATTTAACGTCACCACATCTAGTCCGTCAGGCAAACAAATCAACCATTTTGATCAATGGGATTGCAATTGGGATACCCATGAGGGCATAATTACCCGCGAACAACATGAACAAATAAAACGCACGATTCGGCAAAATCGCCACAATAAGTGGGCTGCACGCAAAGAAGATATTAACCCCTTTGCCAATTTATTAAAGTGTGGTAGATGTGGTGGCGCATTAACTCGCATGTCATCTCGACGCGATCGCAAGGGGCAATATACAGCCTACTATCAATGTACTTACTACGCCCTCAGACGTTGTGATGCCAAGGAAATGCTTAGTAGTCGCAGTTTAGATTCTCAGGTGGCTGATTTGCTAGTACGTGAAGCTACTAGGCTAGCTGGCATGGTGGATTTTGGAGAAGACAACAATCCTGAACCAAAAGAAGTACGAGAACTACGCGAAAGTTTAGCGGCGTTGGAGAAGATACCTACTAATCCTTTTGTAGAGAAAGCCAAAGATGGTATCCGTGATCAAATCGCTAGTATCTTAAGTCTGCACGAAAACATGACAAAACGTAGTCTGTTGGTTAGAGAAGAGTTAGTGCAGATGTTTCGCGATCGCGAATACTGGGAAAGCCGCACATCTGAGGATAAAAAACGTATACTAAACAAACTTGTCCGTCGTATTATTGTTGACGGGCGGATTGTTTTGGGTATTGAGTTTCTTTAGTTTTCTTTGACGGACAATTTCTCGGTATTCGTCTAATTGGCGTAACCAAAATTCTTTATCTGATTCGATTCTCATTTGTAGCGTTCTCTATCAATAAATTTAGATTAGCTTTGAGCCACAAAATTTCTGTTCTCGATGAACAACATTCTTTTACCGCATCTGATTTAGCACAAGTTGATATTCACACTTGGCTCGAATTACGCTCTCAATTGCAAAAACACCACAAAGCAAGAATTGAACAATATCGATTTCGCAGAGACCCCAAGGGTTACTTGGCTAATTTAGAGAGTCGTCTTCTCTAGTAAGTTTTACCACACTAGGTTATACAGATGCCACAGTCACAAAAAGTAATGATTTGAGGGTTGGGTCTAGAGTACCTAAAGTACCTGAACACAAAGCTAGTTTGTGGACTACTTATCAATTCCGCCAGGGCAATTTGCAAGGTTTGGGCTTTGGTTTAGGGTTATTTTATCTTTCCGATAGAGTAGGTGGTGATATTCCTACCCCTGAGTTTGACGATACTTTCACTATACCTAGCTATCTGAGAACTGATGCGGCAATTTATTACAAGCGAGATAATTGGAAGGCCGCTATCAATATATGCAAAAAATATTTATGATTTGACTTCCAAAATTGCACCAACAGTTTTATTAAACTTTGGGCACAGTGGGCAATGGAAGGAAGTATTTAACAATATGAGTGCGGTGTTAGGCAGGCAAGAAATCGGTCAACAAGTAATGGCAAAATATGCCCAGCGCCTCGATAAATTTAAGCAACATATGGGCAATAATTTAGCAAGCATCAAAGTTTCTGTGGTGCGAGTTTATCCCAATAATATTAACCTGTATCTCCGCGAATCTTTTTGCGGCACTATCTTGCAAGATGCCGGATTATCTCGCCCTGCATCACAACAATTCACCGCGTCAGAAGCAGAAAATTTATTTAATAATTCGATTCAAATGTTTATTGGCTATGAATTAATTGAAAAAGCTGATGGTGATGTAATATTTATCTGGACAGGGGAAAATACTACTCAAGGTAATCAAACAGCGCAAAAGAATTTACAGCAACTGAAATCAAGCTTAATATGGCAAAATTTAAAAGCTGTGCAAGAGAATAAAGTTTATTTAGTTCCAGACTACTGGATTGGTAACGGAATTTTAGCTGCTAATGTGGTTATCGATGATTTATTTAAATATATTAACTCCTATTTATACATTCCCTAATTATGAGCCTTCATACATTATTTGTTTGTAAATCGTGCAGTGCTGTTCTCGATCCCACATTCCGCAGGTGCGATCGTAAATGCTGTATTTTTGAAAATGATGTAAATGCTGCATTTTGGAAGCATGACAGCTTCACCATTAGATATTAGAGTAC
>NZ_JACJPX010000122.1 GCF_014696315.1 Calothrix membranacea FACHB-236
AAACTCCTTCTGTATTTCTTTTCCTTTGTGTACTTTGCATCTACCCTGCGGGAACGACTTCGTCGAATGCGGTTTGTTTTTGACCCTCAGAACTTATGCGACAGACTACTAGGAATTTGTGATAATTTTTAGTCATCTTTAGATGACTTTTGCTATGAGACTAAGAATTTATTCTTAGTCGGCTATAGGTTTAGCGTTAAGTTTATACTTATTTGCCTTGCCCTACATCTGGCGATATAATTTTATACCGCATCTGAATGAGAAAAGCTATATTGTTTATTTGGAACTTTCTAAAGCCAACTTTGGCGTTTAGCATACATAATACTGCCAATCACAATTAATACCATCACACAAATGACAAGAGGATAAGCCAAAGGTTGCTTTAATTCAGGCATATATTCAAAGTTCATACCATAGAAACCAGTAATGAAGGTCAGAGGTAAAAATACTGTAGAAAGGATAGTCAGGCGATTAATTCTTTGACTCGTTTTGCTAGCAGTATTATCACGTTGAATCTCAAGTAATTCTGACATCCATATTCTCAAAGCTTGGTATTCTTGCCAAAGTTTATCTACTTGATGAGCTAATTCTTGATGAAATAGTTCTTTTACTGGCGGACTTAACCATTGAAAATCTTCATAATCTATCATAGCTAACAGAGACTTAATGCTTTGAAAATTACGCCTACCGCAGCGAGTAGATTGCCTCATCGTCGCAATTTTTTGGTAGGTTGACTCATCGCCTGAATTCTCCAAAACTGCATCTTCTAAATCATCAAGCTGTCTAGAAATATAGTCAAATACAGTATAGTAATTATTTAATATATCCCTATAAATAAGATATAGAAGGTAATCTACGTTATGAGGTTGCAGATTTATAATTCCTTTTTGAATATTATTATTTAAAATAGTTAAAATTCTGATTTCGGTAGTTTCAAATGTTAGAATAAAGTTGCTACCCACGACAATGCTGCCACGCACTATCTCAAACTCGCGATTTTTTATTTGATTAGTCATAATTTCATAGTTATCAAACAAAGAATCCTCAATATCTTCATCAATACCTAGAGGAAAATGGTTGAAAACCATGTCAACACGAGATGGCTGAAGTCCAAAGTGGTTGATAATTTTGGCAATAGCAGTGCGATCGCGGAAGCGAATACAACGTAACCAGATATTGTCAGAGCTACTAATTCTTTCCAGTATGGCATTGACATCGTTACTGGTGAATAATTCCAGATGATTCTGAGAAAAGCTGAGCAGAATTAGCATATCCCAATCCTAATTGAGCCGTGAAAAGCACGGTTACTGGCAATCATACCTTGAGAGACGAACTGTCCGATCGTTGCCAGTAATACAAACTGCTGCAAGCAAAAGCTGTTTAAAATTTGTATGCAAGTATACATCGCTCAATCAAAATGGCGATCGCATCTTCTTTATTGGATAGAGAAAGCAAGCGAACAGAGGAGGAAACTTGCAGAAAGCTCTTCTTGTGAGCCTCCGCTTTGCTTCCCCCTCTGCTCGGTGTAACTTAAAAGTGCTGAATCCTTAGTAAAAAATAGTATTTAGGGTCTAGTCCTTATTCTCTAAAACCTTTTTATCTGGTTAACCAGTTCTTTACAGCTACTTATTCTCAACCCTATTCCATTGGATCTGAGGAGATTCAACTGGAACAGTAGAAACTGGAAGGATCACGTCGTTTTTCTTAGGTACTTGAACTCTTGTTCCAGGTACTACCACCTTACCATTGACGATGCTGTTTCCTCCGAGGGTTGTTCCTCTTGTGGTGTAACCTGTTGCTAGAGCAGGCAAAATAGTATTCCCTTGTTTGTTGACAATTTCTTTGACAACCATCAACTCAGCAGGAGAAACCTCGCGAGCTTTACCAACCAAAGGCTGGGATAAATCGCTATCTACTACACCAATCAGGCGGTTTTGGTAAGTGAAAGCAAAACCAAGCTGTTGTACTGAAGCCAGAGCCATTCCTTTTTCCTGTGCAATCCTTTTTGCTTCTTCCTCCAAGTTAAAGTTCTTGTCTTGTTCCTCAGCCTGAAGCAGGTTGCGAATCTCTTCAAACGCTTTTTGCGGTTCGCGATCGGCTGCAAGTTGTTCAGCTTTGTCAAAAGTTTGAGGAGATATAGAATTTCTTACCAAGAGGATCTTGTCAGGTGTACTCTCTACCTCAACAGCATTAACAACTAACTCTTCGACAACCTGTGATTTCTCCCCTACCCAACGTTCAGATTGGAGGCGATATGCTTCAGGATTTGCATTAGGAGGAGTTAGTCCAGCCTTTCTTACCTCTTGAGCAGTGGGATTAGCTCCGATGAGAGTTACAAGGTATTTAGTGACTTTGACGACGTTAGAAGAGGCGCTAGCTTGTTTAATCCCACAAGGAGTTCCCACAAGGTCAAAGTTAACAACCCCTCTTACACCCCATTCGGAGTATTGGTTAGAGCCAACGGTATAGTCTCCCACTAAGGTGGCTCCAGATGCACAAGATAGAGCTACAGACATACCACCGGAAATTCTTGCGGCTTGACCTTGCGCTGTCTTTGCAAAAGAGTACAACCGTTGAGCTGCTTCTGCTTGAGCAAATACAGACACTTTTTGTCCAACAGGGCGCTGAACTCCTCCAATGATTCCTAAGTTGCCAAAGGCAGTTTGAGAAACTTCATCTCCACCCGTATTTCCAACACCAACGACGTTGCTATAAACACCGACATAGCTGTTGTGACGAAGAGAATCACCAGGCGCGTTTAATACAACTCCAGTAGTTACGCCTCCTGCCCCAATTGCATTAGATGGAGCTGCAGGATTGTACGTAGCTTGTCCAAAGAGGAACGTATTTTTAGACAAACGATGGCTAACAGTGCCTTCAACTCCAGCTGTGGGGAAGGTACCACCTCCTGCAAACACGGAACCAGAAATATCTGTCTGACCAACTTTTACCCTTCTAGCACCAGCAAGTGGCATAGAAGAAATAGGAACAAGGTTTCCAACTACTTTGCTTTTCTTTTCCGGTTCCGGTTCCGGTTGCGAATCGGCAATAGGTTGGGGATTAGGTTGGGTACTGGGACTAGATTGAGGGTTTGGTTGGGGTTGAGAATTGGCATTACCTGGCGGATTGTTTTGAGGATTGGAATTTGGTTGGGGATTATTAGAATTGGGTTGCTGATTAGGATTGGGTTGTGGATTTGATTCCGGGTTAGGTTGTGGATTGGGATTTGGTTGCGGATTTGATTCAGGATTTGGTTGGGGGTTAGGATTTGGTTGCGGATTTGATACGGGATTCGGTTGGGGGTTAGGGTTTGGTTGTGGATTAGGATTTGGTTGCGGATTTGATTCAGGGTTTGGTTGTGGGTTGGGGTTTGGTTGGGGGTTAGGGTTTGGTTGTGGGTTTGGTTTGGGATGTGATTGTGGATTAGGTTGTGGGTTTGGTTTGGGATGTGATTGTGGATTAGGTTGCGGCTTGGGTTGGGGATTAGGTTTGGGATGTGATTCTGGATTGGGTTGTGGCTTATGTTGGGGATTAGGTTTTGGCAAACAAGGTTCTCCGGCGAATGCAGATTGCGTCACCAACAGCAGCAACAGATGAGATAATGCAACAGAAGCTCTATAAATCATTGATTTCCTCCTCACGTGTATAGATTTCAAACTCTCCATTCCCAAGAATGAGAGGGTAAATAAGTATTGGAAACAACCGCACTAATAATGGCGATCGCCCGTCATGAAAGAAATATAGATAGTTAAAAATCTGAAGAGAGCAAACTATCAGCAAGTTGTCTCTTGCTAATGGCAATATATGCATAGATGATGCATCCCAGAATTATAAAGTTGAAAAAATCCTAGTTCGTCTCAGTCAACTAGTCCTAAATATGCCAAAACTTAATAGGGAACTTAATTGAAGATATACAAGCAATCTTTACCAATTCCGTAAGTTTTCGCTAGATATTTCTCCAAAAGCCTCTTGATTATTTGATGTCAGATATAAATTATTTTGATAAGGCATCTTTTCATATTTCATCTCAAGAGCTGATACCTTGATTCAAAATAAGTATCTCTGTCAAACAACGAAGCAATATTTTACTTAGCTCTAGGAATGCGATGACATTTTAGAGCAGATTCAGCACCTTCTTTCAAGAGAATGTAAGTTTTAAGATATTGACTGATGTAAAAAGGTAAAATTGATTGCAGGCAGATGATTACTCAGCCTGGGCAATTTCAAAAATTGAATGCTGTAAACATTAAAGCTGCTATTTTGCAGTTACAATTCCACCACTTGTCATGGTTGCCTCACAATATTTAGATGCATTTAACCCAATTCATCTTTAGAGACTCAAAATCATCAGATAACTTTACTGTACCTGATGTTTTAGTTCTCAATCCTAACTCAAAAATACCTATAGAAGCTGGAAATCCAAAATAATTAGCATTTTTAATTAATTACGGTCAAAACCGCCTACAAGTCTAGCACAGTAGGAGATTTAGCAAAAACTGCTATTTTTGATATCTTACTAGAAAATAGACCCTCAAATGCCTGTTAAATATGCATTTGAAATCTTAAACATTGCTTTTTTGCCTTACAGAAATTTAAGCTGGTTAAAGACTGTAAGTTTTGCGTATTTTGTCGGATGCACTCAGATAGAAGATTCATCTCTGTTAATAGAAATGCTGTATAAATATCCTTTTACCATATATCAACTAGTTTTTGGATAAATTAAACACATATTCATCTGGCATACACGGGGTTGACACAATAATAGACCTATGCATTAAAATGCTGAATTGGAAATATGAAGTTACCTTTATAAGACTTTATAGATTCTTAAAAGATATTTCAACTGCTAAAATTAACTGCTTTGGAGCCACGGTGATGGTTTATGTAATTAAGTAAAAATAATTACATAATTAATTTCTGTTATAGGAATCCGATTTGATTTCTAAGAAATATGAGTAATATAGGGTGCGTTGCAGCTTACGCTTAACGTAACGCATGAAAAGCATTTCTAGGGGTGCGTTACGCTGGCGCTAACGTAACTAAGCAAAAGTTGCTGTCCCGATCCCCGACTTTTTCAAAAAGTCGGGGATCTAAATCTCGCTAAAGTATGTGACATTTGCCCCTACAAATAATAAGCTGATACGCACCTAAATCAAATATTCTGGCGTTAGGACTGTCAAGGGTCAATAGTCCAGGGTCAAAGGCTAGCTTTGACTTTGGACTCTTGACTTTTGACAACCTGAGTGCGAAATACACAATTTAAATGCGTAACAGCTTAGATGTCTTACAAACGTTTTTTGAATAGGTAATATCAATTTGGAAACAGCCCACAGCCTTACTCTTGGGTATATGTGCAATAATCCCTCAATTAAAAATGCTAATAGCTTTTGGGCAAATCTATGTCTGCGGAATTTTGGGAACCTCAAAGGGGCAATGACGAGAGTATCACGTTTGGTTGTAATATAGCGAACTACAGAGATAAGCTGATTTTACTGTTTTAAAACTGCGATCGCTCCCAAATTTTACTGCATTTCCTGTATCGAACTATATCACTACGGATAAAATCGCTAATTTGATGCAGATATACAGAAGTGTGGTTGAGGGATGATGGCGATCGCTTCCCCTTCCGTAGAGTACAGCATATTTCATGTAAATCCTATTACAAGGGTAGGGGCACAAAAGACTGTGCCCCTACCATTATCTAAACCTGACTATTTTGAATTTTTACTACACTTCTACCTTGTTAAATCCGACATCACCATCGAAAAAGTCCGGTGTGCTGTGATAGAGTGCGGCATCGATACGACAACCTTGATAGGCTAGAACATATAATTCTTTCAGGTCGTTCATTAGCGGATAGCGGGGGTTCGCGCCTGTGCATTGGTCATCAAATGCTTGTTCTGCCATTTCTTCCAGCTTGGCATAGAATTCTTGATCTTCATCACCTAAAGCTTGTTTAATCGTGGCAGGAATATCAATTTGACGTTTGAGATTCTCAATTTCCCTAATCAATAATTCCACTTTTTCATCGGCTGTATTGCCACCTAAACGCAAGTGGTCGGCTATTTGAGCATATCTATCCTTGGCATTAGGATATCTGTACTGTGGGAATATCGCTTGTTTAAAGGGAATATCCGTAGCGTTGTAGCGGATGACGTGGGAAATCATCAAGGCGTTAGCGAGTCCGTGGGGAACATGGAATGTAGAACCGAGTTTGTGTGCCATTGAGTGACAAATACCCAAGAACGCATTCGCAAAAGCCATACCTGCAATTGTGGCGGCGTAATGTACTTTTTCCCGCGCTTTCGGGTCGTTCACACCATTTTTGTAAGCACTTGGTAAATATTTAAACAATAACCTAATTGCTTGTAGTGCTAAACCATCAGTAAATTCAGTTGCCATTACTGATACGTAGGCTTCTAAGGCATGAGTTAATGCATCAATACCACCGTATGCCGTTAATTTTTTGGGCATATTTAACGTCAGTTCCGGATCTGCGATCGCAATATTCGGAGTTAGGGCATAATCTGCTAAGGGGTATTTTACGCCTACTCTGTCATCTGTGACGACTGCAAAGGGTGTCACCTCTGAACCAGTACCTGAAGTTGTGGGAATCGCCACCATGATGGCTTTTTGTCCCAAAGGCGGTAATTCATAAACCCGCTTGCGGATATCCATAAACCGCATCGCCAAGCCTTCAAACTCCACATCGGGATGTTCGTACATCAACCACATGACTTTTGCTGCGTCCATTGGCGAACCACCACCAATAGCAATAATTACATCTGGTTGATAACTTCTGAGTAAGGCTAAGCCTTTATTGACATTCGATAATGTAGGATCAGGTTCAACATCGTGAAATACGTCATGTTTCACGCCAATTTCGTCTAATACCTGGGTAACTTTATCGACTATTCCTAAATCAAATAACGGTTTATCGGTAATGATGAAAGCGCGTTCCTTACCTACTAAATCTCGTAAAGCTATAGGTAAACAACCATATTTGAAATATACTTTGGGTGGAATTCGGAACCACAACATATTTTGCCGACGTTGCGATACCGTTTTAATATTCACCAGGTGATGAGGTGTGACGTTATCGGAAACTGTATTACCTCCCCAAGTACCACAACCTAAAGTTAAAGATGGGTCTAGCTTAAAGTTATATAAATCGCCAATTGCACCTTGAGAAGATGGCGTATTAATCAGGACACGCCCGGTTTTCATCTTATTCTCAAAATAAGCAATGTCATCTAAATTTGCGGGGTTTGTATACAGTACCGATGTATGTCCTAGCCCACCAAATTCTATCAATTGTTCGGCTTTATCTACAGCTTCATGGAAGGTCGAGGCACGATACATAGCCAAAATTGGCGATAATTTTTCATAAGCAAAAGCTTCACTTACTCCCACTGTATCAACTTCACCAATCAAGACTTTATAAATCTTTGGTGCTTGGAAATAATTATCTTCACCGCAGTCATCAGTTGGCAGAGAAATTCCTGCTAGCTTTGCTAAATTCTCTACTGACTGTCCTACAATTGCTGGGTTTAATCTGCCATCTTTCAAAATCACATTACCCAGCTTTTGTTTTTCCTCAGCATTCAGAAAATATGCACCCCGGCTAATAAATTCCTGTTTGACTTTTTCGTAAATATCATCAACCACAACCACTGATTGTTCTGAAGCACAAATCATGCCGTTGTCGAAGGTTTTACTTAATAAAATTGAACTAACAGCAGTTTGAATGTGGGCGCTACTATCAATTACGGCTGGAGTATTACCAGCACCAACACCTAACGATGGATTGCCAGAGGAATAAGCAGCACGTACCATTCCCGGGCCGCCAGTAGCTAAAATTAATCTAATATCTGGATGCTGCATTAAGGCTTTAGATAAATCCACCGTTGGCTCATCAATCCAACCTATAATATCTTCTGGTGCACCTGCAGCAATTGCAGCTTTGAGGATAATTTTCGCTGCTTCTACAGTACAATTTTTCGATTTTGGATGGGGCGAAAAAATAATGGCGTTCCGAGTTTTTAAAGCAATTAATGCCTTAAAAATTGTTGTCGCAGTCGGATTAGTTACAGGGACAATTCCAGCAACAATACCTACAGGTTCAGAAATCTTTTGAATTCCAAAAGTATGGTCTTCTTCAACAATTCCGCAGGTTTTTTCATGTTTGTATTTGTTGTAGATAAATTCTGATGCAAAGTGGTTTTTAATCACTTTATCTTCTACAATTCCCATACCTGTTTCTGCAACTGCCAATTTAGCGAGACGAATCCGTTCTGCGTTAGCAGCTAAGGCAGCTTTTTTAAAGATTAAATCTACTTGTTCTTGTGAGTAATTTGCATACTTGGCTTGTGCGGCTTTCACTCGTTGCACAAGGACTTCCAATTCTTCGATATTAGTGATTTGCATATTTCTTCCTTTGGCAAAATTTTCTACAGAGATTGCACTCTTTAGTTTCAATTAATCAAACTTCGTTCCAGACAACTACTTAAATCGCAAAAATTTCTCTACTGCGAAATATATCTAATGCTGCTTGTATTTGTTCTGGAGAGGGTGGAAAAGTGTTTTTTAATAGGTATTCATAACCTAATTCTTGCCATTTATATTCTCCCATTTTATGAAATGGCAAGACCTCTAACCTTTCAACATTATTGAAGGGAGCAATAAAATCTGCTAGCCTGGTCATATTTTCTCTATTATCAGTTAGACCTGGAACTAGAACAAATCGCATCCAAGTAGGCTTATTAATTTCATTCAGATATTGAGCAAATGCTAATGTTGGTTCAATGCTACCACCTGTAACTCTAGTGTAAGTTGCTGGGTCAAATGATTTCATATCCAGCAAAACTAAATCTACAAATTCCAATACAGATTTAGCCGATGCTAAATTACAAAATCCCGAAGTATTTAACGCTGTGTGAATACCTAATTCTTGGCAACGTTTAAATATTTCTCGTACAAATCCAGCTTGCATCAATGGTTCTCCGCCACTGATTGTCACACCTCCATGAGAATATCTCATATAAGATGTATACTTCTGAATTTCTGTTACCAGTTCGTCAATGCTGACTTGCTTACCATTTTCTAGATAGCGGGAATCAACATTGCTGCAATAAAGGCAGCGCAGAGGACAACCAGATGTGAAAATTAAGAATCGAATACCAGGCCCGTCAACTGCTGCACAACTTTCTATAGAATGGATGTAGCCGGAAGTAATTATTTCTGGCAATCTTTGACTATTTTCTATTGTGTGATTTTCATTTGAACAATTGGGGAATTTTAGATTGTGCATAAGTTCTACCTTGTTTGAAATCAGCCATCGACCTGGCTTTTCACTCTTACTTTGAGTTATAGGTAACAAATGTGAGGAAGTTGTGGGGATATTTTGGTGTCCACAATCAATTTCAAAAAATAAATTTGCTTTTGTATGATCCCCATTCGATACGCATCAAAATAGGGAACTTTAAGGTTCAGGATAAGTTAAGGAATCATGATATTGGAATTTCTTGAGAAAGGAAACAAGGGCGGAGAAATGCATTGCCTATAAGAGTTTGATAGCATTTAATCTGCACATTAGATGTGTTTTAGGGGTAGCAATTTTAAATTTCATGCTGTATTGGATTGCAAAAATAATATCCCCGAGTTTTCTAAAAAATCGGGGATATTATTATCTGTTTTTTGTAAGCGCTTAGACGCAAAAATACGCTTTTTATGAGAGTAGAATCGCATCTAGATAGCTACTTTTTACAGACTGCTAAACTTTAAAATCGTTCGTGGAATGTCCGCTGAATCACATCAAGCTGCTGTTCGTGGGACAATTTAATAAAGTTCACCGCGTAACCAGAAACCCTAATAGTTAGCTGTGGATATAACTCTGGATGTTCCATAGCATCCATCAACATTTCTCGCTGCAAGACATTAACGTTGATTTGATGTCCACCATCATGGAAGTAACCATCAAGCATTCCTACAAGGTTGCTGATTTGGTCAACTTCTAACTTACCTAAAGCAGATGGTACAACCGAGAAGGTATTAGAAATCCCATCTTGGGCGTATTCGTAGGGAAGTTTGGCTACTGATTCTAGAGAAGCAACAGCACCTTTACTATCACGTCCGTGCATCGGGTTCGCACCAGGCGCAAAGGGTTCGCCGGCTTTTCTTCCGTCAGGTGTGTTACCTGTTTTCTTTCCATAGACAACGTTGGAGGTTATTGTCAGTACCGATTGTGTGGGTGTGGCTTGGCGATAAGTGGGATGTTTACGCAGTTCAGTCATGAACTTGGTAACTAAATCTACGGCTATTTCATCAACCTGATTATCGTTGTTGCCATATTTCGGGAAATCGCCAGTAATTTCATAATCGACGGCTAATCCAGCTTCATTCCGCAAAACTTTGACTTTGGCGTATTTGATGGCGGATAAAGCATCTGTGACCACCGATAAACCTGCAATCCCGCAAGCCATTGTCCGTAAAATATCCCTGTCGTGCAAGGCCATTTCAATACGTTCATAGCAGTATTTATCGTGCATGTAATGGATGACGTTGAGGGTATTGATATAAGCTTTTGCCAACCACGCCATCATGATTTCTAACTGATCCCACACCTGTTGATAGTCTAGATACTCCGATGTGATTGGTGCGATCGCAGGTGCAACTTGTTCCCCTGATTTTTCATCCTTACCGCCGTTGATGGCGTATAGCAAGCACTTAGCCAGATTGACTCGCGCACCAAAAAACTGCATCTGTTTCCCAACTCTCATCGCGGAGACACAACAGGCGATCGCATAATCATCTCCCCAGTACAGGCGCATTAAATCGTCGTTTTCGTACTGGATAGAGCTAGTATCAATTGAAACTTTTGCACAGTAACGTTTAAAGTTATCTGGCAAGCTTTCCGACCACAACACGGTTAAATTTGGTTCTGGTGCTGCACCTAAATTATACAAAGTATGCAGGATACGGAAACTATTTTTCGTGACCAAAGGCTTACCATCTTCACTGACACCACCCACACATTCCGTTACCCATGTGGGATCGCCGGAGAAGAGTTGATTGTAATCTGGTGTTCGCAAAAATCTCACCATTCGTAGTTTCATTACGAAATGATCCATGAGTTCTTGCACTTCAGATTCGGTGATTGTCCCTTGTTGTAAGTCTCGCTCAAAGTAGATATCTAAGAATGTAGACACTCGTCCCAACGACATCGCCGCACCGTTTTGTTCTTTGATAGCTGCAAGGTAGCCAAAATATAGCCACTGCACAGCTGCTTTTGCAGTGGCTGCGGGTTGACTAATATCAAACCCGTAGCTTGCAGCCATTGTCTTGAGTTCAAACAATGCTTTGATTTGTTCGGAAATCTCCTCACGCTGGCGAATAATCTCTTCGTCGATGACATCTAACTCTAAAGATTGCAGTTGTGCTTTTTTGTCTTCAATTAGAGCATCAACGCCATACAAAGCCACTCGTCGATAATCTCCAACAATTCTGCCCCGTCCGTAAGAATCAGGCAAGCCGGTAATGATCCCATAGTGACGACATAAGCGCATTTCGCGGGTATAAGCATCAAATACGCCATCGTTATGAGTTTTGCGGTATTTGGTAAATACCTCTGCGGTTTTGGGATTAAGTTCGTAACCGTAAGCTCTTAGCGCATCTTTAACTACACGAATCCCGCCTAACGGCATGATGGCGCGTTTTAGCGGTTGATCAGTTTGCAATCCTACTACTTGTTCCAGTTCGCGGTTAATATAACCCGGTTCATGGGAGGTAATTGTCGAGACAACCTCTGTATCTGTATCGAGAATCCCCTTTTCGCGTTCAACTGACATTAAGTTCTTGACTTGATCCCAGAGTTTTTGAGTAGTTGGAGTTGTAGCTGCTAAAAAAGATTCATCACCATTGTAAAGAGTGTAATTGTTTTGGATGAAGTCGCGGACGTTGATTTCTTCTATCCATTTACCACTATTAAAGCCTTTCCATTGTGCCAACATCTTTGAGATGTCCCCCAGTTGATGAAGCTGATAATTGACTGCGGTATCTTTTGCGGGATAACGTAGCACATTTGACTTTTATATTAACAACACCTTTAGCAAAACAAGAGGGTAAACACATAGGAATAATGCAGTCAGACCATATTGCTGTTAGCTGTAAGATAACAGCCAGTAGAGTGCTTTACGCTAGCTAACGCACCATCCGAGATGAAAAGTGAAATTTTCTGGCTTGTTTAGGGATAATTTGCTTATCTTCTGACTTGGAAAATTTAGGATTATTTTATTTTTGGAATTCTCCAAAGTTACAGGTGGTAAATGGGTACATTAACTTCATGACATTCTGTGTGATGAAGGAAAATGGATAATCCTAACCTACAAACTCATCAATTGCCAAGCCAAGAAATTTATCAAAAAATTTTTAATAATATCCAAAAGGTTATAAAAGGGCAATCAACTGCAATTAGAAAATTGCTATCAGCCTTTGCTAGTGGTGGACACGTACTGTTAGAAGATTATCCAGGAACTGGAAAAACAACCTTAGCAAAAGCTCTCGCATACTCTGTAGATGTAGCTTTCAAGCGGATTCAATTTACACCAGATTTGTTGCCTTCGGATATTTTAGGCTTATCCATGCTTGATCCCAGCGAACGCACCTTTCATTTTCACGAAGGGCCAATTTTTGCTCATATTGTCTTGGCTGACGAAATTAACCGCGCTTCACCACGTACCCAGTCTGCACTACTAGAAGCTATGGCTGAGTTTCAAGTCAGTATTGATGGGAACTTGCGAAAACTGAAAGACCCCTTTTTTGTAATCGCTACTCAAAACCCTGTGGAATCTCGTGGTACTTATCCACTTCCAGAAGCGCAAATGGATCGCTTTGCACTGCAGTTTAGTTTGGGGTATATATCCCCAGAAGATGAGGTGAATTTACTTTCTGACCAAATTCAACAACACCCTATCGATACCATTCAACCTTGTGTTGATTTGCAAGACATCATGACTTTAAAGCAGCAAGTCAAACAAGTCCGTATTTCTCAAGAATTAAAAACTTACCTTGTCGATATTGTTAATGCTACTCGCTCGTCTCCAGGGGTGCAATTAGGCGCTAGTCCGAGAGCTTCTATTGCTTTGATGAAAATTGCTCAAGCATTAGCCTTATTTGATGGCTATGAATTTGTCACACCAGAACATATCCAAGAACTAGCGGTATCTGTAATTGCTCACCGCTTGGTGATGGAACCACAAGCACGTTTTTCTGGGAGAACAGCCACCAGTGTTGTGGAAGATATTCTCAAATCTGTTAAAGTTCCAGCTTGATAGCAACAGTGAAAGATGAAACTTTTTATTTATCGTCTTTTCTATTTTAGTTATGGCATCCACCGCAAGTTAATTAGACGAGTTAGCGTTAGTGGAATGTTAATTTCATTGCTAGCGATCGCAGCTGCTGTTACTGGCTCTAGTAATGAAAGTATGAACTATCAACTAGTGACTTTCTTATTATCAATTATCACCATTGCTATAGTTTATAGCTTGTTTTTTCGCTATCGCTTTAGTGCTAATCGCCATCTACCTAGATTTGCAACTGCAGGTGTAAAACTCAATTACAAAATTGTCCTTCATAACAAAAGCGATAAAATTCAAAAAGGGCTAAAACTATTTGAAAATTGGGCTGATCCCCGCCCTAATTTTCAAGATTTTCTAGAAACATCAACAACAGCCAAAACTCAGCAGCGGTCTTTAAATCAAGCTTTTGGATATGATAGATGGCTGTGGTTAATTGCTCGCAAACAATGCGGTGTAGCTCTACCAATCAATTTACCAGCCTTAGCACCTCATAGCAAAACAGAAATTATTGGTGAAATCATTCCTACTCATAGAGGGATGATGCGGCTAACGGGGATGACAGTCGCTAGGCCAGATCCATTTGGTTTATTTAATGCTTGTAAAACTATTTCTTTAGCTCAATCTTTATTAATTTTACCTAAGTTATATCAGCTGCCACCAATTCAACTTCCTGGCGTAAAAAAACATCAATCTGGTGGTGTGGCGTTAGCTTCTTCTGTAGGTGATTCAGAAGAATTTCGGTCATTGCGTGATTATCGTCCGGGAGATCCACTGCGAAAAATTCACTGGAAAAGTTGGGCCAAAGTTGGTAAGCCAATTGTTAAAGAAGAACAAGATGAGTTTTTTGTGCGACACGCGTTGATTTTAGATACATTTCAAAGCGTGAACTATAGCGAAATTTTAGAATCAGCAATCTCAATTGCTGCTTCATTAGCTTGTGAAGTGCAAACCCAAGAATCATTATTAGATTTAATGTTTGTCGGTAATGAAGCTTACTGTTTTACCTTTGGTAGAGGACTCAGCCATACTGATAAAATGCTGGAAATTTTAGCTTCTGTTGTTGCTTGTCGAGATAAATCTTTTGATTCAATTATTCCCGTAATAATAGAGAAATTATCTTTATTGAGTGGCTGTATTTGTATCTTTCTCTGTTGGGATGAAGATAGAAAAAGATTAGTTAATTATCTCAAAACTATGGGTATTCATACTTTAGTTTTAGTCGTTACTAATCAAGCAGGTGAATTAGAAAAATCTGATTTAGCCTCCATGAACGACCAACTAGCAACTTTTCATGTTTTAACTTTGGGGAATATACAAGAGGAACTAATGCATCTATGAAAGCGCCAGTGCTGCTGTTGAGTGCGGCTTTAATCTTTTGGGGATCGCAGACAGGAATGTGGATTTTTGCTATACCCATGTCTGCAATTTTAGCAGGATATCACGTGTTCAATTCGCGTTGGGATTTTTCCAATGATGATTTCCAACGTATTGCTAAGTTATGTTTGATGATTTTCCTGATAGTATTTGGTTCTTTAATTACTACTAACCGTTCCATTTACTTAGCCTACACTCTTTTGCGGTGGTTGCCATTAACATTTTTTCCTCTGCTAGCTGCTCAAACATATTCTGTGAATGAAAGTTTTGATATTCGGACATTTTTTGTATCGCTAAAGAAATTAACACAAGTAGAATCAAAACGCTTCATTATTAATTTAAACTATCCCTATTTTGGGATTTGTATTTTATCGGCGGGAGCCGCAAATAGTCAGGAGATTTCTTTTTATATTGGGATGTTTATCCTGATTGGTATTGCTTTATGGTTTGTGCGATCGCACCGATTTTCAGTAAGTATCTGGCTAAGTTTGATTTTACTAGCTGGAAGTGTGGGTTTTATCGGACAAATGGGAGTCTATCAACTACAACAGAATTTAGAAAGTGCTGTAGTTTCATGGTTAAGTAATGCTAATAGTATTGGACAATTAATAGACTCAAAAACTAAACAAACAAGTATTGGCGAAATTGGAGTTTTAAAACAGTCTGATAAAATTATCTTCCGAGTCGCATCAGATAATCCAAAAATTTCTCCGGGATTGCTAAAAGAAGCAACTTATAATAAATATAAATCTGCGGTTTGGATAGCAGCTAATTCTAATTTTACCCCTGTACAATCTGACGTTAGCGGTAAGAATTGGCGTTTAGATAATAAACCAGTCATAGGCTCAACTCTCACTATTTCTGCTAATTTGAATAGAGGTAAAGGCTTACTGAGGCTACCTGATGGCACATTTGAAATTAATGACTTACCAGTCAGCCGCATGGATAAAAATAAATATGGCACAGTAAAAGTAGAGGGTAAAAATGATGCGATCGCTTACCGAGCCATGTTTAATAATAACCTTTCCTTGGATAGCCCTCCGACAGCAGATGATTTACAAATAGCTACAACTGAACAAGAAACAATCAATCAAATTATTAACCAACTAAATATTACTGGAAAATCGCCCCGCCAAATTTTACAGCTTGTAGATAGCTTTTTTATCAAGAATTTTCGTTATTCTTTAAAACTTACAGGTAAAAATAATCAACCAACACCTTTATCAGCATTTTTATTAGAAACTCATGCTGGACATTGTGAATATTTTGCCACTGCTACTACATTACTTTTACGTGCAGCTGGAATACCAGCTCGTTATGCTGTAGGCTATTCAGTCCGCGAATTTAGCCAATTAGAGAAACAATATATAGTACGTAGTCGCCATGCTCATGCTTGGACATTAGCTTATATAGATGGTAAATGGCAAACTTTTGATACCACACCTGCTGATTGGGCAAATATAGAAAATGCCAATGCTTCAAAATTAGCATTCATCTCTGATTTATGGTCATTCTTTAGATTTAAACTTTCAGGCTGGTTACGTTCTAACTTAGTTAAAAAGCTATTTACATATGGCTGGTGGCTAATTATGCCATTAATGTTGTTGCGGTTATGGAAGTTTAATTCTAAAAGTACCGCACGTCGTTTATCTAAAAAACAATTAGTCACAGGTAAATTAGCTAAATCTGATTTCAAGAGAAAGGATTCTGAATTTTATTTAATTGAACATAAGTTACAAGAGTTAGGCTTGAGCCGTCATCCTTCAGAGTCTTTGAAAACCTGGCTACAGAGGCTAAAAGAGGAATTACCTTCAGCAGATTTAATTGATGATTTGCCATTGATTGTGGAATTATATTACTGCGATCGCTTCGATCCACAAGGTATTAAAGAGACTGAAAAAGCTAAATTAAAATCTGCGGTTGCTGCATGGCTAGTTAAACATAACCAGGTGAAAAACACATGGGAGCATCCAGTTTTGGAAGATTTACCATTTCTGAGAAAATGTAGAAGGAAATAACCTTGTGCGATCGCAGACTATGAGCCAAGAGAAACAAGAACGGAT
>NZ_JACJPX010000123.1 GCF_014696315.1 Calothrix membranacea FACHB-236
ATCCGTTCTTGTTTCTCTTGGCTCATAGTCTGCGATCGCACAAGGTTATTTCCTTCTACATTTTCTCAGAAATGGTAAATCTTCCAAAACTGGATGCTCCCGTTATGAGGTAGGGCGCATAATCGCAGAATGGTCTATTTTAGGTGAAAATAGTAAACTAGTTTACTTCTTTTTTAAGAATGGCAGCACTATATGGTATCTAACTTTTACCTCTGATTCAGATGAATTTGAGCAAAGGTTACAAATTTTTGAAGCAAGTGTTCGTACCTTTTCAGTCCAACAATAGCTTATGCGGAAAAATTGTTTAAAATCTATAAAAGTTTACTGTGATTAAACCTGACATAACAGTATTTTTAGCTGATGCTTACTTGCGATAACTGAATTTAGGTAAAATTTGAAAGCGATCGCAATTCTTTCATCTTCCAATATGAGCAATATTCCCCAAGTTGGACAACCAGCCCCTAATTTCTCTATTCCTGACCAAAATGGTAATTCTGTCAGTCTCGCTGATTTTAGCGGTCAATGGGTAATCCTTTATTTCTACCCGAAAGATAACACCCCTGGTTGCACGACAGAAGCGAAAGATTTTACCGAGTTAAACCAAAACTTCAGCGCCTTGGGTGCAAAAATATTAGCTGTAAGCCCCGACTCTAGCCAGTCTCATTGTAAGTTTATCGCTAAACATAACTTAACAATTACCCTGTTAAGCGACCCACAACATGAGTTAGCCGAAGCTTATGGAATTTGGCAATTAAAGAAGTTTATGGGTAAGGAATATATGGGTGTTGTGCGCTCAACCTTTCTGATTGCTCCTGATGGCAAAATTGCCTATACTTGGCCCAATGTGAAAGTTAAAGCCCATGCTCAACAGGTTTTAACTAAATTACAGGAATTGACAGCTATATCCAGCGCTTCATCTTAGAATATCTCCTGAATAAACTATGGTGCAAATTATCCAGGGACAAAATGTCACTCTCTCTTACCTCAAAGAAAACTTTGCTCTGCATAAAGCTGAAGATGAGCAATTTTTTACAGAGTGGTTTGACAATTTACCTGCGATAACAGAATTAGAAAAGCAATATTTAGATAGAGTTAAAACTAACTATCTCAGTTTACTGGAAAATGCTCCTCTTTTAGAGGAGGCAGTAAAATTAGTTGTATTGTCGCCCTTCCTTGACTTAGCGGGTTTTTATCGTCCGCCTTTTTCCATTGCTACAGAAGAAAGCATAGAAATTAGTGAAGATGTAATTATCGGTAATGCAAATAAGGCAGAAGCAGATAAAGAAATTATCAAAGGTAAAATTGATGTACTAGTTATTCAAAATAAGTTGTGGTTACTGATAATTGAATCCAAAAGGTCTACTTTTTCTTTAACTAAAGCAATTCCGCAAGCACTTACTTATATGCTAGCTGCGCCGAATATTGATGAGCCTGTGTATTCATTAGTGCTAAATGGCGAAGATTTTCAATTTATCAAACTAGGCAGACAAAATAATCCTGTATATGCTCTATCTGAGAGGTTCAGCTTATATAGAAGCAAAAATGAACTATATATTGTTTTAAATATATTAAAGAGAATTGGACAAGTTTTAATTTAACTATATAGCAGTCGAATAATTCTCAAAACTGTCGATAAAATACCTAATGTTTGATTAATTTCGACAAGAGAAAAATCTCGGACATCGATAGATAAATTCCCTTCTTTAAGAGTAAGAAAATTTTGCTGATTAATTAAAGTGTTGTAACATTTTGTAAAGCTTTAAAATAGTAATATCAGTTTTGTTGTATCAATCATGATTCAAGTAATCCAAGCTCAAAATGTCGGTCTTGCTTATTTAGAAGAAAGATTTGGTTTGCGACAGTCTGAAACCGAAGATTTTTTTCCAGAATGGTTCGATTCTCTGCCAGAAATTCCAGATTTAGAAAAGCAATATCTAGATAGAGTTAAAACTAACTTTCTGAGATTAGTGAAACGTCCACCAATTTTAGAGAATGCAGTCAAAATGGTGATATTATCTCCTTTACTAGATTTAGCAGGATTTTATCGCGAACCATTTTTACTGGCTACAGAAGAGTCGATAGAAATTGCGATCAAGGATAAAGACGAAATTGTTAGAGGACGGATTGACGTTTTAGTTATTCAAGAACAACTATGGTTGTTAGTAATTGAATCTAAAAGAGCTAGTTTTTCCCTTTTAGAAGCTATACCTCAAGCAATCGCTTATATGCTAGCTAATCCTTATCCAGATAAACCTATCTTTGGCTGTGTAACTAGTGGAGAAGATTTCCAGTTTATCAAGCTCATCCAGCAAGATAAATCGGAGTATGCTTTGTCTGATAAATTTACGTTATCCAAGCGAGAAAATGAATTATATCAAGTTCTCAGGATATTAAAAAAATTAAGTCAAATTTTGAGTTGATTATGTCGAATCGCCCCATCTACCTAGATTGCCATGCTACTACCCCCGTTGATGAACGAGTATTAGCAACAATGCTGCCTTATTTCACAGAAAAGTTTGGTAATCCAGCAAGTATCAGTCACGTTTACGGTTGGGAAGCAGAAGCAGCGGTTAAACAAACACGAGAGATTTTAGCAGCAGCTATCAACGCCTCACCAGAAGAAATCGTCATTACTAGTGGTGCTACAGAAGCCAATAATTTAGCCATTAAAGGTATAGCAGAAGCTTATTTCCAAAAAGGACAACATATTATTACTGTGGCGACAGAACATAAAGCTGTTCTCGACCCCTGTAACTATTTAAAAACACTGGGTTTTGACATTACAGTGCTACCCGTCCAAAAAGATGGGTTAATTGATTTAAATGAGTTAGAAAAAGCTATACGTCCAGAGACAATTTTAGTGTCGGTGATGGCTGCAAATAACGAAATTGGGGTATTGCAGCCACTGTCAGCCATTGGCGAAATCTGCCGCGATCGCAATATTATTTTCCACACCGATGCTGCCCAAGCTATTGGTAAAATTCCCTTGGATGTGCAAGCCCAGAAAGTTGACTTAATGTCACTGACTGCACATAAAGTATATGGGCCCAAAGGTATCGGCGCGCTATATGTCCGCAGACGCAACCCCAGAGTCCAACTAGCCCCGCAACAACATGGCGGTGGACATGAACGAGGAATGCGATCGGGTACTTTATATACACCGCAAATCGTCGGCTTTGGTAAAGCTGTAGAAATCGCCCTAACAGAACAAGCCACAGAAAACCAACGCATCACAGCACTGAGGCTCAAACTTTGGGAACAGCTTTCCCAAATACCAGGAGTTCATCTCAACGGACACCCAACCCAACGCCTAGCAGGAAACCTGAGTATCAGTGTTGATGGCGTAGATGGGGCTGCACTTAGCTTAGGATTACAACCAGTCATGGCAGTTTCTTCCGGTTCTGCTTGTAACTCAACCAGTACAGCACCTTCCCACGTTCTCACCGCCTTGGGACACCCCTCACAGCTAGCCTATGCATCAGTACGCTTTGGCATTGGTCGTTTCAATACCCCAGAGGAGATTGATATCGTAGCCAAACACGCGATCGCTACTATTCAGAGTTTACGCAAGCAAGCTAGTTTGGTGTGAGGAATTGGGGACTGGGGACTGGGGATTAGAGATGAGGGAGATGAGGGAGATGAGGGAGATGAGGAAGCAGGGGAGAATAGCCATTACTCATTACTCATTACTCATTACTCATTACTCATTACCCATTACCCATGCCCCATTTCAATATGGATCTGAACTAAACCTTCCCCGCTTGACACTGCGGAGATAATAACCTTTGGTGGGAAGGTTTTTGAGGTCGAAGGTATCGCCACGGGGGACACGCCAAATTTTGTAGTCGTGAAATGTTAAAGGGGTACGGGGTTTGCAAATTTCTGGGGGATGATCGCCCATAACAAAGTATGCTGCACCTCTCCCCATGACTTTGGCTATCCCGTATTTGTCAATGACAACCGATGTCTCTTCACTAATGGCGATACCCAAAGCACGTTGAGTTCTGCCATCCTGAATTTGACGGGCGATAAAAGCCATAATTCGCCCCATTCTTTTACGCCTGTCAAAGTGGGTATCGACAATTGCTCCTGCTAAATACCTCCAGTTAAAAAAGTGATAACTGAAGGTAATATCCTTATAAGGATCTTCCAAAGCATCTCTGGTTTCAATGCCTTCTTCAGAAGAAGCACAAGCATCATAGACAAATTCACTTTGGATCATTGCACCCGCGCTAGTACCCCCAATACCACCACCTCTGGCGTAAACAGAGTGAATCGCAGCCTGTAGCTTAGTATTTTTCCAGTTGCGAATGTATTGACATTGGTCGCCGCCAGCAATGAAAATTACATCTGCTCTGCGGATTTTATCAATAATCTCCGCTTTGTTGGCATCATGGCGATTACTAATAATCAGCGTCTCTACAGACTTCACACCTTTCATCCCTTGAATCGGCCGATTGTAATCGTGATTACCATAGGTGCGTAGAACTACAACATTCACTTTGGTCGCGCAGTTAGTACCACCTCTAACCTGATGGATCATCCATTGAATCGCCTCCTCTACATCCGGGCCACCTCCACCCAGGTTAAGAACAGGCCCAGCTAGGTGAGGTAAGGCAGGTAAAGCAGGTAAGGTCGGTACAGGCGATAAAGAATCGACATTTTCGGGAATAATGTCCTGAAAATAGCGTCTCAAGTTTGCTGTAATATGGGTTATGAAGGTATTTCCCATCTTCAGCAACATGGTTCCTAGGTTCTTTAACCACTTTGCTATATTTGGAAAGGCCTTGGTCATGCTAACCTTCTGGTGCAAACTGCAAATATTGCTAACTCTCTCACCAGAAGGGGTGTAATTCCCAGCGTACAAGGCTTGTACTGTTTTTTAATGCCAAAAATGCAGAGTTATATTTTATTCTCTGTTTGGTTTTTTGCTGCTTGTGCAATTTAAAACCATTGTACTCGCGATCGCTCTTGCACCACTCGCTGATAAACATCTTCGGTTTGCAGGGCTAATTTTGGCCAGCTAAAGCGTTTCTCTAAATCCTCATAAGCATTATCTATCAGCCATTGGCGATAACCAGGATTTTTCAAAACTTCTAAAATACCCCACGCAATTGAGTCGGGACTGTTCACCCAGGTAACAATGCCTGTTTTAGTGTGTTGCACTACTTCCGGAAAACCACCTGTATCAGATACAACCACCGGAACGCGAGAGGCAAAGCTTTCTAATGCAACTATACCAAAGGGTTCATAAAGACTGGGGAAAACTGCACAGTCAGCTACAGTCTGAAATTTATCTAAGTATTCATCAGAAAGGAAACCTGTAAAATAGCATTTATGCCAAATTCCCAAATCCCAGGCTTGACGCTTGAGATGGTCAGTATTACCACCACCAACAATCACAAATTTGACATTACCACCCATTTCCCACAGAACCTTGGGTGCAGCATTGAGTAATAAAGGCACACCCTTTTCATAGGTCATGCGCCCAACATAATAAACAATTTTTTCATAATCTTCAGCAAATTGACGGCGAAAAGCTGGAGCATGAAAATCTTCATGATGCTGTTTCTTTTCTGGCCGAATACCGTTAAAGATGACATCAATTTTGTCCCAAGGGCTGTGTAATGCTCTTTCTACTTCTTGGCGCATATATTCACTACAAACGATAATTCGCCAAGCGTTAAAAGCTAACAGATTTTCTTTACCACTAATATAGCGTTGGGTGTCTGTATGCAGACCGTTGTAGCGTCCGTATTCAGTCGCATGAATTGTCGCAATTAAAGGTACTTTAAAGTTATTTTTGAGAGCGATCGCCGCATCACCAACTAACCAATCATGAGCATGAATTAAATCAAATGGCCCTTCTTCTAGCATCAACTTGCCGCCATGATGCCCCATGCTATCGTTCAAGTTTACTATCCAGTGAAAAAAGTCTCTACTAGCAGCTACCGGGACTCGATGTATATGTACTCCCTCAACTAATTCATACATCGAAGCCTGGCCATGCTCCACAGTAATCAAGTGGATTTCATGTCCTAATTTCACTAATTCCGGATATAACTCCCCTACATGGCGAGCAATTCCACCCACAATCCTGGGTGGAAACTCCCAACTTAACACTAATATCTTCATTAACTGGACTCCCCGAAGCTTTTCAAATTGATAAATAGCTAAAATCTATAATTTATCTAAAGGTACAAGTGTGACAATTAGAGTGAGTATATATACTAAAATTGTCAATATTCTTAACATTATCTTTGGATTCATCTGTCTGTAAATATGAATATTAGTGAAGCTAACTTTTCATATTTACCTTCATATGCATTCAATAAATTGCCATGATACAGCAACTTCAGATTAATTGCTCAAAAATCTTCAACTCCTATAGATATATAGCTGAAGGGCGAAGGTAAAAATATTGCGATTTATATTAGGAATCCAGACAGAAAAAGGCTTTAGGTCTGTGTATCTGTCGCATTCTTTTTTTAATTGGTATTATTAGACAAATTTTGCATAAAAAGCCCAAAAAATAACGGAAATACTGCATCAAAGCTGTGTTTCCGTTAATAATTTTTATTTAGTTAGAGATAAGGGGGGATTTGGGACTGCTTCCATGCCCAATGACGGCAGTTGCTTTAAGCCGGGAAACCCGTCCAACGCACTGCCTCCCCAATGCCCCATACCCAATTAATTAACTTTGATCCAGTCGCAATACTGCCATAAATGCTTCTTGGGGAACATCTACCGTACCTACAGATTTCATCCGCTTTTTACCTTTTGCTTGCTTTTGCAAAAGTTTTTTCTTCCGGCTGATGTCACCACCGTAGCATTTGGCTAGTACATCTTTCCGCAAAGCTGGGATGTGTTCACTGGCGATGACTTTACTACCAATACTCGCTTGAATCGGTACTTTAAATTGATGGCGGGGAATCAGTTCTTTCAACTTCTCAGCCATTGAGCGACCGACGTTGTAAGCTTTATCGCGATGCACAATCATGGCTAATGAATCCACCGGATCGCCATTGATCATAATATCCAGCTTCACCAAAGGATTTTCGCGATAACCAATCAGGTGATATTCCATACTGGCATAACCACGCGATCGCGATTTCATTTGGTCAAAGAAGTCTGTAACTACTTCCGCCAAAGGCAACTCATAAGTTAAGGTTGTCCGCCCTTGGGTAAGATATTTCATATCCTTGAAAATACCCCGGCGGTTTTGCGATAACTCCATCAACGTACCCACGTAAGTTTCAGGAGTAATCATTTCTACCTTAACGTAAGGCTCCTCAATCTTTTCGCGCTCGTTGGGAGAGGGTAAATGGCTAGGATTATCTATATACAGTTCCTCACCCTTCAAAGTAGTCACTTTATAAACTACTGAAGGCGCTGTAATAATTAAATCTAAGTTGTATTCCCGTTCCAAGCGTTCTTGCACAATTTCCATGTGCAGCAAACCCAAGAACCCACAACGGAAACCAAACCCCATCGCACTAGAAGTTTCTGGTTCGTAATGTAGCGCCGCATCATTGAGTCTGAGTTTTTCTAAAGCTTCCCGCAAGTCTTCAAATTGGTCAGCATCAATGGGAAACATCCCGCAAAAGACCATTGGATTGGCTTCTGTGTAACCTGGTAAAGGTTCTGAGGCTTTAGCGTTAGACAGAGTAATGGTATCACCCACCCGCGCATCAGCTACAGCTTTAATGGCGGCGGCTAAATAACCTACTTCCCCAGCGTGCAGTTCATTAACTTGCTTTTGAGTGGGAGAGAGAACCCCTAACTCGTCAATTTCATATTCTTTATCAGAAGCCATCAAATAAACGCGATCGCCTTTTTTGAGGCTACCATCCATCACTCGGAAGTAAACAATTACGCCCCGGTAGCTGTCATAGTAGCTATCAAAAATTAACGCCCGCAAGCGCTGATCTACATTGTTGGGGGCTGGCGGTACCCGTTCGACAATTGTTTCTAAAATCTCATTAATGCCAATACCTTCTTTGGCTGAGGCTAAAATCGCACCACTGCAATCTAAACCGATAATTTCTTCAATTTCGCCAATAACTCTGTCTGGTTCTGCCCCTGGTAAGTCGATTTTATTCAACACCGGAATAATTTCCAGGTTATGTTCCAGAGCCAAATACACATTCGCTAAAGTTTGAGCTTCTACGCCTTGGGAAGCATCAACCACTAACAACGCCCCTTCGCAAGCAGCAAGAGAACGTGACACCTCATAGGAAAAATCCACGTGTCCCGGCGTATCAATCAAATTCAGCACATACTGCTGACCATCTTTAGCAGTGTAATTCATCCGGGCAGCTTGCAGCTTAATGGTAATGCCGCGCTCCCGTTCCAAATCCATATTGTCGAGAAACTGCTCCTTCATCTGCCGATCTTCAACAGTACCAGTGGCTTGGAGTAAGCGATCGGCAAGGGTGGATTTCCCGTGGTCGATGTGAGCAATAATACAAAAATTGCGAATGCGAACTGCGGGAACGTCAGTCATATACTATTTTTGCTGAAAAAGCAACCAAGGTAGAGAGAGCAAATTACTTAATGTATTTTAATGCTTTCTTAGGCGACGACGCTGCTAATCGGGCGAGACAACCGTAGTTAGCCAAAGAAATCTTTGTTAATTGTCATTTGTCATTGGTCATTGGTCATTTGTCAAGAGAGACGCGATTAATCGCGTCTGTACAAGAGTCAAGATAAATTCTTTCCCCCTATTACTCATTACCAATGCCCCAATCCCATTTTCCCTTCGGCCGATGGTATTGATCAACCAGAAGCGTACAATAAAGATGTATAAGTACATAGTGTAGATAGCGTAGTAATTCCAGGCGTAATTGCCCGTAAATTATTGATTTACTGACACAAATGCAATAGAGCTACTGTTTGGTATCTTCTATGAAAATTGCCACTTGCGAGGAGAAGCTGTTACTTTGGTAAAATTTCGGGGAACTATGTAACTATAATTTTTTTCATTTGTCAGTAAACTGAGCCGAAATTTATAAGAGTACTGCTTTAAAAAGCTTTTGACACAACAATTTCAGAGTATATAAACCTATGAATATGAAAGAGAAAGCTACGGATGCGGACAACAGACAAGCCGATAAGGTAGAAATAGCTGTTCGCCTAGACTCCGAGTTAGTAGAGCAAATTCAGCATTTAACCAATGATCCTAGCAAAGTGATTGAAGTGGCAATTCGGCAATGGTTGCGCGGTGATATTCCCAGAGATGATGAATTGACACGTACCCCGGTACGCGCTCCGATTCCACCTAGAGGCGAATGGAACGACTGAATTCATAAATAAACTGTAAATAAAAAATCAAAAGAATGTAAAGTTTGCCACTTTGGCTGACAAAATATCCAAAACGCTCAACCAAAGGTTCAAAAGCTGTAATAATTTATGCCAGACTTTAAGCAGCTTTAGTAATAATGTTGTCGGCTGCTAATCGTATATCCAACTCGATAATGACTATTACTGCCCATTCGCAATTGCCCAACTTATTCTCCCAGAATCGAAACTCTATTAATCATCAGACAGACTATATGTTACCAACTCTAGGAGCCGAGTTGGTATATACACAAGATGGGTCAGGACGTTACCTGACTTTTTATTGGCAGCACAGTGAAATCCTTGGGTTAAATCCTGAGCAGATAGTTGATGAGTTTAATGAGGAAGCTAACTTTGTCCCAGTGGATAATGTGGCTTATTTGGAACGGTTACACCGGATTTTGACAAATTTGGTGCCCGAAAAATTGCAATGCTGGTTTAGTTACGGGCAGGAATTATTTGAGTTGGAGTTGGTAATCACTCCGATTATGCCGCAATTGGGTAAAGCGGCTACTACAGTTTTGGTGATGGGACGGTTACTGCAAGCGAAAGTCAACATCAAGAAAGTAGATGTAATTGCCAAAACACCTACACAGATAGAGTTGGCTGTGCGCTCACAGCAGCATCAAAAACTGGTGAACCGAATTACCAAAAATATTCGTCGCAACCTAGATATAGACATTATTTGGCAACAAACAGTTGATAGTTTGGGAAAAGTACTGCGGCTAGAGCGCTGTATTATTTGTCCTTACCAGCCTTCTAGCCAAAAAGTACGGGTAATCGCAGAGTATCACCAGCCAGAGTGCAAATCGCTGTTGGGTTCAGATATAGATTTAGCGGCTGAACCTGCTTTTGCTCAGGCTGTGGCTACTCTGGAACCGATAGTAGTGCAAGCACCAAGCTCTAGTCTATGCCCCAACCAGAAAATTTTGGTGGTGGCGACATCCTATCAAGACCAAGCAAATGGTTTGGTGGCGTTGAATTTGCGAGATGAATGCTACCCGCTAACAGATGCAGAAATTGAGCTAGCGAAAGAAGTAGCGGATCAGTTAGGGACTGCGATCGCTCATGCTACTTTGTACAAAGAATTGGAAGTGGCGCGTCAAAAAGCCGAAGATGCTTCCCGCCTCAAGAGTGAATTTCTAGCTAATGTTTCCCATGAAATCCGTACTCCCCTCAATGGGATGATTGGATTTTTAAAGTTGATTCTGGAGGGAATGGCAGATGATCCAGAAGAACAAAATCAGTTTTTGTTAGAAGCACATCAATTATCAATCCACCTGCTTAATATCATCAACGATATTTTGGATATTGCCAAAATTGAAGCAGGTAAAATGGAGCTTGATTGTACTCCTGTGCAATTGGCTGAGTTATTTAACGATGTAGAAAGTTTCATGCGTCCTCAAGCCGAGATGAGAAACCTCAGCTTCCAGATGCAAATGCCCCCCACTTCTGATGAAATAATTGTTCAAGGTAACTACCAACGACTGTTACAAGTAATGCTGAATTTGGTAGGTAATGCAATTAAATTTACTCAAGAAGGTGGTATTACTATCAGTGCTGATATTGTCATTAAAAAGGCTAAATTCCAGGAACAGCAATATCCTGGTATGGTAAAAGTACGCGTAGCAGATACAGGTATTGGTGTTTCTTTAGACAAGCAAGATAAACTATTTCAATTATTTTCTCAAGTTGATGGTTCCCGTACCCGACAGTATGGGGGAACTGGTTTAGGACTGGCTATATCTCAAAAGCTGGTAGAAGCAATGGGTGGTGAAGTCAATTTTTACAGCTTAGGTGAAGGACTGGGTTCGACAGTAACATTTACTGTACCCTTGTATCAACAACCAGTAATTGTTACCTGTGGTGACGATTGTCTTGGGAAATAGGGATTGGGGACTAGGAAGGGGAAAAGGGGAAGGGGGAAAGGGGAAAGATGAAAGAGCGACCTAAGCAAATCTCTGCAGCTTGGGAAGTATTTTTTGATGATAAAAATGTTCTGCAGTTACTTACCTGGGGTAGTAGTCTGCTGAATTGGCTGTTTTCTGGCTTAGCACTGTTTGGTAGGTGCGATCGCGCTTTTGCGTTTACGTAATAATGGAAGAACAAGGGAACTAAGCATAGTCACTAATCATCAATACCCTATATTCCATCACTCATCAGAAATAAATCTCCATGAGCAGGTAGACTTTATTGTTACCATGTCCATCGCTCACACAGATGTTATTTTAAATTTAGAGCATTAAACCCGTCAGCGTTGGGTGGCAGAAATTAATAAAAATAACAGAAAATTAATATGAAAGTAAAAGTTAACTATTCACTAGCAGCAGATGAAGTTAACGAACTTGATCTAGCATTAGCAACTGCACCAACAGGAGAATGCTTGATTGGTCGTTCTCCCGATTCTCATTTAGTCTTAAACAGTCCCGATGTGAGCAGAGTACATGGTAAATTCTTTGCTCACAATGGTAATTACTACTTCTGCGACCTTGGAAGTAGAAATGGCTCAGTTATTAACGGGAGATTGGCTAAAAAAAATGTCCCAGTCCAGTTGAAGGATAAAGACATTATCCGCATTGGTGATTACGTGATGACTGTGGAAGATATTATTCCTGTACCTCAACAATTGCCAGTGACGGTATTTAGGACTATCGATCCGACACTGTTTGCTGGTTGGCGAGTAAATGAAAATCTCGGCAATATTAATGTTGCTAATCCTGCAGGAAAAGTAAATAGCAAAGTTTCCCATGATTTAAGCTCTGAATCGGCTGAAGCATTTAGTGCAGATAAAGGCGAAATGGAAACTTCAGAACTAGAACCAGAAATTAATGCACAAGAAAAGGTCATTGAAAATACACCCATAGCAAATGAAATTACCCCATCTGTAAGCGAGCTAAACGCTGATGCTGCTCAACCAGTTATAGAAGAAATCACCGTTGTGCAGCTACAGGGTTTAATGTCTCCAGTCCCAGAGGTAGTAAAAGAAATTTCTGCAGAGGTTAATAATGTAGATGTTGATGTACCTACACCTTTTCTAGAAGAAGTTACTTTTGTACAGCCACAAGATTTAAATGAATCAGTACCAGAGACTGTAAGCGAAATTCCTGCAGAGATAAACATTGAAGATATCGATTGGGATGCAGAAATCCCGCGAGAGTTGACGATTGTACAGCCACGTGAGAAATTGAGTCCAGTAGCAGAGGAGTTGAATGAAGTTGCTCCAGATGATAAAAATGATTTTTTCGATTTAGAAATGCCAATTCTGCAAGATTTTACCGACGTACAACCGCGTGATAAATTCCGGAAATCAGCAGAAGTGATAAGCGAAACTCCTTCAGAGATAACCGAGCAAGATATAGATTGGGATGCAGAAATTCCGAGAGAATTGACGATTGTACAACCACGTAGTGTATTTCAACAACCACGAAATATAGTAATTGAAGTCCCACCACATATAAGTGATGAAGTAATTGAAGATGATTTTAAAGTCGATATTGGTGGTGTCGAAGCTCCAAAATTTGTGGATGGTTTTACTCCCGAGTTTAGCAATGAAGAGGCTATATTCTCAGACGAAACGCTGATTGAATCAGCAGGGTTATTTTGCAAAGTACCAGAACCGATCAGCAATCAGGGTGCGGATACCAATACTGATGATGCAGCGGTAGTTAGCGAAGTTGCGGTTCCTATCGAATTACCCGAAGATACTAGCGATGTGAGCGAATCGGATACTCTATCTTCTCTATTAGATGAAGAACTAGAAGCTGATTTTAGCTCAGAATTAACTCTGTTAACATCTGAGTCAATTAATCAACTTTTTGCTGAAATTTATGACACATCAGAAGAAGAATATACGGAAACTTCTGAGGAAGCATCTGTCAGTAATTCTCTTCCAGGAATTGCTCAAAAAAATATAGTTCTTTTAGCTCATGAAAGCAAACAATCAGAGTTAGCTGAATTTGTTAATCAGCATCAAGAGTTTTTTGCACATAATCATACTATTGCTTGGTCATCTATTAGCGAAGTTTTGCATGAACAAGCAGGTATCACCATTAGTCAGCAAATACCAGCCGCAATATCTGCAGGTTATCAAGCGATTAATACATTAGTTAACTCTGGTGATATCTCAGCAGTTATTTTCTTGAGAGATTTCATTATCCCTCAGACTAGCCAAGCCAATGAAGAAGCATTATTGAGGAGCTGCAATATTAATAAAGTTTTACTAGCAACTAATGTACCCACAGCAGAGGCGCTCGTATTTTATCTTCAACACTTACAACAATAACTGTGAAGGAGTAGCTATTAGTGTAAAGCGGAATTCAAATTAAATTATGTATACAGGATCAGCGTTTCTTCTGTGCCAAAATTTCAAGTGTAACAGGGTATAAGTTCATCAATTATATCTGATGGCTGGATACTGCTGATTATTTATTGCATTACTACAGATTGGGGAACAAGATTTTGACTTCCTGGTTGAGTAAACCAGAATTTAAGGTTAGAACCTTCTACTACAATTTCACCTTCAGGTGTTTGGATATAAAGTTTTCCTTGATGTAGTTTGACAATATTATTACTTGTAACTGTAGGTGATGATACAAGCGATGCAATAAATGGATTGGTTTCGCCAGCTAGATAATCGTTCTGTTGTTTATCTTGCGGTACAAACATCAATTCATCATTAGTAACTTTTTTAACTTCTAAAGAATTATTTTCTTTAATGACTTTACTTGTTTGAATTACAGTTACAAGTTCTTGTTCTTCTGTATATAAAAGCCAGAGAACGCGATCGCAGTTATCAACTACAATTTCATCAGTAGGGGTTTTGATAAATACGCTCTCTCTGCTAAATGCTATATCTTGAATTTTCTGCCAATTATTATTATTCAATACTAGTAAGTTTAGCTGCTCACAATTATTCCCTTTTTGATGACTATGAGAACGCCACAACTTCCATAAATCTAAAGCTTCTGTATAATGCATTTTGTAGCATTTGGGTAGGGGATAATATTCATATTGTAATAATCCGCTACCACTTTTAATAGTTGGCATGAATTTATTATCGAGCAATATTTGATTAAGAGATTCCCAATGATGAGATTCTTGCCTTACCTGAAAAACTCTGGTTTCATCTGCTAGGTTTGTGGTGGCGATAAAGAAACCATTTTTAGTTAATAATTGAATGGTTTCTCCTATAGATTCTATGCGGAAGTTTTGGCTAAATCCCAGTTTAATTTTACCTTGGATATATTGCTCGATTAAAATTTGGTCATTCATTAAATTCATGGTTTTCATCATTTTTACACCCTTGGTTATGATTAGTGTTTTGATAGAAGTTTAGTTATTCACTGTGTTAGGTACTGGGTTATTCAAAAATCCAAATCCTTAGACTCAGTATTTTGCAGGTTGTCTTCCAGTGTTCCTAAATACATCTTCAATAGCCAATCTATAAATCCGGATACGAGAATTAGAACAAAACAAACAAGTTATACAGTAATTACACGTATAAAATTGTTAAAGCTTTGATATTGAAATCCAAAGTTTTTATCTGAATCGGATTTGCTCATCTCAGATTTATAATTAACAAATTTAACTAAAAGAATATACGCAATATACGTATACAGAAAATGTGTGAATAAGATGCGTTGTATACTGGTATAGAGTGTATTAAGAAAAGTTAAGATTTAATTTTTTTAGATCTTTAATGAAAAAAAATAGAAACCCAGATTTTTCCTCTCTGAGTTTCCCTTGTACATATAAACGAGCAAATGGCTTTAAAACTTGAAAAGGTTGGAATGCTGCGGTATTTAAAGTTTTTGCTGCGATCGCACCCTACCATAAACATATTGATGTTGAACCCAAAAATTTAATTCCTAATTTTTGGGTTCACTGATTAATTGCTACAGGTTGCTGTAAAACTAGTTGTTAGAATTTTTGACTTTAGATATCCAACCTTGGTAGGACTGCAAAATTTCTCCGTAGGTAACTGTAGTGTCAAATACTGCCTCAAATAAGGATGGTAAGAAGCGTTGGGGAAACAGTTGGTGCAAAATTTGCGACAGACGTTGTCTGAGGATAAATTCAAAAAATAGTCCTTTAGAGGCAGGTAAGGCATTTTCGCTCAGTTCCGCTAATGCATGAGCATCTGGTTGGCGGCGAATACTGAAATTTTCGATTGCTGCTGCTAAATTGTCGGCATACTCGTCTAAAAGATTGTCGAACACAAAAACATCTTCCAGCGCTGAATTACAACCTTGACCAAGAGCGGGGGTAACAGCATGAGCCGCATCTCCAATTAACATTACACTGTCACCATAGTGATAACGGTTACAGCGAATTGTGATTACTTGGGAGATTGGACGCTTGAGTAAAGCTTCGGCTTCAGATTCGGAAATCAACTGAGCAACCTCAGGGAAATTCTGGCGAAAGAATTGCAGTACTTTTTCTATAGTGGTAAGACCTGCTATTTGATTTTTCTCATGGGGAAAATGGATGACACCACTAATGCTACCGTCAGGTTGATTGAGTAGCATGATGTTGGTACCATCATCGATTCTCCAAGAGTGAAGTTTATCGGGTTGTAGGTTAATTTTTGGATTTGAGATATAGATGGATTTGTACTCGTTGCGGTTGTATTGCTTTTCGCAATCAAACATTTCTGTTTTACAAAGATGATCTCTAACCGCAGAATTTGCCCCATCAGCACCGACTAATAAGTCATACTCAACAGTAAATTTCTCGGCGGTATCTCTTTCAAAAGTGACTTGTTTTGCGGCCAAATCTACCTGAGTACATTGGCTATTAAAGTGAATATTCAATCGGCTGTTGTCATACTTTTCTACTAATTTGTTTAATAGTGCGATCGCTAAATTTGTGCGATCGAGAGTCAACAGTGGTTTCTTTCTGGGGATTGTTCGCGTCTTGCCATTATTTTGATGTAGCATAGTCCCCGTAGTGGGTAAACTCATGGCTTTGACTGTTTCCACAAGTCCAGGGATTTTCTGCAAAGCACCTATTCCCCGATTTCCCAAGGCGATGGGAAAAGTTCGAGATTTGGAAAATGGCACAGTACGCGGATCGCTGCGGCGTTCATAAATGTCGATTTGGTATTGTTCGCCACGACGCAGTAAATAGTGTGCTAGAAGGAGTCCGCTAGGGCCAGCACCCACAATTGCTAATTTCTTAACCATAGATTAAATCAAAAAACTCTCAAAAGTTTATAGGACAATACAGGTCAAATAAGATCATTAGTGATTGATTTGTCAGTTGTGGAAACAGCTAGATCAATTGGGGGATTCTCCCCCAAACCCCCGATTGGGTGACGGTTGCGTCCCCCAAACCCCCTCCAAAATTATTGTTCTGTTTTTTGTTGAG
>NZ_JACJPX010000124.1 GCF_014696315.1 Calothrix membranacea FACHB-236
TTTTTCTAGTTTACTGAACTTTCGGTTTAGCGATCGCCTGACCTTGGAGTGGCGCATCGTCACTCGTTTTTTATCCGACTTCAGAAAATCACGTTGCTCCCACCCGCCCCGAAAGCACCAGCGTTTATAGAAGTTTTACTGGAATATTTCTCGAATGATGCTGAGAAAGCTTATGCAGCATTTGAGAAGTTTCATCAGTGCTGTACCGTCCTGTTTGAGGAATTAAAGATTTTCCATGCCTGGGTGCGTGATGTCATACGGGGAAAGATAGAGCAGGATTGGTTTGTTAAGAATGCTGGCCGTCGGTTTGTCAGAAACCGAGCAGGTATGTTGTTACCTCTGCAAGAGAAGAAGAATGGGGAAGAGGTAAAGACTAACAATCCAGTACCGAAAGCGATCGCGCATATGTTGCAAGGTGCAGAAGCCTGTTGGATTAGCAATTTACTGAGACTTGCCCCCAAATATGGCTTCCGCCCTGTGCAGGACTTTCATGATGGCTTCGTTAGCGAAGGTATAGTGCCTCTAGCAGCGCAAGAAGAAGCCTCCAAGCTGAGTGGCTTAGAGGGCGTTCTAGAGACTAAACCATTCGAGAATCCATTCCCTGAAGAGGAGAAAGTCGGTCAGCTATTTAGCTATCCGGTTGAAGTTGTGTTCGAGGAAGATGTAGAGCTAAACCGACTCGCTGAGGAATTAGGATTAGGGGCTTTGGGTCGCCATTTTGATGAATCGCCCCACTACAGAAGAAACAATAATCGTACTAACTATTTATTAATTAAATCATCATAAATATGAGTTATCGCACGAAGCAAAAAGCAAAACCATTAAGGAATATATTTAAAATTACTACCTGTAGAATTATTTAAATATTTCAACATATCATTCATAGGTTTTCTAATATTTTCTACTGATGCTGGATATGTCTTGCTACCGACGCGAGAACCAGCATCGCGTAACTCAAAATGTGAATTTTTATCAGAGAACCCAAGATAATTATTATAACATTTGGGGAGTATGTAATATGTTTGAGTTATACCTTTAGGGGGGACAAATACAACATCTCTGCCGTTACGTTCCACACACTGATTCCACTGCTTTTCAGATATTGAAAAATTTTTATATGATGTTGTATATGGTTTTGTATATTTATTCACTACGTAAACTTCAACGTTTAAACCCTTATCAGAATCAGTATCAAAAACCTCTACAGACTTTAAATAAATATCAAACAAAACTTGGTTTGCTATCTTTGGAGGTCTCCTAACTATTCCAATAGAGCTATTTTGTTTGAAGCTAACTTGAGCGATAATAGGTGAAGTAGAAGTTATAATTAGGCTTAATGTAGAAAGCACCAGAGCTGAACTAACTGCTCTAAAACCCCTATTCTTAAACTGTGTATTCAGCATAAAAAACTGATATATGGCGTATCACCTACAATATTTACACCACACATCAATAATGTATTTGAGTGAAAATGCTGAATAGCTTCCAAAAATCGTCTCTAACTTGAAATATTCAACAGTTAATTAACTAATTATCAGTAGAAATCGCATAGCCACAGACTTAGCACGTGTATATAAATAAAATACACGTGCTTTTTTAAAAATTATGGCAGAGACAAATAAAAAAGAGGAAAACTTCTACGAGATCCTTGGCGTTGATAAATCTGCTTCTATAGCTGATATTAATAAAGCTTATTTAAATTTAGCTAAAGACCTTCACCCTGACAAATTACCGCTGGAATCAGGACAGCATTTAAGAAAACTTGCAGAAGAAAGACTTAAGTTAGTAAACGAGGCATATGCAACACTTAAAGATGAAAAACTGCGAGTTGAGTATGATGAAAACGTTTTTGGACACACGAGCAATAATGTCTATGCTCCTGAACAAATAACTATTGATGATCTTCTTTCTCCAGAAATTTTGAAAGAAGGTATTAGTTTACTACAAGAGGAAGAAAAAAACCTTTATCTAGAATTAATATGCAATGTGGATAAAGTAGAAAGTGATTTTGAAAGCTATTTAAATTTAGTAAAAAGACACAAGAAACGAACATTGTCAACTGATACTTTCTTAATGAGAATTGTAAGATTGCTTAGATTTATTGGATTATTAATTATCTTATTTATAACCTTTTATTTTTTGATATTTTTATGGATTAAGTTAATGAGTATGTTAACAGGTGATAATATTGGTGATGATTTTGCATCAATTCTAAGTGCAATCTTTTCTCTCATCGCAAATATTTATATTTTAATTATAGATAAGAATTTAGATAGTGATAGTAGTCAAAAAATTAATAATGAATATATAGTTTTTTCGGAAGAAATTATTGAATACTGTCATAATTATAAAGTATTATTTTCTGAAGTCAAACTTAGTAAATTAATATCTCCGCTTTACAAACCTAACTATGTTGAGCCAATTAGAACATTGAAGAAAGATTTTGATGATAAATTAAAAGAATTGACTTCAGCTAGAGAAAAAATAATTAAAAAATTTATGACTCTTGAGCCTTATCATATTACTCCAAAAAGGATTATTGATTTATCTCCCTCTGAGCGGTTTCTCCTTGTAACTGCCTTAGAGAGAAAGTATAAGCAAGAAGCTGACAATAAGAAATGGGATCAAGCTTTAAAAGTAGCTGGTGGTATAGGTCTTTTAGCAATAATTATTGGCACAGGTGGTGGATTTGGGGGATAATTATTTGTTAAAATTGGTTTATTCAATCTTCAATCTATACAACTATTTCCCCCGGATGTTAATCCGGGGGTTTTTAATCTAATAAAAAGTTGTTGATTTAATAATCGCTATCAAGGTCAACAACAACATCATCATCACTAGCATCCAGCGCCACTGCATCAATATAAATATCTAGCTCTAGATTGGTAATGATGTTTTCAATATTATCTATTGTGAGGGTATCATCTGGTAAAGTTACTTTTACAGTTCCTTTACATAAACCTAAAACCTCACTTTCACCGTCTGAGCCATCAGAATTTAGATAAGATATAGTTGCCTCGCCTGTTAATTCAAAATCAAATGACCATTCTAAAGAATCGCCAGTTACATTCTTGAATTCAATCTCAGACAGTACCACATAATCACTTACAGTTCCTTCGATGGAACCGTCCAGACTATCATAGCCAATACCATCCATATCTATTACTTTATTTTGTATGAGGTCTTTAACCTCTTCAATAAAATTCTCATGTTGTAGTATTTGGCTGAGTATTGAGGACATAATATATACCAGTAATTACGATTTTAAATATAAACCTAAAATCGCACGAGTGGGACAGGTCTGCTTTAAAATAGTGTTGTAATCCCGCAGCTATCCCCGCACTCCACAATATTGTGTAATCTCTCAACCACAGTACTTTCAGCCCTGTAACGGATTGTGGGGACAGCTAAGGGCGCGTTTGAAACGGAGGCTGGACTTTCGACTTTTAAAACGCTGAAAGTTAGTGAGCGATCGCCTGTGTTTAATTACGGGAAAACCCGTAATTAACCTCTACGCTACCAGCGTGGCACTCCTCCCCTATCCCACAGATATTTAATTATAAAAACTGTGGATATTTAACTACAGAAATTAGAATTATATCACTACAGAATCTGTAGAAATAGTTGCTATAAAAGCCCTAGAAAAATTACTTTCTATGGCTTGTCATTAGCAATAAAAGTTTGCTATACTAGTTGTATAGTTAAGGAGATAAAGGTTATGAAGTTAGCAGAATTGAAAGCACAAGTTAAAGAAACAGGCGCAGTAATTAATAATGATTTGGATTTGAGATATCGCGCTACATGGGAATATCTCTACTCACTACATATTGACCCGCTTTATTCAGATGCACGCCCTGTATTCAAAGGTGGGAAAGTAGTTACAGAACTCACTGTGCCAACAACTGAAGAGAAATGGCGCGCATTGGAAAACTATTTGCACTCAAAAGTAAAGACCAAATCAGTGGCTCCCCAACCAACTCCAGACTATCAATCATTTCTCCCCAGCGAGGAGCCTAATCAACATACTCTTCATAGAGTTGAATTAAGAGAACCATGCTTAACTGCTGACGGGGGTATTTATTGGGAGCTGGAGATTCGGGAGGTTTTAGATATTGATATTTTTAGCTGCTCTTTTGCAGAGCTAGAGGAAGCCATTGAAGCAGGGCTTAGGACATACACACCAGATCCATTTGCATCTGGAATGAGTGATCACCAGCGCTTCCTTGTTCTTGCATCAGAAGCAAGAGCAAGACTGAAAGACCTACGCTTCAATGGCTACGCTAATTATTTGGAATTCTAAAAATTAATAATATTCAGGCAAATTATTACTATTGGACTCGAAGAAAGCTGGCATACGCGCCCTACCAGTATCTTCGAGTTCTTTGGCTGATCCGGTATACATTAGGTTGTCGGATTGCCGAATCCAGAAGTCTTTATTGCCAAACTTAGAGCCGGGGACATCTAGATCAGACACCATCCACGCCACAACTTCTTTCCTCACCTTATCTAACTTCCTAGTAAGTTGTATATTCAAATCACTACAGACAAGGGAATGGGTAGACACATGCGCTGTTTCATCCAGAGAGATATCACTAGCTATTGTTCTCAGTCCCGCATTGCCGAGGAAACGAAAGATTGGTAGTAAAACAAAGAACACACCCCTTTCTAGTGTCAAAGCCTTAAGCACGGGATGCTCAGTCATCTCTATTGCTATCTTCTTAATTCTTTGTGCTTCCTCTTCATAAGGCTTTGCTAAACCCAAAGCATTCTCCGCATTCTGCAAAGCCTGGTCATGTCTTTCTTCATCAGCAATATTACTTTGTAGTAAAGTCAGCACATAATCATCTTTAGGTAAATCCCTTCGTGTTGCCGCTGTAATAAAATCACCAACTGGAATTTCCAGGCAACGCAGAGCCAAGGCACGGCCTATAGTAGTTTCAGCACCAGGAGTAACAGGAGCAGGGGTAGGAACAATGGGAGTCCAAGAGCGTTTGCGGTCTAATAAAGCTTTGTAGTATGACATAATTGCAAAATGATTGACAGTTTTAAAAGAAGACATAGCGAAGCCCCCCAACACTGGATTGAGGGGCTTCATTTTCCGTATACTACATTCATATGTTTGTAGTATAGCAGAAACGCAAATCAGTTGACATTAATTACAATTCAGGTAAGTTTGGTTTGCGAATGCTGCGATGGTAAACTGATTGGTACGAAATTGGTACGCTGGGTTTGGATAATCCGAGAAGAGATAAAAGCAACTATTTCTAGTCGAAGGTTTAAGGCGTAGCGCAGCTTGGTAGTGTGTCGCTTTGGGGTAGTGGAGGTCGTGGGTTCGAATCCCGCCGCTCCGATTGATAAAATCCCTAGCCCGCTAGTCTTTGAAGAAGATTAGCGGCTTTTTTAATTTTAAGGTAAGCTGATGCACAATCTAAATTGTTTAGGTCGTCAAGAGTCAAAGCTAAACTTGGACTCTTGACAATTTGGATGAGTAATTATGCAACTTAAATTCGTAAAAGCTTATTAACAATAAAAGTTAAGAATTACTGAGATAAGGGTGCCTAATTTGACAAATATTACGGAAACGATTAGGCTAAGTCAGTTTATCTAGACAAGCTCGACATGAAAAGAATTTTTACTATAGTGCTGTTAGGTATAGCAATCTTTACCTTCGCTTTCAACCAGCCAGCTTTAGCCGCAGATATTGCTAATGGTGCTAGCGTATTTAAAGCTAATTGCGCTCAGTGTCATATAGGCGGAAAAAATATAGTTAACTCTGCTAAAACCTTGAGTAACAATGCTTTAGAAAAATATAATATGTACTCTGCTGAAGCTATTATTGCACAAGTAACACGTGGTAAAGGTGCTATGCCTGCCTTTGGAAAACGGTTAAAAGCCAATCAAATAGAAGATGTAGCCGCTTACATACTAGCTCAAGCAGAAAAGGACTGGAAAAGGTAAAAGTTACTGTTGATTAGTACCAATCCGAAATAATAGTATGTAGCATGGCTAGACCAATATTAAGCCCTATTAGTCCTTGGTGATTGATAGGGTTATTTTGTTTGATATTTAGTGGCGAAAAAGGATAAGCTTTTGAGAAAAAGGTACAAGGTTAAGGGTTAAAGGTTGTTTCTTTCCCTTTTCCCATTCCCCCTTTTTCCCTTAACCGAAAAGTATTGGAATTTAAGCATGATTAGGATCGCTGTTATCGCCAATAAAAGACGTTTCACGAAGAAACACAAAAAACTATGCTTGCAATACCTACAAAATGCGATCGCTTTTCTCAAAGGCTTAATAAATCAAAGATAAAATGCCATAATAGTTCGTAAAATCCCCTGCAAAGCAGTATTTATTTATACCTTTAGTTATTATTTTAAGTATAGGTAATTTTCTACATTAATTAGCAATGTTTTGTTGAATCGGTATTTGTATTTTCATCTCTGTTCCTTGACCAAAGGTTGAGAAACACTCTAATTTGCCATTATGCTTTTCTGTAATAATTTGGTAGCTGATGGCCATGCCCATACCTGTACCTTTGCCTACAGCTTTGGTGGTAAAGAAAGGGTCAAAGATGCGGTTTTTTACCTGTTCTGGTATTCCTGGGCCATTATCAGCGATCGCAATTTCTACCCATTGAGCATTGCTAATATAAGTGCGGATAGTAATTTGGCTAGGATTTTGCTGATTCTCCTCATAGGTGCGCTTGCTGTTGACCTCATCTAAGGCATCAATGGCGTTCACCAGAATATTCATAAAAACTTGATTGAGTTTACCTGGATAGCATTCTATGGGCGGTAGGTCGCCATAGTCGCGGATAACTTCAATTGCTGGATGTTCTGGCTTCTCTTTAAGACGATGTTGCAGAATTAACAATGTACTTTCGATGCCCTCGTGAATATTCACGGCTTTAAATTCCGCTTCATCTATGCGAGAAAAGTTTCGTAGTGATAGCACAATGCTGCGAATGCGATCGGTTCCCATTTTCATGGAAGATAGCATTTTCTGCATATCTTCGGTCAAAAACTCTAAATCGATTTCTTCCGCAAGGGCTTGGATTTCTGCATCGTCTTCAGGATGGCGTTCTTGGTAGAGGTAAATCATCCTTAGTAAATCTTTAGTGTATTCATTCAGGTGGGTAATATTGCCGTGAATAAAGTTCACTGGATTATTAATTTCATGGGCAACACCTGCGACTAACTGACCCAAACTAGACATTTTTTCCCCTTGAATGACTTGTGCTTGGGTGCGTTGCAACTGTGTTAAAGCTGTTTTGAGTTCAGCAGTACGTTCTTCTACTCGGTCTTCTAGTTCTGCTTTACTAGCTGCTAATGCGGTAAAAGATTCGCTTAATTGTTCGGCCATGTAATTAAAGGATTGGGCCAGAATATTAAGTTCTTGAATATTACTGGTAGCAAATTTTTGGTCTAATTTACCAGATGCGATCGCCTGGCTGGATAATTTCATTCTTAAAATCGGTTGGGTAATCCAGACTGAGGTGAAATAACCAATGACAATTGCTACAGCTAATGCTCCTAAACAAAGCACGATGGTAGTTTGGTTATTGGCATTGATGTTAGCCATGAAAGCTTTTTCTGGTACACTCACTACCACCAGCCAATCTAGTCCATATTGGTCGCGCCAGGGGTTAACATAGATAAAATTATGTTCTCCTTGCCATTCGATTTGCAATTTTTGAGGTTCATTAATCGACTCAAACCGATGTCCTTGTTGCTGAATTTGCTTGGCAATTTCTTTGATTAGAGGATCTGGACTGTCAGTAGCCGGCAAGCGTTTAATTTGATTATTGACTAAGGCGAACGGTTGCTCAGTACTAGAGTTGGCAATCAACATTCCATTCCGTTCCATAATAAACACCTCTCCCGAACGGCTGATATCCAAATTCCGCAAAAATTTACTTAGTTTCGATAGGTGAATATCTGCACCAACCATTCCTAGCAATCGGTTTTGAGCATCGTAGATAGGGCGACCTGTAGCAGCAGTAATATATAAATCATTACTACCATTCCAACTGTAGATGCGTGACCAAATAGGTTTACCGGCTTTTATTGGTTCTTTGTACCAGCTTTCATTAAAATTGTTGTAATCAAAGGTGCTATTAACAGTCGTACGATTGCCTAGGTTATCAGTTAGATAGTTTTTGCCGTTTTTCGGTAAATTAGCTCCCCAATCATCAATTGTGATTGTTTTACCATCGTAACGGGCCGCTCCTGTTCCTTCACCGGTTGTCAATCCGATACCAATGTAGCTCAGCTCGTAGGTCTGCATAAGTTTCCAAAAATACTTGCTCAGAGTTTGGCGATCGCGCACATCCAATAACCCCATAGCAATAGCATCAGCATTAATTTGGTTAACCTTGTGGGGAATAGCAAGATAAGAATTGAGGTGCTGCTCAACTATGCTATTGGTTCGATCCATTATTTGATCTGCCAACTCTTGTACTGCTTTCTGTCCATTTTTAAATGATAGGTAGCCTACCAAACCAACTGCTGCGAAAATTTGCAGTACAAATGGAACAATCAGAACCATCTGTAATGGGAAAGCTTTAATTTTGCTTGCATTATGCTTTTTGATATCTTTTTCCATTTTTATTCTGCTTCAGTATTTGCCTTCCCAAATACAGATAATTGATAACTAAGTGCGAGTAGTGTTACTTACATAGCTAGTATTCCCACATAAGAGACAAGACTTTAAAAAGTTGAACTAGAAATAGCAGCTAATTAACAACGCTGATTGAAGAAGTGAGGGAGCAGGTAATTGCTTTCTCTCCTTGTCTTCCTGTTCTGTTGCCAGGAAAGCAACAGTAGATTTTTTGAGTTAGAAGTTCCTTATAAAGTACATTTGTACCTGCTTGTTTCCTGTTCTCTACATACACAAGTAATTTCGCAACTCATTTGGGAGCGCTATATAACCTTGCTCTCCAACTACAGGAAGATGTCTAGCACTGGCGTTAAAAATATAATCAAGATAAATAAACTTTTATTGCATAAAACGTTAAAATAAGAGTATAAGAGATAAGAGGTGAAATATCGTGAATATTCAAGATAAAGGCTTGAAAACACATCACATTGAGAATTTTGCCAATGAAGAAATGAGTAATAGCAATCTCATTTTTCATAATCAAAAACTCGAAAATCCTGAACTACAAACAGTTAATGACAGCTCGAATGAAGAACAGCCAAGACTAGGTTTTTGGAAAAGTTTACTAGAAATCATCCAACTCATCAAATTTATTGATGATGAAGAGCCAGGGAGATAGAAAAAAATAATCAAAATTGATTCTCTGGGTATTCGCGTGAATTGGTGAGCATGTTAAATTTAGGGTCATCTCCATTACTGGCTAATCTCGTTGAGATTTCATTTACGGTGGTCTTGCAGCAAGTTTTACATAAAGCTGTAAGACCACAAATGTTTTGAGAATTAATCACTATTTGCTTTAGTTAATAAATTAAACTTATTGTTATCTTAAATAAATTACTATTTATAAAAGTTTCTAAAAATTTAGCTTTAAATAGGTCGATACCTAAAATCTTTTTTGTTCTCGATGGGTATTTTTGGATAGAATCAAAGACAATACACATTTTAAATAAGAGTGGTAGACTTCCAATTTGGCTTTCTACCACTTACTTTTTTGTGCGTAAATTATATGTTGGACAGGTTGAATGGCTATTGCCATTCCCTATCCTCAAGTTCCTTTTGAGGCAGCAATAAAGTTGCTTCAATTTCTTGCCTAATCACAGATGTCACCTCACAATTGCTATTCAAGCAATCGAGAAGTAGCTGATTGGCATCATAGTAGCGTTGCAGTACTTGCTGTTGCTGTTGACTAAATTGCCAATGGTGATTAATGTTACGATAATTAGCGATCGTCATTTTTAATTGTTCAATCCAAGCTGAAGAGTGTGCCTGCCACCATACTTGAAATTTTTCTTGGTTTTGATTAGGGTTCGGCAATTGCTCCTGAAGTTGTTGCAAGGATTTATGGAGTCCAGCATCCAAAACAATGCTCAGAATGTTCGAGAGAGCATCTCCACAGGCATGAGCATAGGCAAAATCTTGGCTGTGGTCGATCGCACATTCCAGCAGTAAGTTATCTAACACTGCATCCAGAAGCATTCCCTGGTCGAGGGTGCAGGCTAGGGTAAAGTGAGAAGCTATGTGAGGATTCCGGGCCAGGGCAAGGTAAAAAGCCCGGGTACTCGCAACTTTTGGTGGCGACGGGGTAGTCAGAGATTTTTGGCTTGCCCATGTCAAAAATTCTTGGAGGTAAGGGTCTTGGGCAACTAGTGCATCAATGTGTTGCTTCATCAACTGCACCAGCCCGTCTGCACTGCGAAGCATGGCAGCTGTCAACAAGAAGATTTCGCGCCAGTGAGGGTCAGTGATGTGACTGACTAATCCTGCCAGAGCTTGCTCTAGTGCTTGTAGGTTATGGCTGGCAACGATTTTTCTGGCTGTGAAGTATTCTTGAAACACCAAATAAGAGAAGGAGAAAATTCCCCGCGCTCGTTCTGTCAGTAGCCCATGTTGGGCTTCTATGGACTTGAGTACTGCTTCACTTTCTAATTGCAGTTCCTCTGGCTCCATTGTTACCTCAGAGAGATTGCGAATATAGTCACTGATGTATTGCTCAATCACCCGTTGCTCAAAGAAATACTGACCCCCTTCAAAGGTTGTGGCGGCAATCTGACTTAACAACTTGAGCTTTTGTGGTAATAAAAATCCTCGGTAAACATCATCCCGTTCAACGCCTCTGGCTTCATCCCATTTACCCAAGAGAAGATCCAGCCCTTGCTTATAAAAATCAGTTCGTTTAGTGGGAAATTTTTCCTGACCGTGGAACACCCAACAGGCTAGATGCAGAAATAGGGGTGTGATCACGAGTTGGCGAAATTGCCAGTTTTCAGGTAAGTCCAGCTTATGAATAAACTGAAGGGACTGTGCCTGCCCATGTTGAGTATTTGTCTTAGTGAATGCCACAAACCATTTTCGAGCGAAGGCGCGGATTTGTTCAGAGGTAAACGGGGCAATTTCAACATCGGTAAAGCCCCGGAGCGTAAGCTTTTTAGCCGCCGTGCGACAGGTCGCTACAAACCGATTTTTGTGATATTTGTCAGAAAATCTGCGAATTTCTCTTAAGACAGCATTACTTTCTTGGTTGAGAACTTCATCCATCCCATCGAACAATAGCAATACTCTGCCTTTCTCAAGCAAGGTTTCAATCACAGATTCTTCTGTAATTCCAGACCTAACAAATTCCTGGCGGATGTAGTATAAAAGGCTGAACTCGCCACTTACCCTAGATTCTTCCGCAAAATTCCTCAGTACGATGAAAACAGGAACTTGGTCGGCGGCAAATGCGCCTTGGTTGCACTGAATGGCAAGATGTTGCAAAAAGGTGGTTTTACCTACTCCCGGTTTACCCAGCATCCTGAGCTTGGAGTAAGTTTCGACTGCCCGCATACCCGGTATTTGTTTTTGTTCAACCTCCCCTAAGCCAAAACGGTCAAATTCAGTTGGTTTAAGGTTTTGCAGGTTAGAGATATCTAACCACTGTTGGCTGGGGATGTCTTCTAAAATATTCACATCAATATATATGTCATCGATCGCAACGGGATGACCCATATCTAATAACTGCAATATCCCGCATTGGTCTTGAATTTTTTCCTGACGTTGCGATCGCACTTGTTGCACCAAGACATCAATATCTAAGACGGGAGCCTGGGCAATTTCTGAGGGATCGGAGAATTCGTCCGGTGGATCAGCAGCGATTTCCCGCCAATTCAATTCCAATATCGAACAAATCTCCAAAAATATATGACGCTCAACCGGACGACCAGAGAAAAACCGCCAAATAGGTTGTCGAGTCTTTAAACCGACTTCTAACGCCAAATTTTCCTGAGTCCAACCCTTGCGGGCAAACGCTCTTTTAGCCTGTTGAATTCCAATATCTGAAGCTTGAAGCGATCGCCTGACCATAAGACAAAAAACTCATATTAAAATTCACAGCTTAAACTTTTATGAATACCAAGGATTTTATACTTTTTCTTATGCTAAATATCTTTTGCTCTAGTTAAATCATACAAAAGTCAGAATACAACGGTAATTTAATCTAGATATTTAAAGTTTTGTAACAAACTCAAACGCTATTCACTCATTTTATACATCTCTAACCCTTGCCAAAACCTCATCTCAAACACCGATTCTTCATGTTGGAAAAGTAAAGAGGTAGCACTTCTCTACAAACACTGGTTAGCTCTTTAGAGCGACGACAGCAGATAAAAAGCAAATTACTATAACCAGAAGTTGCAATATTACAGATATTTCAAACGAAGTTTTTTAAAAGTAATCATTGCTATGAGTAAACATGATTCAAAAGCTGGCAATTTATGTTATCAAGACAAGAACCTAAAATATCTATTTTAGGTAATATTCCTTTTCTATCAATTCATCTCAGTAGCCTATTAATTTTTTGGGTAGGTTTTAGTTGGTTTGCACTCATTACCTGCCTCATTCTTTGGTTCATCAGGATGTTTGGAATCACAGCAGGATATCACCGTTATTTTTCACATCGCACTTATAAAACAACGCGTTGGTTTCAATTTATTCTTGCTGTTTTAGGCAATTCTTCGGCGCAGTTAGGCCCCCTATGGTGGGCAGCGCATCATCGCCATCACCACCGCTATGCAGATACAGAACAGGATATTCATTCTCCGGTTGTTCGTGGTTTGTGGTGGTCGCACGTTGGCTGGGTGATGAGTCCTAAATATTCCAAAACCGACGAAAAGCTAGTTCGAGATTTTGCCAAATATCCAGAGTTGCGGTGGTTAAACCGTTTCCCGATGATTGTTCCCATTGTGCTAGCAATCACTGTGACTGCCATTGGTATAGTGCTTCAATTGTGTATTCCTCAGTTAAAAACAACTGGGTTACAGATGCTTGTGTGGGGATTTTGTTTAAGTACTTTGCTGCTTTATCATGCGACTTTTACAATTAATTCCCTTGCCCATATCTTTGGCGATCGCCGTTTTCACACAACAGATAGTAGTTGCAATAATTGGTTTTTAGCTCTCATAACTCTCGGTGAAGGTTGGCATAATAATCATCATTATTATCCGGCTTCAGAACGACAAGGTTTTTACTGGTGGGAAATAGATTGTACCCATTATATTCTCAAGCTACTTTCATGGCTGGGAATAGTTTGGGATTTAAAAACTCCTCCCCAAAAAATATATAAACATTTGTCTTTAATTATCACACATCAAAGTTCTAAAACCCTCTAGCCAAGTTCAAAATATTTTTTGGATTAACAATTGGGGGTAAAGTTGTTAGTATCACTGTCTCTGGCTTCAACAATAGTATGCAAGTCTTTGAGGAAATAATTCCCTACCCTTCACAGTGTTCTTTGGGAATTTGATATACGAAACAAACTCATATATTTAAAAAATACTTAAACCTTTTATCTTTCAAAGCAAACCCTGCTGTTTGAAATCAGGTTTAATACCAATTTTTTATGAGGCTGCATAAAATTCGATTCCCCTTTTTCAAGGGGGTAACTAGAATCAAAGTCCCCCTTTTTAAGGGGGATTTAGAGGTATCTATATATATGCAACTTCATATTAAATTGGTATAAAAAAAGTTTGAATAGCGTAAAAGTTGGATATTTTGCACTGATAAATTAATTTTTTAACAATAGCCTACCATTAGACGGAACTAAAATTATCTTTTAAGTAATACAATAGTATTAAGGCTAAAAATATTTATTGCAGAAATAGCTTCACCAGCTAAAAAAAGTAAATCAAAAATGTATCTTTAGAAATACATCTTTTGAGTTTATTTATTTTTAAAGAACAAAGTCAACTAAGTCATAGTCCGACAAATAGGTATATAAATTACATTCTTGATGTAAATAATTTTGTCGAAAATTGACAGCAATTCTAGCTATAAAAAATAACAATAACCTAAAAGGAAAAAATGCCAAGACTCGTAGGACATCGCTCTCATACTGGAGCAAACATCACCATTCTCATCATTATTCTCGCCATCTTCGGAGTAATCTACGAATACTTTGGTGTGATTAATATTGTTCCTGGTTTTGGTCGAGAAGGACGAGATTTTCAGCTAAAAAGTCAGCCAACTAACGAACAAGTCACTGGACAACCCAATCAATAAAAACTGCGAGGAATAAATGCGTAAAGGTAGTGATATTATCGATAAAGTTGTCGTCACATACGACGCTGGTAAAAAAATTGAGCGAATTGGAGATTTAATTTTCGACCAAAATCGCAATCAAATTTTGGGCTTTTTAGTTGAAGAGAAGGGACTATTTCGGGATGCAAAAGTAATTCCTCTGCAAGAGGTGCGAGCTATAGGGTTAGATGCGATCGTCGTTAACTCGAAAGCATCTGTTGTTGAGGCACATCTTGTTCCGGCAATTAAAGAGATTTTGCACCAGAATATCGTGCTGAAAGGCACGAGAATTCTCACCACAGAGGGACTCGATCTAGGGGGACTGGTTGATTTGTTCTTTGATGAACATAGTGGACTCGTGGAAGGATACGAAGTTTCAGGCGGTGTGTTTGCCGATGCTTACTCTGGGCGATCGTTTGTGCCTGCTCCCGAAACGCTGAAAATTGGTGCTGATGTTGCTTTTGTGCCTCCAGAAACTGCTCAAATGATGGCAGAACAGGTCGGTGGTATCCGAGGAGCCGTTAACGCAACTGAAGATAGATTCCAAGACTCTGCTGAAATTGCTAACCGCAGACTACAAACAGCAGCTCAAACCGTAAATGAGCAACTGCAAAGCTCGGTAGAGAACGTGAACCGTAGTCTACAACAAGCAAGACAGAATGCAAGTGAGCAATTGCAGACGGTAACTGATGCTACTAGCAGCAAACTGCAAGACCTGAATCGAGATGCGTCTGCTTCGCTGACAAATAATCTGATTGACCCTACGGAGCAAAAGGTATATGTGATTGGCAAGCACGTTGAACAGGATGTGCGGACTCCAGACGGAAATGTATTGTTACTGCAAGGCCAGGAAGTCACCCTAGTCGATGCAGAAGCAGCCGATCGCCTGGGTATTCTTGATGAACTTTATCGAGCTACCGGTGGCAGTCTAACTGCAAACATCAGCCGCAATCTGCAAGCAGCAATCCAATCTACTAGCAATCAAATTGGGAGCGCAACTCAAAGTAGCGTGGCTAATCTGCGTCACTCAGTTGATGGGGTGGCTGCACAGGTAGCGATCCTACAAGCAAAAGGGCGCAGAGTCTTGCAAACAGTGCGTGCTAACGACGGCTTAATTATTGCCGCATCTGGGCAAATTGTGACCGAATCTATTCTTGATCGTACTCAGGCTTACGGTAAAGAAGCAGAATTACTCAACGCTGCGGGTTTACATTTGGCAACCACAGCACGTTCTAGCGCTAATGAAACTTGGTTAGACACCAAAGTTCAACTGCGTGACGGAGCCAGCATCGCCCAAAAGAACCTCAACAGTTTCTGGCAAGCCTTGAAAAAGCAGTCTGAAAAGCTACAAGGACGCAGCGAACGGGCAATGAAGAAGCAACGGATTGAACAAGCATTGGGTCGTCCAGTTACCCGTGTCATTCTTGACCCAGAAGACAACGTGATTCTGAATGTGGGCGAACTGATTACCCATCGCGCCGTCCGTCAAGCTGAAGAAAGTGGTGTTTTGAATATCTTGTTGAGTTCAGTTTATACTAAGGAGCCAGAAATCTCGGACAAGGAGTTACGTGCATCAGAACACGGAATGGCAGCCCTGATGCATCACGGTAATGGGCGATCGCAACTTGAATCTAAATCAATAGTAGTCAACTAAATGCTAGACTTTAACACCTTAACTATTCTCCTACACAGAGGTGTTAATTTCTGCATCTAACTAAAGCTATTAGCTTGCCTAAATTTTGGAGATGGGTTTGAGGATTGTTGACTCAAACCCGGATTTCTCACAAAGAATGAGAAAATCGGAGTCAGAAACTGGGAAAATCTATATTGCACAAGTATTCCAGCAGTTTCAACATGACCCCGATAGCATCA
>NZ_JACJPX010000125.1 GCF_014696315.1 Calothrix membranacea FACHB-236
AAAGCTGTTTGGATTAGTCAAAACCAGGCGTAAGCGCCATCGAGAGATTGACGCTTACACCCAACAAATTTGGGCTTTATCTTCTTAAGTTGACACCAATGCTGATGCACTTGCTCCTACACCGCCAGCCAAAGCAACAGCACCTGTGGCAGTTGCGTTTGTACCTACAGCAATTGCAAGTAATGTGCTGCTAGTGCCTGCAACCGCTGATGTACCTGTTGCTATTGCAACTGTTCCTGTAGATATTGCTGTTCCTACTGCTGCTGTTCCTACTGCTGTTCCTACTGCTAATTTTGCGCTCATGTTCTCTTTCTCTATGTTGTAAATTATTTAACAAAACTTTCTAATTAAGCTTCGCTGAAAAAGTTGTTTGTGAGGGGAAGGACTAGGGAAAAGGAAATAGTTTTAGCTATCTGGATATCTTCAATTTCCCATATTTAACAAGAAAAAATGCAACTCTTTTGATACATTATAAGCAAAAATATTGCATTTTTTTTGTTAAAAAAACTTGCAAAATCCTTATTAATAAATGGTTTTAGGTTTATTCAGCAAGCACTAATTACCGACCATTCAATTTTTTCCACAACAAGTATAGTGCTATTGCTAAACCAGCATTATATGGGTTTCCACCAGATCCAGAACCAGAGTTTTTGAAAGACATAGAAAAAACCTTTTAGTTTGTTGTTGTTGTTTGAAACTACTTAATGAGATTGTTTAATTCCAGAAAAAGCTAAATAGTGATTTGTCTGGATATCAATAGTGCAGGCATCTCTTAGCTGTTGATAATTACAGTTTACAAAAATTGAAAACAGAAAATACAAGGAAAGTTTCATATTTTTAGTGAAAAATTCCACATCTACAAGAAGTTAGACAAAGCCACAGCCTCTCCCGAAAATATCGAGTGTAATAATTACAAAAAACGCGAAAATAAGGTTGAAACGAGGATGGAGTAAGCTTTTTAATAAGTGCTTTGTTCTCTCAAAGGGGTGAAATAACTATTGTAAGGCTGTTAGTTTTGATCTAGCCTTAATTCCAGGCTCTCCAGTTAAAGTTCCCATATGTTTCTCTGATGGTGTCTTGAAGGTTTATAAAGAAATTGTCATGATTGCTGAAGTTACCAGTTATGCAACCAGAGGTAAACATATGGCAGTTGTTGCGGAACAAATGATAATTTCTAGTTTGTCCTACTGAGGCTCTAGCTCTTTGAGCGACTTCTTCTAAACCAATAGGTTCACTTCCATCTCCATAACAGGCTACATAAATGGTTAAGGCGTTTGTACCTGCTATGAAACCATTTCTATTAGTGATATGAATAGCACCAATATGACTAAGTTTACCTTGCAGTTCAACAATTTCTCCACTACCAATATAAATACCAGAGTGTTCAGCACCATAAAGGCTACAGTGAAGAATAGAACCGGATTTTGGGGTAACAGTGTCTCGTACATAATTATCAATTACGCTCTCTACAGCGCTGTAGCCTAGTACTGTTGTACTCAGAATGTTATTTATATTTTGCAGTCCTTTGCTAGTGGTAGGGTCAAAATTAGCTAATTTATCAAACCAACTCATAACTTATATCCTCATACTTTTACTAAAACTTGATTAACTCTTAAAGAGAAGGTGAAAGGTCTAGCCTTTGTTGCTCTACTATGGCAGTCTGGTATTAACCAGTGTCTCTTCAAGGCGGAGAGGTGACTCATAAAGACTGTTACTTCTCGTGTCCAGTTCATCTCTTAGGTGTTGACAATTACAATTTACAAAAACTGAAAACAAAAATTACAAGAAAAGTTCCATATTTTTTAAGGATTTTTAGTGAAAAATTCCACATTTTAGTAAGTCGGTGCGGAAAACGAAACTATATTGAGTAAAAATAATTAGGCTGACCCCCTGTGTACTCCTGCTTTTTGCCATCTGTCTCCTGCCTTAGCCCAACTACAAATATTTACATCGATATACTTACAAGAAGTTAGACATAATGGATACAAATGTACTTATTGATTTTTTAAAACAAGAGTTAGAAGATAAGTTAAAAAGAAAAAATAAACAAGTTAGGCTAACCGAGACACAACTTGACTTCCTACGCATGGTTATTGATGGTAAACCTACTGAGATAATTGCATATGAAACGGGACGTGCACCAAAATTTATAAATAACACAATCTCATCTGCCTGTAAAATTATATCTGATGAACTCTACTCTGGAAGTAAACTAGAAGAAGAATTAAGTATCAAGTTAAAATTATATCTAGAGACTAATATAAAAGAACAAGAAGACACAAAATACAAGCTTACCAGAAACAATATTAAATATATTATTGAAGAATTATTTAAAAGACGAAATTCAGGAAATTCTGATAGTAGCTTTATTAAAAGTTTTCGTTGTTCTTGGAAAGAAATTATTAGAGAAAGAGCAGAAGATTTAGATGTATTTAATCTACCTAACTCTAAAACACATAGTAATTTATTTATAGACAGGAAGTTAAAGCTGTTAGGTTCTCAAGAAAAACCTAGATTTATTAATCACATTATAGAATCTTTTATAGAAGATAATAAGCGTCCTTTTAAAGCATTTATTTATGGATGCTCCGGGCTAGGAAAAACTTCGCTATTAAAACGTATTGCCTTGGATTATATCAAGGAAAATAAAAAGGATTATCTTCCTATTTTAATTTCTTTAAGACGTTTTAGTAGTCAAGAAAAAGAATTATCTACTTATATATATGAACTTTTTGCTGGAGTTGGTGTATTTCGGACTCAATTACAAGACATTCTCCAAACAGAAAAAGTTTTGATTCTGTTCGACTGTCTAAGCGGTGGGCAAGAAGAAAATCGAAATACCCTTGTTCAGCTTGAGAAGTTTGTGTTGGAATTTAATAAATGCAGCTATATTATTACTAGCAATGTACAGTCTTACTATATTGAAGGATTTAAGCAATATGAATTAACTTATTTTGATCAATCTAATATTGACTGTTTTATCACACAATGGTTTACAAATAAATGTATATCTGATCCAGAAAAAGCTGATTTTTTATCTAAAAATTTAAAAGAAGCAATTAAAAATTTCCTACCAGAATATGATGAAGATTTATTAAGTCTTCCTTTTTACCTATCACTTTTCTGCCAAGTCTATTATCAAGAGCCAAACATTAATAGCTATATTCAGGATTTAACACCACCAAAACCAAAATTCTTTAAAATCTTTCTTTATATCAGAGCCATATCCAGCCTATTAATTTGGGATGAGCAGCGACAGATAGAGACAATTTATTATAAAGATTTAATTGATGAAAAGAGAGCTTTTGACTTATTTTGTTTCTTAGCCTTCGAGATTTTATTAGATAGAAAAACTAGGAACGGATATGTTAAAAAGGAGCGTATTCAAGAATTGATAAAAAATTTTATCCTTTCTTATCCCAATTATAAAAATTATTCCGATTATCATTTTGGTAAAATTATTGAGGAAATTGAAGTACAAGATGGTATTTTAATTCAAAAGCATTCAGGATACTATTGCTTTATACATACAAGTATTTTATATTTTTTTGCGGCCAACTATCTTATTAAGCAAAATTTAGACATTCAAAAGTTGAAAGAAGATTGCTTTAGTAATGAGAAATGGAAGATAGTTATAGAAATGGCTAAGGAGATATTAGATTATTACAAATTTGAATTGGAACATAATTCATCACGTTTATTTTTATCTAAAACTTGTTGAGATGTTACTAATTAAGTAATATTTAGAACTATTTTGATTAATTGCTCTACATTATTCAAAAATCCAAAGCAGATATCGCGTTTTGCTTCTGCTTCTCAGTTACCCCCAGATAACGCTCCAACGCAGCCAGCGTGCGATGCCCCGATATCTCCTGTATGTGGCGCAACGGTATTCCGGCATCACTCATCCTGGTTAACGCAGTCCTGCGGAAACTGTGCGTACTTACCCCCTCAATCAAGAGCCGCGCACAAGTATCTCTGAGGATTTTGTCAGCACTCACCTTGTGGATATGCCCCAACCCATGCCGCCCAGGAAACAAGAACTCCTTGCGGCGGTTGGGGTTGTACTCTTCCAAATACTGCTTGAGCTTGGGATGCACTCGAATTTCCCTGGTGTCTCGCTTCCCCTTGGTGTTGACGCTACGTAATACCAACACCCCCCTAACACCGTTGCTGCCAAACACATCATTTACTGCCAACGTGCAAGCTTCGTTGATTCGGCAAGCAGCATAAAGACACACGCCGAACAGGGCGCGATCGCGCGGGTTGACAAACCCCTCAGTAAATAGGAGATTAATTTGGTCAGGGGTAAGGATTTCTGCCCTACCGAAACGGTTTATTTTCATAGGGTCTAGCTTACATTGTCTTCTCGCAATAACACAATGTATGTGACCAAAAAGCTGATTATTCCGTGAGTGATGACACCCGATTAAAACAGACTTATCAATCAGCCCTACAGGACAACCACTACAACCCGCATTATTCCGTTGGCTGATTCAAATTGCTTATGCTTGCATCACAGTGGACACTTGGAGGTATAATCAGCACCAATAGAATTCGCTCATGTTGGAGCTGGACTGAGTTGTCTATACTCGCTTCTGTACCCCTGCAAGATAAATCGTTGCTATCAAAATCGATATCATTTTTCTCTGCACCAGCATCTACACCATGTCTAGACGGAAATCAACTGTAAATAAAATTTACCTCAAAGGTGGTGTGGGGACATTTTATGCTATTGTCTGACTGGTTTTATAGGAAATTTCATATAAAATGGATGAAGATGAGGATATTATAGAAATTCCTTTACGGCCTCTGGTTTGGATGGGAGATTCTCTCAAAAATATCCGCTCATTTCCTGAAGAGGTACGTGCATCAGTAGGCTATTCACTGCAATTGGTGCAAGCAGGGGAAACACCAATGGATGCCAAGCCTTTTAAGGGGGTTGGAAGTGGTGTGTATGAAATTGTCAAACGCTACGATACCGATACTTACAGGGCAGTTTATGCGGTAAAGATTGCAGAGAGAATTTATGTCCTGCACGCTTTTCAAAAAAAATCAAAGCAAGGAATTAAAACCCCACAGGCTGATGTTGACTTGATTAAACAACGCTATAAGGATGCGGTAGCAAGGGAGAAACATCAATGACTCAGGAACCCGTTTTTGAAGAAAGCAGTGGCAATGTATTCGCTGATCTCGGTTTAGAGAATGCAGATGAACTTTTTACACGGGGCAAGATAGGGATTCAGGTACTGCGCCTTTTGAAACAACGCAACCTGAAACAGCGTGAAATCAGCGAACTTCTCGGCATTCCGCAACCAGAAGTCTCTCATTTGATGAAAGGAGAGTTTCAACGGTTCAGTGAGGGTAAACTGCTCATTTTCCTCAAGCGACTTGATACGGAAATCACCTTGCATCTTCGTTCTCGTCACGCGCAGGGCGAATCTGCTGAAACTGTGATATCGCTATAGGGAAGGATAATAACTTAAAGTTTCTTAATTCTTACGGTAGATAAATGGGCATTGAGCCGAGATACACTTTACGTCGCGTATCTCGGCTCAATGCTAAATGGTCTCCTCAACAGATAAATCAACAGACGAAACCACTTCTGAGATGATGTAGCCCATGCTCAAAAAGTGTGCTGCTGCTTTTAATAAAATTTGATTTTATTTATTTTGGTACATCAACATAATTATTTTGTTCTAGTCCACCAACGTAATACCTTCAAGTTAGATTCTATTTCCTTCCAACAGTTTGCTGTAGAATCTGTTTTTTTGATTGCTTCAAGTGTTCTATCTACATAGTCTAAATTTGTAAGCCCTAAATGTTTCCTCAGTTCATTATTAACTTGAATATCTTCCTTAAAATATTCCAGATGATTGGGTAACTCTCCTTTCTCTCTAGTTGGGAGGTTAGGGATTTTATTAAGTTGTTCTTTAATTTTATCTACTGCCTCAATTGCTTCTTTTGGACTTGGTTTTTTAGCTTGTAATTTTAAATCATCTTGAGAAAATTCTTTTTCTTGTCCAGAAATATCTAACTTTACTTTAATTTGTGGCTTTGAAAAGACTGAAAATATACCCTTATAAACTTGAGCGTCAATCACTTCGCCTTGTCCATTCGGAGTTATAACCCTATCACCTTTTTCAATGCTCATAATTGGTATTGCCCCTAAATTTAGTTATTAAATAACTACCTATTGATGTGGGTTATTATCCATTTTAACTGTTATTAGGGTTTGAATGTAGAACGAAAAACAAAAACAGTTAAGACAATAGCAGTTCACGCACTATATGCTGTTGCAGCCTTTCTTGCAAATCCTTACATTGCTTGAGTTTCATCCAGCCTGAAAAGAACGAACAAGCGAACAAATAAGTCCATATTGATCTGGCACAGCTATTTTTGATAGAGGGGGTAAATGAGCAATCGAACAGAGAGTTACGCTAAGGCTGTAACCCTTACTGGATAAGCATTATGTACATCAATATTTTTGGCAATTCTCAATGTACCAATTAACCTATAAGTTATTTGGTACAACAATTTAATACGGCATAGCAAGGGTTTGAAGCTTATAAATTTCAGAGGCTTCAACTGGTACAGTTTTATTTCTGGTGATCGCAGTATTGAAAGTTGCTCATCGAGTCCTTAGCGTAACTTTCGGAACGGATGCTCATTTGACCCCATAGAGAAACCAACAGAGGAAATGACCAATTCCCGCGAACGTAGTACTATCAACCTTTCTGTTGTTAGTGAGCGCATTGAGCGGCTTCGCTACCATTAGACCGTCTTAGTCTAAAGTCCAGCAAAATAGAAATTTGTTAAACAAAAAGAAAAAATTTATACAAGATATTGGTTAAGTAGTATACTTCTATGCATTGCTAATTGCTATGAAATATACACCAAATTGTTACTTTGGGATTTTTGCCAATTAATTTTTTTCAACAGAGGCTCTATGAATACCCCTAACAGCTTGGACTTCGATTTTGACTTTGATGGAACAGAGCGAACGCAGTTTTTGCAGGAATTAAATGCTTTATATTCCGAGTTAGGCGATGACAGCCAAGGTCAAACTCCAGATAGCAATCCAGCTTCACGTCTTTTCGCGCAACTCAATCAAGAAGTAGCAAAATTTGCTAAGTATCCTGACGTTGACAAGCTTTCCGAAAGCGACTTTACGGATTCTGGCAGAACTGTACCCAAAAAATTCCAAGAACTCAACCAAGATTACAAATTTTACTGGATTCACTTTCCTGTTACTTTATCTCTACCGCCAAATTGGTATTTCAAAAAACTGGAGTGTGCAGTTGAATTTCATTCAGAATTTTCCGAGGCGCACTTGCAACCCAAAGCCCGTATGATCTTACCAGATCGCAAGTTTCAACAACAGCTAAAAGCTAATAGCAATATAGAAATTTGTATAGGAGAAGATCTAGAATTTGAAGCTTCTACTGGACAGTTCAATTTACAAGCTGGGGAAGCACAAGTTACGACTAATGCTGGTGCCAACGCAAAGCTAAAAAGTAATTTTGGACTAACGTTAGAGCCTTTTACTTATTCTTTAAAAACCGCCCAAATAACGCATAATAACCCTGGTGATTTTCAAGTGATGTGGCGTCTTGATGGTGCAGAATTCTTTCAAGAAAACCATCCCACTTTGATAGTAGTCCTACAGGTACCAAAATCAGTCCAGCAAGTTAAGATTGATGCTGCACTTCAAGCTTACCATCGTCCCAATTTCTGGACTGCCGAAATAGAGAATTTAGGCGATTTAATGCGTGTTTTTTCTAACAAAGCCAGAACTTTCTTTGAGAAAGGCGCTCCCATTCAATATCTGGAAACATGGGATATCAGTCCTAGTTTATAATGATTTATCTTTAAATAAATAATTCTGATTATTGAGGGTAGGCGATACAAGACACCTTCAAAATATAAAAAATAACGCAGATGTCAACAATTGGCAGGATTAATTTAAAATGAGCAGTGATAAATATCTTGAGTGCGAAATAATAGTAGAAAGTTATAAAACCGTTCGTTTTCGCAACATAGATACACTTGCTGAATTTTCAGGAAGTTTAAACCTAGCTCCTATTTGTAGAAAAATTTCTAGGTTTGAAAACTTACTGCGTGCCAATCAGCTAAAAAGCCGTGAAGCTTTTGAAAATTTTGGCACACTTTTGTATCAATGCTTATTCAATGGAGATGTTGACAAGGCTTTTACAGAGATTTATAAAGAAATTCGAGAATCTCAGGAAACTAAAAATATCAAACGATATAGGCTTCAACTAAGTTTTCGTAAAGATGTGGATGATTTAGCTGGTATACCTTGGGAATTTCTTTATTATCCCAATAGCGACACTATAGAAGGTTTTTTTATTGTTGATAAACCATATCTAGTTATATCTCGTTACATTCCTAGTGGTTCTGGAAGAGATCATCTTCATATCTCAGGAGATTCATTAAAATTTTTGGTTGTCACCTCTCAGCCAGAAGGCATGGAGCAAGTATTACCACACCAGACTATAGAAGTAATTGATAATTTGAAAAATAATTATTCAGTTGATTTTAAAATATTAGCAAACCCAAAAAGACAAGAACTCCAGGAAACAATAGATGATATTAAACCTCACATTTTTCACTATATTGGACATGGCCGATTTGATTCGCAAAAGCAAGTAGGAGAAATTGCTCTTGTTAATAGTGCCAAAAAGGCCGACTGGGTTTCTGATAGGACGTTTGGAGAATTTTTTACTGATTTTAAGCCCCGTTTAGTTATACTTCAAGCATGTCAGGGTGGTGAGGTCGATTTTACCGCCAACTATGCAGGTTTAGCTCCACAATTAACTCGGAATGGAATTCCATCTGTTATCGCTATGCAATATCCAGTAAATAACACAGTCGCTTCATGGTTTAGTGGAGCATTTTATGAAGCATTAGCAAAGGGTGAGTCAGTTGATATTGCTATGCAGCAAGGGCGCAGGAAAATTGCACGCTATCACCCTTTTGACCCAGAATTTTATACTAATAGAGATTTTGGAACTCCTGTTTTATATATGAGTGCGCGTGATGGCAATATTATGCCACGACCAAAACTTATTAAAAAATATAATGCCGAGGTTTTAAGAAACTCACGCAAAGAACTAGAGAAATTTATTAACACTCTTTTTAATTCAGAAGAGTTAGAAGCCTTTTTATTTAGTCTGTATATGAGTTATCAAGAACTTAATGGCGAAACTCAACAGGACAAGGTGAGGGCATTGGTTACTCAATTAGAAGGAGACGATGATATAAAAAACTTAATCGAAGGAATTAAGGACTTCCATCCTGAAGCTTTCGCCTGAAAACAAATAATTAAATTTTTAGTTGCTTAATGTATCAGTATCATGAAGTTGATTCTTTAAAAAATTCAAAAATTTTTTTTAAGCAAGAGAGTTGACTGTTATTTTCAAACTCTTCAATTAAAGCTTCAATCTTACCAGTAATAGAGGTATTTTTGTTTTGTTCTTCCTTTTTACTATTGCTTAGGTTGTTTTTGTTTTTATTATTAGATGTTCCCAATTTTTCGTATTCTATGAATGATATACCAAGATTTGCCGTATGAATATTATTATTAATATATATTACAAAATCGCGGAAGTTTTGAGTATCTTCCCAAAAATGACTTTTAAGAACGCTATATAATTCTCCTCGTATTTTTGTATTAATAGTCCAGAGCGGTCTGTTTTTCGTTTTTTCTGTTACTACAATAAATTGTGGACTTGTTTCCGTAACTGTAGTTTTTCGTTGTTCTTTTTCAATTGATACAGGCGATGAACTGTTCTGCTCAATAGGCTTGAGCGACAGTACATAGCCTCCAGAATCGTCTAAAGTTGCTAACCAGGTTTTGCCGATGATATCGTTAATTTTAATAATAAACTCTTGGTTACTACTCAAAATAGCAGCACCTCTTAATTAGAAATATAGTATATCAATTATAATTTTACCCTTTGGGATATGTAAAATCTTACTCTCAGCAAGACTTAATCAGTAACAGGATACAGTGATCAATTCGGTTTCGTAATTCACCATTCAACGTACGTCTACAGTTTCTGCAAAATTGATCAGCTTGTATGACCGCACTTAATGCATCATCGGAGCCACGCAGATATCTATAATTTCCTGTTGCAATATCTTCTATACATCTTTGAAAGTTATTTCTTAGTCCTGAAGGTAGTTCGTCTAATATCTCTTGAATTTCTTGTTCTAGTGAATAATCCATATTTTTACCACTCCAAGTATTTGCTGATAACAAAATTTACTGGACATTCAGGGTGTAAGCAATGACGATGGCATTGCAACCGTTGTTGTTCGGCACGAATTTCATCAGCGTGTTTTCTCAGTAACTTCCAAATGCTTTTTAGACGTTCAGTAGCTGAGGTAACGTTATTATCGTCATCCTCCTTCAATAAATCTTCTTTAATCTTACCAGGAGATAAGAGAAATTCTACCCTTCCACTGTGTTCAATAATACCAAAATCTACATCTGCTGCTTTAATTACAGCTTGAACTACACACTTAGAGCCGCATTCTGTACCGAAGCTGCTTTGAATCTCCTCTAAGTATTCGTATCCTTCCTGATATCTTGAAGGGTAGAAAGGTTCAAAACGTTGAAAGTATTCGCTGCTTTTTTGAAGAAAAGTTAAATGCTCGTCGTAGTTAAACAAGAAGTCTTTGCGCCGATAAACTGTTTGACTGACACTCCCCTTGAGACGACGTAGTATGGTTAACTCCATCCAAGTGGCAAATCCTTCATTCAGGATGATACTGCTGTGGTGCAGAGTTTCAATTACTGACTCGTATTCCTGATGCAAAAGTCGAGGGTAGGGGGATTTCAAACCTTCGCGATCCACTTTGCGAAGCAATCTATGACGGTATAAAATTGCTAATTGCTGTCCTACTTTTGTGTAATTGTAGAAAAATCCATGACCATACTTTTCATGTAGAAGTAAGGCTGCAATATTACCTTCTAGCCATGTTTGACCGTAACGTTCATCTCCCTCTATACCCTGAAAATTGTACGCTAACTGTTGTTCAAAGAATGGATGTTCCTTGACGAGATGGGCTGCTAATTTTGGATCGTAGGGAATACAACAACCATGTAAAGGGGAATAAGTAGGTGCAATCAACTGTAGTAATTTTTCAACTAAAGGTGAAAAACGTTTATTTTCACTTTTAGCTGCTTGTAGGGCTTCTAGGAGTTGCTCTTTAATACTGTAGTTATAAAGGCGATTTACTTGTTCTTCGGAAGTCAATAATTGAAAGGGAATTTGTCGTATTGCCTCACTATCAAACTCTTGGCGTATTTGAGATACTTGATAATGAATTTCTGCTGCTAAGGATGTCACTAAGTCGCGTTGTATTTTTTCAATTTGGGTCTTTGCAGATGGATATGCATGAACCAAGCGAGTAATTTTTTGGTTGATATCGCTGATATAAAGAGTAATTAACCAATCACCTGGATCTAAGACTGTCAAATACCATCGTTCTGTTGATATTTGTTCTACTTTAATATGAGTTAGGGGACACTCTAGTTGCATTCTTAGGGGAACAGCTTTCGCAGGGTTTTTCCAACGAGCGAGCGCCTTGACTTCAAAAGTAACTCCGGTTTCTACAATTTCTTGAGCCTTACCTTGAGGATTGAGGAATACAAGGTCAAACTCTGCATCTGGTAAACACTGGAATTGAGCAACTGGAGCGAAAAACAAAGATGAGGTTTTATTGATTTCTGAATTATCAGATTCGGGAATGTCTATAGTTAATCTGAGAGTTTGGTGTCCTACCTGTTGAGGAATAACAGTCCATTGAAGTTGAGTTTGTCCATTACCTGGAAGAAACCGAATTTTTTTGTGTGCTTCTTGAATTAGAACATCTGTATCTGACTCCAACACGCAAGTTAGATTTTCTAAACGTTGCGATTTTGGGTTAGCGATAACAATTGAAAATTTTGCACTTTGTCTGTAAGTTACTTCTGTAGCAATACGAGCATCACGACAGTCTAATGAATTTTGATAAGCTAGCCAGCAAAGGATGTTAGATGCTAGTTTTCTGTTATTACCAGTATCAATGTATTTATCGCTAAAGATTAAATAATTTCCTAAAACTACTACTCGGCCTGATTGATCGTTCCCAGGAACTTCCAGCGCCGCGAGTAAAGTTTTACCAGTATCTGGCAAAGTAGCTATTATATCAACTGGATAAGGAGAATTAGGCAGTGTTTTGATATAAACAGGCTCTTTAATCTTTAATTGAGATACTTCAGAACTAATATAGTGCGGTAATAAGTTGAATACTTGCTCTGGAGGATGATTTAATAATTCCTCAAAACGCAATCCCAATGCTTCTAACACCACATTAATATTGTCACCTTTCTTCTTCACAAGGGATTCTTGGTCGCTAGCAATCAGGAGTGACTTTCCTTGCTTAACAAAACTAACTATTGCTTTTATTTCTTCTAGTGTCAAAGCAGATTTAGGAGCAGCCAGAATTAGCAATTGATACTCATTAAGTACCTGACGAGTCAGTGGTTCATTTTTAAAGAAGATTGCATCATTACCAAATAACTGTTTTACTTGAGCGCAAAGAATTATCCATGCTTCGTTTGGAGTACTATCTTCCTCCAAATGCAAGCAGGACAACTGCCCATGAAATTCATCAAATAGAACTTTTATCACTGGAGTTTTAAGTGCATCAACGAGCTTTTATTGTATTGTCTTAAGTAACAGCTAAAAGATTTAGTATAGTAAATTTTTTGAGCTTGGCAAGTATTTTTAAAGCTGATAAGTAAATGACCACGAATAACCCTAAACAGTTTAGTCTACCCTCTAAGTGCCAATTACGGTAGATATGCCGCTTGTAGACAAATGTAGATAAAAAGGTAGTTATACTTTTATGTCTACGCTCAAAAATCTAGAAAGAGAACTAATAAGAAAGCCCTTGGTGCGTCACCAGAGGGGCTTTGGTGAGACTGTTCACAGTTCATGGAAACAGTTCCTTGTATTCGGTGTAAGCCTGCTTCCAGCCCTTACCGTTTTTCTCCACTCCCCACAGGGATTGAATAATTTGAGTCTGCGACATCTTCTTAGAAGTCATCTGCTTAACGATACCAGTCAGTTGTTCACTCGTCAGTGAGGCTGGAGTATAGCGTCGGTTGGAAACGTTCCCAGTATCATCAGCAAGGGTCTTAGAATCACTGTTTTCTGGGATAGTATCACCGATTCGGGTATCGTTTTCGGTATCGATACCAGAGGAGTCCAAAACCTCAGAAGCCAAATCCTGTGGCTGGTATCGGTCAGTATCGCTCTTTGTTGGGGGGAAAGTGGGCGGTGGTGCATCTGGTATCACCCAAGTTTCATTAATCCATTCTCTAGCCTGATTTAAAAACTCATCGGGTGGCTCAGATAATGGTGATTCTCCATCAGTAACAGCACGGTTTTCACTTCTCAACTCAGGAAAATACAGGAGCAGTGTCCGCGCCGGGTCAGGTTGCCCAGAATGGGGATTAACTTCTGTTTTGAGCCAATCTGGAATCGTGCCAATTTCACCGCCGACAACTGGCTTATCAAAACTATCAGGGTCAGCCAGAAAGTAACGCCCAGTCGCCAGTGAGATTGACTTGAGTGGAGACAGCTTTTTGCTGGTAGCCTCACAACCAATAAAAGTAGCCCCACTTTTGAAAGTATCGCCAAAACCTGCGGTGTTTTTCGTCCCCACCCAAGAAGTAAGATTCTTGCCATGCAACACAACGAAAATTTGAGCGCCCTTCTTGCTGGCACGAGTGAACAGAAAGCGAATAATCCATTGCTTCTGCTCATCGCTGAGGTAGTCAGACAAAGCCACCGCTTCATCAATCACCAAAATAATATCTGTGTAACTATTTTGGGTGGCATTGTCCATTTCCCTTAAATACTCGTACAAATCGCCGGCAACCTTAGCATCAGCCTTTGCACCATCTACTTGGGGGTAACTAAGTCTGCATACTAAGTGATGGCATTGGAACGGGTATATATCATCACCTGCACTAAAGTAGTGAATCTTAGTATTTGGCTCAAGTGCTTTACTGAGGATGGCTAAAATCGCCATTAATGTACCCTTACCACCTCGCTGATTACCTGCAATTACAGTGATTTGGTCACGGATGCACTTGGCGATGTCAAAACCACTGTTTGTTAATGCGTCAATAATTGCGATCGCTCTGCTGTGCAGTGGCAGGGTCAAAAGAGTTTGAATGTCCGGGGCTATTGTCTGTGCAGCAGGTTCAGTCTTTGGGGGACTGGGCAACTCTATAAACTTTGGTTGTGGCAGTTCAACGAAATTGGGTGAAGGTAGCTTTGGTTGTGGCAGTTGGTTTTGTTGCTGAATTAAAGTGACCTGTGCATGGTCAATTCTGGGGTCAGGCGATACCTGCGCCAAATGTTTGCACAACTGCTCAACAGTAGGAAATGCGCCTCTGTAGTTGGTGAAGTTGTCCAGCAGCCACCTATAAGCATAGAACCGCTTACCAGCTTCTACACCCGTGAGAAAATCGGTGAGGGTGTTGGTGTACTGCCGCAGCATCACAAATTCACTACGCTCTGTGGGTGTAAGGTGGTTCATCAAATCCACAATTTCATTCGAGCCATTCAACCATTCGGCTCTCGCCTCACTATCGCCCATTGCTGCCAAAAATTCTAGGAAGTTACCCCGCACAAAGGGAATGGGAGCAAAGCAGTGGGAATCGGTCATATCTTGTACCACTGACCAAGCGTAACCCAGACCCGCAACTAGCGCACCGATGGGGGCTAGTGGCGAGGTGGCATAACAAACAGCCCCAATTGATGCCGTCGCTAAAGTGACGCATTTGGCTAGGTTCATACCTGCCCTTTCAGTTTTGGCGCGAACCAATAATTGATCCAGCCTTTCTACTAGCCAAGGGGCGATGTTACCCGCTTCCAGGTGTTCAATGCAGGGATAGTCAGCCCGTAATGAGGCAGTTTCCTTTGTGGCAAGTTGCGGTACTGGTTGATGAATATCGGGTGAAAATTCCATAGTTTTCTCCAATTAAAAGCCCTCCAATAAGAGCAGAGGTGCAGAGGGGCAGGGGAGCAGGGGAGATATTGCCGCTTTGTTGTGCTACACAAACTTTTTATGGTGGCAAACTCTTGACGCTCTTTCCATGTGTTGCGTAGAGAAGAAGTTATATTTAAAACTCTTTCTTCCCCTGCCTCCCCTGCTCCCTTGCTTACTTAGTTAGTCGCCAGATTGTGTAACCGATTTCGCCTGCCATCATGGTGGTGAAGTTGTAAGCCAAACATCCCAAAATTTGGCCAGGGTCACTGTAGGCGAAGGGATTGCGACCAAAAAAAGTTGTCGTTAAGTCGAATATCCAGAAAAACAGTGCGATTGCGCCTCCGGCATGGCGTTCTTTCATGCCTGCAACCTTATAATCACGCCACAGTGCGGTAGTCAGGTCAATGTTTGCACTCGGCTTGCTACCAAGGGTGTACTGTTTGGATTCCTCAAACTCGGCTTTGGCTTGGTCTGGGCG
>NZ_JACJPX010000126.1 GCF_014696315.1 Calothrix membranacea FACHB-236
TTAGAGACTTCTGATTAAGAGGCAGGGGGCAGGGGGCAGGGGGGAGAAATTATTGATAAAAAATAACGCTTTCCTAGAGGATGGTGAGCGAATCACCAAAATTCAGCCGAGAGGGGTGAGGCTTTTACCAGATAAGCGCAAGATAGTTCAATCTTTCGCTTTGAACCCCGATGGAGACAATAAATTACTTTCATGGATGAGGAAGGCTGAGAACAATTTGCCGCGTAACCTCAGTTATGCCATTGGCACATTGGGAATTTTACTGATAGCAGCCAGTATATTGGGGCTAAGTTCCCAAGATGCTTATATTCGCGATCGCACAAATCTTGGCTTCATTTTAGGCTTAGGTTGGCTGATTGTGCCTGTGGTGTGGATTGCGCGTCACCGCTTTGAGCAAAAGTTTTTGACTGAGAATTATTGGTTTGCTAGTTGGTTGATTCCTTGCTGGCTGACTTTGGCTACAACTGGTAGTTTAGGGCTGTTAAGCGACTATAACCCAACTTTAAAAGCCTTTTTCCAAGAACCTGCGATCGCCTCGATTCTCCAAACTCATCCTGTGTCTTTTGTGCAAGTTTACGATAAAAACTCTGTCCTGCTGCATTTCTACACGCCGATTCCAGGGCAAGAAGTAGATTCAATTAGCGAATTACCAGCTTCTAGCTATGCCTGGATTTATAAACCACAGAATTCTCAATTATCCACGTCGTATCGTATTCTTGCTACACTACAAGAGTATCAGCTGATTCAAGTCCTTCCTTAAGATAGATGGCAATCTACTGTTGCACACAAATACTAGGTTAGTTACAATAATATTACGCACACTAAATAATATAGTGAAATGGTGTCTACATCTAATGAGTTTGAAGTTTTGGAGTCCTGGCAGCAAGTTCTGGCACCCAATAGTATTGGCTATAGAATCAAGTTGCTCTCACAACTGCTAACTCGCAAGTTTACAGAAAGGCTAGAGCCTTTCGGATTGACACCCTTTCATTGGTTAGTGTTGTGCTGTTTGTGGGAAGAAGATGGTTTACCTACTTCTAGCATTGGCGACAGGCTCAAACAGGTAGGCGGGACTTTAACAGGCGTTTTAGATCGGATGGAAGAACGCGGTTTAGTCCGTCGTGAAAGGGATGCTCACGATCGCCGGATCTGGAGAATTTGGCTAACCGATGCAGGTAAAGAGCTAGAAACGATATTACCGCCACTAGCCGCAGAATTACGCGATCAAGCCATGTCTGGTATTTCCTACCAAGAGCGCGAATTATTTTCCCAGTTATTAAATCGGGCGATCGCGAATTTGACTTGAGGGATTGGGGATTGGGGACTGGGGACTGGGGATTGGGTAATGGGTAATTGGTAATTGGGGAAAGAAAGAAAGGAAGCAATAATTTAATGACCCTTGACCCTTGACCCTTGACCCTTGACCCTTGACCCTTGACCCTTGACCCTTGACCCTTGACCTTTGACAGCCTTCGCGCCACATTTCCAGAATTTCTATCTATAGTTAAAGCCACCCTCACCCACTTGGGTGAAGTACTGTGAAGTTTTGTTTTGGCATAATAATACTACGCACGCGAAGGGAACGTTATAGGAAGGCAAGTAATTGAATATTACGTGTACTAAGTAAAAAACTAAATTTGATATATGAGTTGGGGAATCAACAATCATGGGCGCTAACACTGAGAACGGACACAAAAAAGGCAATATCTCTGTTATAGACAAACGACTAATTACAGATGTAGAGAGTTTAGAGGCTGTTACAAGAGCGCCTTCCGCCAGCACAGAAGCACCAGTTGTAACTCCCGAAGCTCCTCCAGCACCGGAAACTGAGGTTCATCCTCAGCCAGAAGCCCAAACAGAGAAAAAGGCTGACAAGAAGCGAAAAAAACCGATTGGTTTGATTTTAGCTGGCGTGGGTGTTGGTGCGATCGCGGCTGGTGCTTTTGGCTATCACTATTGGCAATATGCTTCTACCCACGAATCAACCGATAACGCTACGGTAGTGGGAAACATTCACCAAGTTGCTAGCCGGATTCCGGGAACTGTCAGTCAGGTGCTAGTGAATGATAACCAATTGGTGCAACCTGGACAATTATTAGTAACACTCGATCCACGAGATTACCAAAGTAAAGTATTGCAAGCGCAAGCAGCGTTAGAAAATGCCCGTGGACAAGCGCAAGCAGCCCAAGCAAACATTGCTTTAACTTCTCAAACTTCTAGCGGTAAAACTGCTCAAGCGCAAGGAGATGTTAGCAGTGCTGTTGCAGCTATCTCCACAGCGCAAGCCGCAGTCAAAGAAGCGCAAGCTGGGATACCTGCTGCTCAGGCGGAAGTGCAATTAGCCCAAGCCGGGATACCAGCAGCACAGGCGCAGGTAGCGCAGGCTAATGCAAACTTGGCAAAAGCCCAAGCAGACTTCAACCGTTACAACAGCTTGTTTCAAGAAGGTGCAATTGCTCGCCAGCAGTTAGATACAGCTAGAGCCGCTTATGATGTGGCTGTAGCCCAAAAGAATGCTGCAGTTCAGGGAGTGGAACAAGCACAAGCTAGGTTAGCCTCTGCGAGAGTAGGTGTAGCGAGAGCGCAATCGCAACTTGCACAAGCACAAGAAGGTGTCACCAGCGCCCAAGCGAAACTCGCAGCATCAAGGGGTGGATTGCAACAAGCCACCGCCACCGGACAAGACACGGCTGTGAAACAAAGTCAATATGAAGCCGCAAAAGCTGCGATCGCTCAAGCGGAAGCATCGCTCAAAGATGCACAATTGCAGCTTTCTTACGCCAACATTACCGCCCCTAGTGCTGGACGAGTAGGGAGAAAAAACGTGGAAGTTGGTAACCGGGTGCAAGTAGGTACACCATTAATGGCGATCGTCGATAACAGCTATTGGGTAGTAGCAAACTTCAAAGAAACCCAATTAAATAAAATGCGACCCGGAGAACCAGTTGAAATCAAGCTGGATGCTTTTCCCAAGCACCCGTTTATAGGTCGTGTTGACAGCATATCACCAGCCTCCGGCGCTCAATTTGCTTTACTACCACCAGATAACGCCACTGGTAACTTCACCAAAATTGTCCAACGTATTCCAGTCAAAGTAATTTTCGACCAAAACAGTATCAAAGGATATGAGTCACGAATTACGCCTGGGATGTCTGCGGAAGTTGATGTAGAGGTTAAGTAATTATTTTGTCATTAGTCATTTGTTAGTTGGTACTTAGTTATAACCAATGACCGATGACTATTGACACAAGAAAATCATATTATAACCGATAAATTATTCTTAATTTACTTTAAACCCCACCCCACCAAAGCTATGCTTTTGTCTCAGCAATTATGGTTATAAGGTGGGGAAGTTTTATTGTGTTAAATTTGCGAGCTTTTTTAGCTATTACACATAACAAATGACAAATAACAAATGCCCAAAACCCAAATAATTCTACCTGCATTAAAATCCAGAAACTATCGCCTGTTTTTTGCAGGGCAAGGTATATCTCTAATCGGAACCTGGATGACACAACTAGCCACAGTTTGGCTAGTTTATAGCTTAACCAACTCCGCATTAATGTTAGGCGTTGTGGGCTTTACCAGTCAAATTCCTAGCTTTTTTCTTGCTCCCTTTGGGGGTGTTTTTGTAGACCGCTTTTCGCGCTATCGTACCTTAATTGGTACACAAATCATGGCGATGATTCAGTCGCTAGCATTAGCAACATTGGCACTAACTGGTGTAATTCAAGTTTGGCACATTATTGCTTTAAGCTTATTTCAAGGATTTATTAACGCCTTGGATGCACCAGCTAGACAAGCTTTCGTACCAGAATTAGTGGAAAAAAGAGAAGATTTAGCCAATGCGATCGCAATTAATTCCACCATGATTAATGGGGCGCGATTAATTGGCCCAGCAATAGGCGGTTTAATCATTGCGAGAATTGGTGCTGCTTACTGTTTTCTCATTGATGGTTTAAGCTATATTGCTGTGATTGCTGCTTTATTAGCAATGACAATTAAACCTTGGAAATTTACAGTCAGTCACGGAAATGCCTTACAAAAAGTTAAAGAAGGATTTGTTTACGCTTTTAGCTTTCCACCAATCAGAGCTATTTTATTGCTATCAACTTTAGTTAGTCTAATGGGATTACAAAATACGATTCTTGTACCCATATTTGCTGAAGAAATTCTTAAAGGTGGTGCAGAAGCATTAGGCTTTTTAATGGCAGCTTCGGGAGTAGGAGCTTTATCAGGTGGGATTTATTTAGCAACGCGACGCACAATATTAGGAATTGGCAAATTAATTGCTATAGCTCCCGCAATTTTAGGAGTAGGTTTAATAGCTTTTGCTTATTCCCGATATTTACCGCTTTCTCTATTCACAATGTTGTTTGTAGGCTTAGGAACAATTCTCCAGATTGCAGCAAGTAACACATTTTTACAAACAATTGTCGAAGAAGACAAACGTGGTAGATTAATGAGTTTATATACCATGTCATTTTTAGGCATGATACCTGTAGGTAATTTATTAGGAGGTTTCTTAGCCAGTAGAATTGGCGCTCCTAACACCTTAATTCTTGATGGCATAGTTTGTATTATCGGCTCTATATTTTTCTACAAATAATTACCAGATTTAAGAAGGCTTGTTATGCCCATTTATGAAGAAAAGGGGATTGTCAAACCTGTAGGTGCTGCTAGATAAAGGTACGTTAGCCTACAGCATAACTTTCGTAATTCTTAATTACGAATTGATATTTTTGTTTACCCAAATTTCACACTAGAGCAATTCTATGGCTCATACAGGTGCTATCCAAGAACATCCTACCCTACCACCAGACCATGTACCGCTAAGAACTTGGATTGGTGTATTAGCCAGTATGCTTGGTGCATTCATGGCGGTTTTAGATATTCAAATTACTAACGCATCGTTACAAGAAATTCAAGCAAGTTTAGGTGCAACTCTAGAAGAAGGTTCCTGGATTTCTACTGCTTATTTAGTGGCAGAAATTGTGGTAATCCCGTTAACCGGATGGTTATCACGGGTGTTTTCTCTACGGCGCTATTTATTAGTAAACACTGTACTATTTATTTTCTTTTCTATATGCTGTGCTTGGGCGTGGAATCTCAATTCGATGATTGTATTTCGCGCTTTACAAGGCTTTACTGGTGGAGTGTTAATTCCTGCTGCAATGACAGTTGTACTGACGACTTTACCAGCATCTAAGCAAGCAGTAGGATTAGCAGCATTTGGCATTACTGCAGTATTTGCGCCATCAATTGGCCCCACATTAGGAGGTTGGTTAACCGAAAATTATAGTTGGCAGTATAGCTTTTATATAAATATATTTCCTGGGGTTTTAATGCTAACCGGAGTCTGGTATGGCATTAAACAAGATAAACTGCAATTACAATTGCTCAAGCAAGGCGACTGGTGGGGAATTATGTCAATGGCTATTGGCTTAGGTTCTCTACAAGTTGTGTTAGAAGAAGGTAGTCGCAAAGATTGGTTTAGTTCAGCTTTCATTGTGCGCTTAAGTGTGATAGCGGCAATTTTTGTCACCTTATTTTTATTTATTGAATTAACGCGCAAGCAACCATTTATTAATTTAAGGCTAGTCACTAAACGTAACTTTGGTTTAGCTAGTATTATTAATATTTCTTTGGGGGTGGGATTATATGGTTCAATTTATATTTTGCCCTTGTATCTTGCCCAAATTCAAAAATATAACGCCTTACAAATAGGTGAAGTTTTAATTTGGGCAGGGATTCCGCAATTATTTATTATTCCCTTAATACCCAAATTAATGCAACGCATTGATGTGCGGTTAATGGTTGGTGTAGGTATTGCTTTGTTTGCCATCAGTGCGTTTATGAACGCCGGAATGACTTCTCAAACTGGATTAGATCAATTAAGATGGTCACAACTTGTCCGCGCAATGGGACAACCATTAATTATGGTTCCTCTAACTACTATCGCCACGGCTGGATTAAGTCCTAAAGAAGCAGGTTCAGCGAGTGGTTTATTTAATATGATGCGGAATATGGGTGGTTCTTTAGGGATTGCAGCCTTAGCAACTTTATTAACTAATAGAGAGCAATTTCACTCTAATAGATTAGGTGACAGTGTATCGCTATATAATCCCGAAACTCAACAGCGAATCGACCAAATGACGCAGTATTTTATTAGTCGAGGAGCCGATTTAAGTACCGCCCAAAATCAAGCGATCGCATCTATATCTAATATTGTGCGGCGTGAAGCTTTTGTGATGGCGTTTAATGATTGTTTCTACTTTATTGGCATTGCTTTGTTATTAAGCGGATTGGCGATTATCTTCATTAAAAGAGTTAAGCCAACTGGTGGGGCTGTAGGGCATTAAAATAATTCGTAATTCGTAATTCGTAATTCGTAATGAAACTCAGCTACCCAACTTCTTTGAAAAGTCGGGTAGCTATTTTTTCGCGAAGGGTTGAGGCTGCTATCCAATTACCATGAGATGCGTTCACGTAGGATGCGTTAGCGATAGCGTAACGCATCAGCAGTAAAGATAAATTCTCACCTTCCCCGTTCCCCATTCCCCTTTTTCCTTTTCCCCTTCACCCAATCGCATGAAAGAGGCTGTAATTTGTCATCATATAAATATTAGTTAATTGATTTGTGATGGAAAATTTCTCAACCACAGAGATAAACTAATAATTTATAAAGTCTGCGATTTGAGAATCCTACCCCAAATTTCAAATTTAAATTCCTGTAATGTCAGACGTTAATAATATTGATACTGTGACGCAAGAATTATCTGATAAATCTCCTGTTTCTACTCTACGGGCAGAAGCGATCGCACGCATCCGGAATAGCCTGCGCCCAGGACAACAGCAAATGGCTGATTGGAACTCTGGCCCTTTGGCTGTATCGGCTGTACCTGGTGCTGGTAAATCTACGGGGATGGCGGCGGCGGCGGCGATCGCAGTTGCACGTCAGTATGAACTTGCAGCCCAGTCGCGCCCATCTTCTCGCCGTCAGTTGGTAGTTGTGACCTTTACCCGTTCTGCGGCTGCTAATATTAAAGCGAAAATCCGCAAATATTTACGCGATGATTTATCTTTGCCCCAGACAGGTTTTGTCGTTTATACCTTGCATGGTTTGGCGTTAAATATCGCCAGTCGCCATCCTGAATTATCGGGGTTGCAGTTAGAAAACGTGACATTAATTACCCCAAATCAAAGCCACCGCTTCATCCGAACGGCTGTAGAACAGTGGATTGCGAATAATCCTAATCTTTATTTACGCTTACTCGAAGGTAGCCAATTTGACGGTGAAGAAACAGAAAGATTGCGTCGTCAATCGGTACTGCGAACTGAAGTTTTACCAGACTTAGCAACAACAGTTATTCATGAAGCCAAAAGTTCTGGTTTATCTCCCGAAGACTTACGCCAGTGGAGTAAACAAACCACAGACCCCTACGCCATTTTAAACATAGCCGCAGGTTTGTACGAGCAATATCAGAAGTTAATGCGATCGCGTGACTTCATTGACTACGACGATATGATTTTAGCCGCCCTGCGCGTTCTCGAAAACGACAGCGCCCGTCGCCTTGAGCAAAACCAAGTATTCGCCGTTTTTGAAGACGAAGCCCAGGATTCGAGCCCATTACAAACGAAATTGCTGGAAATTTTGGCGAGTAATGCGGAGGGGGACAAGGGGACAAGGAGACAAGAGGAAATAAGCATACCTCTTACCCAATCCCCAGTCCCCAGTCCCCAGTCCCCAATCAACCTAGTCCGCGTAGGCGACCCCAACCAAGCAATTAACTCAACTTTTACCCCAGCCGATCCGATTTACTTTCGAGAATTTTGTGCTGAGTGCGATCGCATCAGCAGATTGGCGACAATGGATCAAGCTGGGCGGAGTACAAGAATTATCCTGGAAGCTGCTAACTTTACGTTGGAATGGATTAATAGTTTTTACGGAGTGAAGATGCAACAATCAGCTCATGACTCCGTTATCTCTCTGCCCTTCCGTCCCCAGAGAATTCGGGCTGTGGATACCGACGACCCGCAAAAAGACGCAAATCCAGCACCAGTAGGAAGGGGATTAGAACTGTATACCCCACGTGATATTCATCACACTGTTGAATTGCTTTCACAGCGAGTCATTGAATTATTTGCTGATGACCCCAGCAAAATTAGTGCAGCAGTGTTAGTGCGGGAAAATCGCCAAGGAAGATGGCTAGCTGAAGCCCTAGAACCAATATGTAAAGAGCATAAAATTACACTTTATGATGTGGGAGAACGCGATCGCCGTTCCCAAATTCCCCAAGAAATTTTAGCACTACTACAATTTTGCGATCGCCCCCATTCCCCAGATTACTTAAAAGCAGCTTTAGAAGTATTAGTTGAACGCCAGTTAATTCCCACCCAAGACTTGAACGCACTGGCGAGTTTACCAGAAGATTTTTTATATCCTGGCCCCTTAGCCGCACCACAATCAGAAACAGTTCAAAAAGCCTCACACTTGTGTCGGAGTTTACTCCGCGCGCGCTTAGAATTGCCAATATATCAGCTAATTTCCTTTTTAGCTTTGGCTTTGAATTACGACCAAGCCGAACTCGCAACGGCTGACAAACTCGCAGAACGAGTAAACCAGCAAATTTCTGGTAATAGTTCTATGGGCGCAATGCTGTCAGCCTTAAGTGAAATTGTCAGTTCCGAACGCTTTGAAGCTGTAGAAACAGAAGACTTGGAAGCACGTTACACCCGTAACGGTCAACTGACAATTATTACCATGCACAAAGCCAAAGGGCTAGATTGGGACTATGTTTTTATTCCCTTTCTCCACGAAAACTTAATTCCTGGTCGCTTTTGGGTTCCACCTCAAAGCCAGTTTCTAGGTGATTTTACCTTATCAGAAGTCGCCCGCGCTCAAGTACGTGCTGCTTTACATAATGAGTCACAAATACCCGATGTTTCCCAAGCTTGGGAAGTAGCAAAACACCTCAAAACAGCTGAAGAGTATCGCTTACTTTATGTTGCCATGACCAGAGCCAAGCGCTTATTGTGGATGTCTGCGGCACAGAAAGCCCCATTTACTTGGAGCAAACCAGAGAATTTGCAAGAACAATCGCCTTGTCCTGTTTTCCCAGCTTTAAAACGCCAATTTCCCGAAAATGTGCTTTCTTTAGCCACGATGGTTTATTGATATCCTTCCGCCACAGCTTTCAGCTTGGCGGAATAATCCTGCTATTCTCAAGTTTGTTTCGCCACTTAGTAGAAATACGGAATATTTCTTTCTATTTATGGAGAGTATCAGCAATGATTTTAAATAGAATTAAGTTAGTTTAATAAAATTAAATTTCATTTTTATAACTTCTGACAATACATCACTATTTATTAAGTGACTGTAAATTATTTTAGTTATATATATCACGTAGATATATTAATATTTGCACTTATGGGCAAATAAAACTAGTCCTAGCCATGAAATCCTGATAATTAAGCATCAAATAAACTCAGTTCCAGCTTATTGATAAATTAAAAAAATAATTACATAAGTGTGTTTTGGGTGTATATTCTCCATTATGATGTGTTACGAAAAAGCTCTCGCAGTGCCTAATACACAATATTATGTGTTAGTACGCGATAGATTCTGCCATATAGAAACTACACTTAAGCTTTACTTTATAAATATTTTTTTATGAAATATGCTATTTCAATATTAAGTATTGTCACGGTTTATATTTAATATCAGCTTAAGGCATTCTATTACTTTAGCGACTTGTTATATAGCTTGAAGAACGACACATTTTCTATAGGTGCTTTGACTGTGCAGCACACCTAGATGATAGGTTATGTATAATTATTGGGAAATTTTATATTTCCAAGGTAATTGATTTTAATTAATTGATATCCCTTGATAAAAGGTGGGTATATACTAATGGCAGACTTGAATGCTGACTTTTCTAGCAATATCTCTAATATAAAAGATTTAAGCTTATATGATGCTAGCAATTACGAATATTTACTGCGCCAAAAGCTGCGTCAAGAAAAGTTACTCAGCAGAATATCTCTGAAGATTCGTGAAACATTAAAATTAGAAGAAGTTCTGCAAACAGCTGTAGAAGAAGTTAGGCAATTACTAGCAACAGATAGAGTGGTTCTCTACCAATTTGCAAATGATTGGAGTGGTTCTGTTGTAGTTGAATCTGTTAGCCCTGATTATATGTCTATTATAGACATCGATATTAATGATACTTGTTTCTCAAAAGACTATGCAGTTCTTTACCGTGATGGTCGAATTAGAGCGATTAACGACATTTATTTAGCTGGATTAGCTAGCTGTCACGTTAAATTACTAGCTCAATTACAAGTAAGAGCAAATTTAGTTATTCCGGTTATCCGCCAAGATTTTTTGTGGGGTCTTTTAATTGCTCATCATTGCCAAAACTCCAGAAAATGGGAAGATTGGGAGACTGAACTCCTTAAGCAATTGAGCGTTCAATTAGCGATCGCTATTCAACAAGCACATCTTTATGAACAGCTAGAAGCTCAAGTCCAACATTATACTATTCATGCTAATGCACAAGAGAATGCAGCTATTAATGCTTTACAAAAACTAAGACTTCTGTTGCAACGGGAAGATATTTGTTGGGACAATTTACCAGCAATAGTAGAAGAAAGCTTAGATAAAGCCTATCAAGGAATCATGTCTTGGGATAAAAAGTAGATATCTTATCTAAGCATCAAAATTGATTCCGAAAATGTTGACTCTTGACTTTTGACTCTTGTATAAATTTACTTTACCCAACTCCACTATGGCGATATTTCCAAATTCCAACTGCGAGTAAAATTCCTAGTAATGCACCAATTAGCAAACCAGTTGGTGCTAAAGTGACAAAACTTAAATCAGCTTGAGTTCTATTAGGATAACCGCCATACAAAATCACAGCTTTAAAGCCAATGATTGCACCCACAATAGAGCCAAATATTACCCATAACATCACATTGATGGATCGCATCTGTGAGGCGATCGCTAGCCCAACCAAGCTAACGATTAACCCAACAACAGATCCTATCACAGCACCATACCCGACAACATTCAGTACCCAGGTATAGCTGACAATCCAAGCCCCCACGCCGCCGATTATAGCTCCAAAGCTGAGCCAGAGTACAATTCCCAGTATGAACCAGAACAGTTTTGTCTGCATAATCTTTGACAATTCAAAATTTAAAAACTGACACAAATTTTCTCAAATTCAGCAACATATTTAAACTGAAAAACATAGATTCTATCTAATTCTCGCCATTACCCATTACCCATTACCTACGCTTTTTCGTTGTAGACTTAGCTACTCTCGACTCAATAGTAAATTCTGGGATTTCTGCGAGTTCTACCTCATTTAGACTATACTGTTCGCAAACTAAACTCAGACGATTTCCAGGAGTCTGTACGGCATTAACAGAATGTGTTAAATCGCCTTGAAAGTGAACTAAAGTATTCATTTGTGGCTTAATTTGCCCAAGTTGGCGTTTGTGCGATCGCAGTACCAATTCTCCCCCCTGCATATCGGGAGGTACGCGCACATAAAGAACGCTAACAACTAAAGGCGGTTCTATAGTTTTACAGTATGAACGCAAAGAACGATCTATATGCGGATCTACACGAGAACCTTCTTTGAGTAATAAAGGATTGAGGTAAAAAGCGTTACAGTTAGGTAAAAGAGCTAAATCTAAGTAAGGCTTGAAATAGGGAAACTGCTGCTCTACTTGTGCTACACATGATTTTTGAAATACCAGAGAAAATCCCTTCGTACCAACAAAATCGCGGTTAAGGTTATTGACAGAAAAGTAAGGACAAGCATGGATTTCTCCCCATAATTTATTGAGATAATCGCTGGGGAAAGCATTTGATTGTTGTTGATAGTTTTTCACAGTACGGCGAGGGGATTTACCAAATTTTTAGCTGTAGGGTTAGTTATAATACTTCCCGGTTTTATGAGATTCCTGGTTGATTTTTCTCAGTCTATGCATCTCTACATTTTTTCTTTCCTGTTTCCTCTGTTTACAACTCATTTCATAAAGGAATGCATATATCTTTAAAGGAGCAAATTGTCAAGATAAATCATAAGATCCATTCTGAAGAACGTTCACCCAAATCGAGGGGAATACTCACAGCTTTGCCTAGGCGGGGGCGATCGCGTGTTTGAGTGATAAATGTTTGGACTTGAGTCGTTCCACCTAAGGCATTAAGATAATTGGCAATGCTATCAAGATGGGCTTGATATTCCTCTTCGCTTAAGGGAAAAGAAGCTTGCTCAACATACTTCCACATGACTTGCAAAAAAATTTTCCCCTGGGATCGCCGCAGCTGCACATCGTAAGAGCGTCCCCACTTTTCAAGCAACAGTTGACGTAATTGCTGTCCTGTCATAGGTTGTCTCAATTAGATTTTACATTTAGTTATGATGTTAAGTTCCGTAACTCAAGTATGATAAGGATATAAAGAAATGTAATGCTAACAGAAAAGATGCTAGATATATCTTGGAACAAAGAAGTATGGCATTTTTGTGGGCGTTAGCATTTCGACTTAGATAAGAGTTGCTCAACTACTAGTACTCTTATCAAAATGCTTAACAAAATACACAAAGAGCGCGTAGATTATGGCTCAATTTTCTGAATCAGCAGACGTGCCCGATATGGGGCGTCGTCAATTCATGAATCTGCTCACTTTTGGAACCGTCACTGGAGTGGCTCTGGGTGCATTGTATCCCGTTGTCAATTATTTTATTCCACCTGCTGCAGGTGGCGCTGGTGGCGGTGCAACGGCAAAAGACGAGCTGGGCAACGATGTTAGCGTCAGCAAGTTTCTAGCAAGCCATAATGTAGGCGATCGCTCCCTCGTTCAGGGACTCAAGGGCGACCCAACTTATCTTGTAGTAGAAAGCAAAGAGGCGATTGGCGATTACGGCATTAATGCCATCTGCACCCACCTGGGTTGTGTTGTGCCCTGGAACGTGGCTGAGAACAAGTTTAAATGTCCTTGTCATGGTTCCCAATACGATGCAACTGGTAAGGTTGTTCGTGGCCCCGCGCCGCTTTCTTTGGCTTTGGCGCATACCAAAGTAGAAGACGACAAAGTCGTAGTTACTCCTTGGACTGAAACCGATTTCCGTACCGGCGAAGAACCTTGGTGGGCTTAACTATCTTTGTCAGCAGTCAGTGATCAGTGGTCAGTTATTTACTTTCCACTGACAAATGACAAATGACTAATGACCAATTCACGAGACAATCGTTGCCCTTATAGAGATGAGAAATGCTTCGATAACAGCGAGGTTCACTCGCAGTACTAGAGCAATCGTCAAAACATTGCTCATAGCGATCGCCACGGTGACATTCTACTTCACCAGCGATTTAGCTCTGCCACAATCGGCTGCTGCCTACCCTTTTTGGGCACAGCAAACCTATCCAGAAACTCCCCGCGAACCAACAGGGCGGATTGTTTGCGCCAACTGTCACTTAGCTGCAAAGCCGACAGAAGTGGAAGTTCCGCAATCAGTGCTACCTGACACCGTATTTAAAGCCGTGGTGAAAATCCCCTACGATACTAGCGTGCAGCAAGTAGGTGCTGATGGCTCTAAAGTCGGTTTGAATGTTGGCGCTGTATTGATGCTACCCGAAGGCTTCAAGATTGCTCCTGAAGACCGCATTTCTGAAGAACTCAAAGAAGAAGTCGGCGATACTTATTTCCAAACTTACAGCGAAGATAAGGAAAACGTCGTCATCGTTGGCCCTCTCCCTGGTGAACAGTATCAGGAAATAATCTTCCCAGTTCTGTCTCCCAACCCCGCAACTGATAAAAACATCCACTTTGGTAAATATTCAGTTCATGTAGGTGGTAACAGGGGACGCGGACAAGTTTACCCAACTGGTGAAAAGAGCAACAACTCTGTTTACAGTGCTGCTGCTGCTGGTACAATCACCAAGATTGCCAAAGAAGAAGATGGAGACGGCAACGTCAAATACGTAGTGAGCATCAAAACCGACGCTGGTGAAGTTGTCTCTGATACGATTCCTTTAGGCCCCGAACTAATTGTTTCTGAAGGGCAAACTGTAAAAGCTGGTGATGCTTTAACCGATAATCCCAACGTTGGTGGATTTGGTCAAAAAGATACAGAAATCGTATTGCAAGACGCTAATCGAGTTAAATGGTTGATTGCATTCATCGCGCTTGTGATGTTAGCTCAAGTCATGCTGGTGCTGAAGAAGAAGCAGGTTGAGAAAGTCCAAGCCGCAGAAATGAATTTCTAAATTCTTTGCTAACTTACTTATTTTAAGACAGGCAAATTGCCTGTCTTTTTTTATTCATTTCTGATGTGGAATTGTGAATTAATGGTACTTATACCAATTCTCAGAAATAAAGCTACACATAGGGAAATACAGTTCAGTTAAGAAAATTAATTGATAACAAAACCAAATAATTAGTTACTCAACAAAAAAACAGAACAATCATTTTGGAGGGGGTTTGGGGGTTTGGGGGACGCAACCGTCACCCAATCGGGGGTTTGGGGGAGAATCCCCCAATTGAAA
>NZ_JACJPX010000127.1 GCF_014696315.1 Calothrix membranacea FACHB-236
CTGTGCAAATTCCTTGTGAAGCAGAGTAGTTTGATAAACATCAGTTTGAATATTTTTATCAATTGTGCTTTTACATAAGTATTTGTCAGGTAGATTACGATAGTCTAGTTTGTCACCGTATTTACGACGAGAGGGTTTACTTGAGTTAGGATGTTCATAAGGGATGTATAATGCCGAATCATGGCGTAACTTGGAAATTATGTGCAAGTTAACTTGTCGTGCCATCTGCAAAGCATTGTTGTTACCAAAATGACCATCTACTACCAAGTAGGTCAGGGGAATAAAGTGAGCGATTAACTCGAATAATGAACTAATCATCTTTTTAATTAGCAATAGTTCAGATGTTAATATCACTTCCGTTTTATTTTTGTTTTTACTTCCTTTTGGTCGTCCCTTTCCACGTTTTTCTGGGGAATTCACTTTTTTGATGGGTGACAAGCTACTTATTTCTTCATCACTTTTTATTACCTGTTTTATCTTAATAGGAAATGATTGTCTCTCTTCCACGCTTACTAATGACAATACGAAGAAAGATAAACCATTAATTGGTTTACTAGCCAGGCTAGAAAAAAATCTATCTACTCCGTAAGTTTGCTTCCCCGATTTACTAACTACAACTTCATCTTCTGCAAGCAAATACACATCATTTTTTCGCCACAAATGTTGACGAAAAAACAGCCAAAACAATGTTGTCCAAGGTATAACTGTCGAAAAAAATCTCCCCATTGTCCGATAGCTACCGCCATCACCTGTCCAACGGGCAATTCCCAACATGGTGACTCGCCCGTTCATTCCTAACATAGCAATGATTATCTGGTTCAACTGACCCATCGTCGTAGCGTTTATCTGCGGCAGGAGGCATTGCAGGAGTGATAAGATGTCGGGCATGGGCTGATTGTGGCTTTTGAGTTATCGTTTGGGAAGACAATAACTCTACTACATCAGCCCTCTCTCTTCACCCTCTTATTTTGGCTAAGGTATTGTAATTGGAAGTTTCTTCCTCTGTATGTGAAACAGCACCCAAAACCCGCAAGGTTTCTAATGTCGCGTCTGTCAAACCAGAAACACCTTTGATGTTCATTCCTTGGTAGGGTTGAGGAATTCTGAGAGTTTTGATACATTGAGGTGTGTGAACATCCCAAAGTTTGATGGTTTCATCTTCGCCACAGCTAAATAAGATATCCAATTCGGGACTATAGCAAACTGACCAAATCCGGTCTTGATGACCTGTTAATACTTGCAAGCAGTTTCCTGTTTGAGTATCCCATAATCTAATGGTGTAGTCATCACTGGCGCTGACCAGGATAGATGGTCTATTGGAAGATGGAGGAATAAAAGTGAGGGCGCGAATTTCTCGTTGATGTCCCCAAAACTTTTGTAAGCATTGCTGTGTTTGGACATCCCACAGTCTGATAGTAAAATCATCGCTGCTACTAGCAATGAGTTGACCATTGGCATTAAAAGTTATTGCTCGAATCCGATGGGTGTGTCCTTCTAAACTAGTTAAACAAACTCTGGAGTGAATATCCCAGAAGTTGATTGTTTGATTAGTTCCGGCTGTCGCTATAATTTCGGCGTGGGGATGAGCTGCGATCGCCCACATCCATTCTGTTTCTAAATTACCTAAAACTTGAGATTGATTCGTGCTTGTATCCCATAGTAAAACGGTGTGGTCATCACTGGCACTAATTAAGGTATGATGATTCTGGGTAAATATAACTGACCACACCCAGTCTGTATGTCCACGCCAGGTTTTCAGACATTCTCCCGTATTTACATCCCAAAGTTTAATTGTGCGATCGTGACTGGCGCTGGCTAATAATTTTCCATCTGGACTAAAACTCACATGGCGAACTCTGCCTTGATGTCCTGATAAAGTTTGATAACATTCACCAGTCGCCGCATTCCACAACCTGATATCACCATCATCGCTACCACTAGCAAGACAAATCATATCTTGTTGAGGAACAGGGCTAACAGCTACAGTCCAAATCCGATTGCTATAACCTTGAAAAGTTTTAATGATTTCACCAGTTTGAGTATTCCACAACCTGACTAACTGGTCATCGCTACCCACAGCAATCAAATTTTTGTCAGGACTATAAGCTAAAGAACGAATGCGATGATGGGGTTCGTGTAACGTCATTTGCGGTTCCCCATTTCCTAAATTCCAAAGTTGAATTTTATCAGTACCGCAACTCATCACTGTTTGACCATCAGGAGTAAATTTGACAGCCCAAATTGCGCCAGTCGGTGCAGTTTTCACACTCCGCAAGCATTTTCCTGTCTCTACATCCCAAGCTTTGATACTTTGATTATCGCTGCTTCCCACCAAAGTTTTATGATCGGGACTAAAAGCGAGTGTCCGCACCCGTGTAGAATTATCGTCAAAAGTCTTAAGACATTTATTTGTCCAGACATTCCATAATTTTACTGAGTCAGCGCTACCCGTAGCCAAAGTTTTACCATCATTACTAAAAGCAACAGACCAAACTTCGCGATCTGGTTCGTGGAAAGTGTAAACGCAAATTCCTAAATCGAGACTCCAAATTTTTGCAGTGCGATCGCTACTTGCACTTACTACTAAACGCTTACCCCAGACAAAATACACCGACCACACCCAATCAGTATGTCCGCGAAATATCCTTAAACATGTTGCGCTTTCACTATCCCAAATTCTCACCGTATGGTCATTACCACAACTAGCGATCAGCTTCCCATCGGGGCTAAAAGCCACAGAGCGAATCCAATCACCATGAGCTTGCCATGCTAAAATTTGTTTACCATCCGCCACATCCCAAAGGCGAATTTGTCCATCCATTCCCCCAGTAGCGAGTGATTTTTGATCGGGACTGAATGTAACGCTAAATATACTACCTAAAGATTGAGAAAAAATAGTTTTATCAAAACTACACTCGGTAAAATTGACTTTTTGTAATTTTACTCCTTGTAAATAAGCTTGAGAAATAGGCAGGCGAGAAAAATCGTAACCAGTTAAATTTACTTGCAGTTGGATTAAAAGATTAATTAAATTTCCCCCCGCATATCCCACGGGAAATTGTAATTCTTGTTCTCGTAATTTTTTGACAATCAGACGAAATTTATTTTCGATAACTCTTTTCGTTTGATTTTTGCATAACTTTTCCGTCACAGGTTGTAATAATATCCGTTTTTGATTTTCTCGGATATAATCTGGTGCTGAAGCTTTGATAAGGGCGTGAGTTCTCAATAAATATAAATCGCAACTTTCCAACTCATAGATAATTTTAGTAATTAGGCGATCGCTCACATATTCCATCACTACATTTTGCAGCGTCAAACCTTCATGGGTAGATTGAATTAAACAACGTCCTAATAGGGAAGTCAAAGCTTCTCGAACTTCCTTTGATGATAAACCCAAAACATCCTCAATTAAATTACTTTCCAGCACAGGTTGACGATTAATTGCTAACCAATACATTAAAGATTTTTCGGGTTGGGATAATCGTTGAAACTGTTGTGTCAATAAATCATCAATACCATCAAAAACCGTTATTCCCGAATTCAAAAAAGCCCTAATATTCCCATTAAACAGCTTTTGAATTGTTTCAGGCACAATTTCTAAAGCCAAAGGATTACCGTGATAATGCTTTATCAAATCTTTAATCTCTTCCGCAGAACCACTTATACCCTTCGCAGTCAAAATTTCCGTCGCTGACTCTAATCCCTCCAACTCCCAAACCCGCACGGGTAAGGTTTCCCCCGCTAACCGTCGCACCTCCTTAAACTGTTCTCGGCTAGTTAAAAGCAAGCAACTTTGATGCTGAGATTCCCCTATTCGCCGAAATAATTCACCATAACCAGAATATCCCTCGCGATAATTCCCCGTGGAAGAACCACTTTGTAAAATTGACTCCCCATTATCAAGTATTAGCAAACAACGAGAGGCACGTAAACAATCAATCAGTTGCGTGATTTTCTCTCCTAAACTTTCCGGTAAATTAATTTTTTCGTGACAAGAAAGAAACTTAACTACATCCGCAATGATTTTTTCTACCGTCGGTGCTTCCCGCAAACTGCGCCAAATAATATAGTTAAATTCCCCACTCACCTCTTTGGCTAATTTTTTCGCCAAAGTAGTTTTACCCACACCACCCATCGCTAAGATTGTCACCAAGCGACATTGAGGCTCAGTTAACCATTGTTTTAACCTGTGTAATTCTTTACTCCTGTCAGAGAAAATTGATATATTCGGCGCACCGTCCCAGTCATATTTAGAATTGGGTGACGGTTTATCTTCATCCTTCGCACTTACAACCTCATCCTCAATCTCAACAATCTCCTTCGGGTCTATTTGTAGAACTTGGCAAAAAGCCTTGAAATATTTAGGTCTAACAGGTATACCCCGTAAGAAACGCTTCCAAGTAGCAATCCCAACAGTTTCAGGAACAACCTTCTTACCATTTTTCACTGATGGTATAAAATTACTTGCCTCCTCTAGCCATTCTTCTCGGTCTATAGCTAGTCCCCGTCTCTCTCGCGCTTCTTTGATTTGCTTTAGCCCTTCTGGCGATGCTTTTAAGCTACGCATAATTACTGCTGACTTATAGTGTTGTCAAGTACATTTACGGTTCACTTCAACACGAGGGGGAAATGATCCGGAAATGGACTTGTTACTTCTCAGTAACTTCATGGATGATGGGAGGAGAAAAGATACAAGGTGAGTTTTGAAGAGTGTAGTTAAAAGAATATTGCCAATAAGAGCAAGTATTTTTTAATAGGAATGAAACAATGGTACTAAATTGGTTAATCAATGGCTTCCCAGAATTGTCAAAGCCAAAAGATGAAAATATCAACAAAATAATTGGTGAGTTTCAAAAAATATTACCACGTATTCTGGGGATATCAGGAGTAATTGATAGCATCAATTATGATGAATTACTCAATTATTTCAAATTAGAAAAACCATCTGATAAAAGAATTCAAAAAGGTGTAATTATTCGCCAAAGTTATCATCAAGGTGGTTTACTAGTAGCACAACTATTTTTAGATAAAAATAATCAGATAGTTTTGCGCTCAGATGGTACTCCCTACGGAAAAAAGCTACTAGTTAAAAGGTTAGATAAAAAATTAGATGATTCTTTTGGTACTTGTGACTTAATTTTGGTGAATTTAGAAAGTGACAAGCCGCAAATCTATGAGTTAAGTCAATCAATTTTGTCTCATTTTAGTCAACTGTTACAAGAAATTGTCACAGTGCCGGACATCATACCGATTATGACTTATGAATCAGCAATTAAGTATTTTATTACGGAACGTCCAGAAGATACAAGGATAGAGAAAGGGGCTATTATTCGTCAATCTCATTCACGAGGTCAACTCATAATACAGGTCTTTTTAGATCATGATAATAATGTAGTTCATCGTCATGACGGAAAACCTTATGGTCGTCAGATAGTATCTAAAGAATTAGATGACGAACTACTAGAAGCTTTTGATGGTAAAAATGTAATTATTGTGGAGTAAAAATATTATGGACATTATCTTAGATTTAGCTTACAGCTTAGTAGCAATAGCAGCAATTATTTTTATTGTCTTTTTAGCTTTTGCAATGATTGTCCACTGGTTCAATAATTTTGAATATCTTGTCGAACAGTCATATAATCGTCCTATAACAGTCTCACTTGATGAAATAGGAGAAGATATTAAAAGAGGAAACGTAAGTGAAGTAAAAGGTGTTTTAAAGAAACCATCCACACCCATTATTGTACAGGGTATTTTTAACACAAAAACTAATGATTTTGTTGAATATCGTGTAATAGAAGCCAACGAAGTTGATCAAAAGATACGTAATGCTCATCGCAGCAAGAAAGTTGCAATTTGGTCTTAGCATATAATGTACTCACTATTTCTTAAAAAATGAACTCATCTAACAATATTCTCATTCAGGGTATTTCTGAGAGTATACCTGAGCCAGTAGCTGCTGTTTTTCGCTCTAGATTATTAAATGCAGCTAACAAATTTATAGACGAAACTGGTCTAGAAAGTATCAACGTTACTGTTAGTGATGTAAAAACTTTACAGAACAGACAAGCAAAACAACATAACTCAACGGCAGAAAACACAACTAATCAGGAAAAAGCTAGTAACGACTTATCAACAGAAGAACGTGCTTCCAGATATAAAGCTCAAAAACCTCTATTTACCTTTGAGCAGTTAATAGTCCCTAAAGAAGTAGAAGAAGACTTACTTTTAGCTGTTGACTTAATTCACTTAGAGGCAAAAGTCTTTGATGATTGGGGGCTACGAAAAATAGAGCCATTTCCACGCACAGCACTTAATTTCTATGGACTCCCTGGAACCGGAAAAACTTTGTCAGCACATGCTATAGCTTCTAAAATAAATCGACCGATTTTAGTTGCTAGTTATGCTCAGATTGAAAGTATGTATCATGGCGAGGGACCAAAAAATGTTGAAGCAATTTTCCTTGCAGCAGAACGAGAGAATGCTTTGTTATTTATAGATGAAGCAGATTCCTTACTATCCAAGCGATTAACTAACGTAACGCAAGGCTCAGAACAAGCTATCAACTCGATGCGTAGTCAGTTGCTCATTTGCCTAGAGAAATTTCGCGGAGTTGTAATATTTTCTACAAATCTCGTTGAAAACTATGATAAAGCATTTGAAACACGGGTGCGCCATGTTCGCTTCCCAATGCCTGATGAAAAATGCAGACAAGAGATTTGGAAAAGACATCTTCCTGAACAAATGCCATTAGAAAAAGATGTCACACTTGAAAGGCTTGCTGAAGTTGATGATGTTTGTGGTAGGGATATAAAAAATGCTGTTATTGATGCAGCTATGAGAGTAGCAAGACAAGGCAAAAAACAGGTAGCAATTAGTGATCTACTAAATTCAATTGAGAGAATCAAAGCAGCACGTATTCAAACTAACTCTGAATCACAAAAGCTACAGCCAGAGGAAGAAGAAAAAGTACGAAGTCAGGTGCTAGAAGCTATATCCCAACAAGAAAAACAACCAAATGGAGCAGATAATTGTATAAACTAAAAACTGAAAATCGTTATTAATTTATCAGTAGCAAGTAGGTGCGTTATGGCTTCAGCCTAACGCACCACCAGATCTGTATGGTATGTTAGGCTTTAACATAAATCTTTTGTGAAAAAACTAGATTAAAATACATGCCTAACACTACAGTAATTTGATTTTTAATTTATAAATTAATAGTCTTTAAAACTTAAAAATGCCTCCCAACGAAAACAACAATACAGCCTTATCCATTGCTGCACTCGCTGCCGTTGCTGCTGGAGTCTGGACGATTTTCAACAACTCCAACAATTCAAATCCCAAGGATAACCAAACTGATATTGAACCTTATTTTAACCAAACAGTTGCATTAACTCAACAAGGAAACTATCATCAAGCAAGTCAGATATTTCTTGCAATTCTGCAAACCAACCCTCAACACGCACCTACCTACAACTATCTTGCTTGGATTTATTCAATTCATAACTATCAACTCGACCAAGCACTTGCATTTGCAAATAAAGCAGTCCTACTAGCAAATAATCATTTTGACAGAGCCTGTTTCATTGATACCCTTGCAGAAGTTTACGCTCGTAAACAACAATTAGATACAGCAATACAATTATCTCTAGACTGTTTAAAAATATTTCAAAGCATTAACCAATCTCCAAGTAGTCTAATAACTTATTTCCGTTTAGCTTGGTGTTATCAACACAAGCAGGATTTTCATAGCACTTACAACATTCTTCAACAGATTTTACAATTTAATAATTTAGGCGCAAGAGATTATGCCAATATTGGTGATATTTGTTATACAATAGGAACTGCTCTTTTGATAAAAGGAATTTATCACGAGGCTATTTATCACTATCAATATGCCGAAAATCAATATAAAACTGCTATACAAATAGCAAGCCATCAAAATATTGCAAATGATATTTTATTATTTAAATTAAGCTGTAATATTGGTAACAAAGGTGTTATTTTTTATTATTTAGAAAATTATGAAAATTGTAAACTAACGCATCAGGAAGCATACAAAATTTATCCTTACAACCCTTATCCACCAATGAACTTGGCACAGCTTGCAGCACGAGATAAAAAACGTCAAGAAATGCTTTACTGGTTGGGAATAACAATGCCTTTAGTGATTGATAATCCACCTTTTATTCAACAAGGGCATCTAATATCAACTATGCTTAATGATTTAGACTTTGATAAGTATAAAGATGATGTTTTAGGTTTACTTTTCAATCACAGTAAAATTAATTCTGCTGACTATCAGCGACATTTAAAAAGTTGGGTAAGAAAATCAAACCTGAAACCTCAAATAGCTAATTTTTCTCAACAAAATTTTTATGAAACGATTGCTGGTGTGGCTGGTAATGTGGAAGGCAGTTTTCTCTATACACCCCAACCATAAGGTATCTAATATTTTGCGGAGATTATAAACATTATGTCAGATAATTCTAAAAAATTTTATCAAAACTTTTATGGCTCTGCAAGCAATGTTGCTGGTAATGTGGAAGGCAATTTTATTGTTAATCAAGCTAAAAATAGTTTAGTTGAAGCAGCAGCAGAAATTCAACAGCTACTCAACCAACTATCCCAAACTTACCCAACTAATACTACAGCCGAAAAAATGGCAGTAGCAACAACAGCCATTCAACATATCGAAAATAACTCCAAGCTTCGCCAACGGGTAATCAGCGCCTTAAAAACTGGAGGAATTCAAGCATTAGGACAACTCCTCAATCATCCCGCAGCAACTTTTGTCATTGCAGCATTGGAAGATTGGCAAAAAAGTAAAAACACACTTTAACTAACTGCGGGTAATGTCCCCATCGTTCGGTTCCCAATCCCCAGCAAGTTCGGGGCGTGAGTATCAATGGATGCTGTGAGGACTCTTCTGGAAGCCGACGTTAGCTCAAGCAGAATTTTTTCGACTGTCCTCGACACGCACCGCGGCTTAGAGTTTGCACTCAAGTAGTGTTCAACCTATGTTCTACTGCATCAAGGTCAACAATATTATTTAATGTCCACAGAAAAATTCAATTTAATCTTCTAAATTTACCCCACTGTCACCAGTGGGATTTTGCTTTACCCACATCCAAAACAACACAAACCCAAACAAGCTTGCATCGCCCTAAACTTTATCACCCCTATGGAGGGCTGGGGAAGCGGGGGTAGCTCTTGAGGCTCTTGGAGAATTGCCCGACGCAGGTGGTTTGATGCCCCTAAATTCATTTATGGAAGAAAGAAAAACATCTGTTCCATCGAGTAGGCGCAAGAAACAGTATGTCCTTGTTGAAGCCTCTACATTTATGTATGGCGTTTGCTCCCCCAGCTACCCCAGCTCCCCCAGCTCCCCCAGATCCCCCCGCTCTCTTCAATCACCCCTCACCATCTCATCTCAGTAATAACAAATATAAGTAATAAAATACACTAGTATGCCCATGTCAGATTTATGGTAAATCTATGGCAGATCTATGGCAAATCTGTGGCAAGTTTATGGTAAATCCAAGGATTTTAAGAAACTAACAAGTTAATGCTTATGGCAAATTTATGGTAAATCTATGGCAAATCTGTGGCAAGTTTATGGTAAATCCAAGGATTTTTGAGCGAAAAATTTCTCGCACAGTACGCCAAAAAGTTTTTGCAGAAAAATCGAGTTAGATTTACAATTTCATTGGGTGAAAAAAACTCGTATTAAGTAATATTAAATTTTGCAGCATACAATACTACACTTCTGTAGCTTGTAAGAGATTGAAGACGAAAATTTAGAATCTTCAACAACTGTATAGATAGAAATCTGGAATTTTTCAGCAAAGATTTTGCAGGTGCAGCTAACCAACAAGTCGGAAGTCGGAAGTCGGAAGTCGGAAGTCGGAAGTAAGAAAAAAAAATAACTTTAGTTGTGGGTAACAGCGCCCCTTAAAGAAAAGATGTGTTACGAGACGCTCCGCCTCCGGTCTTATTTCAATCCCACGACTGAAGTCGTGGATACTACTAGTCTGTCAGGGTTGAAATGAGGGACTGTAGTGTGAGCGAGACGCTCACGCATATGCCGGCACTACCAAAAACCCCTCAAAACAAAATTGACAGACTACTACTTCTGACTTCCGACTTCCGACTTCCGACTTCTAAACGAAGGTTTTTCGGTAAATGCTGACAGCAAAAAACACAGAGCCTCAGCAAGCAGTACATTACTTCATGGAGGGATATTACCAGGAAGGCACTTCACGCTGGTCTGGTCAGGGTGCCAAGAAACTGGGATTATCAGGTGCGGTAGATCAACAAGAAACTTTCACTAATATTGTCAATGGACTGTCACCAGATGGCAGTCAACACCTTGCTAAAAGAAAGCTGGACTCATCACAACGAAGAGCAGCAACAGATTTGACTTTCTCTGCACCGAAAAGTGTCAGCCTGCAAGCATTAGTGGGTGGGGATGAAAGGCTAGTTACTGCTCATCAATTGGCGGTACAAAAAACCATTCAACTGATAGAAGAACGCTACAGCTACACTAGGGTGACAACAGACGCTCACCGAGTTGCTACTAGAACAGGAAATTTAGTAGTCGCAGAATTTGACCACATTGAAACCAGGGAACTAGACCCACATCTGCATACTCATGCTGTAGTTATGAATATGACTCAGTTAGATAACGGGGAATGGTACAGCCTCCTCAATGATGAGATTTTCAAAAATAAGAAATTTCTGGGGATGGTGTACCAGAACTATCTAGCTCTTGAGGTAGAGAAACTAGGGTATCAGGTAGAACCTAAAAAGCACGGGCAGTTTGAGATTAAAGGTTTTAGAGAACAGGACTTACAAGAATTCTCCAAACGCAGACAGCAGATATTAAATGCAGTAGGAGAAAATGCAACTTGGGCAGAGCGAGAAGCGGCTTGGACTGCCACTCGTAACAAGAAGCAGAAAATTAACCCCCAAGAGTTAAAAGCGTCCTGGAAAGAAGAAGCGGCAGCGCTGGGTATCAAATTTGTACAACCAGGGGCGGTGCAGCCAGAACAAAAGCCCCGGTTAGTCAGTGATTACAATCTGGAGGAGGCGATCGCTCACTGCTCTGAAAGAAATGTAGCCTTCACCCAGGAAGATTTAGAGAAATTCATCCTCAACCAGGGATTAGCCACAGATGTAACCTTGGTTGAGCCATTAATTAAAGTTAACTCGGAATTACTCAGCCTATCTCAAGATAAACGCGACTTTACCACCCTGGCAGCAGTTAACCGGGAACTGGCGACCATTAAATTGATGCAATCCGGGCAGGGTAAAGTTAACGCACTTGCCCACCAAGAGGTAGTTTCTAGCTATTTGGAGAAAACTGCTTTAAACCCAGATCAGCGTCGAGCGGTACTAGACACAGCAACCACAACAGACCAATTTACGGCATGGCAAGGGGTAGCTGGTGCTGGTAAGACTTTCGCCCTCAAGGAGTTGAAAGAGATTGCCACTGCATCGGGCTACACCATCAAAGGCTTTGCCCCCAGTTCGATGGCGGCTAAAGTCCTGAGTCTTGAGTTGGATATTCAAGCCGAAACTGTGGCTAGATTGTTAGTATCTGAACCACCTCAAGAAATTGAACCAAATCAGATATGGGTGGTGGACGAAGCTGGTTTACTCAGTGCTAAAGATGCAATCGCTCTTTTAGAACGGGCAACTGTTGAGCTTGCCAGGGTGTTGTTAGTGGGAGACACAAAACAGTTATCAGCTGTGGAAGCTGGTAATCCCTTCAAATCTCTGCAACAGGCGGGAATCAAAACCAGCTACTTAAATTCTTCCAATAGACAACGTGCGCCGAAACTCAAATTAGCAGTAGACCTGGTGGCATCCGGTCGAATTCAAGAGGGATTTGAACGCTTGGATGAAAATGGTTACATTCAGACTGTCACCGCAGAATCCAAAATTGAGGCGATCGCCCGTGACTATATTAAAGCTACACCCTCTCATCGAGCGCGGACACTGGTATTAGCTGGCACAAATAAGGAGCGTTTGGCAATCACCCAAGCGATGAGAGAGCATTTAAAAGCTGAAGGGAGTTTAGGAACTGCAACCACTATCACTCAACTGCAAGCCAAAGACTTAACTTCGGTACAAATGCGCTATACCCATAACTTTGAGTTGGGTGATATGGTGATGCCCACCCGCACTTATAAGCGCCGGGGTCTGGAGAAAGGCCAGCTTTATTCTGTGGTGGGTAAGGATAGTGATGGGCTAACGCTTCTAGCTAGTGATGGTAAGTATTATCAAGTTGATACAGGATTTAGTAAGGCTGTTTACCAGCGTCAAAAAATTGAAATTGCCCAAGGCGATCGCTTGCGCTGGACGAAAAACGACCGACAATTGGGACGGCGCAACGGTCAGGAGTTTGTCGTTAAAGCCATTGATGGTAATAAAGCTCAAATTGAGTATTTAGATAGCGGTCTAACTGAATCGGTAAACCTGCAACAAGCCCAACACCTAGATTATGCGATTGTCAGCACTACATATAGTAGTCAAGGTAAAACTGCCGACAGAGTATTGATAGCTGCTGACCATACCATTGGGCAGGAAAGCTTTTATGTTGCGGTTAGCCGTGCTAAGTATGATTTGAAACTTTATACGGAAGATAAAGACAGTTTACTAGCCCTGGCGCAGTCGAGTAGGGCTAAGGAAAATGCGCTCTCTGTGCTGCGACAGAAGGAATTAGCCAAGCAACACCAGTCCAAGCCTGAAAAAGAAACGGTTGCAAATGCTGTGATTGTAGCTAGAAGCCCGGAAGCAGAGGAGCGAGAGGTTGAGGCTCTTGAGCGGAGGATCTCTGGAGCAGAGGAGCAATTTTATACTGAGTCTTCCCCTTTGCCCCCTTACCCCTCTATTCCCCTGCCCACTCCTTCTCCTCTGCCCAGTCCTTCCCCTCAGCGTCCCAACGCCCCAGCGCCTCTGCCCAAGAGCCCCTCCGCCCAAGAGCCTTTTACGCAATCGCCTGTTATTAAAAAACCAGTTCCCACTTCAGTACAGCCAAAGGTCGCATTTTGGACTCCGAGCAATGTGGGTGAAGCCCCAGAAAGACTTGATTATCAACACTTGCGAGAATTGGTAGAAGATAGTGCCATTCACCCCTCTATTGCTGCCCTTAACTTCAAAAGTCTGCATCAGACTCTCGATTGGGAGCATGAAGCTTGGGAATATCTCATGTACAGCGACCAACTGCCACGCACTAATACAGGTAAGTTATCGTCTGGTTTTATGAGTAAGTATACTCATATTGAATCAGGCGGCTGGTGGTGTGATGCTGGCGTTAATCCCAAATCCTTTGCTAACCTACAGCCTGGAGATAAACCTGATAGGAAGTTATGGGGATGCTATAAGCCCAATAATCCAAGAGAAAAAGCTGATAAGCCAGGCATTTTCATTAAATATGAGCATCCACCAAAAACTGAACTGAGTATCTTCCTGCTCGATGTGCCTGATGACATTGCTGAACGCATTTATGAAAAATTTGGGGTACAGCCAAGCGAGTGCGATCGCACTTCGGGATTTTGGTACTGTGTTTGGAAACATAATCTCCCAGTGACTATCACTGAGGGGGCGAAGAAAGCTGCCAGTCTGTTGAGCCAGGGACACCCTGCCATTGGACTGCCTGGAATTTACGCCGGTTATCGTAGTAAGGATGAGAAGAGGGAAAAGATGAAAGCTCGACTCATGGATGAGTTAGCTGTTTTCGCCACGCCAGAACGGGAAATTACTTTCTGCTTTGACTACGAGACGCGACCTGAAACTCAGCGAAATATAGAGATTGCTATCTCGCGCACTGGGCGGCTGCTAGAGGAACAGGGAGCATCTGTGAGTGTAGTGACATTGCCAGGGCCTTCTAAAGGTGTTGATGATTTGATTGTGGCTCAGGGGGCTTTGGCATACGAGAAAGCATTTTCTGAAGCATCTACTCTCAAAGCATGGCGGGATAACAATAATCTTCAACGGCATTTACCGCCTGCACCACCTAAAAAGTTAAGTGACCTGGAGCGTAAACAAATGCTGCTACAACGTTTTAGAGGTCAACTGACTCAAATGGCGTTTAAGAAGGCCATTGATGCACTAACTGACCAACAACTACTGTACTTAGAACAAGCAGTTAAGGAATATTTTGATCAGCCACTGGCACAAGTCCCTGCACCTATTGATAGGCAAGCTATTGAAAGCGAAATTAGTCATCTTCAGCCACAAATTGATAGTTT
>NZ_JACJPX010000128.1 GCF_014696315.1 Calothrix membranacea FACHB-236
TCATGGTCAGGAAAATTATCCCCTCAACCAAGCTCTGTTAAATCCTTGGTAAATCTATGGTGGTTTCATGTCAGAACCATGTTTATGGAATATCAAGTTTTTTTGATTTGAACCCTCGCACAGTACGCAAAAAAGTTTTGACAGATTTTTTGAGCTAGAAATACTAGAAAAATCGTTGCCACTACAGCTACTACTGCGTTTATACATGGGCAATACATTGATAAACAGTAATTATCATGCACTATTAATGTGGAACACGGTACTAGCACATTGCTTATACCGTATTTAACAGTAATTGTTATGCGCTTTTTATGTGGAACACGGTATTAGCACCTTGTTAATGCCCTACTTGGCAGTATTTTTTATGCACTTTTTAGGTGAAGTACCTTATTAGCACATTGTTTAAGCAGGCGAAACACATTACTTTTAATGTGCTAACAATGTGTTTTACGGTAAAAGCACTTTACTCTTACTGTAGAAAGCAGTAATCTTTATGCCCTCATGCTGTACTTTGCCCTGGCATAGCGTGACAAGGCATAGTGAACCGGACGCTCACTCAATGATTAAGTACAGAATCATGAAGAAAAGCATCTTTTATTACTGATAGGTCAGTAGAAATGAAAACCGATAAATTTTATCAGGTCACTGTCGGGTTACAGTCGGCTTGTAGCTGGGCAAAACCTGAGTAAACCTCAGTGGGCAGACAACGCAAGATAATCATCAGCAAGTCGGCTTTAACTTGAGGGGTAGAGAAATCCACAATTCGCCGCAACGCAGTATGACTAAGGACTGTAACGACTTCAGCTATATGTTGAATGGCATCTTCAGGCGATGATCCGGCTTCAGTAACCAACGCCGGGAAGTATTCACGGGCAAACCACCTTTCTTCGTCGCTCAAGTCTGTAAGATTTTTATTACTACTGCTATGAAGACTATCTAATAGTAGGAGTAATAATTTTTTAAACCTAGCCCAACCCCCCCAACGCTGCGTAAATCGGCTCACCCATCCTTGGGTAGTGTCGATGATTTTGGCGATCGCTTTTTGGCCAATTTTCTGCTGCGACTCCCAAAGCTGGGTGAAAGCTTTGACGATGGCGTGTCCAGTCTGCTGATCTCGGCTACCCGCTTCGGTGCATAAAGTACAGGCATCGACTACTTCTAACTTGACTCCCGGTAGTTCATCTAATAGGAAACTGAGGTCATAATCAGCGCAGAAGTAAAATGTTAGCTCCTCATTGGAGCGACGATGAGCGCGTAATCGACCAATTTCTTGAATGATTTCCGCTCTGATTAATTCGGTGAGATACTTTTGCAAGATGTCTTCTGAATTTCCCAGCTTGACTTGCTGACCAGTCATCACCTGAAGATGTGCAGCCACCGCACCGATGTTTTGGTAAGGAATGCCAAAAGAAGCTAGAGCATCACAGTCACTAAAGCGGTTAACACCACGACCATCGACAAAGTGACCGTATTCAACATGGTCAAGAGCTTCGTCAGCAATTTGTTTCCACTCGATAATGCCCAGTTTCTTGCTGATCTTGAGCAAAGTTTCCTTGAGGGCATCAACGCGATCAGTTAAAGAAGGAGAGCGTTTTTTCGGCAATTTACCAAGCCCAATGACGTTGACCACCCTTAAATTACTGTAGTCGGGGCGTGACTGCTGGATAACTAGCATCGAGTCATCGTAGCCAAGTTTCAATTTCAACTGCTCCGTCCTGATAGTAGCATCAAGGTAAATATTAAATTGGGCGGAGTTGGCTAATTCAGCATATTTAGTGTTAGGACGGTAAATGGTCAATAGACCCCATTTACAAGCCAAAGAACCCTCACCTTTCCACGCTTCGAGAAAATCAGGGAACCAGTACAGGGGCAAATCAAAGAACTGCTTACCAGCTTGTCTGGCGCTGTCCTTGGCCACACGTTTAGCAGCAAAACGAGCGGCGGCGCTTTTTCTAAGTTCTTTATCACCTTGGATATCAATGGAGTCTAAATCAGCCAGAAATTCTAAATTAGGCTCTAATATCTGGGCAATGGCTTCAATATCTAAATCTTGCGGAAATTCGGGTAGCAGATCCCTTAATTCAGCGTCATTAAAGCCATAACGAGAATGTGGTTTAATATCTCCAGATAGCAGCGAGCGCAAAACTGGTAAAAAGGTCTGAAGTTTTAACCATTGCTCAGGGGGTAAGCCGCCTGCAACTAAGGAACCTACGGTAGTATCAAAATCCTTCAACGTCACTTCAATTGAGTGTACAGGCTGAATGAGTGTACCGGCTTCTTCCCATATCCGCCCCACGGTGAAAGGCTGACCAGCAACATTAGTTAACTCAACTGGGGTAGAGTCAGGATGCGCTCGAATTTGGGAGTAATTTTGAATGACCAGCCGCTTGTTGAAACGGAAGCCGAAACCCTCACCTGTGGCGAAACGGCACTGATTCTGATTGAGACAACCGTTGCAGATGGGGCTAATAGCACTTTCTTCAAAATCTAAACTACCAAAGTTTTTGTCACGGAATGCGCCAAATAACCCAGTTCTACTACAGTTACCAACAGTATCGGGAGTTTCAAGAGCTTTTGGCTGTAGGAGAAAATTCTCGCCCATCGGGGTTGTGCGGGTGGTGTCGATTTTTAAGCCGTTGTGCCGCACTGGGAGGTCAACAAAGTTAGCCTCAATGGGTAAGGTGGATGGGTTTCTATGGTTGGCATCCTGGTATATTAATTTATCGATACCGAACATAGCAGCTGTCAGTTGTCCGGCATTGTGAGATTTACCCAGCCCTGGATGGGAATTGTCTAAAATTTGCGTCCAGCCCTTGGAGATGGCTTCCACCCAGGCGGCGATATGTTCCTCTGGTTGGCACTCAATGTAGATATCGCCTGTAAATTCGCTCTTAAGTGGGATATTGCCGCGCTTGTAGATGATTACCTGCCGTCTTGCGGTGGTAATTTCGGTTGCTGGCTGTGGGGAAGTGGGATTAGGCTTTGGTGATGCGGGTGTTGAAAATCCTTTAGCAGCTGTAACAAATGGGGCTAGAGCCTGCTTTAATAAATTTTGGAAACTGGTTAAGTCTTCTCTTACTCGTCCCAATTCCCATTGCTCACGGCTAATCAGTCCTTTATGGGGCTGGAATGGTTCATACTGCCGTTGTGGAAAGCGAAAGCCGTACTGCTTGGCAATGTGAAACAGCGTGCCGATCGTAATTCCACCACGCCGAAAACTGCGAATTTTGGCGCGGATGTTCCAGGTTGTACCCTTGATGGAAGGCGACCACTTTTCCGCAATGATTTCGGCTTCGGCTGCCCCGTAGTGGTTAACCAGTGCCATCAGTACTTGGCGGCATTCGTCGTAATTGCCGCTACCTGGAGTGCGTGGGGGGATGAATGAGAGTGCTTGTTGGATTAGCTGCTCAATGTCCCAGCCTTCAGTGTCGGAAATCGAGCGGAATTGTTGACGGCGTGACTCGATTTCTTGGATGCGCTGCTGGTATTCTTCTCTCTCCCTTTGGGCGATCGCAATCGCCTCAGTTACCCATTCTGCTGGTAGCGTTGCTTGGGAGTTAACTAGGAGAAATTCTGCTTCTGTGTTGCCATAGAAAACCCGGCTGGCATCTTTACAAGCTGGGTCATGAGGCAACTGCTGCATCAGAGAGCGCGTACAAGCTTCTACCGTGTCAGCACCCTCAACATATTGCGGTAGAAGGAAAATTAGCCGGAATTTATGCCACTCCGGTTTATGACTGGCAGTAGTATAAATTAAAGCACAGTGTTTTTTGATGAAGGGATGGGCTAACGCTTCCTCAATGGTTAATTGGTGCTTATAAACCTTGATGGAATTGCCGTTTTCATCCTTAATTGGCTTGCCATAGACATCACGGGCGATATCAGAATTATCGATGTCAAGTAGTAGCCACTGAGAACCTTGTACGTTGGCCTTACTACGCCATTTACCGCCTAATAATCCAGCACAGATGGCGTGACCTGCTTTAATGTGTTGCTGGACATCAGCTAAAGTTCCTTCTGCATCTCGGAAGTTGGCGGCTAACTTTTTAAAGTCCCAGTCTTTATTTTTACCTGTGGCGTTAAACGCAAACTTGATTTTAGTATCTTCAATAAACTCAAGTTCTATTTCACGAGTTAAAGCGGTCTGTTTAGCAGCAGCTGCTTGCGACTCTACTGAGTTATTAAATTGTTGTAATTGTGGCATCAGCCCATCCTCCAGTAAGTTTTTTGGAGGAATTGGAGCTATCCTGTGGTAGTAATCTTGACTCTACAAACTTTTAGAAATATTAGAACAAAATTTACATAATTCCTGAGTTGTTGTTTGTTCCTGTGTGGCCAGCGTTACAATGACTTAACACTCCAAAAGTTAGGATAAGATTACTATTAGGGATATTAATTAGGCTGCGAACCCAATACCCCAATTCCAATTGAATAAAAATCAGAAAACCTCGGTATCCCAACGGGACACGGGGTTTTCGCCTTTTATCCTATTTGTACTTGGCTAACCAAGCCCTGACAAACTCGGTTACTTCCTCCTCTTGAATTACAAACGCAGTACCTTTCCTCCTGAGAGCCAGAATTTTCATACTTCCCACCTCCGAATAAAGATGATCATTGTGAGTATTGCCCGCCTTGGTAGGAGGCCATAAGACTAAAACTTTTGCTGTGGGAGTCTTTTGAGCTTCACGGGAGGACATCAAAAACTTATCTCTGTTCTTGTTGAGCCACTTCTCGTAGTCTGCCAACTCCACAAGTGGGCAGGGTTGCCACAGTTTTAGTCCATTCTTGTCTTTGCGCTTGACCTGTAAAACCTCTCTAGCTTCGTTGTAGACAATTTCTCTATCTCCTTTTGACCGAATGGAGATAAACAGGTGTGTTGTTCGTGGAAATCTAATAAACAAGTCGATAGGGTTATTGTTTTCCACTGGGACTGTTGGGAAGACTTGTACTCCTTCGTTTTTAAACTCATCCAAAAGGAGGGCCGTTAATTTTTCCAACCGCGCCAGTTTTTGAGTTACTACCAACGGCTGGTAAGCCAATCCAAAAAGTAACCAGCCTAACGGATGAACTGTGCCACCTGTAGCCAGTGCCGCACCACCAGCCGCTAGAGCAACAGTAGACTCATAATTTTTCGCCTCCCGAAGCATCTCTAACGCCGCTTCGTTGTGCGGCGGGAGTTGAAAATCGCTAGGTAGGTCTTTCACGGTAGTCATTGGAGACGTTAAAAATTAATAACGTGAAATAACAAGAACTGTACTAAGAATAATGCTTGACACTGCATTTTTGAATCAATAGCTATCTATTAGCGTCATGTTTGGCGATCGCTTGCCTCTACTCTTTTGTAAGCAGGAGGATATTTAGAGGGGAATTTAGCCCTTATAGCCTGCTCTACAAGAAATGCTACGAGATTAGCTGTAGCTCTACCTTCTTCATCAGCCCATATTTGTAAATCTTCATAAACTGTGTCAGGTAAAACAATAGTTGTTCTTTTAGTCATGTCGATGAAATCTTCTGTATTCATCGATTCTAGCCTCATGTAGTAATTAACTTAGCTAAACTCATGCTATCGCATTAAATATTCATGCGATTCTATGCTAATATAGCATTATTCAAACCAAAAACAGTCACCCAACAAAGGCAATAGAAGCCAGAAAGTGATGTTTAGGCTTGCCCAAAACTGGATGTATAGATTTAAGGCGATAAGCGCCTTTAAATTCTCCAAAGCCAGAAAAAATAAGACTTTTACCAATTATCTGAACCATGACAACCACATACACCGATGCCAATTCTTGGCTCAGTCAAGCATCGTCGCTTGCCAATTCTGGGCTAAATACCCTCATCGCAGGTAAAGACCCGGGTGCTGGGTATGGGAAGGCAACCTATGGTGATTTTTGCATCATGATGCCTGCCGCATACTCAGTAGTTCGCAACCGTAACATCCACCTTCACGAAACCATTTCAAAAGATGGGTGCTGGGTTCGCTATGCAGAAGGTTCACGCCTTGACTTAAAAGACATTCAATTTTTCTGGGGAAGTGCAGCGCTTTCCCAAGCTGACCACACCCTACTGCATGAGGATAAAGCTAAAAAAGCAGAACTGGCATTAGAAAGCATCCTTGCAGACTTAGCAGTTCTCAATATTCCCGATGGCATGAAATTAGAAATAAGTTTGAGCAACCACAACCCAGAACGCTGGGGTGGAGAAATCAAACGCAGAGTACAAGGTATTCACACTTTTCAACACAAACATCCTGTTAATCGAGAAATTGTCACCAAAACAGTAGAAATCGCAGTCACAGGTATTTATCCCGAAGGGTTTGGAAGTATCGCCTATTGCTTATTTGGTGAACCAACCCTAGCCCTGGAAGAGTCAGAAATTGCCATTGCCCTTGATATTGGTTCATCCACTTGGCTAATTACCGTATTTAATGGCAATGGTGCAGTCATAGACCGCCATCTAATTGAAGGTGGATGCGGTGAATTGCACTCAATGATTGCAGAAGTATTAGACAAGAGAAACGACAAAGTAAGTCTGCTGTCAAAAGATGTCAAACACTCATCTTCTTTAGTGAACCGAGGGATTTTAGAAGGAACTTTAACTTATGGAGGTAATCACCTTACAGGTAAGAATTTTGAGGTTGAATACAGCCAATGTCTTGATGAATGGTGGTCTACAAGAATTGAAAAATTCGCTAATTTCGTCACTTCTAGCAATTACTTAGACCGTGCTAAATATCTTGTCGCTTGGGGTGGTGGTGTTTCACTGCCAGTGGTGGATCAAAATCTTTCCTCTTTGGGGTTTGTGGTATTGAAAAATCCCCAATTCATCAATGCATTTGGATTAAAGCTGTTAACAGAAATTGCCACAGGAGCGTAAAAAGTGTCTGATAAAACGTCTTACGAATCCCGGCGTATAACCATTTCTTACTTAGCAGTTGAGGAACTGTGCCAGATGTTCAATATCCCTGCTGATGCCCCAACACAGGCCCTAAGTGCAGCAGTAGAAAAGCTGATTTTTCAGGGTGGGGTCAATTTACAAACATTCCCAAAAAATCAAAATCAGGCATCAACACCAACAGCAACTCACCCGAATAAAGCAGGAATAGCTTCTATGGTTAGTCAGTTTAAGGGAGTCGCTTCATGAACAACCTAAATAGAGTGTATGACTCAACTTTACTTACCCAGTCGAAGGTTTACCAAATCGACCGAACACTTTACCAATACCGCTATAAAACAGGCACAATCCAAGCACCACAATACATCTTCTGCCCACTAGCAGGACAACGAAAAAAAGCGGATTTGAAGTTAAATCATAAAGCTTTAACTACTCGTTGTTATGAGGTAGAAGGAGTCACTACAAAGAGTTCTGTACTCAGCCAGGAATCATTGCAATTATCAATATTTTGATGAGGTGAATTATGCAGAATCAACCACTACCAGAATTGATTGCACAAGCCCAACAATTACTCACCCAAATCAGGCAGCATCCGCAATTTTTAGTACTGCAAATTGATGCAGATGTCACAATTGGCGACGTTACCCAGTTTCTCAATGTGCTGGGGTGGGAAGCAACAGCAGGTGCTGTAGATGTATCGAAAGAAGGTTTTTTTCAGTAATGGGGAGAGCGCTCGCATTCGCCGGCAAGCTGGCGATCGCCCTCTAGTTGCAAAAGTACAACACACAGAGATTTTAGCAAGATGAACAACGAGAATCTATTTTTCGCCGCATTAAACGCACTAACTAACAATGGATGCCCAACAGAATTGGCGCAATCAGCAGCAGAGATAGTTGCTAACGATGATCCATACCAGCCAAATTTAGGGAGAACACCAGAGCAACAGCAGATAATCCAAGAAACACTGCCATACCTACAAACTGGAATCTATGACCAGTTTGAAACGATTGACGAAACACCCAATCCTTTAACTCACGGTCAGTTTTTAGGGAATTTTGGGGGAGAACTACCCGACGAAACTATTTTTCGACTTGCGGAAGGCGACGAGACAGCACTAAATGATATTGCAGATCACGCAACTAGAGACAAAGCAAACAACATCTTCACAAGACTGGAAGAACTAGGAGCGTGGGAACCATGAGCCGAACAGTAAAACTCAAACTGGATGCACCCATCACCTATGCTGCTTTGCATTCCCTTTCGGGCATTAGCCAAGAAACCGTGTTTCAAGCCCTAGACGGCAATGAGACAGCAGCTGCAACTGTGGCAGATTTCCGAATCAAGCAAACCCAACGCGCCCAAAATGCTAAGGCAGTATTCGGCAACCTATCACTTGGTTTACAGGCAACTGAAACCGTCATGGCAGAAGAAACCAAGTTTCTCACCGACGCAGGGACTTCAATAAACCGGATGGCTGATAATTGGTCAAAAGTGAGAGTCAGCGATGCCCGTTTGGGATACGGCTTAGAGCAAAAGGTTATCGCCTCTGACAACCAATTAGGCCTTGAACAATTCCGGCATAGTCGCACCCTCAACCTACTCGGTGAATCACACCGCGCAGCACTACGGGGTATTGAGATTGACTCAACTAGGGCTAAAACTCAACTTTGGCAGCAGGTTCAAGCCAAAAAATCAGAATTGACCCCAGGTGACAAAGCACGAGAAACACTGCGAGAAATCCACAGACACGGTTCAGCAGCAATGCTCCGAGTGAAAGGTTTTTTTAGACGGTTGATTGACTAAATTGCCAAATCCCCCAGTGAGTCTGGGGGATAGCCATTTTAAAAGGTGTCCCTATGCTAACTAACAATCAGAAAACACCTATCTATTTTGATGCGGAGCTTGTAGACGACAGTAAAGAGATTGTAGACAAAGAGCAGTACGACTCAGAACAGGTTCAAGAAGCGATCGCAGAAACTGACAGCAGCATAACAGTGATTCGTGGCATCGCCCAAAGTGCGGTTATGGCAGGTTTTCAAGTCGTATCAACTCAATCGCTGTATCTAGCAGGCAGTGTGGGACTGTTCCCGGCAGTAGTAGCAGGTTTACCAGTGGGTGCAAGTTTCGCTGGTACTTTGTGCTATTTGCGTTTTTCTAATAGCGTTATTCCCACAATCACCAACCGTCAAAAGTTTGCCATTGGTGTTACTCGTACTGCAATGCTCATGGCTAGTTCGTGGAAACTCACTTCTGATGCCCAAAACATGGATTCTATTGCCCGTGGCAGCTTCTCTGTATTCACCCAACAGGTGAGAGAGTTTGAGGGCATCCGGCAGCCAAGCAAAGACAATTTTGGCTTATTATTGGGCTTTTCTGTCTTCGCCGCCATCGCATTGTTCTTGTTTTTGCGGAAAAAGTGATGATAAATGACGTTAAACCATCGGAACTAAATCAACGCTCCTACAGCCTGCCACTGCGTTTAAATTGGGCAGTAAAACTATCTGTGGCAGGTGCGTTAGTTTGTGGCATAGCAGCCCATATTGGCGACGGCATAGCTAAGAAAGACATCTGTTTCTACCCGAAGTCAGCCAGAATCCACGATGCACCTATTCAAGCAGGTGACGGCAACCCAAATAAATTACTTTTGGGTAAAAAGTATTGCCGATACCAACAGCGTACGCAAATTCCAGACCCCTACCTTAAGGCTAACCAGTACCGCACCAGCAACCCAAACTATAACCCTTGGGCTTTCCTTGAGCATGATGGGTTATATGTGTTCCGCAAACTGCCCGCCGATAACCCGTTTAAAATTCATCTGGGGATAGGGGCGATGATATTGGGGGGCATAGGGTTGTGGGCTACAAGTAAGGCACAAGATTATCTAGCAGACATCCGCCCTCATTACCGAGCTACCAAACTCTTTGAAGGTGTGAAAGCGTCCTACAGCGTAAGACTAGGTGAACAGTTGTTAGACCTATCGGGTAAGGAACTGCTCAAATATTTGAGAGGTATTAAAATCGCTGAGGCCAGACAGCAGTTTTTAGCCAGCATCACCCCACAGCAGGTAACAGCCCTACTCATGGCAATGTCGGCTGATGATTATTACGAATTTGGACACCTGCTCGACTCTGGGCAAAGCTTTGAAAAGTTTGAGCCTCAACAGCAGCCAGCCCCACAGCTACCACACGGCACACCAGGAACTGTGGAAGAGCAAATGCAGCAACCAGTAATCCCACCCGACAATAACACCGCTTGGGTGCAAAATCTCATTAAACAAACTGCCCTGATTTGGGGCAACCAAGGCGGCGGTAAATCGTGGCTGGCTCGTTATGTCGCCAAACAAAAAAAAGAAACAGGCTACCGAGTAGTCGTGCTTGACCCTGACAGCAACCGTGCAGAATGGCGAGGGGTTGAAAGTTACCATTCTTGGTCGGACATCGAGCAGCAGATCCGCGATTACGTTGAGGAATTGGAATCAAGACTGACTACTTTTAATAATTCGTCCTTAAGTGAGGAGCAATGGCGGCAGAAACTTTGGAGCGAGGGCAAAGCAACCGCCCTAATTTGTGAGGAAGCAACCACCTACGGCGACTTCATTAAAGATGAGGAATTGCTATCAAAATTTGGCAAGTTAGCACTGACTAAAAGCCGTAAACAAGAGATGCCTTTAACTGTGGTTGCTCACAACAATACTCAGACTTGTTTGTTTGGCATCAAAGGGCTATATAACCTTGTTTCTAAAATGCTGCAAGTTGAATGTTTAGCGCAAGTAGATCCAATTACACTACAGCCCAAATCTACGGGTAAAGCCAAGGTGAAACTCGATAGTTCTAATGAATCGATATTAGTTGAATTGCCGACTATGGCAGAGAAAATATCGGATTTTGGAGTCAGCAATCGTCCAGTCACGCCACAAGACCGAGAATCACTAGAGGAACTTTACCGCCGCCTAGAGTTCCCTGAACCAGCCGAACCACAATCTGAACCACTGAACCAACCGCCAGACGAGGATTGTGCCGAAAATGAAAAGCGGTTCACACCATTGAAATTAACCCGTGAGCAGTGCCAAGATCTGATCGACCAACTACGAACTGAACTGAACCAAACAGAGATAATAGAACGCCTCTGGCAGTGTAAGAAGGGCGGTTCAGCCGCTTGGAAGGAAGCTTATGCACAGTTCAAGGAAGTTACAGAAGGGTAAAAGTTGCATTTTAAAGTAGCTAAAAATAAATACTTCTCCATAAAAGATTTAGGAGAAGTATTCTTGGCAAGAGAAACTATTGAAGTGAGTTGGTTCTCTTACTATTGACAGTGCGTCGCGTCTACCATTCCGCCACAGGTGCATAGTACACCTGATGGGATTTGAACCCACACCCTTAAAAGGAACGCATTACTTACATTTCTGGGAAGCACTACATAAATTTTTTAGTGCTTATACATTAATAGTAGAAAATCTGGACTCAAAGTAGGGAACGGTTATCTAGACAGTAGTATGTACAGATATCCGAACAAAATAAAGCCTGTATTTGCACCACCAATAATAAAACCGAAGCCTTTGAGAATCATAATAAACGCAAGGCTTTGCTGGTGATGGCGACGGGAACACGGAAAACTCGCACCGCCATCGCCCTGGTTGACCTGCTGATGCGTGCTAATTGGGTAAAGCGTGTCCTGTTTTTGGCTGACCGCAACGCCTTCATTACCCAAGCACTCCGCGCCTTTAAAACTCATATACCCACCGCCGTAGACCTCACCCAAGACGACACAACCGAAACTGACAAAGTGGTGCTGTCTACCTATCCTAAAATGTTGAACCGCATCAACCGCAGTGATGGGGACAAACGCATCTTTGACCCTGGTCATTTCGATTTAATCATCGTAGACGAAGCCCACCGTTCAGATTATTTAAGCCGTAAAAAATACCTAGCTCTACGGAAATCAGTAGCAGAGAGTTGGTTGAGCGTTTACCTCTAAGCTCGACATACTAACTCTTTGTTTTATGTCAAAAACTCAGGAGGAATGTCTAGAAATACTAGAGCAGATTCGCTGGGGAGGACAAGCAAGGTGTCCTTACTGCGATTCAACTAACGCTTCACGGTTCAAGCGAGAACGGCGATACCATTGCAACACGTGTTTCACATCTTACAGTGTGACAGTCGGCACTTTATTTCACAGAACTCGCGTAGATATGTCTAAATGGTTTCGTGCGATTCAGCTATTCATTAGTCAGCCCAACGAGTTTAGCGTTCGTCAATTAGCGAGTGAAATTGGTGTCAACAAAAACACAGCAGCATATATGCTTTCTCGACTCCGTAAGGCTCTCGACGAGGAGCCAGATCTGTTAGAGCAGCTTTATAGAGTAATAAATGAACGTAGATTTTAGAAATTATTTACGGATGCGTAATGGCTCAATGTCCTCTTGATATGATACTTATAACTTACTAAAGCTATACTCAAAGCTGTCTTAGCTTCTATATACTCAGCATTAAGGCACTTATGAATCGAACTTCTGCACAGGATCGGGCAGTATCTACAACTCTAGGCTTGATATTCTACGCTTTTTTACTTGCCTTCGTTATCAGCTTTATTTTACAGAAAATACTCTCCTTGCTAAGTGATCATCCAGTTAAACCCCCGGAAATTTTGATAAATTTTCTCATCAGTTTTGCGCTAATAGGATTCTCGGCTTGGTTTTCTTGGGATAGAATCAACAGTACTGTTACAAGCGCAATTCAAGAAGCCGCACAGGATGAGAAGGAAAATATAGAAAATGAACTTAAAGGAATAAGGCGAAAAATAGAGCAGGAGTATTGTTGTGCTATTCCATTAAATATTAGAAATACAGAGTTTCAACAAGTAGGCAATGTACCTTATGATTTTTGTGCAAGGCGTGTTGCTCGTGATGCAGTTATTAAATTTTTAGCTGATAATGATGACTTACTTAAAATCATTGCTAATGCCGGTATACATTTGGCTCTAACGCAACTTGGACAAAAGAATATAACTAAAATTGACAATGAGCTTTTTATTGATGATATCTATGCCTATTTGAAAGCTTGGCTCATGTTTAGCATTAGATATGAGCGTAATATGCCTGTTGAATACATTAAACAAAGATATCCTCAAGGAAAAATTCCAGACAAAGAGGCTTATGTGATAGCGCTTGAGAAGATCAAAAATCAAGTTATATTTGACGACTTAGAAGCCTATTTGGATAAGAGACTTAATACCACGCAAAAATCTATGGCATTTCAGATTATTGATGAAAGTATGACGGAACTAATTGCTGAACTTAAGAATTAAAAATAATTCAAAAGCTTGTTATACAAACTTTTGAAATTACAATAAACGGTACTATTGATATCTTCTTTGCTTTTAAGAAGATTACATCATATCTTGCATTCTTTTTTCTGCATCACTAATTTCTTTTGGTGAAGCCCCACCCTCTTTAAGTCGCTGAATAGTTTTCTTATTCAACTCTAGTGTAATAATAGTTTTATTATGTTTCTGAATTATATCAACTAAAGCTTTATATTCATCGTCAACTACGTTATTTTGAAAATTTTCTGCAAGTTCTTGTTCATGTTGAATCAATTTATCAATTAATTTATGTGTCTCAGGAATATGTTTGGCAGCATTAGTTTTATTTTTGTGATCTATTCCCTTTTCAACCTTTTTTAATTGCTCACTTACCCACTCCAAAACCAATCCAAAGGTTGATAAATTCGCCATAGTTTTTACGCTCCCGCTACATTTTATTGGGATAGTAATGTACTATTTCTCAAAGAATCTATACCGTCATCTAGGACAGTAACAAAAAAGATGTATCTCTGCGTATAAAACTGCTCAGAAGGCTCTCAATCGTTTCATTGCTGAACTAATCGGTTCAGTTTAGGCTCGGCGGAATTCGTCAACGGTATCAATATCTCGGCTGGCCTTTTATTAGGGGTTCAGCCGGAAGAGAGGGGTGGAATGGCAACATTCCCCTCGACTCTACCTCCCGGCTGAACCCCTATTAGGCATCTAGCTAAGGCAAAACAACCATCATCCAGCCCCCTGTGCTAGATAATGGTTGTGGTATTGGAAAGCTTTTATGTACCGTAAGAATTAAGAAATTTTAAGGCTTCCATCCTGCCCTATAGCGATATCACAGTTTCAGCAGATTCCCCCTGCGCGTGACGGGGGCGAAGATGTAAAGTGATTTCTGTATCGAGTCGCTTGAGGAAAATGAGCAGTTTGCCCTCACTGAACCGTTGAAACTCTCCTTTCATTAAATGAGAGACTTCTGGCTGGGGAATGCCAAGAAGT
>NZ_JACJPX010000129.1 GCF_014696315.1 Calothrix membranacea FACHB-236
CGAACCCTAGCTAATGCCACTGCCAAACTCAACCTCTGCTTCATCAGGCTAATGATTAAGAGGCTTGCAGACCCTTCCTAAGATGTCAAATGGGTTCTATAGAAGCTATTACTAAAGTAGCTGCACCATCATCGCAAAAAACCACGTCAATTAATTTGATTGAGCCTAACTTTGCTAAACTGAGAGATTTGTTAGCAGCTAAAAAATGGATAGAAGCTAATCTAGAAACTAGCAATGTCATGCTCTCTATAGCCTGCCCAACAAAAGGACGTTGGCTTGATTGTGAATCTATTAAAAGAATCTCATGTGAAGACTTTTACATAATCGATAAACTCTGGAGTGATTATAGTAATGGACGTTTTGGCTTTAGTGCCCAAAAATTCATTTGGAAGAGTGTGAACGGCAATGCTGATAAATTTGGCAATCTTGTTGGATGGCGTGTAAATAACTCATGGATTAAATACTCTCAATTCACCTTCAGCCTTGATGCTCCTCAAGGACATTTACCACATTATCTTGAATTGTTAGGCTTTGTATGGAAATCAGGCTGGCTTGGAGATTATTGGGACGGTGATCTAAAGCGGATAAATACTCTCGTGTCAAGACTTGAAAATTGTCATATATAGATATCTTTAGCCCCCATAGGAAGCTTGTCTGCGTTCGTCAGAGATGTTGGCTGAGCGATCGCCTAATTTTTCAGCTACAGTGCGCTCAATATAAACTGTTTAAAATCCAATGCTTTCTGAACGCTTTACCACAGCTCTTGTCTACGCCACTGAACTACACGCCACGCAAGTGCGTAAAGGTTCTGGTGTTCCCTATGTTGCCCATTTATTAGGCGTAGCCAGTATTGCTTTAGAATATGGCGCAAATGAAGATGAAGCCATAGCAGCACTTTTACATGATGCCATCGAAGATCAAGGTGGTGCAACCACCAGGGAAGAAATTCGCCGCCGTTTTGGAGATCATGTCACAGCAATTGTTGATGGCTGTACCGATGCAGATACTATTCCCAAACCGCCTTGGCGACAACGCAAAGAAGCATATATTGCTCATTTAACTACAGCATCGCCATCAGTTTTGCTGGTGTCAGCTGCTGATAAAATCTACAACGCTCAGTCTATTGTCAAAGATTACCGCATCTTAGGTGAATCACTTTGGCAGCGTTTTCAAGGCGGTAAAGAAGGTACTCTTTGGTATTATCAGACCCTTGTCGATACTTTTAAGAATACTGGGCCTACTGCAATGGCTGAAGAATTAGCAAGAATAGTGTTAGAGATGGCAACTTTGGCATCTTAAAAAAAATGAAGGCTGAAGGAGGAAGTGAAAAAAATTCATACTTCATACTTCATACTTCATTCTTAACAATTAATTAGCCAAAACTGTAACGTTAGTGACAGTCCTTTTTTGCCTAGCGGAACATACTACTTACTGAACTATCTTCGTGAATCCGCCAGATGGTTTCACCGAGTACATTAGCCACTGAAAGCACTACCAGCTGTGGAAAGCGATCGCTTTCTGGGATGGGGATAGTATTGGTGACAATGACTTCCTCAAATATGCCACTGGACAACCGCTCAATTGCAGGTGGAGAGAACACCGCATGAGTTGCACAGGCATATACCTGACGCGCCCCTTCTTCTCGCAGCAACTTAGCCCCAGCTGCAATTGTGCCACCAGTATCAATCATATCGTCTACCAAGACTGCCGTTTTCCCCTTCACGTCACCGATGACGTTTAAAACTTCGGCAACATTGTGAGCTTGGCGACGTTTATCAATAATCGCTAATGGAGCATCGTTTAGCTTTTTGGCAAATGCTCTTGCTCTTGCTACACCACCCACATCAGGAGAAACTACTACTAAATCATGCAGTTGTTTGCTAGCCAGGTAATCTATTAACACTGGCGAACCGTAAACATGATCGAATGGTATATCAAAATATCCCTGAATTTGGGCTGAGTGTAAATCCATTGCCAGAACACGGTTGGCACCTGCTTGTGTGATCAGGTTGGCAACCAACTTTGCAGTGATGGACTCTCTTCCTGCGGTTTTCCGATCAGCGCGGGCATAGCCATAGTAAGGAATTACTGCTGTTACCTGCCGTGCAGAAGCACGACGACAGGCATCAATCATAATCATTAATTCCATTAAATGATCGTTAACCGGCTGACAACATGGCTGGATGAGATAGACATCACAACCCCGGATTGATTCCTGAATTTGAATATAAAGTTCGCCGTCCGCAAATCTTTTACGGATCATTGGGCCTAGATCCATACCTAGGTAACGAGCGACTTCAGTAGACAGTTGTAAATTGGCAGAGCCAGAAAAAAGCCGCAGGCGATGATTTTCAGTCAGTCCTGTTGCAACTGGCTGCACTTTGGATAAAGTTGCAGAACTGAGCACAGCAGATCCTCGATGTGCATTCATGGCAATCTTAACATCAGCAATTTAGCAAATTTAACCGAAATAGTGTAAAAAAATATCTGCAAAGTTAAATCATTGCTCCCGAAAATTATGATTTGCTAATTTTTGAATAATTTTAGTTAACAAACCATTGATAGCTTAACTGAATACCCTGTATATTAACTAGGCCCATTATTCGGATTTTTTGCTGTGTAGAATAAAAACACCAGCTTTCCGAGCATGGTTTAGGGGATCGCTGCTTATACGCAGCTATTTTTGTGCCTAAAATAAAGTTTTTACCATTTCAGGGAAATGATAACGGGGTATTCTCTAGTCGAAGGCTGATCAATTCTCAAGGAGCAGCAAGATATTCTATAATCCTATCTGCAAATTTATCAACTGGTAGAGTTAAGCATTTTTAAAATTTTAATTTTGGCAATATTTTCCACAAAGCGGATTCATCTATGGGTTGACAAAGCTGAATGCTGAATGCTGAGTGCAGCTATCTGCTTAAAACTTAGGTACTGAGAACAAAGTGTCAAAATAAAGTTGAGCCAGCTTTCATCAGGCTGACTTCGCACACACTAATACGCAAGTTCTAACCTTACCAAAAAGCGCAGATAACAACAATTGCTTATTTTCAAATGCTAATCAGCCTAGAGAAAATTTTGCCCATCCGCAAAATTTGGACAAAATGCACAAAGCACAGTCCGGCTGTCATAAGTACCTACAAGGTAGGGTAGAATATCGCCGCAAGTAACTGTTGTCACTGCTTAGACTTAATCTTTGGTAGAGACTTTATTCTCAGTTGCCATAACACTTAAATTAATCAATTATGCAACCACCCATTACAGTTGGTACTGTCCTGCAAAACCGTTACCGGATTATCCAAATTCTCGGACAAGGGGGATTTGGCAGAACCTATCTAGCGGAAGACCAGAGGCGTTTTAATGAACTTTGCGCCATTAAGGAATTGATTCCGACAACAACCGGAACTTCGGTTTGGGAGAAAACGCAAGAACTTTTCCACCGGGAAGCCGCAATTTTGTATCAAATCGAGCATCCGCAAGTACCGAAATTCCGAGAAAGGTTTGAAGAAGACCAGCGTTTGTTTTTGGTGGAAGATTATGTTGCAGGAAAGACTTACCGCGCTATCCTTTCAGAACGTCAAGCTGTTAGTCAGACATTAACAGAAAAAGAAGTTTTACAGTTGATGCGCTCTTTATTACCTGTGTTGGCGCATATTCATAGTCGGGGAATTATTCACCGGGATATATCACCAGAAAATATTATTTTACGTGATAGTGATAGTCAGCCAGTGTTAATTGATTTTGGGGTGGTTAAAGAATTAGCAACGCGATTGCAATCACCCAATAGCACAGCACCAGTTACTACCGTGGGAAAATTAGGTTATTCTCCCAGTGAGCAAATGCAAACGGGACAGGCTTACCCTAATAGTGATTTATATGCTCTTGCAGTCACTGCGATCGTTTTGCTAACTGGTAGAGAACCTTCAGAATTATTTGATGAAAATCAACTTACTTGGAATTGGCAACAATGGGCGAGAGTAAATCCCCAATTTGCCCAAGTTTTGAATCGGATGTTGAATTATCGGCCCAGCGATCGCTATCAAAGTGCAGCTGATGTCATCCAAGCATTACAATCTGTAGATCAAGCAAATGTGACGAATCCTAACGTCACTAACACTAGTGCTGTCTCCAATATGCAAACCATCGCAGTTGGTGGTCGTCCGCCTCAGCCAGCACCATCGCCTTCCCCCAACAGACCTGCACCTGTAATTCCACCCAGCAATCATAGCTCTGTTTTAGATAATCCTTTAGCAATTGGGGCGATTGGCAGTGCTGTAGTCATCCTAGCAGGATTTGGTTCTTGGGCTTTAGTCAGTTCAATTCGCAGTCGCTCGACTACACAACCAGAAACACCAGTACAAACTTTCCCTTCACCAGTTGTTTCTGGTGGTACAACATTAACACCCACGCCTACATCTACTAGTACTGAACCTGCTGTAATTAGCAAACGCCTCAATTTAGGAACCACAAATACAACTACAGTAGACGATACTTTAGAAGAAAATCAAATAGTTCAGTATACTTTTTTTGGACGCAAAGGTGAAAAATTAACTACTACTATTGCTCAAGGAACTGGTATTGTTTTATCAGTTTTAGATGCTAATAAACAACCAATTGATAATACCGCTAATCAAGTACAATCCTATGATGGTGTATTGCCTGTAAGCGGTAGATACACTATTCAATTAAGTCTAGTTCCTGGTGTAGCTGAAAGTGATTATAGTCTCAATGTGGCATTAGAAAGGTTAGCTAGAGAAACACCCACACCTATAATCAGTCCTACACCGACTCCTACAGAAACTCCTACAGAAGCTCCTATAATCAGTCCTACACCAACTCCTACAGAAACTCCTACAGAAGCTCCTATAATTACTCCTACGCCAACTCTCACAGAAACTCCTACGGAAAGTCCTACTTCTCAGGAAGAGCAAAATAACTTACCTAATAATAGAACGTTAAACCCAAGCTCTAATCAATAACAACTTTACTGGGAATAGGTAATTGGTAATGGGTAATTGGTAATAGTAAATTCTAAATTATGGTGAGGGTGCAACGATAATTGTGTGACTGCTGTATTTAGATGAGATTTGCAGTAAATAATACTAAAAGGTAAATGTCAAATATCAACGCACTACTAATTACTGGAACCGATACTGAGGCGGGTAAAACAGTTTTAACAACTGCATTAGCTGCTTATTTGCAAAAATATTTTCCCCAACGTAATTGGGGACTGATGAAACCGATTCAATCGGGAGAAGGCGATCGCGAATGGTATCAAAAGCTGTTTTCCCTCAATCAAACGGCGGAAGAAATTACACCGTTGTACTTTCAAGCACCTTTAGCGCCTCCCATCGCCGCCGCTAAGGAAAATCGTCAAGTTGATTTAGCTATAGTTTGGCAAGCTTTCTCTAAAGAGCGATCGCGTCGGGATTTTGTGTTGGTAGAATCTTTAGGGGGTTTAGGCTCACCAATTACAGATGAATTGACGGTAGCTGATTTAGCCGGAGATTGGCATTTACCCACAGTTCTGGTAGTTCCAGTCAGGTTAGGTGCGATCGCGCAAGCAGTGGCTAATGTCGCATTAGCTAGACAAGCAAAAATCAATCTGAAAGGGATTGTTCTCAATTGCGTACAACCCCGTTCCGATGATGAAATTGCCGATTTAACCCCACCAGAGATGATTCAATCACTCACCAATATCCCAGTGTTAGGCTGCTTACCTTATCTAGAGAACCTCACCGATTTAGATAAACTAGCTGAAGTAGCCTCAAATTTAAATTTAGAAACACTAAATCTTTGATAACGATACACTGAGAACATAACTCATAAGCTGTTGTAACTCTAACTTGCATTGTTGACTGCTGACGGTTAACTGTTAACAGTCAGCAATCAACGAACTTCATGAGTGATTGTGTAATTTAAAAGCGTAATAAGTATCATGGTTTCTACCTTCCCCAATCCTGGTGCTGTTGACTTATCTCACGTTCGGCTTTCGATCCGTGCATTACAAAATCAACTGGTAGAATGGCGACGGTGGCTACATCAAAAGCCAGAGTTAGGTTTTCAAGAAAAACTCACATCTGAGTTTATCTCCCAGAAGTTACAAGAGTGGGGAATTGAGCATCAAACGGGTATTGCCCAAACTGGTATTGTTGCCATCATCAAAGGTAACAAACTGAGCAGTGGTAAAGTTTTGGCAATTCGCGCTGATATGGATGCTTTGCCAATTCAAGAATTGAATCAAGTACCTTATTGTTCGCAACATGATGGCATAATGCACGCTTGTGGACATGACGGACATACTGCGATCGCACTTGGTACAGCTTACTATCTTCAGCAGCATCGCGATGATTTTGCTGGTACTGTCAAAATTATCTTTCAGCCAGCAGAAGAAGGGCCAGGGGGTGCAAAACCAATGGTGGAGGCTGGGGTGCTGAAAAACCCCGATGTCGATGCCATTATTGGGTTACATCTGTGGAATAACTTACCTTTGGGGACAGTCGGTGTCCGGGCTGGGGCATTGATGGCGGCTGTAGAATTATTCCAATGCACAATTTTGGGTAAAGGTGGACATGGGGCGATACCACATCAAACTGTAGATTCTATCGTCGTTGCTGCCCAAATTGTCAACGCCTTGCAAACCATTGTGGCGCGGAACGTGAATCCTATTGATTCAGCAGTTGTGACTGTAGGTGCGCTTCATGCTGGTACTGCACACAATGTAATTGCTGACACAGCCAATATGAAAGGCACAGTTCGCTATTTTAACCCAGCTTTTCAAGGATATTTTCACCAGCGGATCGAGCAAATTATTGCAGGTGTCTGTCAAAGTCATGGTGCAAGTTATGACTTAGAATATATCTCCCTTTATCCCCCAGTAATTAATGATGCTGGGATTGCAGAATTAGTGCGATCAGTAGCAGCAGAGGTAGTAGAAACACCTGTAGGAATTGTGCCAGAATGCCAAACTATGGGCGGCGAAGATATGTCATTTTTCTTGCAAGAAGTTCCAGGTTGCTATTTCTTTCTAGGTTCTGCTAATCCTACAAAAGATTTGGCTTATCCTCATCATCATCCCCGCTTTGATTTTGATGAAACTGCCTTACCAATGGGTGTGGAAATCTTTATTAGGTGCGTAGAGAAGTTTTTAAATTAATTGAGTATCGCTTTTGTCATTTACAATCTAGTTAGTAATCAATAGGCTTGGGTTAAATTCATTAGTGATTTATTTGTGACTTATTAAACAAGCCAGATCAATTGGGGGATTCTCCCCCAAACCCCCGATTGGGTGACGGTTGCGTCCCCCAAACCCCCTCCAAAATTATTGTTCTGTTTTTTTCTAGAAGCGCAAAGTTTGCTAGAGAAGTAACTTCTCAAGAGTATCCCAGAAAACTTCAGGATTTCGACGGAATCGAAGTTTTTGAATGCGATGAAGTTGATGATGTCGCTTTTGGGTGAGAGCTTTGTCTTGCCATTTATGCACCACATACTCTCTGTTTTCCCTATTTTATAGCAATTCAAATAATGTTTGCGACACATCAATAATATGCTAGAGGGCAAGGCAATGCCTGTACCCCTACAATCTGTCACATTCTTTTTTCAAATTGGTATTACTTGAATATCTGATCTTCTCTAGCAAACTTTGCGCTAGGAAAGAAACAAACCCCCATTACCCATTACCAATTACCAAACCCCAAGTCCTAATAGGACTTACGCAAGTGTCATATTTTTTTTCGTTTAGGTTTGTCTAGGGGAGCCAGTCACGTGCGGAGGTTCCCTCCGTTGAGTGAACTGGCGTTCAAATGTCAAGAGTCCAAAAAACCTAAATTTTTGACCCTTGACTCTTGACTTTTGACTCTTATGCCAGATGATCACTGTGCCAGTTGCGTAAGTCCTGCCTAAATTCCCCAACGTAGACTTGGGGTTTTGACTGGTGCATCCCAGAGCCGAATCATTTCATCATCTAGCTTCAATAATGTAATTGAGCATCCTTGCATTTCCAAAGATGTAATATAAGGCCCAATCAGATTGCGTACAATTTTTAATCCTTGCTGTTCGCAGATTTGGGCTAGTTTGCGATAGACAAGATAAATTTCCGAAAGGGGAGTACCACCCATACTATTGACAAAAGCGAGTACGCGATCGCCTTTTTGCAATGGTGGATCTATCAGTTCTACATCTACCCAATCCCCTTGCTCCGCATTCCACTCTCTAACTGTCCGGCTATAGCCTGTATCGTCAATGATTGCTCGCGCTAAACTTTCGGTAATTTCATCTACCGATTGCAAAGCGATGCGTTCTCTACCTGCTTCGCCGTGAATCCCAATACCAATTTCTAATTCGCGATCGCTTAATGTAAATGTCGGTGTACCTTTGGCTGGTACTGTACAGGAAGTCAAGGCAATTCCCATACTCCGCCCATGCAAATTTACCCGACGACATAAATCTGCTATTTGCTGTAAATCATATCCTGCCTCAGCGGCCGCACCACAAATTTTCTCAGCCAGTACTGTTGTACCCACACCCCGCCTTCCCTGAGTAAAAAGGCTGTCTTTAACTGCGACATCATCATCAATCAAAATGTTCAGCACTCGGATATCTTCACTTTGGGCTAATTCCGTTGCCATTTCAAAGTTCATCACATCGCCACTGTAGTTTTTGACAATATAAAGAACACCTGCCCCACTATTTACTTTCTGGGCTGCGGCTAACATTTGATCAGGGGTGGGTGAAGTAAAAACCTCTCCTGGACAAGCCGCATCTAGCATTCCCCTACCCACAAAACCCGCGTGCATTGGCTCATGTCCACTGCCACCACCAGAAATAATTGCTACTTTTCCCTGTACGGGCGCATCGGCTCGGTAAACAAAGGTTGGTTCATAGCTCACCTGAATTAAATCAGCATGAGCTGCAGCCATACCCTCTAAACTTTCCCGCACAAAGTCTTCTGGCTTGTTAATCAGCTTTTTCATGATCCATGCCTGCCTGAGAATTTGTTACATCCCAGGATTTATTTTACAGTTCCGTCAGGCGATCGCTTAGTTGCTGTTCTAATTGTGTAATGCGGGCTTGTAAAGGAGTAATCATTGCTTCGACTTCGTCCACCGAATAGCGGATAGGAATATGTTGGGGACAGTTTTCGCTAATTGCTTCTACATGAAAGAGAATCGCTCTTTCTACTTCTGCTGGATATCCTGGCATTCGTAGCTGTGCAATTAAAGCTGGATCATCTTCAACATATTTGCTTCTTCCCCAGATTTTGATGCGTTTGCGGTGACGATAATCCATTAAGAAGATGAATGCTTTGTCATTACCCGACAGGTTACCCACCGTAACGTACTGCACATTGCCAGTGAAGTCGGCAAAGCCTAAAGTTTTCTCATCCAACACCTTTAAAAAACCAGGCGGGCCGCCACGAAACTGAATATATGGATAACCGTTGGAACTGACTGTTCCTAAATAAAACCCGTCGAGTTGAGCAATAAATTCCTCAATCTTTGGGGTAATGACATCATTCGCAGAACCATTGGCAATATAGCGCTCATAGGTCTGCCTCGACCCCCGTTGTTCTTGAGCAGCTAGCACTTCCGGGGTAAAAGCAATTTCTCCAAATTTGCGTGGCATAATACACTCCTAAACAGTGAGAGGTTCTTCAATGCCAATCATTCCCACAAAACCAGGAAGATGTTTGATGCGATCAATCCAGCTAAGGATATTTGGGTAATTTTCTAAGCTAATCTTGCCATCAGGCGCGAGTGCAACATAAGGAAAGACTGCAACATCAGCGATTGTTGGATGTCCTAATTCCAACCATTCTTGATTTCCTAAGTGATTGTTGAGTTGCGTCAAGATGAACTCTGATTTTTGATTTGCTCGTTCTATGTTGATGCTAGTGGTTTTGAATAAATGATACAAACGCGCTGATTCAGGGCCTTGGCGAATTTCTCCCGCAGTGGTTGATATCCAGCGCATCACCTGCGCCAGGGGTAAAGCTTCTAAGGTTAACCATCGCTCGCCGCCATACTGCCGCGCCAAGTATACAAGAATTGCTTGGGCATCTGCCAAAACTGTATTGCCATCGACTAACAAAGGCACCTGTCCAAATGAATTTAGTTCTAAAAATTCCGGTTGCTTATGCGCTCCTGCCATTAAATCAACTTTAATCCACTCGTAATCTAAGCCCAACAGAGACAGCATTAATTTTGCTTTGTAACTGTTGCCAGATAGTTCGTGACCATAAAGCTTAATCATGAGTTAGTCCCAAATTTTTTGTACCGTCCGTTCGGTATAAAGCTACTGTACCGTTCGTTCGGTATAATGTCAACAGATAATTTTTCACGCTATAAAAATGCCTAAAGAGACTTATATTCCCTGTCTGTTGCAGCTATTTCGGCAGTATGGTTATGATGGCGCAACCCTAGCCAAGATTTCGGAAGCGACTGGACTAGGAAAAGCTAGCCTTTACCACCACTTCCCCGGCGGTAAAGATGAGATGGTGGAGGCGGTACTAGATTATCTAGAACGATGGTTAGTAGAAAATATCTTGCCATCTCTTCAGAGTGAAGGTGATGCTGTGACAAAATTGCAGCGCATGTGCGATCGCCTCAACGAACTTTATGAGGGAGGAAAGCAGCCATGCGTATTCGCCATCTTGTTGCTAGGTTCAGCAAGAGATGTGTTTCACCGCAAAGTACAAGAATTATTTCAGGGCTGGATTGATGCGATCGCCACCGTGTTGATTGAAGCGGGTATGGATAAAGAACTTGCCAAACAGCGCGCCGAAGATGCTGCGATCGCTATTCAAGGTTCACTAATTCTATCTCAAAGTTTGGCAGATCCAACTCCTTTTCAGCGGGTTATTCAGCAACTACCAAAAGAGCTTTGTAGGCTTGTACCAATTTAAGTAGGAAGGTGCAATTAAAACGAACTTTTTTCAGGTAAAAGGAGAACAAAATTTAACATTTCACCCTTTGCCTTTAGAGATACTTTATAAAGTAAACCTTAAATTGTAGGATGCGTTAGCGATAGCGTAACGCATCGACAAAGATGGTGCGTTACGGCTAAATTTCATTGTCTCTAAGTCCGAAATCCTTGCACAGCCGTAACACACCCTACTTAAATTTACTTTATAAATAGCCTATTACCCTGATTAATTCCAATTTTCAATGCAGACGACATTGAGAAATTAAAGATTATTAACTATCCGCTGTTGATATTCCTGTTCTGTCATCATGTCTTGAGTACTTTCTAAGCGGTCAACAAATACAATACCCTCGAGATGATCGTATTCGTGTTGAAAAATTCGAGCTACAAAATCAGTTAATTCTTGTTGTTGCAATTCACCATTATGGTCAGTATATTCCACTTGAATTTTCTGATATCTAGGAACTAAACCCCTAACACCAGGAACACTTAAACAACCTTCCCAACCTTTAACAACTTCTGTAGAATGTCCAATGATTTTCGGATTAATCATTGCTGTTGGTGCCATCTCTGGGGCATTTGGATATCTAGGGTTAGGACGGGAAGCTACAATAAATAAACGATATGATTCAGCTATTTGTGGTGCAGCGATTCCCACACCATTAGACTGGGCTACCGTTACAAGTAAATCTTCAATTAGATTTTGTACAATTTCGCTGTGAATATTATCAATCAAGCTAGCTTTCTGGCGTAGTATGGGATTACCTAATTGAATGATTGGAATTGATTCAGCCATTGGATAAACTCCTTATTTAATAAAGAATTCTTTAAAATTTAAAATGTATATAGGAATCCGTCTTGATGATTGAAAAAAAATAAACTATGTGTAGAGTGCGTGATTATAAAGTGTAACACACCGCATTCTAGACCTTGGTTAATTGCGTTATTGATTGCGCTTTTATTTATTCAGTATAGCCATAAAATTTGATTTTAAATACACACATATTAGAGTGGGAATTACCTAGCATATCTGGGTTTTAGTGAAATATAGTTCAGTTCAGAAAATTAATTGATAAAAAAACCAAAAAACTAGTTATACCAATTCAAAATTCAAAATTCAAAACTCAGAAGACCATATGTAGCAAGGGTTTTTGAGTTTGGATCTGTTGCTGAATTTTGGAGAATTGGTATTACTCAACAAAAAAACAGAACAATAATTTTGGAGGGGGTTTGGGGGACGCAACCGTCACCCAATCGGGGGTTTGGGGGAGAA
>NZ_JACJPX010000013.1 GCF_014696315.1 Calothrix membranacea FACHB-236
GGGTTTCCTGTTCGCGCTCTTGCTTTTCTACTCATGATGTATCACTTAGAACATCAGAATTGATATTCTAAGATTACATCTTATGCTTCCTTTTAGCTTAAGTTGACACCAATGGGCATTGCCTTGCCCCTACAATTTGTCGCCTTCTTTTTTAAAATTGGTATAACTAGAGATACTACCCTACAAAAATACTGTTTTTATTCATAAATTAGTGTTCTAATCGCAGAGAAAATAGAGGTAATAGCGGAAAGGAAGACGAAAATGCAAAAACTGAATTATCGTTTTTATCCTAGGTTGAAGAGATATAAATTAATAAACTTAGTAATTTTTATTACTTTAGTAACAAGCTTCTTACCTTTAAACCCAAGTTTTACAACTGTTTCTGCGGTATTAATTGCCCAAACTGTTACTAGCCAGGAAGCCGATCGCATTTTTAAACAAGGTGTAGCCCAGTATCAAGCCAAGCAATTACAATCTGCTATTGGGTCTTGGCAGCAAGCACTGACAGCTTATCGTAGCCTGAAAGACCTTGTGGGTGAAGCAACAACCCTGAAAAACCTGAGTGCGGTTTATATAGAACTCACCGACTATCCCCAAGCGATCGCACATTTACAACAATACCTGAATCTGACGCGAGAGTTGCGCGATCGTCAAGGTGAACAAGCAGCTTTAGTCACACTCGCAGATATCTATGCTAGCCAAGAAAATTATGCCAAAGCACTAGAATTCTATCAACAAGGTTTAAAAAATCTTCCACAATCGCAGCCAAATTTGGCAGCCGCAATTATTCTCGGTAATTTAGCCAAGGCTTACCGAATATTAGGTCAATATAATAGTGCGATTGAATTAAATCAAAAAGCTTTGCAAATCTCGCGCACATTGAAAGACCGCAAAATAGAAGCAAAGTTATTAATTAATCTTGGTAATGCTTACAAATCTTTGGGTGATTATGATAGCGCATTTAAAACTTTTCAAGAAAGTTTAAAGATTGTACAGGAAATTAAAGATAGCACTGTAGAATCTATTGCTTTAGGCAATTTAGGCGCAGCAGCAGCTGACCAGCAAAAGTATGAACAGGCGATTGCTTTCCATCAACAAAGCCTGAAAATTAGCGAAGCAATTAATGATGCTACCGGAAAAGCTAGCACTTTAATTAACTTAGGTTCTAATTATTATTCCCTAGGCGATCGCCCAAAAGCCCTAAGCTATTATCAACAGGCTTTAGAAATTGCCAAAACTGCCAAGAATAATAAACTCGAAGCCGAAGCTTTGGGTAGTTTGGGATTAATTTATGAAGACTTAAAACAGTATCCCCAGGCGATTCAACATCAACAGCAAAGTTTAGCAATTTTCCAGAAAATTGGCGATCCAGCAGCCCAAGGTATGATTTTTAATAATTTGGGACACGCTTTTTTTAGTGCTGGCAAATTGAATGATGCTGAATTACAATTGCGTTCTGCAATTAAATTACTTGATAGTCTCCGTTTGGGACTGAGTGATATCTATAAAGTCTCAATTTTTGATACCCAAGTCTTTACTTATAATCTATTACAACAAATTTTAATTACTGCTAAAAAACCGGAAGCAGCTTTGGAAGTTTCCGAACAAGGACGAGCCCGTGCTTTTGCTGAATTACTAACTAGAAAATTAACTATAAATGCTGCAAAACCTAACGCATCTGTGAAATCAGAGGCTTATAGTTCATCAGCTAATACTTCACCTAATATTGAGAAAATTCGCCAAATCGCCCGCCAGCAAAACGCCACACTCGTAGAATATACTATTATTCCAGACGATGATTTTAAATTTCGTGGCAAGCAACGGGGTAGAGAACAGGAATTATTTATTTGGGTAGTGCAACCAAATGGTAAAGTTAGCTTCCGCCGCCGTGATTTAAAATTTTTGTGGCAAACAGAATACAAGTCTTTAGAAACCCTGGTCAAAAATAGCCGGGAATTCATGGGTATTGACGATGGCCGTGGCCTTTTTTCTACAGAAGTGATTGTCAATCAATCAAGTCAGAAAAAGCAGTTACAACAACTCCATGAAATTTTAATTTCACCCATTGCTGATTTACTACCATCAGATCCCAATAGTAACCTTGTTTTTATTCCTCAAGAGTCTTTATTTCTAGTTCCCTTCCCAGCACTGCAAGATAAAAATGGTAAATACTTAATTGAACAACATACTATCCTGACTGCGCCTTCAATTCAGGTGCTAGATTTAACAAGAGGACTGAGAGAAAGAAGAAATAAAAATAGAGGAAACAATGCCTCAATCAGAAGGTTTCAATCATCAGCTTTGATTGCCGGCAATCCCGCACCCATGCCGATATTACTTAAAACTCAGTTAAAAGCACTACCCAACGCCGAGAAGGAAGCAAACGCGATCGCTAATCTATTGCAGACAACTGCAATGACTGGCGAAAAAGCCACTGAAACGAACATACTGCAAGAATTACCAAAGGCTAGACTCATACATTTAGCTACCCACGGCTTATTAGAATACGGTAGTCAAGGTGGTAAAAGTTATGGGCAAGATTTAGGCATACCAGGTGCGATCGCTCTGGCTCCGACTTCGGCAACAAATAATGGTTTATTGACAGCCGATGAAATTATCAATCTCCCCCTCAACGCAGAGTTAGTTGTTCTCAGTGCTTGCAGTACTGGACAAGGTAGAATTTCTGGTGATGGTGTCATCGGGCTATCTCGTTCCTTCATTTCTGCAGGAACAGAAAGTGTATTAGTTTCTTTGTGGTCAGTTCCCGATAAAGCCACAGCCGATTTAATGACCGAATTTTATAGTCAGCTACAGCAAAATAATCATAAAGCCCAATCTTTGCGAAATGCCATGCTCAAGCTGGTGAAGGAATATCCTGAAACTCCTAAGAACTGGGCGGCGTTTACTCTCATTGGGGAAGCAAGGTAATCAATTTTAAATTTTAGATTGCTCCGTGTCCCCTTCCCCTTGTCCCCTTATCCCCCTACCTCTTACGCTGCCATCACTTCAGACTTCACCTTGGCTTCTGCTGCTAAAAATTCAGCAACTTGAGCTTCAATTTCATCCCGGACTATTTCGCGATACTCCACAAAATGCTCAATTTGGGCGCAAACCGATAAATAGCTACTCACTCCACCAGGATTATACCGATACATATTCCATAAGTTGCGCCAGAACTGCCAGCGTGTGTTGCGTAACACGCCTTGACGGTAGCAGATGGTTAACAATGCCCGAATTACCTTCCACTTCAACGCTTTTTTTGCACCTTTGCCTTTTTTGGGGTAAGTTGCTTCGCCTAAAATTCGATAGTGGCGGTAAGCACGATCCAAAAATCGTGATGGCTCATATAATTCCCAGAAGGCTTCTACATATTCACGAGCGATATCTTCCAAGGGTCGAGTTGGTATAAAGTTCATCAACGTAGTTTGGTTGATATTGGCAGATTTACTGCGAAGTCGTCCTTCCTTAGCTAAGCGATGCCACAAAGCTGTATCTGGCAGTGCTTGCAGCATACTAAATAAAGCTGTGGGAATCGCTGTTTGCTCCACAAACTTGACAATTCTGGCTCCAGCACCAGGCTTTTCGCCATCAAAGCCAATAATAAAGCCAGCCATAACTCGCAACCCCGAACGAGTAATTTTGTGTACTGCTTCACTGAGAGAATCTCTCGTATTTTGGAATTTATGAGTCAAGGTGAGACTTTCTTCATCAGGGGTTTCAATTCCCAGAAAAACTGCTCCAAAATTACACGCCACCATCGAATCCATCAGTTCTTGATCATTAGCTAAATCAACTGAAGCTTCCGTGGCAAAGGAAAATGGATAGTTATGTGCCACCATCCAAGGCTGGAGTTCCTTTAAAAATAATTTCACATTGCGCTTATTGCCGATGAAGTTGTCATCCACCATAAAAATGCTGCGCCGCCAACCCAATTCGTAGAGATAATCTAGTTCCGCTAGCAGCTGCGCTGGGGTTTTAGTGCGGGGTTTACGACCATAAAGGACAATAATGTCGCAGAATTCGCACTGGAAGGGACATCCACGGGAAAATTGCACTGACATTTCGGCATAAGCTTCAAATTCCAGCAAATCAAAGCGGGGAATTGGAGTTTGGGTAACATCAGGCCTCTCACCACCAGCGCGAAATACACCTGTAGATTTGCCTTGTGCGATCGCTTCGACAAATAACGGTAGAGTGATTTCCCCTTCATCTAAAATTAAGTAGTCTGTACCTACATCTTTGACTTCATCGGGTAAAGCTGTAGCATAAGGGCCACCCACCGCAACACGCTTACCTCGACGTTTAGCTTCTTTAATCTGATCTAGTAAATCCTCTTTCTGCACAATCATCGCCGACAGAATCACCAAATCAGCCCAAGCCCATTCTGCTTCTGTGACTTGACGCACGTTCCGATCTACTAGCTTGAAGTTCCATTCTTGAGGCAAAATCGCAGCCACAGTTACCAAACCCAAAGGCGGTATCATTGCCTTACGGTCTAACAAAGCTAGGGTTTTTTCAAAAGACCAAAAACTTTTAGGAAAGCGTGGATATAAAAGTAAAACGTTCATGGAGATGATTGTTAAGCTTGAGTTTTGATTGCTGATTGTGTTTTTACGGCTGCAACTGTGGAGGATTATTTATAATTTTTAGAAGCAGCTAAATTGCTGGCATTGTTTGGTCAATTACGAAACCATAGCAGAATAATGGTAGCACTTATTACTAGATGCCATGTATCAATTTTGAGTTCCCATACACGCACTTAGTTGTGGGAATATCTTACTTTTGATAGGTTTAACGAAATAGGATTAACTCTCAAGAAATAAGGAAACAGGGAAAACATTTGACTGTTGGCTGTTGACTGTCAACGCTTAACAGTTAACAGCCACAACGGATATTTTTCACAACTCAAATAAGGGACTTCCAGAAAATAAATTATCCAAAATATACCCCCCTGCTCCCTGCTCCCTGCCCCTCTGCCAAGAAAGCGATAGTATATTTAGTTGGAAGTCCCTAAAATTGCTATAGCCCTGTTCAGGATGATTACTTACTACCGATGGATCTGCGTGAGCGTTTTGCCGAACGACGTGATGCGGAGGAACTACCACCGGATTTTTTACCACCAGCTACAGTTCGTGGTGTCCCTTGTTTAACCGATGTCTCTGGTGAAGATTTAGGTGTAGAACGAGCCGGACGCTTACCACCTTTAGGGCTGGGTTTGTGATTGCGTCCATCTGGAACTGTTTGGGACTGAGTGTGGGGGTTGGCTCCAAAGCCAGCAACTACTTCAAAGGGCAAACGTTGTTCAATTAGTTTTTCAATATCTGCTAACAGATGGTACTCATCAACGCAAACCAGGGATACTGCTTCACCTGACGCACCAGCGCGACCAGTACGACCAATGCGATGAACATAATCTTCTGGGACGAATGGCAAATCGAAGTTGACCACATGGGGCAGTTCGCTGATGTCAAGACCTCGCGCTGCAATGTCGGTTGCTACCAATACCTGTAAGTTGCCGTTCTTGAATTTCTCTAGAGCATGGGTACGGGCCGATTGGCTCTTATTACCGTGGATGGCTAGTGCTTGAATCCGCTCATCGCCCAACTGCTTCACTAGGCGATCAGCACCATATTTAGTGCGCGTGAATACTAGAACTTGGTACCAATTACCTTGGCGTATGAGGTTAGCAAGTAATTGCCGCTTCCTATCACGTTCTACTTTATATACTTTTTGGATCACTGTTTCGGCGGTAACGTTGCGGCGTGCTACCTCGATCATCTTCGGGCGATTGAGTAGCCCGGCGGCGAGTTCCTTAATTTTTTCCGAGAAGGTGGCAAAAAATAGTAAATTCTGTCTTTGTTTGGGCAAAAGCGCGATAATGCGGCGAATATCCCGAATGAAACCCATATCAAGCATCCGGTCTGCTTCATCCAGTACTAACACCTCAATCTGCGACAGGTTCACCGTACCCTGCTGCACATGGTCTAGTAGTCTTCCTGGGGTAGCAACCAGAATATCCACGTGGCTGTTTAAACGCCGTTTTTGCTGACTAATACTGACTCCACCGAACATTACCATTGAGTTCAGTTTCAGGTACTTGCCGTAGTCGCGCACGCTCTCCTCCACTTGTGCAGCGAGTTCGCGAGTTGGCGTAAGAATCAGCGCTCGAATTGGCGATCGCCCATTAGCTGTACTTCTCAGGCTCTTATCGGACGACAACCGATGCAGCAGCGGTAGGGTGAAGCTGGCAGTTTTTCCCGTCCCTGTTTGGGCACCAGCTAGTAAATCGCTACCCGATAACACCGCAGGGATAGCCTGCATCTGGATAGGCGTGGGTTTGGTGTACCCAAGCTCCGTGACAGCACGAATAATTTCATTGGACAAGCCGAGAGTAGAAAAAGACATAGAACTCCATAATTAACATCGGCCTGTCGCTTGTGGCAGCGTCAGTCTTAGGCTCCCGAATAAAGGTTTGAAGGGCTTTTTGGGCAGTAAACGCTAAGACTGAAAGCGAATGCCGCAGCTCTGAATTGTAACAGACTGTAGTTTGTTGTGCCGTGATGTTTTCTAACTTTACCCAAACAAGATGTAGGTGCAATTTAGATGTGCATCAGCTTATTTTCTTTTTCCCCCTGCCAAAAAAGCGATAGTATATTGTTTTAGTTGATATGTACCTTCTGGTTAGGATAAAGGTTTGTAGCTATAGCTAGGAATGTACCATCTCCAATGACTACACCAGCTGAGAGAGTAGATCCAGCCCCCACAAACACATCATTACCAATTTTGACTTTCTTGACATACAACATTAAATTTTGCTTGCGGGGCTTGATTATATGGGAAGACATAGTGACACGATGTCCCATAATTACGCGATCGCCTATTTCTATTAAACCGCGATCGGCAATCTCTAATCCTGGTGTCCAATAAACATCTCGCCCTACTTTAGCTCCCCACAATCGCAACCATAACGAAAAAGCACCGGGAATCAATCGCAATATTGCTTCCAATACAGGAATTGCAATATAAATTACCTGAATTTGATGACTACCCCACCAAGGACTATATGAGTTACCACGTAAATAACTAATACCTTCCTGCACAGGATACACCCATTGATGTAAGCGGTAAACTAGCACAGGTAATCCATAAATAGAAACGAATACTGCCATAATGCTAAAGATGCTGGGTGAATAAGCGAGGTAGAATATTGCAGCCCCAGTTAGTATTAATATCAGGGTAGGAAAAAATAAAAGAATTGTACTTAAAAATGTCATATAAATAGGGCATTGGGCATTGGGCATAGAAAGAGATATGCTCATGCCTTTTTTGTAAATACAGCAATTTCGGATAAATGAGGTAAGCAGGTAGGGGCAAGGCAGTGCCTTGCCCTTAGAATTATCTGTACCTGAGCAACTTGTAATCTGCTGAATCATGAAAATGGAAATAAAAGTTTTTGCCTTAAGGTTAAAGAAGTAGAAATTCCGATTACTGATGGTAAATCTTTACTTTCATAATAAGTTCTGTGTAACTTATCCCACAATTTTAAGTTAGCACCATAATTGCAATTAAAAACTTCGCTGCAATGATGCCATGCATGATCCTGGGGTAATATTAACCAGGAAAAGACAAATCGATATAGCCAGCTATTTTCATCAATCATCAAGCGGCTATGTCGCCATAAATCTAAGGCAGAAGTCAGGCTAACCCCTAGCAAATAAGCCGTTGGCTCGGATAGAAAATACAAAAATAAAGTGTGTATCCATAAATAAATTATTAACAAACTTGTCCACAGCGTATTGCGAGAAGTACCTAATACATCCATCTGCGTCACTGTATGATGCACTTGATGTACTTGCCACAAAAATTTACTATGTAATAAACGATGATTCCAATAATATAGATAATCAACTACAATAAAACTGATAATAAAGGACAAAATAGGTGAGATTTGTAATATCCCCTTTGAATGTGGTAATAAATAATGGTAAAGCTCATAAACTAAAGTAGCCTGTAATAAAGGAATAATAACTCCTTGAATCGTTAAGCCTACACCATCTAAAAGCCAATCTTCACGACTTTTGATTTGAAATTGAGTTCTGCCAAATTGATTATTAATTGTCGAGCCAACTAAGCCAATAGAAGCAATAAAAATGATAATTTGTGCCAAATTATGCATAATTAATAATTTAAAAAAAATTATAAAAAATATAGCTTGATACGAATTAGTCTCAAACCCAAAATGTTACCTTGAGCGATTGATTGGGCAAAAGTCGCGGATCTTCACCACGAGAAATTGCTGTTCTAATTGACTCTACAAATACATGAATTGTGTCCGCAGGAGTGTTAGAAAATTGTGTACCGTATTTAGCGATCGCTTCTCCCTGAATACCCAAAATTTCAATGTCCTGGCGGATAATATGTTGAGCAGTCCACCACACCAAAGGACGTGCTAGTTTGTTCCAGATGCCATAGTTGTAGGTGACATCTGTATAAACCAGAGTGGAATTATCGCTTTCTGGGATAGATTGACTGGTAATGAACAGATGGCGATCGCGTCCCATTTTATATTCCACAGAAGTAATATTAGGCATATAAAAGCGATCGCAATGTTTAATCTCTGCACCTTCACCATTAAGAAATCGGCTATACCAGCCTAAATTACTGGTTTCGTGACGATACTCTACTAAAACTGCGCCATTTTCCCGTTCCACAGTCATTTCTAACTTTTGTTGGCGGGAGGTACGGAATACACCAGGATGTACAAAAGCTGTGTGGGGAATATCAATAAAATTCTCTGCACAATTGGTAACGTTGTTAGCAAAACGGTTAATTACCCGCACCGTTTCCCAACCAGCTTCTCCATAATTTGGCATAGAAAATGGCTGAAACTCTTTGCTGGGAGTCTCCGTTAACCGCACATATATATATCCATCTTGTTCTTTAGTGGCGTACCGCTTGGCTTGACGCTGCTGGGAAGGTTTGAAATCCTCTCCCTCAGCCGGAACTGCAATTACCTTGCCATTTTCATCGTATACCCAACCATGATAAGGACATTGCAAAGCCCCTGCACAGACTTTACCAGTTGATAGACGACTACTGCGATGCAAACAGCGATCGCGCAACGCTACAGGTTGTCCATCTTCGCCACGAAATATCGCTAACCACTCGCCTAAAACGGTTCTTGCTAATACCTTGTTAGGTTGTAGTTGCTTGCTGAGTGCGACAATATACCAAAAATCTGCAAATTGCATAGTTGATAGTGGGGATTGCTGAGAGCGATGGTATTTAAATTATGGCAATCTCTCAAGCAGAATCTCACTGTTGTATATTATTGTCAGGCAATTGATGAGCTTGACATAAGGGGTTTCATAAATTAAGTGTATAAAAAATCACTAATTTGTATAGGTGATGGCGATAACATAGGTGATGTAATTGATTTTTATCTACTTTCGGAAAATATTGAAGAAGCTAGCGAGTTTTCATCCAAAGTTAAAGCAACTCTTGAACAGATAGCGGTATTAGCAGAAAAAGAAATTGATGCTTCTTTAGTGTACGTTGCTGGTGACGATATATGTTTTATTGTTTCAGCAGATTTAAATATAAGTGAAATTTTGGCTTCATATTCACATTTGTTTTTTGAAGAAACTGGAAAAACAATGTCATTTGGTGTTGGTAAGACATCAGTAGAGGCTTTAATTTCATTAAGAAAAGCAAAAGTCTCAGGAAAAGGGTGCGTAATTATTTTTGGAGGAGTCTAGGATTGAAAACATTACATATTTTCGTAACTACAGATAGACCAGATCAATATGTAAATCCAATTGTTTACTGTATTGAACAAGGTACAAAGCAGATCATATTTGTTCAGCTTGAAGATAGTGAAACTGAACAAATTAACCTCAATTCATTGAAAACAAATGTTTATAAATTAATTCAGGATCTTTCAACAGGGTATTACAAGTACTACACTGGTGATCTCAAAGATACTGTTGTCTCCCTTGATACTGTATATAATAATGCCGATAAATTAGCTATGTTAAAAGCAAAGTATAGCTTTTGTTTATCAGATAATATTGATTGGGATGTTAAACGAATTAGCAAATTAAGGAAATACATTTCATCACTTAGAAAAAATAAAGAAGCAATCATTGATGTCACAGCAGTATCTAAAGTGTATATAGGAGATATCTTTGCGTGTTGTTTACTTGAGAATATTGAGAGGTTATATACTTTTGAATTATTAGTAAAACCTAATTTTGATCAACCTTGGGAAACACTTATTCATAATTTAGAAATTACTGATGAAAAAGGTAAAACATATAAATATAAATATCCTAATTTAGCCGTTAGAAATATATTTCAAGAGTGTACTAAATCAGTATTGTTTAGAACAACTCCTTTATTTGTTTCAATAGTTGGTACTGTTTTATTTATAGCATTAGCACTAGCAGCAACTTCTATTTTTGGGTTCAGCAGTAATTTTGCACAAGCTATGAGTACTGTTGGCACTGTACTAGGTATTATTTCATTTTTCCTAATATATTTTCCTATACGTAATTAACATCAGCCGTTAAATTCAGTGTAAACAACCTCACTGTTCTATTTTACGAATTTCGACATCATCTGTGATGTCAAGCTGACAAGCTAACCGTGCATTGTGATTGCCGGGAGCTAATGTATCTAACATTTCTTGTTCATCGCTTCTAGGTGGAGGAATTTCACCAATCACCTCAACTAAGCAAGTTCCGCAAATACCAGTACGACAACCAAACAATACAGGTGAATTTTGAATTGTCAAATGCTCAGATAAATGTTGATGAGGTTGCAGATTTATGGGGGGATAGTTAGTTCCTGGAAAGGATATTTTACAGAGTTCAGACATATTTCATCAATTAACCCATAGGGGCACAAACTTAAAATCTTTACCACTAAACAAGCCGCGATCGCTTAATTTTAAATCGGGAATTACTAGCAATGCCATGAACGCAAGCGTCATAAATGGTGCTACAAGAGTAGTACCAAGCTGTTTTGCCTTAGCATCCAACTGGGCGTATTGTTGTGCAACTTTGTAGCCATCTTCTGTACTCATCAATCCAGCTACAGGTAAAGCTAGCACTTGCACAGTATTTCCATCAGCTACAGCAATACCTCCTTGAGTGCGAATTATGGCATTTACCGCCGCACAAATTTCTTGATCGCTTGTCCCCACTGCCACAATGTTATGGGAATCGTGAGCCACGCTAGAAGCGATCGCACCTCGTTTAAGTCCAAAGTTATGTATTAATGCAATTGCTGGTGAAGTATTTTGGTAACGATTAACAACAGTAATTTTGAGTACATCATGTTCAATATCTGCGGTAACCTCGTTATTTTGAATATGGGCAGGTAAGTGATTTTCTTCTGTTATTAACTGCCCGTCAATTGCTGTAATTACACGTACAATTGAACCATTTTTAGGAATGCGAAAATCTCCTTCCGCTTTTGGATTAGTGAGGAAATAATTTATCGGTGTTACTGGCACAGATTTCAGAATAGCTTGCCCTTCTTTCGCTGCTAAAATTCCCTTACAATAGGTAGAAATTACGGTAAATTCTTGTAAGTTGTTCACTACAATAAAATCGGCAGCATCTCCAACTTGCAGCAATCCTACATTTATTTTGTAGTGCCATACAGGATTGATACAGGCAATTTGCAGTACATTCATCAAATTATGCCCTAAGGCTACAGCACGCTGTACCAGTACGTTAATATGTCCTTTAACTAAATCATGGGGATGCTTATCATCACTACAAAACATACATTGATTTGGGTGAGAATCAATCAAGCTGTGTAGTGCATCAAAATTTTTGGCTGCTGAACCCTCACGAATCAGAATTTGCATTCCGAATGCAAGTTTATCTAGGGCTTCTGCTAAGGTGCTGCATTCGTGGTCTGTAGTAATTTTAGCATTAGCATAGCTACGTGCTTGCTCTCCACATAGCCCCGGTGCGTGTCCATCAATTGGATATCCTAATCTTTGGGCAATAGAAATTTTATCCATCACCTCGGCTGTGCGATTTAAAACCCCAGGAACGTTCATCACTTCGCTGAGGTAAGTGATACCATCCTGCTCAAAAAGTTCGTGAATTTCTGTGGCTGTCAGTTTTGCGCCTGCTGTTTCAAACTCAGTTGCGGGTACGCAGGAAGGCGCACCAAAAACAATTGTAAATGGTGTTTGGGCAGCATTGGCAAGCATAAAACGAATACCTGCTAACCCCAAGACATTGGCAATTTCATGTGGATCACAAACGGCTGCAACTGTACCATGTACCGTTGCGAGACGAGAAAATTCTGTGGGTACAAGCATTGAACTTTCGATATGAACGTGGGCATCAATAAAACCAGGAAGGATATATTGATTGTAAATTTGCCCATATTCAGGTGTTATGGCTTGAATATGCCCGTTATTGATGAAGACTGTTCCCGGAAATATGGTTTTGTGGAGAACGTCTACGATGTTTCCTGAAAGGCTAAACTTTTCCATAACCCACCTTCTGGCGCTATCACGAGTGATGAAGAGTTGCCCATCTATCTTAAGTATAAAATGATTTGCTTTCCGCGAAAATTGAGCAGTAAAAACCGTAAAAATACTTAAACAAAAATCTGCTAAAAGTAATCAAGGGTAGGATAGACACTAATACTGCTCGGTTAAGGATTTTCAACTCGGAATTTGGTTTGGGGAAAAGGTGAAAGGGTAAGGGTTAAAGGTTTTTTCTTGCCTTTTTCCCCTTCCCCTTTTGCCCTTAACCGACAAGTATTGGGATAGACACTAATGATCGTAATGCCCACCCTACAAATAATTTTGCTAAACTCTCAAATCCAAAGTTGATTACTCTGGCTTTATTGATACATCAAACATCAACATTTATCTGTTCTATCTGTCTAGCAGCTTTCTCCCAAAGCTTTGCTGAATGTTCGTCTTGCCAATGAGTTCTCAAATTTTCTGCTTTTTTGTGGCATAGGCGCTCTAACATTTCTAGAATTGCAGATAATGTCAATTTATCAAGTAATGTTTCTAAAATTTCCATATATTCTTTGTGCATGATATTTACCTCTTGCATGTCCATTGATATATTCTGACAAAAGCTATAGAAATAACTTTTGTTTTATCAAATATATAGATTAAGATTTATTTCAAGCGCTATAAATACTTAACTAGCTGATTCAGAGATTTTTGCTTTTTATAAATAGTCTATTGATGTACAGCAAATCTCTGTAAATGTTAATCTTGAGATTTGTTAAACCTTTGAAAAGCATTTTTTTGAGTTGCCAAATAACGAGGGAGTGAATTAGCAGCCATGATTGACATTTCTCGATTCTGTTGCCAAAGGTAATCGAGCTTTTCTACATATACTTTATAAGATGCCATCGCTTCTTGATGGGTGGAAAAACTACGATGTAATCCTTCAGACTCTTCTGTAAAACAGCGACGCATCATTTCTTTAGCATCACTATCGCTCATAGAAAAAATTGGCGATCGCAACACTTGATAAATTTTGCTATATAGTGCTGGATCGTACCAGAAAATACCGTTAATCGCTGCTGAAAAGTGAAAGTGATCGCGCTGACATCCCAGCAATCCTAAATTAGCAACTAGGCTCTCAAATGCTGTTGGTGCTGGAAGAAAGGTAACGACATCGTGAGATATAATTGTCGAACTATTAAAGTGAAAGCTTTCATCAAGAAAGTGGTAGTAAGAAATTTTTGCAGGAATAGGCGCAGTTTCAGGATGAGGATGTTTTTGATAATAATTGCTGAGTTTATGCTGGACTAATTTACCATTCAGCGTCCGCACTCCTCGGACTGTAAAATATTGACAGGCTAAAAAGGTATTATTTGCAGAAATTAAACCAAAGTATTGCAGTTGAAGTTTTTTCCACCAACTTTTCAGTGCGTTTGTGTCAGCATAAACCATCGTTTCGGTAAACGGGCCGCGCATGGGATAAGTAAAGATTAGTTCCCCAAATAATGCTTGTTCAACCTGTTTAGCAATTGTCCGAAAAGCATTAATATGCGCTCTTTCTTGGGATGATTCTAAATCTAAAGTATCGCAGATTAAGCGGAAATCTTCTTGGGCGTAAAGTCCGGCTGCGCTAGTTTGATTAAAATATATAGTAGCAATTTCGGCGGAAACAATTTGCGAGTAGTATGCTACCCAGTAAAGTTGATTTAAAATAACACGCTGATGTTGGCTGGATTGTTCCCATAAAGGTGTACCGTAGAGTAGGGAAAATTCTTCGGGATTCCAATATTCGTTTTGGCAATCTTCATAGCGAAAGTTGGCGGTTGCTTCATCCATTAAAGCAGTATGATCCTGCTGCTTATTGCGGGTGTGGTTAATTTGTAATTTCCGATAAGTTGTTAGATTTTCTGTTAACTGGTGAATAGTATTTGTCATAAAAAAATTTATAGATATGATTCTTTAAATATGAGGTAAAAGGCAAGGCTAAAAAGGTAATAAGGGCTTAAATTACTGTATTTATTTCATTTGTAGCCTGTAGCTTGGCGTTTTTTAAGCTAGCAGTAAGGCTTCTTGATCATTGTGCAAGATGTAAAGTAGAAGATAAGCACAAGTCATAAAACTTACTACAATCGCTATGAGCCTTTTTTGTCTAGTTCACGGTGCGTTTCAAGGCGCTTGGTGTTGGGATTTGTTAATTCCTTATTTAGAAGCCCAAGGTCACAAAACAATAGCAATGGATTTGCCAATTGAAGATGCATCTGCAAGTTTATCGCAATTTGCTGATGTAGTACTTCAAGCCCTACCCAAAACTGATGATGATATCGTCTTAGTTGGTCATTCAATGGCTGGTACCTTTATTCCTCTTGTGGCTGAAGCGCATCAAGTACGTCAATTGGTATTCCTGAATGCCCTGATTCCATACCCTGGAATTAGTACAATTGATCAATTTTCTCATAACCTTGATGAGGATAGTCTTAAATCATTAAATTACGAGCCAAAAGATTTAAGTCAAATCGCACAATTTAATGATGAACCTGATATGTTTCAGCCGGATTCTGTTGGTAGAGACTATTCAGATGAAGCAGTATTGATTGAACTTTTCTATCACGATTGTGAACCAAATCTAATGCACTGGGCGCTTGCAAAAAGTCGTTCACAGCAATCAATGGCATATATTTTTGAGTCTAATCCTTTGAAATATTTACCAAAAATAGAGTGTAGATATATTGTTTGTACTGATGACCGAATAATTTCTCCAGCATGGTCACGCTACGCTGCACGTAAGCGTTTGGGCATTGATGTTCTTGAAATGTCTGGAGGACATTGTCCTCATTTGTCTCGTCCTGATCACCTTGCCTCCATATTGACTAATTTTAATTATTAATACACACATTTATCAGGTGGGAGTGGTTGAAATGCGCCTCGTTCGTCTAAAGCTTGTACAATGGCTTCTGCGGATGCGCCGCGCATGAGCGATCGCAATATCTCTAATCGGTTTCCACTGTGGGTTTGTGTATCCAGTTCTTCGAGGATTTGGATTTTTTGCGATCGCGAAAGATGTCCTTTTACCTGCTCGATTGCTGATAGAACACTTTGTGGCCCCACTTGTACCATAGAGAGAAAGCTGGCTAATACCTCGATTGCAGCTGCTTTACTTGTTGCCAAAACAGGATTGCGGTTAAATAGCATTGTTCCTGTACCATGATGGCGAGATTCTGCCTGGAGAAAACTGGAGAAAAGTTCCCTTAAAATTGGATGATGACACTCTTTAGACAAGCGGCGGTAATGGCTTAATCCCCATCCTTCTAAAACTACTTGCAGCACAAACAACAATACTGTTTTATCTGCACTTTCAACTACTTCTGTTAATAAATTCAGAAATGGATCGTTGCTACTAGTTGATGCAATTACTGGTAAAAAATTAATGATTTGGCTGAGGTGAGTAGCCTCATCAGCACTAAAGAGTGCATAAAGCATTCGCTCTTCAACTGATTCTGCTAACAATACCATTTTTGCCATATAACCAACACCTGCTTTCTCAATGAAGTAAGATTCTTCTAATAAACTGCAATTGGTAAGTTGAAGTATGGCAGACTTTTCGTCTATACTCGCTTGTTGGAAAATTTTTACCTGATGTAAATTAAAAAATTCTGCATCCCAATAATCTGATTGCTGCTGTGCAGTCTTATCGCTTTTATTAGGTAATGCTGCTGTTAATATTCGCCGCAGTTTATCATCAGAATTGATATGCGGTAAATCGAGTCCAGCAATTTTATATGACAAATCAATGTTTTTCATGTTCAAATAAGGATGCAGACGAAATAGGAGAATCAACAGTTTCCCAAGTTCCCCAGCTTAAAGCTTTTTGCTGGTTGACGTGTTGGATAAATTGCAGAATTGACTGATCTGCTTTAGTAGGAGTTTTTAAATCAAATTGAATTGTTTGAAAGACTTGGGTATCACCTTTAGCAAAGTAATTACCAACCTGCTGCGTTAACCACAATAATGCACGATTTATACTCCATCCTAAACATCCATTTCGCTTAGGAGTTACGAGAATTGTTTGCCCTTCAGTTTTGCCATCTTCTAACATTCGCAACGTAAATATAATATAGAAATGCAGAAAATCTGGGCCTAGTGTTACAGTACCAGTGCTGCCATACCAATAGCACATACTATAAGTCACCTCATTGCGATATAGAGGACGAATTAAGCGAATTAACCAAGAATCATCACCTCCTCTTGTAGCATTGCTGAAGGTAATAGCATTAGAGTTGAGGTTTTGAGCATCAAAGACAATCTCTAAAGGGAGATTGTGTACTGTATTGAAATGATGAGCATCAATTGCATTAATTAATAACACATTGGGATGGCAATTTTTGACAAACCGAGTCCCTAATATATAGTCGCAATCTACGTTTTCTAGTTCCGGTACAAAAGGTAATTTACTTGGCTTGTCTTCTCCCGCCCAAACCCAAATCATGCCATATTTTTCTGCTGTTGACCAAGTTTTGATACATACAGGTAAGGGTTTTCCTAGAGAAGGAATTTCTACACAAATTCCGCGCTCATCATATTTCCAATTATGAAAAAAGCAGCGAATTCCTTCACCTTCTACTTTACCTTCCGCTAAATGTGCGCCCATGTGTGGACAATAAGCATCTACTGCTACTACTTGTCCACTAGCTCCGCGATAAATTGCGAGATTTCTACCTAGTAGGGTTATAGCTTTTACTTTGCCAACTTTTAACTGTTTTGATGGTAGTGCCCAATACCATCCCTCAACAAATAGTTTGGGATTGTTAAAAATAGAGGTTGGGCTAGTAGAATGCATATAATAATTGGAATTAGAAAATATTAATTATTTAAAATAATTTATTGGTGGTGCGTTAGGCTTCGCCGTAACGCACCCTACTGGACTGACACGCCTAAAATGATGCAATAGATTTTTGATGAAGTTGATTAAATCAATGCTTTCTCGTTTTTCCTAATGCACTATTTTAGCTGTGTCAATCCACTACGATTTAACTATCTACACCCAATGAATCGGTGTTTATCGGCGGTTAATTCAATCATTTAACTCTAACAACTCTGAAGATTTTAAATTAGCCGCTACAGGTTGAGAAGATTGAGGAGTAATAGAGTAAATAGCATCTGTAGTTGTTTCAAAACAATTAGATAATCCAATTGTTTGTAACAATCCCGAACGTTCTAATAACTGTTTAACCTGTGGCTGCAAACCTGTGAGAATTAAACGACAATTATGCCTTGCCAAATCGTGATAAATATCCTCTAAAGCTACTAATCCAGTTGTGTCCATATTCGGTACAAACCGCAACCGCAAAATTAAATACTTCACTTCTGGTTGCTCTCTGAGGAAAGTAACAAACCTTTCCGCAGCACCAAAAAATACAGGGCCATCTACACGATAAACAGCAATTTCTTTGCCTAATTCTAAAGGAATACCAGGGGGAAATACTTCGGTTTCTGGGATTTTCGCTAAGCTTAAATCGCTCATGCGTTTAATAAATAATGCGCCGGCTGCAATTAATCCCACTTCCACAGCGAGAACTAAGTCAAATAATATTGTGACTAACCAGGTGAGAATCATCACCGCAAAGTCAGAGTAGGTAGCGCGTAGCAGTAAGCCAATGGCTTCCCACTCAATCATCCGCAGACTAACTACCATCAAAATCCCCGCCAATGCTGCTAAGGGAATCTGCGCTGCAAGGGGTGCTAAAGTCAATACAATCAGCGCTAAAGCAATGCCGTGAATTACTCCAGACAAGCGGGTTTTACCACCAGAACGGACATTCACAGCAGTCCGCGCGATCGCACCTGTGGCGGGAATGCCACCGAAAAATGGAATAATGATATTGGCTAAGCCTTGACCAATTAATTCGCGATCGCTGTTGTGTTTTTCGCTCACAGTCATACCATCAGCCACGACTGCTGACAGCAAGGATTCAATACTTCCCAGTGCGGCTAAAGCTAAAGCTGGATTAATCAATTCCCGAATTAAGCCAAAATTATTCCAGTGGGGAATACCTTGTAGCATTGGTAAAGCTTGCGGGATAGCTCCAATGGTGGGAACATCGAGATGCAAATAAGATGCGATCGCAGTTGCTAAAACCAACCCCATCAACGAACCGGGTATTGTAGTATTAATCTTGGGCCATAGAATATTAGTTGCAATTACCAACATTGCTAATAAAACTGCTGCCCAATTTAACGCTTCTACATGAGTTAGAGTTTGCCAAAGTCCTGGCAAAAAATGTTCTTGACGCGGTAGTTGTAAGCCAAAGAAATTATTTAATTGACCACAAAAAATAATAACGGCAATCCCATTAGTAAAACCAGCCGTTACCGGATAGGGAATAAATTTAACTAATTGTCCCAGTTTGGCGATTCCTAAAGCAATCTGGATAATTCCAGCCATTACCCCAGCAATCCAAACTTTTTCTAGTCCGTACTTGGCAACAATTCCCACCAAAATTACAGCCATTGCACCTGTAGGGCCTGTAATTTGGACTGGCGAACCACCAAAAATTGCTGCGACAATTCCTGCCACGATAGCAGTATACAGTCCCGCCTTTGGTTCCACACCACTAGCCACCGCAAAAGCTAATGCTAAAGGTAAGGCTACCACAGCAGCCGTCAGTCCTCCCGCGAAATCACCGCGCAGGTTAGTAAACAAGCGATTGACACCAAAAAACTGCGGTGCTTCTACAGTCTTAGTTATTACTATCTCTTCACTTTTAACTTTCATACACAAATTGATAGACGCGTAGGTTTTAAATCAGAACCGAATCTTGCACAAATTCTAACAGCGATTCTGAATGCCACATTCTTTGTCCAGCACGTGTAAGATTGTCATAAGTGATTTCAGTTAAACACACCAATTCATCCCCTTGGCGATAATCTGGGTTTTTTTGTTCAAAAAACTGGATATGGGGGTTAGTCTGTCTTCCTGTAGGAATTTCAATTAAATTCTCGCGCAGAATCTGCGGATTTTGGAAGCGAACAATACCACTGGCTTGTTGATAGGAATCACCATAATATTGCTGTCCCAAACTCGCTATCAGGTTGGTGATATGGGTAGGTGTAATGGTATTGTGGCGGGGGTAAAACTCTTGCCAAAAAGTCGGGAGAAAGCGGTAAGTACGAAAGCCAGAACAAATTAGCAGCCAGTATAACTTATTTTCTACATAGTGTTGGCGCAGAAAATTCACAGCATTAATCCAGGAACGCGGTAGCGTTGTACTCGACCAAGCACTAGGATCAACAATCGTATCGCCGGAATAAATTACACTAATTCGCTCTCCTGCAAAAGTCGTCTGGCTCAACATCAGAGTCGAAAAGCCTTTCAGGGTATGGGTGATGTCATCCCGCAACAACAACACCCAGTTTTTACGCTCTAAATCAGCCTGAAAGCCATCCCAGGTTACACCTTTAAAATGATTATCTAGCAGCGCATACATAGCAATGCGATCGCTTGGGTGCAAATTTTGAACAGGAACCAGCGAACTCTTCATTATCGGTAATTACTTAAAAATAATTAGATACAAGCTATCAATTAACACTTTAACGAGTTGGTTGCTAAAGTTACAGACTAATGTGACAGATTTTCAAATGGTTATTGAGTAGATTATGAATTATGAATTAAAATCAGAAGTATAAGTAATATGTGTTAAATGTATATTTTCGATATAATTTATCACTAAAAACATTATTAAAGCCTTTTATACAACACCATAAAAAATGGTGCGTTAGCCTACGGCATAACACACCCTACGATTTAATTTTATTAACTTAATTTTGAATTTTAAATTTTGAATTTGCCCCAGCTTTTGACCAACGAGAAGGTTCTAGTTGGTTAACATACTCCATATATTGAGCCAATGGCTGATCGATACTCAAAAGTAATTTAGGATTAAAGCGAATATTATCGTAAATCTTGCCATCTTCATCTCTGAGCATATAGTAAGCCAAGCGAGTACAAAATAACAAAAATTTACTCAGCAGATATCCCACAATTCCTTTACGTTTTGCAGTTACATAAATAGGTTGAATGCGCGTTCTTCCTGGTGCTATGGGAGTGTAAGCATATATCATGTGCAATGGCGGAAACAGCCGCACATTTTTCATCATTGTTAACAACCCAATGCACCCATTAGCATAGCGCATTGAATATTCATAGGTAGAACCTAGAAATCTTTGTCCTAACCGTTCTCGCCAAGTGCTTTGAGGGAAATTTCCCCGCATCGTAAAGTCAATTTGTGTACCTAATTCGCTACGATGTAGCGACAAATCCATTTTGATATCTAAATGATGAATTGTTTTTAAATGTTGAGCATCAATCCCATTCATCATACAAATATGGTGATGGCAGCTTCTTTCAAATGCAGTATCCGGTTGTGCAACAATTTCTTTACCTTTCAATTCATCAAAATTAGGCACACCTTCTGGCGCGACAGCATCAGGATAAACCCAGATAAAACCATACTTTTCTTCTGTTGCATAAGCCTCTACTTTCGCTTGATTCGGAATCGCTGATTGACAGGGAATATTTTGACAAATTCCTGTTTCATCAAACGCCCAATGATGAAAAGCACAGCGAATCCAATTACCGTGAACTTGTCCAATTCCTAAATCTGTTCCCAAATGAGGACAGTAAGCATCTAAAGCCCTTACTCGCCCATCTTCACCACGAAATATAGTAATTTTTTGACCACAAATTTCTACAGATTTAGCTTGTTTTTGAGGTAATTCTTTACTGAAACCAGCAATATACCAACCCTTAGCAACTATATTCCAGTTGTTAAATATTTGCATAATTATTTAAATTTTTACGTCAGCCTTTAGATGATTGATAATTCTTCAATATTTCTTGTCTTTGGCGAATATCATCTTGATACTTACCCATGAGTACTCTGAATAGCATTTTACCTAAACAGTAAGAAGCCCGCCAAGAAAACACAGCATCTTGTAAATCTATATGGCTACGCTCAAATAAGAAATGTCCGGTTAATCCAATTAGCTGAGTTAATGGTAAGCCTAAAAGTAACCAGAAGTTTTGCAGCTTCCAAGCAGAGAAAAGCAATCCGTAAAAAAAGAATATCCCTACAATATGCAGAGCAATATTAATAGGATGCTGATGTTTAAGAACAAAAATATCCCAGTAATCTGTAAAAGGATGTTCCAGAATTTGATTATTGATTTTATTTCTCAAATTTTGTTGAAAACTATAGTTAACTTGATTCATAAATAATATAGATTACTTTTGCAGAAAGTAGATCCAGGCGGTGCTATCTACTTAGCAACTAGCCATACTCTTTATTACCTGCGAGCAGAATAAGTATACTGCTTTTGATCAGTTTCTTCGGGATGCGATCGCCAACAACCTTTCCAAGACCTCAAGCGGCAATGAGGTAATATAGGTAAAAGCTAAACCCTAACTCTAGACTCATGAGTTCTCATCCCCTTTTGAAAATTGATATTTCTGAACTCAGCGTTGCAGAACGTATCCAACTTGCTGAAGATTTATGGGATAGCATTTTAGAACAGCAAGAGCAACTTCCCTTGAGTGAAGCGCAACAACAAGAATTAGATCAACGCTTAGAAAGTTACCAGAAAAACCCCGCAAATGGTTCTAGTTGGGAAGAAGTTAAAAAACGATTAGGCTTCTCCAATTTTTGTACTTGCTTTTAGGGGTAGCTTGATTTTGCTTAACTCGCTCTAACAATCCAGAAATTGCCAAAAGTTCTTGGGTTGCTGCTTCGCTTTCAGCATTTGCTAAGTAAGCTGCAAAATCAGCAAGTACCTGTAATCTTTCTGGCGATAGTTGCTTGAGTAAGTCATTAAGTTGGCGCTGTAGTTCTGTCACAGATACTAAAACCGTTGACTCTTTATCCTCAATAGGGGAATTATCTGTACTATCCATCGCCTGCTAGAGCAAATTCAAAGTTTAGTGTCTATTGTAAGACAACCAATCTTTGGAAAATATTATTTGCTTGCCTCATGACGCGATCGCCAACAACCTTCCACAACCTCAAGCCGCTATTCTGAAATAGAAAACTTCTCTGTGCGTGATCTACCCTCTGTCAACACTGAGACAAAACGCTTCCCAATCTTTCACGCCCTAAGCGATCGCTTACCTTACCCCCAAAAACAACCCGGACTCCATTAATATAAACCGCTTCCATAATCTCATCTGAACCACGCTTCACCATCCGAGGTTCACCATCCAACACAGGATCTAATATTTCCACTTGGGGACTGATTGGCTGATTGAGTGCATTGGGGTTGAGTAAAACGATATCCGCTTTCGCGCCAACTCTCAGCACCCCTGTATCCAGACGAAACCAAGTAGCGGGTTCTCCTGTAATACGAAAAATCGCCGCTTCCGGTGTCAGAAAATTTGTTGTCACCGCTTGTTTCAACAAAGACAAAGCGCCATCATAGTAACCAAGGTTACGCACATGAGCGCCAGCATCAGTAAATCCAGGGAAAATATGCGGGTGCTGCATCATCGCCAAACGGGGTTTTAAGCGATCATTAGCTCCTGTTGCTACCCAGCGCAAATCTGTATCATATTCCTGCAACGCCTGCATAAAAAAATCCACAGGTTCCTGTTGCTTTTTACTGGCAATTTCTGCAAAACTCAACCCTTGCCAACTTGCTTCAGGACAGTCAACAACTTCCATTAAATCTAACCGACGATGGAATGATGTCCGCCATTTACTGAGCCATTCTTGACGAAATTGACGACAAAAACTTTCAGATTGCCATAATTTCTCTCGTTCTTGGCGTGACTCACAACCATTTAATTGTGCGCCTGTCGCAAATTCTTCAAATAAAGGAGTAACAGGGCCATCAGAATAAATTGTGAATGGTTCTGTTAGCGTTTGAAAGCGTACATTACCATTAAGCAGCCGATTCCAGATAAATAGAAGAGGGGAAAATATTCGCCAGAGTTTGCGATTATGTACAGCATCCAAAGCTGAGAGGACAGTTAGCCGCAGCCGCTTGCCAAACCCCGAACCCATACGCAGAATCTCTACAAAGGAAGCCAGCTTTTGTAAATTGGGAGTGACTTGAAAAACGCGATCGCTTTTCCGACACAAATTAGCCAGCATCGCATATTCTTTAAATTTCGCGTGTTGGGACGGAATTGTATAACCTTGCCATTCGCCACTCATGCGATGCCAAGGAAACATATCAATAGAAATACCCACAAATCCAGCTTCTAAAGCATCTGCTGCGATTCTCTGCATCAGTTTTAGCTCAAATTTGCTCGGCTGAACGGTTAAGCTGCGTTCTAATCCCATCACATGAGCGCGTAAAGCACTATGTCCAAACAAAGGCGCAACATTTGGCCCTAGCGGTAACTGTTGTAAATGCTGTAAATATTCTCCTGGTGTTTGCCAAGATATTGACTTGTTCAGCCATTTGCCAATTAACCGATGAGATAGCGTTTCGACTCGCTGAAAAATATCTGCCAGCATTTGAGCTTCACCAATGGCAACAGATAAACTGCAATTGCCAATTACAACGCTGGTAACACCATGACGCACCGATTCACTCAATCCTGGTGCAATTTCTAATTCTAAATCATAGTGGGTGTGAATATCGATAAATCCTGGCGTAACCCACAACCCAGCAGCATCAACCACTTCACTCGCTGGGGTAGATAAGTTGGGAGCAATACCTACAATCCGGCCATTTTGAATCCCAACATCCCCACGAATAGGTGCAGATCCTAAACCATCGAAAATTAACCCGTTTTGAATCAGCAAGTCCAACATATAGTGACTGGTAACAATTATCTTCCCTGTTCCTTGATATCTTGCACCAATAATCACCTCAGTGTAGATACTGAGCAAATTAACAAAATTACTTAACGCAAATGTATGCGATCGCTAACCCCACAGACTACAAAATGTAAAAGCTCCTCTCATTTTTCAGAGGAGCTTTGTAAAGTTTCGTTGCTAAAATTTATTTTATTATCTTAAAATGCACTCATGATGGTGATGATGCTCACACTGGTTAACATGATGAGAGCGCCCATAACTATAGATTCACCAAAAGATCCAGGAGTTCTTGAGTTATTCATTTTCTTAGAATCCACATTAAAGTTAAGGATTCATTAACAATATCAGTCTCAGCATTTAATATCTATATAAATGCGGTAAAAGTTCATCTAACGCAAACTATCTTAGTAAAAGCTGTGGTATTTACTTACAAATGGGTAATGGGTAATTGGTAATTGGTAATGGAAATTTCTCCCCTTGTCCCCTCATCCCCCTCATCCCCCTCATCCCCTTCATCCCCTTCATCCCCCTCATCCCCAATCCCTAATATATTTGCCAATATAGGTATAAATGCTACAAGCTATAAGTTTTACAAATAACTTATACCCTAGCGGTTTATGTGCCTTTGCATTACCTATTTGGGGTAAAATAAATTTTGTTGAAGTATAAAGACCCATTTACCTAAAAATTATCATGACAGTTTCCACGGTATCGAGAAACCAAACCAAAGAGTTTGATTTAGAACAGTTAAATCAACAATTTGAAACTGCCACCCCGAAAGACGTACTGGCATGGTCTGTAGAAAATATCCCCACGGGACTGGTGCAAACTAGCGCCTTTAACGTGGATGACATGATAATTACCCATATTCTTTATAGTGAACTGAAGCACCCAGCCCCCGTTATATTTCTCGATACCCTATTCCACTTCCCCCAAACCTTAGAACTAGTCGCAAAAACTAAAGAAACTTATAACCTCGATCTGAAAACTTATAAGACTCCAGACGTAGATAGCCGTGAAGCTTTTAACGCTAAATACGGCGATGCACTCTGGGACAAAGATATTACCCAATTCCACCACGTTACCAAAATTGAACCTTTGCAAAGAGGTTTGGACGACCTCAACACAGTTGCGTGGATTACTGGTCGTCGTCGTGACCAGGCTGTTACCCGTGCTAATATGCCTATCTTTGAATTAGATGGTCAAGGACGCTTGAAAGTTAATCCTTTAGCGACCTGGACACGCAAAGAAAGCTGGGTTTATGTAGCTGAACATGGCGTAATTTACAACCCATTACACGACCAAGGCTATCCCAGCATTGGTGATGAACCAATCACCACCAAAGTAGGCGATGGTGAAGACGAACGCGCTGGACGCTGGCGTGGAACTGGCAAAACTGAATGTGGAATTCACATTTAATGAATTCTAGAAACTAGGAAATGGGCAATGGAGGAAAGCGAAAAATCCTCCACTCATTTCCTATTAATATTTTGCTCTAAAATCTGATACCTGCATTTCTTACAAACAGCATATCTAGCAAATGTTAGGTTGGGAGCAACTCAACCCAGCATGGACTTGAAAAATTAACTGATACTTCGGTGTTGGATTTCCTTACGTCAACCTTACCTTGTATCTTAAAAAAAGTAGTAGACCGTCCTAAGCTAGCTGAAAACATTTTTCGTTCTCATTCCTAAGAAAAAATTCTCGTCTGTAGTATCTATCCTTAGTTCCCTTTTCATCTGTCTTCTTGCACATCGTTGATGATGGATAAGTAAGTTGGGGATAAATAATTTTTGACTATTGAATTTTGAATCTCAACCAATGTAACGATTTATTTATTTTGATAAAAGCGTTATATAAAGTTTATGTAACAATTAAACAAACGCTAAGAACAAGGAATTTAGTTCATGCCCTATACAACTGAAGAAGGCGGCCTTCTCAATAATTTTGCTCGTGAACCAAAGGTTTATGCAGCAGAACCTCCCAATGCAGGGCAAAAGCGAACCTACCTTTTTGTAGGTATCGCTGCTGTTTTATTGGTTGGTGGCTTGATTTTTGTCGCCTTCTCTGTTTCGTAGCCTCTGTTGAACGCAAAGAATTTTAATAAAATTTGATTTTTTGTTGTATCAGGTTGCCTATTCATTAGGAACCTGATTTTGTATGTGCATCCTTTGGTAAATACAGCGTACCCCATTTACCTGAAATACGCTGTATCTATTCACTTTTAGTCACGAATATTATATTTTTGCTCCCAGGAGCGTCTTTGCCTCTGAGCCTGGATGTATTCTCGTTTTAAGCGTTTGATATTATTACCTTCAGCAAACAAACTATCGAGACCTACAACTTCTTCTTGAGGCAAAACTCTTATAGATTTGGAAACATTAAAATCAGAGCCAGAGGTATCGGAAACCTTATATATCAAATAACCGATCGCAATCCAGGCGATCGCACTGAATACAACGGTGAAGGTACCCACTAGTAAAATCCCAAATAATTGAGTAAATAAGAGATTTGTCCCACCTCCAAAGAATAAACCACCTTTCTCAAGACCAAAAAACTGTTTAGACCAACTGTAACTGCTCGGATCTTGGCTAAACAGCCCAACTGCTAAGGTTCCCCAGGTTCCACAAACAAGGTGAACAGGAACAGCACCAACGGGATCGTCAATCTGAGATTTATTTAAGAAAATAGCCGCATATACAACCAGTACACCACCACAAAAACCAATAAAAGCGGCACTGGGAATATTCACAAACGCACAAGAAGCTGTGATACTGACGCAACCAGCTAAGATGCCATTCACCATGAATGAGAGACTAGGTTTCTCATAAAACTGCCAAGCCCAAAAAGTGGCACCGATGGCACCCATTGCGCCGCCGATGAGAGTTACCAACAGAACATGAGCGATCGCTTGAGAATTGGCTGTCAGTGTCGAGCCTGTGTTAAAACCAAACCAACCCAACCACAGAATAAAACAACCAAGAGTAGCACTGCTGAGGTTATGTGCTGGCATGGAAATGATTTTTTTGCCGTAAAAAGTTGTGTCTCTCCAAGTGCGTTTGTCATCTGGGCTAAATCTTCTATATTTTCCCAAACGTGGCTGTAATAGTAAAATGCCCATCAAAGCGCCCCAACCACCAACTGAGTGAACTACAGTGGAACCAGCAAAATCCCTAAAACCCAGCTTGTAGAGAAAACCTCCCCCCCATATCCAGTGACCGGTGATGGAATAACTCAAAACCAATAAAAAACTAAAAGTTATAAATGCCGAAAACTTTATCCTTTCAGCAACAGCGCCAGAAACAATTGTTGCAGTGGTACCAGCAAAGGTTAATTGAAAGAAAAATTTAGCAGCGAGTGGAATAGCTGCCCATTTTAAAGAACTGAAAACTCCTTGGTAATCTTTTCCTGTGAGGGGACTCAAGTCTGGCGGTAATAAAAAACCACTCAGACCAATGAAATCATTCCCGTCACCAAACATGAACCCAAAACCTAAAACCCAATAGGCTACGGTTGCAATGGCAAACACAATCAGGTTTTTAGCTAACACAGTGATTGCATTAGCGCTGCGGCAAAAGCCAGACTCTACCATAGCAAAGCCAGCGTTCATGAAGAACACTAAGCAACCTGTTAATAGTACCCACTGAGTATTTTCGGCAACTGCTGGAGTCTCTGCAAAGGGAGTAGCTGCAGTAGCACTAGATATCCAGAACACCAGGCTCAAGGCTAGTAAAGGTAAACAAGCATATTTAAAAAGCAGACTTTTTTTTCGCCTTGCTTTCTGGTTTTCAGTGTTAGGCATAGAAAATAGCAAGAGTTTGATAGATAAACTTTACTGTTTAAGCTGTTAATTATTTATACCGCTTTGAAAATTACTTTTAATGTAAAAATTTCGACAATATTTTCCAGAATTAGAGTGATAATATATAATTTACGATGCAGAATAGCCAAGCGTTGGTGTGTAAATTCATTAAATATCTGTATTAGAGGTTACATTTACTAACCAAAATTTTAAGTATTGATGAAACTTTACAATTTTATTACTTTGTCGCAGAGATATAAAGCAATCTTATTATTTAATAATTAGATTCTGCTAAAATTGAATATCAATAAAATTTGTGGTGCATTTTTAAAGCAAATTAGTCTATTCAATAAACTTTAAATTATATTTAATTGTGAATATATTAAGCTATATTTAGCAAAATTTTACGTGATTGTACCAGAGATAAAATAGCTAGCTACACAGTATTTTTTTAAATATATCTACCACTTTATTCCCAGCATAATGGCAAGCTTAAACTCATTTGGCGACCCAGAACCGCAGAACTTTAACGACAAAGAATATTGCCTATGTATCAACCCAAACTGCCCAAGTCCTAAAAGAAATAAAGATGAGAATCGTTGTCAAGCTTGTGGTGCTGCTTTATTGCTGAATGAAAAATATCGGGTAATTGATGTATTAAAGGAAAGTAAAAATAAAGCTTGTCAGCTATATAATGCTGTAGATATTACCAATAGCAATAAATCGAAAGTTCTAAAATTTTTGTATACCCATAATCCTGAAGCACTCACTCGCTTTAACAGAGGGGCTGATTTCTTAATCAACCACAGATTTGCAGGACTGCCAAAAGTCCAGAAAGGTGGATATTTTCATATTGATTTTCCGAAAAATTTAACACCAGCATATGCCTTGGTGATGGAAAAAATTGATGGTAAAAATTTACAAGAGTGGTTGGCTAATAAAACTAATTTACCTTTGTCTCCCCAGAAAGCAATTCAATGGTTAGAACAACTTGTCACGATTTTAAGTAAACTCCATCAACAACAGTTTTATCACCAAGATATCAAGCCCTCAAATATTATGCTGAGAAATCAACCTGAAGAACTAATTTTAATTGATTTAGATAGTGTAACAGCAATCGCCCAAGCAGCAGAGGGAAAAGATTTAACCATAATCGGTACTAGCGGTTACCAAGCACCAGAGCAAGTAGATGGCAACGCTGTACCACAGTCAGATTTTTACGCTTTAGGTAGTACATTTGTGCATCTACTAACTGGCACACATCCTCATAACTTCTCTAGAGATGATTTAGGGGTATTACATTGGAGAAATAGTGCTAAACAGGTATCAAAAACTTTTGCAGATTTAATTGATAAACTCATGGAATGGGATTACCAGAAACGCCCACAAAATACAGCAGAAATTTTGCGGATTATAGAAGAAGTCAAACAAGATTTAGAACGCCAAAAGCAAGTTAAACAGTGGTTAAGCTTTAAAAAAGCTGTTGGGATAATAGTGATTTTATCAGTTGCCGTTCTGGGCTATATAGCTATCAAATCACCAAATCGTCCTCCTACTCCGGGCAATGTGCCTTCACCTGTAGCCACTAGTACAGCAAATCCAAAATGTAAAATCCGTAAGGAGACAGGTACAGCCGATAACAGCGCCCTAGCCTGGGATGCACGTCAAATTTTGCAAGATTACAAAGTAGTGAATACCCAAGATTTAGAATTTCAGCAAATTCAAGATTTAAAAGTAACGCAGTTTAATTGCGACTTAAATATATATATTAGATTGGTAAATAATAATGTAATCAATCCCAGCCTCAGAAATAAAATTACCGAAATTGTGAAGAAGAATTTTGATTATGTGGGAACGATAAGAGTAATCCCAGCTCAATAAGAATAATATTTTTTGAATTGTAAATATTTTTACAAGAGATTACACATACATGAGCTAAAAAAATTATCATATAACTCTTGTAGAGTGGGCAAGATGCCCGCTACTAGTGATACCTGAAAGCGTTACCCTAGGTATATACAAAAAAATTACCTATGAAACCTGAAGAAATAGCGGGGACGCTAGCAGAATTATTTGATACAGAAGCAGTTAATGCGATCGCACCTGGATCTTGGCAAGTAGAAACTGCGAATTTTCGCCTTTTGGTGCTACTTGCCGAAGATCATACCTGGCTGCGGGTTTTATTGCCGATTGTACCAATGGAAGCAGCCGAACAATTCTTAGAACAATTTCTAGAAGCCAATTTTGATGACACTCAGGAAGTTCGCTACGCTTTGTATGAAGGTGTAGTGTGGGGAGTGTTTCAGCATAATAGCAACACTTTGGTAAAAGAGGATTTGTCTAGTGCGATCGCTAAACTCACATCTCTCTATGAAACTGGATTAAATGATGTTTTTAATCGACTGATTGAAAGCCGCATCCGACAAATTATCTTGGCTGCAAAACAGCAAGGACAATCCCTGCACTCGACAATGCAAAATCTGGAACGTTTCTATACAGAAGGATTGTTAGGAGAAATCGAGCAAACCCCAGAAGCGCGGGAACAAGTACTAGCTGTATGGCAATATCAATTAGAACGCTGGTGGAATCAAATAGAAGCATAGAAAAAATTCAAAATTCAAAATTCAAAATGAATAATTGGTGATAATCCTGACTTTTGAATTTAGTTTATTTTTTTCATTTTCAGACTCCATACTTCATACTTCAGCCTTTTAAATCTATGGACATAATTCAAATTCTTAAAGAGGACTATCAAAGATTTCCAGTTAATCAAACTTACAGCATTTATGCTTCAGATGTTTATTTTCAAGATGCTGTTTTTAAATTTCGTGGTGTTGAACGCTATAAGCTGATGATTAATTTCATTAAGACTGCGTTTTTAAATGCAAAAATGGATTTGCATAATATTCAATCTTTGGGCGACACCATTAAAACTGAGTGGACACTTAGTTGGAATAGTCCCCTACCGTGGAAACCCAGAATATCTATTTCCGGCTGGAGTGAATTACGTCTTAACGCTGAAGGTTTGATTGTTTCCCATATTGATTATTGGAACTGTTCCCCTTTGGATGTACTTAAGCAACATTTCTTTTCTTCAAACAGTCGCTAATTAAGCTGCTAATTACAATTTTGTGTGCATTGTGCAAATCTACAGATGAGCGATCGCAGCCAGTATGTCAACCAAGCTGGGTCTGGTAAACCAGTATTTCACAACTTTAGGCCCCTGGATGTGGCGCAACAGCATTTATTCCCTGCAAACAGTCGATAATAGAGATAGGTAAATAAATGTAAACAATTCTCAGGCAGGAAAAAATCATTCATGCGGGTAATTTTAATGACAGGCAAGGGTGGCGTTGGCAAAACCTCTGTAGCAGCAGCCACTGGACTCCGCTGTGCAGAATTGGGCTATCGCACACTTGTGTTGAGTACAGATCCCGCCCACTCCCTAGCGGATAGCTTTGATCTGGAATTGGGACACGCACCAAAAGCAATTCGCCCAAATTTGTGGGGTGCGGAACTAGATGCATTACAAGAACTAGAAGGAAACTGGGGTTCTGTGAAGCGTTACATTACCCAAGTTTTACAAGCTAGGGGTTTAGAAGGGGTACAAGCAGAAGAATTAGCCATTTTACCAGGCATGGATGAGATTTTTGGCTTGGTAAGAATGAAACGCCATTATGATGAAGGCGATTTTGAAGTTTTGATTATCGATTCTGCACCTACTGGTACAGCATTGCGCCTGCTGAGTTTACCAGAAGTCGGTGGTTGGTATATGCGCCGTTTTTACAAACCATTCCAAAACATCTCTGTTGCACTTCGACCTTTAGTTGAACCGCTGTTTCGACCAATTGCTGGTTTTTCTCTGCCAGATAAAGAAGTGATGGATGCGCCTTATGAGTTTTATGAACAAATTGAGGCTCTGGAAAAAGTATTAACGGATAACACTCAAACCTCAGTGCGCCTAGTCACCAACCCAGAAAAGATGGTGATTAAAGAATCTCTGCGCGCTCATGCTTATTTGAGTTTATATAATGTTGCCACCGATTTAGTAGTAGCTAATCGCATCATTCCCCCCGAAGTCCAAGACCCGTTCTTCCAACGTTGGAAAGAAAATCAGCAGCAATATCGTCAGGAAATTCATGACGACTTTCATCCTCTACCTGTGAAGGAAGTTCCACTCTTTTCAGAAGAAATGTGTGGGCTAGCAGCCTTAGAAAGATTGAAAGATACTCTTTATAAGGATGAAGACCCCACCCAGGTTTATCACAAAGAAACAACTATTAGAGTTGTGCAGGATAACAACCAATACAGTTTAGAACTGTATTTACCGGGTATTCCCAAAAATCAAGTTCAACTAAGTAAAACTGGTGATGAATTAAATATTACCATTGGCAACCATCGGCGTAATTTAGTATTGCCGCAAGCACTGGCAGCACTCCAACCCTCAGGAGCCAAAATGGATGAAGACTATCTAAAAATCCGTTTTGCTTAATATGTAAAAGTTTAATTCTGCTGGCTTTATCAGCAGAATTAAACCTCTTAAATACTTTTAAGCGCATTATACTCGCTTCCGCCTTCACTAAGTAATATAAATGTATTTAGTTACACTAAAAAAATACGTATACTTTTAAGTAAAGCCTTAATATACAAGGATTGCGAAGGATATTTATTGCCTATAGTTTTTAATATTTTTCCTTAGAACAACACTTTATTCAATCAAAGATAATAGCAATAAATTTAGTAATTATAAAGAAACAAATAATATTTTTCCTATAAAAAACATAATGATTTTTTAAATTTAAATCTAATTTATCAACAATTATTAGCCAGTAGTTTTACTGAAGACACGTGAAACAATAAATTTAATAATATTTTTAGATATAGAAATTTTTAATTTTTAGTTTTTTTCTGACGGAAAAATTATTTAAGTACAAGCAATGACCCCGATCGCCAAACCAGAATCATGGGTAAACCTGGAGCAAGAAGGTTTATTAAGCCGTATTACAGACCGTATTCGTCGCACGTTGGATTTGGAAGATATTCTCACAACGACAACGACGGAGGTGCGATCGCTGCTGGATACTGATAGGGTAATGATTTACAAGTTTCATAGCGATGGTAGTGGTCAGGTCATTGCTGAATCAATTTATAACCACAGGCTACCATCACTGTTAGGGCTAAATTTTCCGGCGGATGATATACCCCTTTATGCTAGAGAACTGTTTGTGAAGTCACGAGTGCGTTCAATTGTTGATGTAGATAAACAGCAAATTGGCCACAGTTTCCTTAACAGTTTGGAAACAGGAGAAAACATTGCAGAGGAAATATATTATCGCAATGTAGACCCTTGCCATATTAAATATTTAACAGCGATGGGAGTTCAGTCTTCTCTAGTAGCACCAATTTTGCATCAAGATCAACTTTGGGGTTTGCTAGTGTCACATCACTCCGAAAGCTTTGTGGTTGGCGACCAGGAACTAGAAGCTGTACAGATGGTAGTAGATCAATTATCAGTAGCGATCGCTCAAAGTAATCTCCTCACCCAAGCCCATAACAAAGCCGAACGAGAAGCTACTATTAACCGCATTGCAACTTTACTGCATTCATTGCCCACAATTGTACTGCAACCCGCTTTAGAAGCTACTGTTGCTGCCTTTGGTGGCTCTGGTGGGAGGCTTTGTATTAGACATCATGCTTTTAATTTCCAGAATAGTAGCTTTAAGCCCTTAAGAGAATGTTTAATCCCAGGAAGTGACTGTATCAGGCTTTATATTTGCGGAAACCAACCTGTGATGCCAGAACCAAATGTGTATCCACTCATAGAGCAATATAATGTCTGGCAAGAACATTATGCATCTGGAAAATATGATGTCTGGGCAATTTCAGACATATACCAAACGCCTCATCTACTAACTGTACAAGCTGCTTTTCAGCCTACAAAAGTTCGCAGTATTTTGATGATTCCACTAGAGTATCGTCAAGAATTAGTAGGTTATTTGAGTATTTTTCGCGATGAAATAGATACAGAAACCTTATGGGCGGGAAGATTCGATCCCGATCAAAGACAAATTTATCCTCGTTTATCTTTTGATGTCTGGCGCGAAACTAAAACAGCACAAGTAAAAAAATGGACTGTTGAAGAAATAGAAATGGCCAGAGAGATTGGTAAACATTTTGCTTCAGCAATTCAGCAGTATGAACTATACCAGCAGGTAGAAGCTTTCAATAGTAGCTTAGAAAAACAAGTTAGAAAGCGCACAGTTGAACTGAAAAAAGCATCGGAACAACAACAGACCGTATTTGGTGTGATTGCCAAAATTCGCGAGTCTCTTGATACTAAAACTATTTTTCAAATTACTACTAAAGAAGTTTGCCAATTAATTAAAGCAGATCGTGTTTCTATTTATCGCTTTGATGCTGATTGGGGTGGTGAATTTGTTGGTGATTTTGAAGTTTATAGTCCACACTGGTCAAATACTTCCAAACTGGGAGTAAATACAATTTGGAATGATACTTACTTACAAGATACCCAGGGAGGACGCTACCGCTTCAACGAAACATTTGCGGTAGATAACATTTACCAACGGGGTTTTACTCAGTGTCATGTTGACAATTTAGAAGAGTATCAAATTCAAGCTTTTGTACTTGCACCTATCTTTTTAGGACAAAAACTTTGGGGTTTACTAGCGACTTATCAACATTCTGGCCCTCGTCAATGGCTGGACTCGGAAGTGAACTTTCTCAGTCAGATTGCAGCTCAACTAGGGGTAGCACTCCAACAAGCTGAGTTACTTACACAAACCCAGCAACAAGCAATAGTTTTGCGACAAGCCGCAGAGCAACAACGGGTATTGTTTGAAGTTGTCACAAAAATCCGCGAATCTCTTGACTTAAATGCCATTTTCCAAACGGCGACTCAAGAGATTTGTCAATCGCTGCAAACAGATCGGGTAGCTGTTTACCAATTTCTCCCAGATTGGAGTGGTGAGTTTATTGCTGAGTTTGTTGTTGCAGGTTGGGAAAAGCTGGTAGGTGGAACAATCAACTCATTTTGGCAAGATACTTATTTGCAAGAAACCGAAGGTGGACGATATCGCCACAATGAAACCTTTGCAGTCAATGACATCTATCAGGTAGGGCATAGTGAATGTCATATTGAGTGTTTAGAGCGATATCAAGTTAAAGCCTATGCGATCGCACCTATCTTTATTGGGCAAAAACTTTGGGGTTTGCTAGCGGCTTATCAAAACTCTGCACCGCGCCGTTGGGAAATCTCAGAAATTCAATTTTTAGCTCAAATTGCTAATCAGCTTGGGGTAGCACTGCAACAAGTTGATTTACTCTTGCAAACTCAGCAGCAAACAGAACAGCTAACTCAAGCCCTTCACGAGTTACAAGAAACCCAAACCCAACTCATTCAAACTGAGAAGATGTCCTCACTAGGACAACTAGTTGCAGGTATTGCCCATGAAATTAATAATCCTGTCAACTTTATTTCTGGTAACCTGCTCCACGTCAGCCAATATGCTGAAGATTTACTCAGTATGTTGCAACTCTATCAACAGCAAGTCTCAAATCTTAGCCCTGATATGCAGGAGATGGCAGAACAGATTGATTTAGAATTTATCACAGCAGATTTGCCTAAAACTCTCTCTTCTATGAAAGTAGGGATTGATCGCATCCGGCAAATTGTCTTAGGTTTAAGGAATTTCTCTCGTCTCGATGAGGCGGAAATGAAAGCGGTTAATATTCATGAGGGTATTGATAATACCCTGCTAATTTTGCAACATCGCCTGAAAGCAAAACCAGATAGCCCCAGTATTGAGATAGTAAAGGATTACGGCGATCTGCCTTTAGTAGAGTGTTACGCCGGACAATTGAATCAAGTATTTATGAATGTCTTGAGCAATGCGATCGATGCTCTAGAGGATCAAAGTGAGCCTAAGTCTATATCTAAACCTGATAAGGGTCTAATTACACTCCACACTTCTATGGGAGAAATGAAGGGCAATATTAAGAGTGTGGTAATTCGCATTGTGGACAATGGCCCTGGAATCCCAGAAGCTTTGCGATCGCGAATCTGTGATCCATTTTTTACTACTAAGCCAGTTGGTAAGGGTACTGGTTTAGGCTTATCAATTAGTTACAAAATTATTGTAGATAAACATGGTGGAATATTTAATTGTGAATCTCAGCCAGGGTTAGGTACAGAATTTTGGATAGAGATTCCTATTTATCAAAATAGACATCAGTCTAAAATACTAATTACTGATAATTAGTTAAATGTATTTTTGTAGGGTGTTTTATGCCGTAGACTAACACACCTTTTATTATTAACAGGAATTACGCAACTGGCACAGTGATCTTCTGGCATAAGAGTCAAGAGTCAAGGGTCAAAAATTTAGTTTTTTTGGACTCTTGAAATTTGAACGCCAGTTCACTCAACGGAGGGAACCTCCGCACGTGACTGGCTCCCCTGGACAAAACTAAACGAAAAAAATATGACACTTGCGTAAGTCCTAATTAATAATGATTTGGTGCGTTGCACTGCGTGACAACACACCCTACTAGATTTGAATTTTTTGAAAATACCTGTTAATTTCTCAACTGCACAGGCATGGCTAAATAGGTCATTTTCAAACCACCCAGTGGTGTAAAAATTACTGGGGTTAAGCTTTGATTGAGATGCATTTGCACTTCGGAAGCAGGTAATTCTTTCAAGCCTTCCATGAGATATTTGATATTAAAGGCAATATCTATATTTTCGCCGGATATCTGTGCTGGCATTGATTCTCTACCGCTACCTACATCTTGAGCTTCACAAGATAAAGTAATTTCTTGCTGAGAGCTATCAATGCTAACTTTGACAATATTATTCTTTTGATCGGCTAATACAGCAATTCGCTCTAATGTACTCAAGAATTGTCGCCGATCAATAGTGACTTGTCGCTCAAATTGCCGCGGTATTAGTTGACGATAAGCTGGATATTGGCCTTCTAAAGTGCGGCTAGTGAGGCGTTGATTTTTCCAAGCAAACACCACCTGACCCTGATCCAAATATAAAGCCACAGGCTCATCCTCAGAGGAACTATGAGGTAACATCCGCTGGAGTTCGCGTAAGGCTCTAGCTGGTACTGTGACTTCTAGCTGACTACTACCTTCAATTGGACGTTCATTAGTAGTTTCTACTACAGCTAAACGGTGTCCATCAGTGGCAGCGAATTCTAAGGTATCTTGTTTAACTGTCAGATGAACTCCGGTGAGTACTTGCTTAGTTTCATCTCCACTGGTAGCAAACAATGAACCTTTTAATCCCTCAATTAATGCCGCAGCAGTTAATTGCAGTGGTTCAGCATCTTCAATTATCGGTAATTCGGGAAACTCTTCCGCCCCCATTGCCCGTACTTGGTAATGTCCACTCTTGGGTGTGAGTGTCATAATTAAACCTTCTCCGCCAGCGGTTGCGGTTGCTGACTCATCGTCTAGAGTAATTTCTCCTTCTGGAAGACGAGAGGTGATGTCTACCAAGATTTTGGCAGGAAGTGCGATCGCTCCCCCTTCCCATACCTCAGCATTAAAGCTAGTGCGGATACCCAAGCTGAGATCGAAGGCGGTTAAGCTTACTTGGTTAGTTTGTGCATCTGCTTGTAGCAGTACATTAGCAAGTATGGGATGTGTCGGACGTGACGGTACAGCACGGCTGACAAGTGAAAGATTTGTACTAAGGTCGCTTTGGGCGCAAACTAATTTCATGGTCAGATTCAGCTTGTGAGTGTCTATAGTAGCACTCTAGAAATATTTTTAGTACATTGTTACCAAGCAACTTTGATTGCCAAGCTTCAAGATTCCCCAGCCACGGCAGTCAACCTATTTGCTTTCTAGTAGATGTGGAGAAACAACTTAAAACCGTCCCTGACTGGCAAGAACGGCAAGCGATAAATTATTTATCAGTTAATCAAATAATTAGACAAATACTACAGCGCGGGTAGTTTACGCAGGAATAACTTGAGCAATCAGCGAACGTTTATCGAGTGATTGAACTTTACCTACTTCGCTCAAATCGCTAACAATGCGTTCTAGTAGTTCTCCCGCCTTGTCACGATATTGATTTTCTCGGCCTCGTAAACGAATGGCAAACTTCACTGAATCGCCTTTACTCAACCACAAAAGTGCTTGTTGAATGCGTAAGTTGTAGTCAGCTACACCAACGTTTGGCCGTAGCCGGACTTCCTTTACTGTCGGTCTAGCACTCTGTCCCTGACGCTTTTTCTTTTGATACTGAAGCTTGCCATAGTTAAGAATTTTTGCAACTGGAGCGTCTTTGCCTTCTGAAACTAGAACTAGGTCAAGCTCTACGCTCTGCGCTAATTGTAGAGCTTCGTAGGTATCTGTTAAACCACGATTGTTATTTTCATGGTCAATCAAGAAGACTTGAGGTGCCTTGATTTGGGAGTTAATTAGTTGTTTTTGGACTACGATAATGATTTCCTCTCAATTGTTCAATACTTTGCAAGTGCAAGTACTGCTAATGTAACACAACCTCGATAGGAACTAAGATGTGGTAAACCCATACTTTATTACTTGGTTACATAACCACACATATCAATGTGTAGATTTTCTCTCAGTTTACACAAAACTTCACCTATAGCCCGTTCAAGGTAACCAATGTGGATCAAATCCGTTGAGGGGAAGCTTTTCTGGCTTGATATCAGCAGTAGTAGTGTCAGCGATTGGCAATAACGGCATTAACCACAAGTCACTAGTTGCGATCGCTTCGCCATCATCTGTTTTTAAAGTATTGCCTGATAATGGTGCATTAACTTCCTGTGCTACTACTTGGTCAAATAATAACCCTAAACCATCAGGTGATAAATTCATGTGCACATTTCGCTGGGCGATGGGCAACACTAATAAGGGTTTTTGTTGTGCAGTTTTTAGATCTATTGCTACTACATAAGGTTGTTCTATGTATTCTTCTTTTGACACTAACTGTGTTAGTAAGCAATAGAGGGTTGGGGAAGAGGGATCAAATTGGCAATTGAGGATTGAACCTGTGGTTTTCAACAAGGGTTTTTGAGTACCTTGGTTCGTTACTAAAAATAAATCTCTGGTGTAATCTGTATTGAATTTGACCATTGCTGCTTGCGAGCCATCTTTCGAGAAAGCCTGAACTAACCCAAACTGGGGTAAAAAATCTAAAGGTTTGCTGGCATCCCCCTCTAGAGGTAAAATTGCGGCTCCTGCTCCTTGAGCAACGGCGACAGCTTTACTATCAGGGGTAATCATAAAGTCTCCCCCAGGCTGGCTTTTTAGGGGTTTAGCAATGGGTTTTTCACCAGATTCGCTGCTTGTTGGCATTACCCACAGCCCAAATTCGCCGGGATTAGATTTGTTTCCACGCTGGATGACAATGGTTTCTCCATCTGGAGACAAGTCAAATTTGAGGTTTTGATAAGTTTTATTATCTAAAACTAAGTCAACTCGGCCTGGGGATTGTGCTTCTTGATCGGTTTGGCTAGCAATTCCCGTTGTAACTGTGTAAAGTTGAGCCGAAAGTAAATCTTGGTCATTGGTAGTGCGAGCCGAAAAGACAATTTTCTCCCCATTGGGAAATGGCTCAAAGTCCATGACAACTAAATCTTGGGGTGTCAGTATCTTTTTTTGCTCTTGGGTTAAGTTGTAGAGAACTAACCGGCCTTTTTCTTCAGGATTAACTCCTATATAAAGAATGGCGCGATCGCGGGTACGAAAGCTGCCTGTAAATGGTTGGACTAATCTGGTTGTACTTTCTAGTGGCGCAAATTTATCTTTTGCTCCTTGCAATTGGACTTTATAATTTGTGCCATAGGGCGCTGGTGTTAAAAGTGTATAAACCATCCGTCGCCCAGCCCAGCTTACTTTCCCAGCTAGAGGCGGCTCAATTTTTAAGTTATCCTCTACAGTTTTAGCATCCATTGGGCGGCTAAATGTGAGGGTAAAGGATACATCTTCTGACCCAATTTGCTGATTCTGCCAAGTAAAATTTCTGACTCTTGGCTTTACGGCATCACCTTGCCAGATGATTAACCCAATTAGCAAACTCAGCAGCAGTATCAATGCGATCGCTACCCGATCAAGTGGTTGAATGAATGCTTTGGATGTATTCATGTTTCAGGTCAAGGGTCAAATGTCAAAGGTCATTGGGGTGATCTATTTTGAATTTTGAATTTTGAATTTTTAATTACCCCTGAGAGGTTTGACTCTTGCCTAATAATCATAAGGATTTTTAGGTTGGGGAATCTTTTTCAAAGAGCTAGCGGCGATAGTCAGCTGACGTTTACCTGAGAGGGTTTCTGTGATCATTTGCCCTTCTACTTCTAACCAGGTATCGGCTGGGTACTGATTGCTAGCGTCACTAAGTTTCACTGGTAATCCGGTTGGATAGGCATCAGCAGCGCAGCAGGTAAGGACAAATCTTGCTAAGAAAAAATATTCTTTCCCCAGATCTGGTGGGCGAATTACAAAGCCTTGAACTTTGACTTTTTGTCCATTATATGCATCAGGCTCAGGGTAAACGTTGAGGGTGCGTACCCAATCTATAAGCGATCGCTCTTCTGGGCGAACAGTGGCCCGAAATGCTTGGGGTTTCACACGTGTAGTTCCCAAAGAATCAAGGGTTACGCCCCGTTGCAGTGCTTTGTCACTAGCAAAGACTTGCGGTGTAATGATGAAACCCAAAATGGCTGCTGTCAATAGCAAACCACTTCCCCATCCTGTGGGAAATATATTCAAATGCATGGGATTAGCAACATTATCTCGCCGTCGTCGCCGCAAAAGTTGCCCAGCTTTTAAAAAACCGACAATTTGCAATGCGATACCACCGGCAATTGCTAACCAGAAGTAATCAGGGTGAATTAATAAGTTCAGTTTGCCTGTAGCCCAGTATTTGAGAATTAAAATTCCCCAAGCTGTAATTGCTAAAACATCCAGCCAAGGCATTAACAAATTTTGGAGTTTAATTTGAGGATTTTTTTTGGAATTCATGAGAATTGGTCAATAGTCAAGAGTCAAATGTCAAGACTCAAGGGTGATGATAATTTTGGCATTGGACTCTTAAGTTATTTACATGACGTGCAAATTCAAAAACAAGGTGAACAGAAATGTTAATAGTGCTGCCAGGGCAAATAGATAAAATAGAGCCTTAGCCTTGAAGATTGATAACATTAACCCTACACCTTTGATGTCAATCATCGGGCCAAAGACTAGAAAAGCTAGCAGGGAACCACTGGTAAAGGTAGAGGCAAAAGATAGGGCAAAGAAAGAATCAACTGTGGAACAAATAGACACAGCTGCTGCTAATACCAACATTGCCACAATCGAGGTAATAGGGCCAGCACCCAGACCAAGGATAATTTCTCGTGGTGCTAGTACTTGAATAGCCGCTGCGATCGCACTCCCTAACACCATGACTGCGCCTAACTCGCGTAATTCTTGAACAATGTTATCCAATAACAATCGCAGTTTATCTGGCAGGGGTTTATTGCTAGTAGATGATGCCGCGATTTCTGGCATTAAATTACTATCAATGCGGGTAGTTAACCCCGCTTTTCCGCCTAATAAATAGGTTCCAGATTTTAACAAACTAGAACCTGTGGTGTCTTGTTGTGGCTGAGAACGTCTGCCACGCCTTTTGACTTCAGGTTGTGCTGGAGGATTAAACTTGAGGTAACGAGCGATCGCTGGTTGTACAATTGGACTCAAGTCTTTTTGAAAGCTGAATACAAAACCGATAATTGTCGCGATCAGCAAAGAAAATACGACTCGTAACACCACGATTTCCGGCTGATCGCGAAATGCTGTCCAAGTTGACCAAATAACTATCGGGTTAATTGTCGGTGCTGCTAAGAGAAAACCAACTGCCACTGGTGTCGGAACTCCCTGCATTAGTAATCGCCTTGCTACAGGCACATTACCGCATTCACATACCGGAAATAAAAAGCCGATTGTGCTACCAACTAACGCTCCCAGTAGTGGATTTTTGGGCATTTTTTCTACCAGTTTGCGCTCGTCTACAAAAAATAGCAGCAAGCTAGAGAATAAAACTCCCAGAAGCAAAAAAGGAATCGCCTCGACTAGCAGACTCAGAAAAATAGTGAAACCATTGTTCAGTTGATTCATGGGCCTCGCAGTCAAAAGCGCTTTGGAGTTTTTAGGTTATGCCTAGTCATTCTATCGGAATGGGGATCAAAAGCAGATCGGGACAATTTAAGCTCATTTCAGTCAAAAGTTGATATGGGATTTATATTAACGCTTCAGCGTTAGAAAGCAACTGTTACTCTGAAGTTACTTATGTTTACTTGAGTGGATTTACGGATGCTAACTACTCTTAAGAATATCAAAACTTATAAATGGTTCCAATATTCTAGAGTAATCACTTAATGTACTACATTTAATTGGCTATGTTTATAGTTACTGCAATTTAGCAGTTTGGTGTGTTGTCTTGGGCAGATTTTTATCAAGAGTTTACAGTATTTAAACAATTGGGGATCGCTATTACTAGTAATTGCTTCAGGTTTTTGTTTAGGTCTGGCAACACTTCTAACAGTCAGGCAAGCTTGAATATCTTAAGTTAAATAGTACTAAGCCAAGATTGCTGAGTAATAAGTTGTAAATCATAGCTAAAGCTAGGGTATTGAGTAAAGACGGGTAAAGGCTAAAATGTTAGCGTATTCATTGCCAGTTTTTATACCAATTAGAGTGTCAAGTGCCACAAAATTTCAATAGCCAAATCTCAGCACCATTTGTAACTCAAGGTAGCGATCGCGATCTCGATTTAGAGTCTACCCTCAAGGATCTGTCAATGTATGACTTCCAAGTGGATATTAGCTGTATGTCTGTGGAAGTTGCTCAGTTTTTTGAAAAAAACCCTTTGCTCCCAGGAGCTATCTTACTAGAAGCAGGAAAGTTCATCGGGATGATTTCGCGGCGGCGACTGCTGGAATTTTGGATTCATCCCCAAGCACAAGAATTGTTTTTGCAGCAACCGTTAAGTATTCTCTACAGTTATGCCCGTACCACAATTTTACAATTGCCTGATACAACGCCGATTTTAACAGCGATGCAACTTACTTTAAGGCGATCGCCTGATCTCTTGGCAGAACCATTGGTGGTACAAATCGCACCTGATACTTATAAATTATTAGATGTACATGAATTAAATCTGGCTGCTTGGCAAATTCGCGGTATAGAAACTCAAGTACGCTATGAACGTAGCCAAACTCAAATGATTCAAATTGATAAAATGGCGAGTTTGGGGCGTTTAGTTGATGGTGTAGCCCACGAAATTTTAGACCCTGTCAGTTTTATTTGGGGTAACTTAACTTATGTTTCTAATTATAGTCAAGATTTGCTTAAACTCATAGCCGCTTATGACCAAGAATTATCTCCTACTCCCAATTATATTAATCATCTCAAAGAAGAAATTGAATTTGATTTTTTAGAAGAAGATTTATCTAAATCACTGGCTAGTATACGCACTGGAGCCGAAAGATTAAAGAAACTAGTTACTAGCTTACAAAACTTCTGCCATATTGATGAAGTTTATCCTAAGCCAGGGGATTTACACGCCTGTTTAGATAGTATTGTTTTATTAATTAATAGCCGGATTCATGGCGAAATCCAAATAGTGAAAAACTATGGACATTTGCCGCCAGTTTATTGCTTTATGGGGCAATTAAGTCAAGTATTTATGAATATTTTTAGTGAATCTATAGATACCTTACTCAATGAAACAGTGCGGCAGCAGTTTCATCCCGAAACAACTAAAAGTAATGACAAACCACAGATAGAAATTACTACCAAGGTGATCACACAGGAAGCAACTAAACCAGGCTGTCCGGATTCTCGTTGGGTTTCAATTTCTATTGCGGATAATGGCCCTGGGATGTCTCCCAAATTGCAACAGCAAATAATTGATTCTTTTTCAATAGAAAAACGCGCTGATAAAGCCACTAGTTTAGCTGTCAGCTATCGAATTATTACTTCTAAACATGGAGGAAAATTAAATTTTCATTCCCAAATCGGACAGGGTACAGAATTTCAAGTATTGCTACCCTTACTTTAATAAAAATCATCTTGATGATATCTACAATCAGCGATTCTAGGTGTATTATTCTCCATCATAATGCACCCTATACATATCTTGAAATTCATCGTTCATAATTTAGTTACGCCGATAAAAATGTAACCTGCCAAAACCCAAAAATTGACTATGAGATTTTTCCCCTTTGGGAAATGCGGTAACTCCAAAAAGATAAACTCCATCAGATTGGGGATTTTGCATTGCTTTTAAACCAACCGTAATTTTTTTACCTGGAGATATGGGGGGGTTAAAAGCAATTGATACTGTTTGAGTTTTTTGATCGCTGCTAATATCTGTTAACTCGATTTTTTGCCCCTCTTGAGATTCTGTTCCTTCAAAAGCGACACTTTTATCTAGCTGAAAGCGAATGTATTCTAAACCCTCACGCTGTTGGATGGTAATTTTTTGTAATGGTTCGCCAGCATTTTCTGGCAGGTTAATAGTAAAGTAATAAACTGCGCCTGGTTCACTAACTCGATTGTATGTAGTCGTGGCTTTCAGCAAGCTTGGTGGTTTACTAAAATATGCTGTTCTGGTTGCAGAAGTAGGCGATAAAGTTGCTGGTGGGGTAATAACAAGTGATGTAATTGGCGAAGCTGAAGGAGTTGTTACTGGCGTTGTAATTGTGGGTACTGGTGAAGGCTTAACTACTGAAGTTGCCACATTATTACTATTACCACCAACAGCATTAAAGGCAAAAGAACCAACTAAAGAAGAGGATTCCCAAGGAGTTTGTTTACCACGAGTTTCTTTGAGGACATCTGCTCTGACTTGCTTAAACATTTGCTCCACATCTAAATTGGGAGTTTTCATGTGTTGCAACAAAGCTGTAGTATAGGGACTGTTCCGACCTTCACCATCTAAGGCAGTTTTCCCTGGTGAGGTGGCGTAAGCAATTAATGTGCCTTTAACTGTCTGTGTGGGTGGCGCTAAACCGCGCTGAAAAGAACGCCATTTGCGTCCAAAGGGATTATTACGACAGGCATCTAAGATAATGATATTGACATCATTAGATGCATCTTCCATGACATTTAGTAATTTACCCACAGGTAGAGATTCATAGCGCACATCTTGTTCTCGTTCTAGACGCGCATCTATGGGTATTAAATAATTCTCTCCATCTACTTGAGTTCCATGTCCAGCAAAGTAAAATAATCCTGTTCCACCTTGACGTAAGTTGCGATTAAAATTTTCAATCGCCTGTTCCATTTGCCGCAAGTCTGCATCTTTAAGCAGAGTCACCTCAAATCCTAATTTACGTAAGGAATTAGCAATATCTGTAGCATCATTGATGGGATTGGCTAATTCTGCAGCTAGTTTGTACTGAGAATTACCAATTACCAGCGCCGTGCGGTATTGTTTTTGCATTGCTAAACGATTTTGGGCAATTAACTCTCCCATGACGTTCTTGAGCCTATCGTCCATCAATGAATTATCGCTAGCAACTGGCAAGTTATTAGCAACTTTGATAATTTTCTCTTCAGTCGTAGCTATCCATTCGTCAGAAGCGAACTCGGGAATTTTCCAGATTTTTTTTACTATTAAAATCAATGCTAGCGGTAACAGCAGTGCTGTCATTGTTAAGAAAAGTAGCCATTTGTGCCGTAACATTTTGTTACTTCTTTCTTAAGAGTGAGATTAAATTAAAAAATTGACTATTAATTATATCAGGGTAATTCTAGGTCATACCACTTTTAAAAAGGAATGTGACAAATACATGAGGTAGGGGTGCAAAGCTTTGCACCCCTATAAATGATTCTTGCTGTGCAAAGATTTTGTGAATTGCTATCAGCTATACAATTAATCTTTGCTTTTTGAAATATGGGTATAGGAGCTACTGGGCTGTAGGATGCGTTTGGCGTAACGCATCCTACATTTACCGGAATTAGCAATTACTAATTTTTGGCTTGCACCAACTTTTCTCCACGTTGAAAAATTTCACGGGCATAGTCAGTCCATAGACCTTGTCCCCAATAACGAAAACAGCTAGTTTGCAGCAATAAGTTATGTAAGAGAAGATGACGATAATTCTCTTGTTTAGTCAGAGATTTTACTGATTGTGTTGCTAATAGTTCATTGACCTTTTCATGGAATGAACTACTTAATTTGTACATCGGAGATAAAACGTTTTCATATCCTTTTATCCAACTGATATGATTTGTCCATGATGCTCCATCGAGATGAAAATTTGGGTTAGTTTGCTTTAATTCTAAAATGGCATTCTCTACAGCTTCGGGTTGAAAATTATCTGGCGAAACTCGTTCCCAAATATAATGTTGTCCCACTGGTTGACAAGTTGGATAGTCTTCTGGTCGACATCCAGCAGCCTCAATTAATTCTAAATATTCTGTGCCACACATCCCCACTGTGCCTGTTTTCCCTGCACCATGATTGATCATATCCCACCAAGCTTGGTTGAAGGCGCTGGGAAATTCATTCATCATCACACCACCATTTTCACCATCTCCAATTTGGCTAACGATGGGTGGTATTAAGACATTCCCTAATTGTTGTTTAGATAAAGTTTTGGCTTCATAGTAAGGTTGCATTTGACCTACTAATTTCGTATCCGAACCTTGGGTTTTAATTAAAGCAGTAATACTAATTGTTTCGCCTTGGGAATTGCGAGCAATAAGACGATGTGGTAAATGTTTGTGGATGAGAGATTGACCGTTAATTGTTTCTACACTGTGTTCTTGAACAAGTAACCAACGATAACCACATTCTTTAAGTGCTTTGACAAAAGCAAAGAAAGTATCAGGATGATTTGGCAGATGCATTTCTGGCGGAGAAAATCCTTTAACTCGTCCTAGTGCTTCCCAACCAAAAATTGCAGCAAAATGCTGTTGCCATGCCAACATCTGCAATTTAATATCTGCTATGGGCGTGGAAGGAATCACCGCATGACTCCACATCGTACCTAACCACTCTACATAGGGTTGATAAGTGCGATCGCAGGTTATACGCTTGAGGTTGTCAAGAATATCGCTGCGTCCCATTTGCCTCAGTCCCCACAAAAGATTACCAGAGTAATCCAACATCACGCGGGGATTGCAACCTTGGCTGACGAGTTCGGGAATAAAATCTCCCATGCGGCTGTAACAATAGGCAAAAGGCCCGGCATTATGATTATCTCCTTCGCCAGGATGTTCAAACATATATTGCAGATTACTGATCAGTCCGCCATCATAGCCAGCCGGGATAGTTGGCTGGTGCATATGTAAGGCGATCGCAAATCCGGCGTTAATATCTTCTAAACGGAGATTCGTTGTGGGTAAGAAAACAGGTGCATCATGGTTCACTACTGAGAGAACTTCTGTTTCCCAACCACAAATATTTGGTAAACCATCTATAATTTCGGGCAAAGCGGGGAGAGTCTCAGGCAAAGTCTGCATTTCTGGTTGCTCCGAAATAAGGTAATAGGTTGTGATGCTAAACTTGCATAATTACTGGTGAGGCGATCGCGAGTCAAGAGTCCAGAGTCAAAAGTCAAACTTACTCAACACTCAGTAATGTTTCCACTCAAGTATTAAACAAATTCGTAATTCGTAATTCGTAATTAGTTAGGTAGTTATTAAGCAAATTCACTCAGCACTTTCTGCGCTCAGGTATTAGCTTGCTTATTTGGAGCGTTGGAATTATATCTTGCCTGACTGGTTATTATTCCTATGCTCGGTATAACTATGAATATTTTGAAGCTCTGCCTCATGGGGTTGAGGCAGAGCGTCCTGTAGGGCGTTACCAGGTGGGGCCTGGTAACGAGGGGAACAGGGGGTAGAGATTTTTATTGTACCAAAAAATTTCTATTGTTCCAATGTACTGGGAATAAGTTTTCTAAGTTGTTTGTATGGCTGTTTGATTGTTGGTGCTGAGGGGGTAGTCACATTTAAAATTATCTCTAGCAACCAAGGTGCAAGGCGTTGACACCATACTGCTAGATGACTTTGCCATCCTACTAAGATTTCTGGTGCATCTCTTTGCAATCCTGCAACAAGCGTTTGTGCTACTTTTTGGGGAGTTGTGGGAATTACCCAGCGAAATAATTGAAAGTCCCGTACCATGTCTGTATCCGTGAGGGAAGGAAGTAACGCTTTTACCTGAATATTGTATGGCGCTAGTTCATGGCGCAAAGCTTGGGTAAATCCTAAGATGGCGAATTTGGTAGCCGAATAAGTCGCCATTGTGGGTGCAGCGATTTTACCCATCAAGCTGGATACATTCACAATTGTTCCTTGTCTTTGGCTAGCCATGCGTCGCGCCACAAGACTAGTGAGGTTGTACATTCCCATTAAATTCACAGAGATTTCCTCTTGAACTTGGGGAAGTTTAGATTGCAAAAACGAATTTTGGTAGGCGACTCCGGCACAATTCACTAGTAGATGTATGGGGCCATAATTACGCCAAAGTTGAGCAACAGCAATATTTACCTCTACTGTTTGCGTCAAATCGATTGCTAAAGTTGAAACTTCTGTACCTAGCGCTGAGATTTCCTCTGCAACCTCAGCTAATTTTTGGCGATCGCGCGCTATGAGTATGACTCGCTTGATGCCTTGCTGTGCTAATTCTAGAGCGATCGCACGTCCAATACCACGGGAAGCCCCAGTAATTAAGGCAACCTTACCTTGAATCTTCATAAATTTTTACCTCCAAAATGTCAGTCCTACTGCGTTATGTGTTGCATCCGCAGTGCAGACAAATTAGCAATTGTTATTGAAATCAAAACTAAGCCTGTAAGTAGGAGATATTTCTGAGTTAATCTACAACCCTTGATCGTCAGTCCCTAAACAACAGAAATTTCTCGCTTTGCATCAAATCATCAGCACTTCCTAATATTCTCTGCATGGATATAGCTCATAGGTTTTGACATTTCCTCAATTTGAGTGTTCACCGGAGCGTTTCCATACACACGTTAACAACTAAATCAAGTTATAGCAACATTTTTTAATAAGTATTTCTTAATAGTTGTTTACAACAAGTATATATATGAGTAATTTTTTGGCAAATAAGTTTTTATAAATACTGCAGGTCTAATATAAAAATTTCTTGACAATCGGACTAATTTACCAAAATAAATTTAATAAAATCCGCAATATGGCTGAATTATGACAAAATTTGTCATCCCTAAGACAACAGAAATACATATAGTTGAGGAAACTAGATCGGATAAATTTCCGTCAATATACTGATTACATTTAGATTATGAATACTCCTAGCCATGCGATTCTCAATCTGGTTGTTTTTAATCAACAAGTGCGAGATCAGGCAAGTCATGCAATATTTATTGGTGCAATCTTGCCCGATGTACCGATATTCTTGTTTTACTTTTTGATGAAATTTGTCTATCGTTTACCATCACGCGAAATTTGGTCAGAAGCTTACTACCAGCCAGTTTGGCAAGGCATAATCAGTACTTTTCACTCCATCCCTTTAGCATTAATTGGGCTAATAATTGCCCATTTTTTAAATTGGAAACTTATAGAAGTTGGGTTTAGCAGTATGGTGCTGCACTCACTTTTAGATTTACCAGTTCACAACAATGATGCCCATCGGCACTTTTTCCCCTTTAGTAATTACCGTTTTATTAGTCCGATTTCCTATTGGGATCGCAAGCATTACGGAGGGATCATCGCTTTTATAGAGATTTCCTTAGTATTAGTAGCTAGTATTTATTTGTTTCCCACAATGCGATCGCCCTTCAGCAAAGGACTACTAATAGTAATAAATCTATTTTATTGGGGCGCATATTTAAGGTTTTATCTCAAAGACGCAATACCATAAATTGATTTTAGTGTTGGGTGTTTGGGGTTGAGTGTTTGGGGTTGGGTGTTTGGTGTTTGTTCAATTACCAATTCCTCATTCCCCATTACTCATTACTCATTACTCATTACTCATTACTCATTCCCCATTCCCCTCATGGCGCAGCCGGAGTTGGCTGTGGTGCTGGTACTTTGGGTTGCGGATCTACGCCATTTAATGCTTGTTTTAACTGCTCTGTCGTTAAAGACTCGACAATACTGAGATTGAGAGGAGCTTGATTAATATATTGAGCATAACCAGGCTGTAGGTAGGGACGATATTCTGTACGGTTTAAAAGATGGGTGTCAAAGAAAGCGACGCTTAAAGCTCTTAAGTAGGAATAAGCAGGCGCACGGTTTGGCCCTAGTAAAGCTTCTGGTACAGGTAAAACATTATTTTCCGCCGTGGGTTCTGCGATCGCGCTAAAGTGGGTTGCGTTTTCAATGAGTACAAGATATTTGTTGGGGTTTGGAAGCCAAGTAAAGGGGTAAATCTGTTCAGATAGAGGGGGGGCAAAAATATCTTGGCTACCTGCGATTAACATTGTGGGTAATTTTATTTGATTTATGCCACTTTCGCCCAAAACAGAACTATCAATGGGATTAACCGCCATCACAGCTTTAATGCGATCATCTTGCAGCTGATAATCTTGGGCAGGTAACTCGTAGGCGCGACACTGCAAAAAGACTGAAACATTCAAGGTACGATTGGGCGCACAGTCGCGGCGCAGTTGTTCAAAGTTTAGCTTTCCTCCCCCTAAAGCTAAAACAGTGTAACCTCCAAAGGAATGGCCAATCGCCCCAATTTGTTGAAAATTGATTTTACCTTGGAGATTGCGATCGCTCTTGTCTCGCTGCTGGAGTTGATCGAGAACAAACTTGACATCTAAAGGACGATTAATAAATTCTTGTGCTTCTGGAGGCCCAGCCAAGCCAGAAAAGTATAGCTGAAAGCGTTCGGCATTACTACCAGGATGTTCTAAGACAGCTACCGCAAACCCATAAGATGCTAAATGTTCCGCTAGATAGACGAAAGCGTAGCGATCGGAAGCGACACCATGAGAAATTACAATTAAAGGACTTGGTGCTGAGGCTTGCGGTAAATACAAATCTACAGGGAGATTGCGATTGCGTGCAGTATCGTTAAATTGGAAGCTGGTTTTCTGCCAAGGTAATTTTCCAGGCGATCGCAAATCTGGCAATTTAGCATAGTTAACTGTAGCATTATTAGTTTGGGCGATCGCCTGTTGTTTAATCAAAGCTACAATTTGATCCTTGGCTTTCACCAAATCTGACAAGCTATTAACTATCTGTAGTCCCTCAGAGAAATTTAACCGCAAACTTTCACTTGGGTACTTACGCAGTAAGTTCACAACCGTTAACCCTTGAGGATCGGCAGCAGATAAAATTAAAGCTGCACGAATAGCATAAAAACCATTCTGTCGCGAGTCTGTCTGTAACAATTCCCCCAACCGTTTTAGTACTTCTTCACCAAGAGGCGAATAGGTAAACTGAGAAACCAAAACAGGCGTAATCTCAAATTTCTGTTGTAAAAGCTGCCTTAATTGAGCAAGTTGCTCTGGAGTAGCGCGGCTGGCATAAAATGATAATTCGCTGTCGATTTTGCCTTCTTTAGCAAATTTCTCTAAAGATTCAGCCGATAAAGAAAATTCCCCAAATGGCGGGTAAAAAAAACTGATGCGCTCGGCTCCTAGTCCCGGCGTTGCGGTCAAAATTGTAGATAGTAGACCTAAGCTCAGATATTTTAGAAATTTTTTCATAAGCAAAACCCGCTTTTTACCGCTTATATACAAATTTAGGCGGCGAAGAAAGCGGGGCGGGATTAATACCGCTTTCCTATTGATTTACTTTTAGATATACCAAATACCTCATTAATGCACATATATCCCAGAGGTTAGGCGTTAATACTTCTTTACTGTTGCTCTGCATCCCTATAGGCTGTATTAAGCCAAATTGTTTCACTTAAAGCTCTAATTAGCACGATAATTAATTTAGAGGTCAAAATTTTTATATGTCATCAACACCATGCTCTGGTTGTGTGGTTACTCTAACTCAACAACAAGAGAAAAATATTTCTCACCAAAAGCATTGTCAAGATGAGCAGGTTAACTACTGCAATGTCCCTGTCAAAAATTGCACTGTGGTTGAAAATGGTCGAGTAGTAGTTAAACCATTACAAACACCAGCTCTCAAAGAGATTGATTAGCTTTTAATGCATCGAAACTATACTTCAATAAATTAACAACTATTCTGGTTTTACTCAGAACTCAGGACTCGTCATGGCTGATCTCATCTAAACTGACTACGTCGTGGAAATACTGGTAATCAATGTAGCGATGTCCATCTTCTGTCTCATGCATAATGTTGACAAACTGATAGTTCCACAGTAAGTCAGTGGCGCTATAAGTATGACGAGCATGAAGGACTTGAGCTACGGTTTCATCAATACCACTGAGTGAGATCACAATAGAGCTATTTGTCTTGAGTAAAGATTCTGTAGTCATTCCATAGATCTGGCTAGACTCATCAATAATATGCATTGCTAACCAGCTTAATGTAAAGCTAGGTGATAGATTCCTCACTAGTTTGAGTTCGTGAATGCGTCGTATATAATGCCCCTCTGCGGTAACTTCGTCTCGCATCAGGTACACCCGCATCTGTGCTTCCAAAATCAAGTTACGGCGCTTATTAGCAGTGCGAAACATCAGCGTCGGCTGTCCTTCATGGGGTGTAATCACTGCAACTCGGCTAAAAACAACACGTGCAGTAGGACGCGAGAAACGAGCAAAGGCCAATCCTGTCATCACTGCAATTCCCATCAAACCTACCATCGCTTCAATAGTCACAATGGTATTGGCATAAGGTGTTTTAGGATACATAGCACCATAGCCGATGGATGCCAGGGTTTGCACACTAAAAAAGAAGACATCTAAGAAAGAGCCGGGTCTAGCATTTTCTACACAATCTCCTCCAGCTAAGAAAGCTAAAGCAAACACGGCGTTAGTAGCTAAATACGCCACAGCAATCAGTAGGAAAAACCCAGGCCAGGAAATGGTTAACAGCAGATGGTAGGGGTCACGCCAGTAAGAATACCAAACACCCATCCCGACAATCTGGAATTGTCCATCCCTGATTTTAATGTGAACACGCGATCGCCTGTGTGTCCCTTGCTTGCGAAAAAGTTTCTTGAGTGGAAATCTCATTAGGAGTAGCCAAAATCACTGCTAATCAGTAGGATAACTAGTGCCGCTACACGGAATTTACATCTATCCAATGTGCAATTATCCTTATTAACCCACATTCTGCAGAGGAATGGGAAAATCATTTGATTTCCTGTAACCTATGTATAACAAAGTTTTCACGACTTCAAACCCAGATGCGTTAAGTGCGATGGCCACCGTGAGCGATATAAAAATTGCTATAGTGTCAGCTTAAATACTTCTATCACACCTTATACAGCAGACAAAGTCTCAAAATTGCTCAACGATTTTTATGCAATCAATGAAGACTTACTCGCCATCCGACAGGAGTATAAAATTTTTGCTAATTTTATAGCTATAGGAGTAGAAAAAATATCATTTTCTCTGCTATATCTAAGTGTGTGTGCGTTATTCATGCTGCTGAGCATAATATGCATTTGAGTAATTTAATTGATTACTCGACTTATGTAGAATAACGCGAAAGAAAATGCTAAGATTTAGGCGCAGTCGTTAATTATTACTTATTATTTTGTGGCAAGAGCGAGTACAGCGATAGGTGTTAGTCCAATCATTAAGGAGATTGTGCAAAAACAAGCACATTCGACACGGTTAACTTTGAAAGAGGTTATTCTCATGGGTATGATAGCAATTGACAAAATGGATGAACAAAGCCGTCAAGAGCTAGCAGACGAAGTGCATAAAATGCAGGTTAATGGTGAAATCTAAATTTACTGGTAGGAGTCAAAAGTTTACAATCTAAAGTAAAAATCTTACTTAAATAACTATTAAAACAGTTAGTGGGTTCAATGTTAGAATTGGCGATTTAGTTTTCACAAAAGCTTAGTAGTTATTACAGTGAATAATTCAGTATTCTCCAGAAAAAACTGCTCACTGTTCCCTTTTTACTGATTGTTAACTAAACCGATAACGACTTCCAGTAACATAATCTTCATTAATTTCAAAAGCAATCCATTGACGTTGCAAATATTCCGCAACGAATCCCGTAGTGTTAGATCCAGCAAATGGATCTAATACTAGATCGCCTTCATCAGTCAAGAATTTAATAAAGAACTCTGCAAAGGCTTGAGGAAATCTGGCTGGATGAGGTTTAATACCTGCTTCTTTACAACGACGCAAATAAGCACTATTAGATTCTGTATTGGCAATTTCTAGCAGATTGGGTGGAATTGCGCCTTGATTATCTTTTTGGAATTTGTCAGAAATATCATGTCCGCTAGGACGTATTTTTGCTTTATAGCCATTCTTGAGTAATTGCTGCATACTCTGGCTATATGGTTTTAAAACTTTTCGATTATCTGCTTTAGGGTTTGGATTTTTGGATAACCACCAAACCACATTGACTGAATCTTTAACGCGGACTCTCCTAATTGTTACCCATTCAGCAGGGGTAGGTAATCTTGCCGGATTATAGTGGTAAAATTCTTGTGCAAGAAAAAAGCCGATTTCCTTACACAATATTACTAAAAGCTCATATTGATAGATACTCCGCACGGGATTTCCCGGAAGATAAGCGCCACCTAAATCTAATACAAATGAGCCATTCTCAGCTAGTACTCTTTTAAATTCTGCAGCGAAGGGTAAAAACCATTCAATATATTTTTCTGAACTTTCATTACCGTATTCTTTTTTGCGTGTCAGCGCAAATGGTGGTGAAGTGAGAATTAAATTAATAGTGTTGTCATCAATGTATTTGATCAGTTCTAGACTGTCACCTAAATATAATGCTCCATTATTTTGAGTATAATAAGGGTGAAAATTACTCGATTTCTGTGATTTTTTGGCTTTTGGTGTCAAGAGTAGTTAATTTTTTGAACTTAGCTAGTTAAAGCAATAATAATTATCCTTATAAGGATAGGAATGAGTTTATCCTATCCAGAGCTAAAATCCTACCATTTTTTGTATGGGAGAAATTTTCCAGACATAATAATTTTCACGCGATCGCCTTTGGGATCTTCTTGTTTTTCAATATCCAAAGTAAAATCGATTGCGCTCATAATCCCATCGCCAAATTTTTCCTGAATTACATCTTTAATGGGAAAACCATACACCTGCATAATCTCGTAAAAGCGATAAATCAGGGGATCGGTTGGTACTATTGGGCCTAATCCTTTTACAGGGCATTCAGTTAGCTCTTTAATATATATAGGCCCTAACTCTAATGCCTCTACCAACAACTTCGCCTCTTCCTCAGAAGCGCTGGCTTGACGATAGAATACAGCAGCAATCCAGACTTCATCTCGTCCCAGAATTTTTTCTAAATCAGCAAAGGTCAAACCTTTCTCTTTCTTAGCTTTGAATAGTGTTTGCGTAATTTCTGGGATAGACATCTGATAAATTTTCTCAGCGATCAATTTTATAAGAAGAAGATTTTATCATGATTATCAGAAATAGGCGATCATGCTCTTATTAATCTGATAAGTTAAATTGCTCTTTTTCTTTTCATAATGCAGGCAACTTCACCGTATCCAGGCTGTCCCGTTAATCCTTGTAAATTATTATGTTCTATATCTTCATCTTGACCAAGCTTACTTGTCCATTTACCGCTAGGAACCTGTCTTGCAACATGTGTTGGTATTTTGTTTGAATTAGCATATATTGCTATTTTTTGAAATCCTTCTTCTAATGCATCATCTTCACAGATTTCATAACCAAGTGTCCTAAAAGCCTGTTGAAAAGCTTCAATCGTCTCTTCCCTAGGAACACCTGGAGGCCAGTAGTGTAAACTTTGAGCATCTAGCCACCACCATTTTTGATCATCTTCTGCTGCCCAAGCAACACAGTTATAGTCAGGTGTATCTGGACTTGTGAGTTGATAGCCATGCGTAATTAAGTTTGGATAATCACGTTCAATCCATGATTTTACACTCCTTATCCAAAAATTATTACCTAACACTTATAGCCCTTTCTCCTACCCCACTCAAGCCAAGCCTGTGTCATCTTTTTTGTATTTCCTCTATGCTCTGGAGGTACAGGATATTCTCTAGTAATAGATTTTAGTGCCCAGAACCATTGTCCAGATTTCTTCTCAAGCTCTCTTAATAGTAGGGGTATTACAGCTTCACCCATTCCAATAATTTGTTGGTATGCAGGATGCATTGATATTTGATTAGTAGATGACACCCCTCGGTTTTCTTCACGCCATTGTTTAACAAGTGCTATAAAAGTTTTTTCTATCTCAACTTGTTGTGGGACAGGGTAGTATTGAGAGCGATTAACTCGTCCATATTTACGACTTTTAGTTTTTTTTAAGGAGAGTAAAGTAGCATAGTTATTCTCTTCGCCTATTCTTCGTTTATCCTCTGCATAATTCCAGCCGAAGTTATTTTTCAACTTATTTTTATTAAACTCAAGTCCATACTTGCTTACTGAATAAGCCAACTGAGATCGCTTAACAGTCTCTTGAGGTTCCTGAATCCAAGGATTAAGTTTTTGTTTTTCTACTACTGCCATTTTGATAACTTTTACTCCACATCTAAGTAATTCAAATATGGGATATTTACTCTGTCTAACATCAACTCTATAGCTTTTGCTTTTCTACCTGCTCGATCTAATTGTTCGCGTAATTGTTCTAAATCTATTGAATCTAAAGCTACAAAAAACTCATGTGTACCATTTAAATCTGCATACTCAATTTTTAGCATATGAACTATTGCGATCCCTGCTGGGCCTTTTTCTATTTCCGACTCAAATATGGGACGCATATCTGTTAAAACACGAGAGCGTGTAAACAAACGCTCATGATCGCGCACGACGTTTATTGCTTTGGATGTAACACTAAGTACACCATCAAACTCTAGGAAAGCTGTTAATTTTCGCTGAAATTCTTGTTTTTGTTCGTCGGAAATATTTGGAAGTTCTTTATCATCTTGAACAGACTGACTTATTCTCTCTGCAAGCCTCTCTATAGATTCACCAGAGTAGTCTCGAAAATTATATAAAGAAATTAAAGCTTCTACTACATCTATTATTTCTTCTTCAGTCAAAGTTTGAACTTTTGAAGCTACTACTAAAGCTAAATCATCAATCAGAAGAGATGGGGGTGTTTCCTTCAAAGCCTCAATTAATTCGTCAACAGTTACGTTATTAATGCTTAATAGTTTCTCGAACCCAGGCTTATATCTGTCTGGGATTTCTAGTTCTTCCATATTGTTCTTACCACATTACAACAAGCTAAAACTTTAAATGGATGCAAATTTTTGTAAGATTGGTCAATAGTTTTTTACGAAACTTTATTTTAAAAATTACTAAAATTTTAGCAAATATATTACTTTAACTTCTAGCGGTTATTTACAAACAACAATTTTATACAAGCGAAATCCCCCACCTTGCGGCAGGGGATTTTTTATTAATTACCTACAAAACTAGTAGCCAGATTAACCGAACTTACCAGCAGTAGAAGCAATTAGGAACGCTGCGTAGGTTACGAAGTAGCCAACAGTGAAGTGAGCTAGACCAACCAAACGAGCTTGAACGATGGAGAGTGCAACGGGCTTGTCTTTCCAGCGAACTAGGTTAGCTAGAGGAGTACGCTCGTGTGCCCAGACAATAGTTTCAATCAACTCTTGCCAGTAACCTCTCCAGGAGATGAGGAACATGAAGCCTGTTGCCCATACTAAGTGTCCGAATAGGAACATCCAAGCCCAAACAGACAGGTTATTCACTCCGTAGGGGTTATAACCGTTGATCAACTGAGCAGAGTTAGCCCATAGGTAGTCACGGAACCAACCCATTAGGTAGGTGGAGTTTTCGTTGAACTGAGCAACGTTACCTTGCCAAATACCCAGGTGTTTCCAGTGCCAGTAGAAGGTCAACCAACCTACTGTGTTCAATGCCCAGAACAAAGCTAGATAGAAAGCGTCCCAAGCAGAGATGTCGCAAGTACCGCCACGACCAGGGCCGTCGCAAGGGAATGCATAACCGAAGTCCTTTTTATCGGGCATCAGCTTGGAGCCACGAGCATCCAAAGCACCCTTAACGAGAATCAAGGTGGTGGTGTGCAGACCTAAGGCGATCGCATGGTGTACCAAGAAGTCGCCAGGGCCAATTGTTAAGAAGAGAGAGTTAGTGCCAGAGTTAATGGCATCCAACCAGCCGCTCAACCATACGTTGCCGTAGTTGGGGTAGGCTGTGTAAGCAACGCTATCGGGGTTAGACAGCAAGGTGTCTAAGCCGTAGAGTACTTTACCGTGAGCAGCTTGAATGAACTGAGCAAATACAGGTTCAATCAAGATTTGCTTTTCAGGAGTACCGAAAGCAACTACTACGTCGTTGTGAACGTACAAGCTGAGGGTGTGGAAACCTAAGAAGAGAGATACCCAGCTGAGGTGGGAGATGATCGCTTCTTTGTGCTGTAGCACACGCTCGAGTACGTTACCTTTGTTTTGCTCGGGGTCGTAGTCACGAACCCAGAAGATGGCACCGTGAGCAAAGGCACCAACCATTAAGAAGATAGCAATGTACTGGTGGTGGGTGTACAGCGCTGCCTGTGTTGTATAGTCCTTAGCGATAAACGCATAGGGAGGCAGGGAGTACATGTGTTGTGCCACCAAGGAGGTGATTACACCCAAACAAGCTAGGTGCCAACCCAATTGGAAGTGAAGGGAGTTGTTGTAGGTGTCATAAATGCCTTGGTGAGGCATGTTGAATGGACCTTCAACAGGTTTGCCAAAGAAGGTTTTGGCATTCATCATCTCTTTGATACTGTGACCAATACCAAAGTTGGTACGGTACATGTGACCAGCGACGATGAACAGAACAGCGATCGCCAAGTGGTGATGAGCCATGTCAGTCAACCACAGGGATTCGGTTTGGGGATGGAAACCACCTAAAAAGGTGAGAATTGCAGTCCCTGCACCTTGGGAGGTACCGAACAAATGACCTGCTGTGTCTGGGTTTTGAGCGTAAACGCCCCAGTTACCAGTAAAGAAGGGTTGCAAGCCTGCTGGGTGAGGTGGGGTAGTTAGGAAGTTATCCCAACCTACGTGCTGTCCGCGAGATTCGGGGATAGCAACGTGAATCAAGTGACCGGCCCAAGCTAGAGAGCTAACGCCAAACAAACCTGCCAAGTGGTGGTTGAGGCGAGATTCAGCACTCTTAAACCAAGCGAGGCTGGGACGGAACTTGGGTTGCAAATGCAACCAACCAGCAAACAATAGCACTGATGCGAACAACAGCAGGAAGATTGAACCTGCATAGAGGTCAGCATTTGTCCGCATCCCCTGGGTATACCACCAGTGGTATACACCAGAGTAAGCAATATTTACAGGATTGCTAGCACCAGCTTGGGTAAAAGCTTCAATCGCTGGTTTACCAAAGTGGGGGTCCCAAATCGCATGGGCGATGGGGCGGATGTGAATTGGATCTGTGATCCACTGTTCAAAGTTACCTTGCCAGGCCACGTGGAACAGGAGGCTGGAAGCCCACAGGAAGATGATTGCCAGGTGACCGAAGTGCGTTGCGAAAATCTTTTGGTAAAGATTTTCTTCCGTCATGCCATCATGGCTTTCAAAGTCGTTGCCTGTAGCGATCGCATACCATATCCGACGCGTAGTCGGGTCCTGTGCGAGATCCTGGCTAAATTTTGGAAATTTTGTTGCCATAGGTTTGATAATTCCTCTGACCTTTAGCCATCATGTTTCAGCTTTCGGAGTTCTGAGTTTTGAGTTCTGATTTCTAAGTTTTTACTTGCTCTCAGCACTCAGAACTCATTACTCAGCACTCTGTATAGCTGATTGCTACCCTACTGAAAGAATATGTGCGTGGAAGAATGCCCAGGTGGTAGCAATTCCTCCTAAGAGGTAGTGAGCTACACCTACTGCCCGACCTTGAGTGATGCTCAAAGCGCGAGGTTGAATTGCTGGTGCTACCTTCAGTTTATTATGAGCCCAAACGATAGACTCAATTAGTTCTTGCCAGTAGCCACGACCACTGAACAGGAACATCAAGCTGAATGCCCAAACAAAGTGAGCGCCCAAGAACATCAATCCATAACCAGACAGCGCACTTCCGTAGGAGTTGATTACCTGTGAGGCTTGCGCCCACAAGAAGTCACGCAACCAACCGTTGATTGTGATGGCACTTTGGGCAAAGTTACCACCAGTAATGTGAGTCACATTACCTGCTGCGTCTACAGTTCCCCAAACATCAGACTGCATCTTCCAGCTAAAGTGGAAAATTACAATTGACAGGGAGTTGTACATCCAGAATAGTCCGAGGAATACATGATCCCAACCGGATACTTGGCAGGTACCACCACGACCAGGACCATCGCAAGGGAAGCGGAAGCCCAAGTTTGCCTTGTCTGGAATCAGACGAGAACTACGAGCGTACAGCACACCCTTAAGCAGGATGAGAACGGTTACGTGAATGGTAAAGGCATGAATGTGGTGAATTAAGAAGTCTGCTGTTCCCAAAGCAATGGGTGCAGCTGCTACTTTACCGCCTACAGCCAAAATACCGCCGCCAAAGGCATAGCTAACTGGTTCTAAGGCGTTGGGTGCAGTTGTACCAGGAGCTAAAGCATGGATATTTTGTACCCATTGAGCAAATACTGGCTGCAACTGAATTGCGGTATCGGAGAACATGTCTTGGGGACGGCCCAAGGCACGCATTGTGTCGTTGTGGATGTACAGTCCAAAGCTGTGGAAGCCAAGGAAGATACAAACCCAGTTTAAGTGAGAGATAATCGCATCTCTGTGACGAATCACCCGATCCAGTACGTTGTTTTGATTCACAACTGGATCGTAATCACGCACCATGAAAATTGCAGCGTGAGCAGCACCACCAACAATCAGGAAACCACCGATCCAAATATGGTGAGTAAAAATACACAACTGCGTAGCGTAATCAGTTGCCAAATATGGATAGGGGGGCATCGCGTACATGTGATGCGCGATGATGATTGTCAATGAACCCAAGAAGGCAAGGTTAGTACCTAATTGAGCGTGCCAAGATGTTGTCAGGTTTTCGTAAAGACCTTTGTGACCTTCACCAGTGAAAGGACCTTTGTGGTTTTCGAGGATCTCTTTAATGCTGTGACCGATACCCCAGTTGGTGCGGTATTGGTGACCAGCAATGATGAACAGTACAGCGATCGCCAAGTGGTGATGAGAAATATCAGTCATCCACAAGCCGCCCGTTACTGGGTTGAGACCACCCTTGAAGGTGAGGAAATCAGCGTACTGACCCCAGTTCAAGGTAAAGAAAGGTGCCAAACCACTAGCAAAGCCAGGGAATAGGTCGATCAGCAAGCTCTTGTTCAGGATGAACTCGTGGGGCAAGGGGATATCTTTAATAGCTACCCCTGCATCCAATAGCTTGTTGGTCGGCGCGGACACGTGAATTAAGTGTCCAGCCCATCCCAAAGAACCACAACCCAGTAATACTTGCAGGTGGTGATTCAGCATGGACTCCACATTCTGGAACCATTCCAGTTTGGGAGCACGCTTGTGGTAATGGAACCAACCAGCAAACAGGAACAAGCCTGCTAATACTAAACCGCCAATGGCAGTGCAGTAGAGCTGGAATGAGTTGGTGATACCCCAGCCGCGCCATACTTGGAACAAGCCAGAGGTGATTTGAATACCGTGGAAGCCACCGCCAACATCACCATTTAAGATGTCTTGCCCAACAATAGGCCAAACGACTTGAGCACTAGGCTTAACGTTTAGTGGGTCACTGAGCCAAGCTTCGTAGTTAGAAAACTTAGCACCGTGGAATATCATCCCGCTCAGCCAAATCGTCACTACAGCTAAGTGACCGAAGTGAGCTGCGAATATCTTGCGGGAGATATCTTGTAGATCGCTTGTATGTGTATCAAAATCGTGGGCGAGGGCGTGCAGGTTCCAAATCCATGTGGTGGTTTTGGGACCTCTGGCTAGAGTTCTGTCGAAGTGTCCAGGTTGTGCCCATCTCTCGAAAGAGGTAGGTACTGGATCGTTATCGACTATTACTTTTGCCTTTTTTTCCTCTCGCTCCGGAGGACTAATCGTCATTCGACCTCCTCTCAAGATAAGGAATGAGGAATCAGGAAACCACAAAGTTAACCGTTATCGCATCCGCCAGATTTTCTGGGGGGGCGATGAAGACCCGATGTGGAAGTTTGTTTCTGTTGAATTATAAAGTCTTGAGTTGTACATTGTTGGAGAGAATTTAACAATAATTCAAAATCACTGGAATAATTGTCTAATCTGCCTTTGAAGTTCAAACTAATTGACAAAAAGTCAATAGATTATCCATTTTATTTACAAACGATAACAATTCGTAAAACTTATGGTTTACTAGCGCACAGCAAGGGTTTCAGCGGTTGTGGTTGCTGTTGTGGTCTGCAAATTTGCTATCGGTAAAAAAAACTGTCAAGAAGAAGACATATTGCAGTAGTTATTAAAAAAACACAAAGTAAAGATTATTTGCTTTTCATAAACTGTATAAATTAACAAGGTATGAAGAAGGAACCAGGGCCTAGGTATTAGTATTTTTTATTCATATAGTTAGAAATTTTTTAGGTAATGCGCTCTGGGGGATTGGGCATTGGTAATGGGTAATTGGTAATTGGTATGGGGATGAGGAATTTCCCCTGTTTCCTTTGCTCGTTATACTCCCCTGCTCTCTTGTCCTCTTGTCACCCGCGCCCATACTTTTGGGCTATAGTTCCCTATGGACACTTTGAGCCAAAATAATTTGTCAGTTGTTGGAAACTATACGCTGGGTGGAAGGCATGAACTCGTGGCACAAAGCAGTGTTAGAGAATCTCCTCTCTAGGAGGTTTGCTGTTGTGAGATGGTTAATAACATTTTTACTAGTCTTGAGTTTGGCAAGCTGTGGTGATAAAGCTGTCAGCCAAGATGTAGCTGTGGGTAATCGATCAACCCCACAACAAAGTTTTAAGGAATTTGCGGAAGTTTCTCCACCAGCAACAATTGAAGAACTGCGCTCCACATTGGATATCTACCAGCCACAGGTTGCTATAGTTACACCTCAAGCTGATGAAGTTTTGTCTGATAATCAGGTAACAGTCCGCTTTCAAGTTAAGGATCTGCCTATATTTAAAGATCCAAAATGGGAATTGGGGCCTCATCTCCATGTAATTTTGGATAATCAGCCATATATAGCTGTTTACGACTTAGATAAGCCATTAGTTTTCTCGGAATTATCTCCAGGAACTCACAGCTTGCGTGTGTTCGCGTCGCGCCCTTGGCATGAAAGTTTTAAAAATGAAGGTGCTTACGCCCAGATAAAATTTCACATCTTAGCCAGAACGGATGATAATAATCCCGATCCAGCACTACCTGTGCTAACCTACAGCCGTCCTAAAGGTGACTACGGTGCAGAACCAATACTATTGGACTTTTATTTAACTAACGCTCCTCTGCACCTTGTTTCTCAAGAAAATTCCAACAGCGGAATCAGTGATTGGCGGATTCGTTGCACGATTAATGGTGAAAGCTTTGTTCTCGATCGCTGGCAAGCAGTTTACCTCACAGGTTTCAAACCTGGTAAAAACTGGGTAAAGCTGGAATTTCTTGATAACCAGGGTAATCCTGTAAAAAATGTCTTTAATACTACAGTTGGGTTGATTAACTACCAGCCTAAAGGTAAAGATACCCTTTCACGAATTGTCAGCGGCGAACTCAAAGCTGATGATGTGCGTGGGATTGTTGATCCAAACTATACTCCGAAGCCACTACCTGCTGAACCTGCACCTAGCCCTGAACCCACACCTGAAACTAAGCCAACTCCAGCAATTGAGATTCCAGAAACACCGATAACAGAACCATCAGTTCTACCATCACCAGAAACTAGCCCAGAAGCACAGCCAGTTGTACCATCACCTGCTGTGCCTGAATTACCTGAAGAAGTCACTCCACAACCGGAAAAAGCAAAAGGCGGATATTTCAAACGCCGTTCTCGCCCTACGGCTACACCATCTCCTAGCGTGTCGCCCACACTACCAGAGACAATTCCAACACCTGCGGCGACAGAATCACCTCAACCTCAAGTAACGCCAACACCTGCAGCGACGGAATCACCCCAGCCTCAGGTAACGCCAACACCTGCGGCGACAGAATCACCTCAACCTCAGGTAACGCCAACACCTACATTGACGGAATCACCCCAGCCTCAGGTAACGCCAACACCTACAGTGACGGAATCACCCCAGCCCCAGGTAAAACAACGAACAAGAACAGATTTGAGTAAATATTTCCAGCGTCGTCCACGCCCAACCCCTGAAACATCGCCCACTTTACCGCCCACACTACCGGAAATTATCGAACCTCCTGCACGTCAAACAGTGCCATCACCAGAAGCTACGCCAACACCTGCTGCTGAAGACGAAAGCGCTCAAGAATAGTGGTTAGGATTTACCCAAAAATACTTAAATTGAGGTTTTGGGCTAAAACTTCTATAAACGCCAGCCCTGCAACAGGATTACCTACTTTATCTAAGGCGGGGCTATAACAAGCGATCGCACCTTCACCTGGTACTATTGCTACCAGCCCCCCACCAATACCAGATTTCATTGGTAGACCAATTTTGACAGCAAACTCCGCAGATGCTTCATACAAGCCGCAGGTTAACATTACAGCGTTAACAATCCTGCGGTTTTTTGTGGCTAATAAGGAATTTTCACAAGCTAAAAGTTTTCCCAGCTTGGCTAAATCTTCCACCGTACCAGAAAGACAGCATATTTGCTCGTATGTGTCAAGACCTATATCGAGGTTTTTCAGATGTCCGGTTTGCGCGAGATGATGAGCGATCGCTTGATTAGCTGGGGAACGAGTTAATCTTACTGAAGCTAGCATTAACTCATCTAACTTGAGTTGACAGCCAGCTAATTGGTTCATCCAGAGACAAAATTGCTGAGTGCGATCGCTTGCATTTTCTCCAGGTAATTTATCGGCTAGGGTAATTGCGCCACTATTAATCATGGGATTGCGGGGGTAACCGCGATCGCTCATTAATTGATCTAGAGAATTAAATGGCGCATCTGATGGTTCCACTCCTACCCATCGCAAAACCTTGTCAGCACCGAAATGTTCTAAGAGATAGAGTAGAGAAAAGGCTTTGATTACACTCATAAGGGGAAACACACAACGGGTATCACCTAAGCTGTAAGTTTGTCTCGTACCACAACAGATGTGAACCGCAAACCAATAAGGGTTAGCCATATTCAATCGGGGAGTGCGATCGGCGACTCTTCCGCGATCGGCTTGGGATTTGGCTTGTTGTACCCAAGCAGATAACTCCATAGTGGTGATTGCTGTCAGTCCTTTCAAAATAGATACAGCCCTTGCAAGATTTCTCGATAAAGTAAAAAGGCAACTCTAAAAGATGAGAATAGCCGAAGCCATTGCACATCAATTTGCATTGGTTGATAGGCTAGACACTTATTCATATGTCGTTTCATTTGGAATTTTAGATTATTTATGATGCCCCGTGTAAGAGCGCCAGAATTACCACAAAATAGTCCTTGGTTTAATACTGATACACCATTATCTATTAAGCAACTCAAGGGCAGAGTTGTAATTTTAGATTTCTGGACATACTGTTGTATAAATTGCCTGCATATCTTACCAGACTTAAAATATTTAGAACAAAAATATAAAGATAGTCTGACAGTTATTGGCGTTCATTCTGCAAAGTTTGATAACGAAAAAGAAACTGAAAATATTCGTCAAGCAATCTTGCGTTATGACATTGAACACCCGGTTGTAGTAGATAGTGGTTTTCGGGTTTGGCAAGAATATACTGTGCGTGCTTGGCCGACTTTAATGATTATCGATCCGCAAGGTTATGTAATTGGCTATGTTTCTGGTGAAGGACATCGTGATACTTTAGATGAACTACTTGAAAAAGTGATTTCCGAACATCAAGAAAAAGGTACGATAAATTTTCAAGAACTCAGCCTAAATTTAGAAAAGCAGCGTCAACCATTAATTACACCCTTAGCTTTTCCTGGTAAAGTATTAGCCACATCAGCAGGTTTATTTATTGCTGATTCTGGTCATCATCGCTTGGTAATGAGTAGCTTAGAAGGCGAAATAATAAATATTATTGGCACTGGTAAATCTGCTTTAACTGATGGTAATTTCAGTGAAGCTGAGTTTTCTTCACCTCAAGGAATGGCGTTTGATGCAGATAATCAAATTCTTTATGTTGCTGATACAGAAAACCATGCTTTGCGGCGAGTTGATTTACAGCGCCAAGTTGTAGAAACCATAGCAGGAACTGGTGAACAAAGTCGTAATATTCGCCCTGATGGTGGCGCTGGGTTGGAAACTAAATTAAATTCTCCTTGGGATTTAGTGAAGGTAGGAAATACTCTATTTATTGCTATGGCTGGGCCGCATCAAATTTGGTCAATGAATTTAGAAACTGGTGTAATTAAAACTTATGCTGGTACTGGTGCAGAAGGTTATGTTGATGGTTCGCTAACTGAATCTGCTTTTGCTCAACCCAGTGGAATTAGTAGTAATGGCGAAGAATTATATATTGCTGATAGTGAAATAAGTTCAATTCGCGGTGTGGGAATTATAGAACCGCGTTTAGTTAGAACTGTGTGCGGTAGCGGAGATTTATTTGGTTTTGGTGATGTTGATGGACAGGGTGAAAATGTCCGCTTACAGCATTGCTTAGGGGTGGAATATGCAGATAATTTTTTGTGGGTAGCAGATACTTATAATCACAAAATTAAATTAGTTAGTCCTAGCACTGGTAATTGTCAAACAATTTTGGGTGATGGTGTCATGGGTTGGCAGGATGGACAAGGTAAAAATAGTAGATTTTTTGAGCCATCGGGATTGAGTGTTATGGGTTCAAAGTTATATATTGCTGATACGAATAATCATGCTATTCGTTGTGTTGATTTGAGTTCATTTGAGGTGACAACATTAAAGTTTCAGGGTTTGTGTGCGCCAGATGTTTGTGTTCCGTCTAATTTGTAGGATTATTTCTCACGCAAAGGCGCAAAGGCGCAAATTAACAATACCTATGCCTACGCCCCTGCGTGATATTTACATAGATAATAATTTAAATGGTGCTACTATCGGTCAAAGCTTTAAAGTGATATATTCAAGATTCTCAGTCTGGATTAGAAATTTATCTGCGTTGATACCTTTAGGAGTATCAAATAGTAAATCTACAGAACGAGCTTCACCAGGAGAGAAAGGTTTACTTAGCAAATTAATATCATATTTGTACTCTTTATCCTTAATATCGTATTGATTACCTTTTGAATCAACTAATTTTGGGAATGCAAGATAATAACTTGCATCATCCTGACGTTGTCTTTTGCCACTTATGTTTTTAATGCTTACAGAGACAACTGTCCAAACTTCAGCTGCTTCATATGTCATATACTGTCCTTTAATTGTCTGTCCCGCATTTTTAACGCCTGTTATTCTCAGTTCCCAACCTTTAAGATTAACTTTGCCTTTGACTGCTTTAGAAGCTGTTTCAATTTTAGTAGTATCAGCAGCATTTGCTTGAGATGATGAAACTTCTAATTTTGCTTGAGGCGAAGGTGTACAGGCAGAAATTGTAATTAGCAATGCTGCAATAGGTAAGTGTTTAAATTTCTTCATGGTTCTACTCGAGTTAGATATCTGAAATTCTTTAAGCCTTATGAAAGGTTTGTTATTAGAGTTCCCATAAGTTGACCAATATTAACAGATGAGTAAATCTCATAAGATAAACTAACTCTAATTTTTTAGGGTGAGGCTACTCAGTCAAAAATTACATCTAAAAAATTATGCTAATTAAATGTGGGATATTAATATTGCGTGCGTTAGTGATAGCGTAACGCACGAAAAGATTATTTTGTATCTTTATTATATAATTTCCGTTTCAGTGTTTTTACAGATTTTTTATCATTATTAGGATATTAAAATATTATTTTGAAGTAATTGAATATATCATAACTAAATTATTATGAATAATAATTTTACTGCTCTAGATTGTGATAATGATATCATTCTGATCGCCACAGACAGTTTTACAGTCAGTCGCTTAAAAGAGCTAATAATTAAAGGAATTCGAGAAAAACAACCTTTAAATGGTGGCAATAATGTGACTATTGCCACTTCGTCATTTATTTCTCATTTTCAAAATTTTAAGCTTTATGAGCAGAATATTAATATAGATGAAATAAAATTCCAAGTAGTCAAAGAATGTCAACTATTAAAAATAGGCAGCAAAGGTTGGCAATGCGGTAAGATAAAAATAATTATGTCTGTTTCACCTAGCAGGAAAAAACCAGATGATGTTTATTTAGAATTTTATCCTGATGAACCTCTTGAAGCAGAATCTCCTTTGGAAGATATTCGCAAAATGATGCAAGTAGCATGAAAAGTATCCTCCATATTACGCAAATTGGAAAATGGGAAGAAGCGAAAATACTCGGAAGCTATTGCGCTGATTCTCTGGATAGTGAGGGTTTTATCCACTGTTCAGAAGCTAGTCAAATAGTGAAAGTTGCAAATAGATTTTTTAAGCATCAAAAGGGATTGCTAATACTATTTATTGATGCTGATAAAGTGAAAGCTGAAGTGCGTTATGAGGAGGCGGAAATAGGTGAGTTATTTCCTCATATTTATGGAGAGTTAAATATTGATGCAGTGTTTCAGGTGATTGATTTTGAATGTGGAGAAGATGGTTTGTTTAATTTACCGCCAGAGGTTGTAAATTTAAGTTAATTAACTGTGCAGCCAGAAATACGAAAAGTCTGATAAATGAAGAGTTTACCGCTAATAAACGCTTAAAAATGCTGAGTACGAATACCTGATAATTATTGCTTGCGTAAATGTATGTAAATTATTATATTCTGCCTTTCTAGTTGGGAAATATAGGAAGTGAGCGCCCAACTCTAGGGAAAGGAGAAACGATAGTGTTAACTTCGATAATACCAGGTTATGACTTACTAGAAATTATATCTGAAGGAATTAACACAACTGTTTACCGGGCTAGGTTGCAAAAAAACCAGCAGCGTGTAGTTCTAAAAGTTCTCAAGGCTGAATATCCCTCTTTTGAGCAAATTACTCGCTTCAAGCACGAATATAAAACTACAGAAAATATTAACTGTGAAGGTATTGTTAAAGTTTACAGCCTAGAGAGCTATCAAAATCAACTGGTGTTAGTAGCGGAAGACTTTGGTGGTATCAGTCTCAAACAGTTTCTCTGTTTGCAGCAGCTTGGTGAAGCTTCTTTTTTGAAGATTGCGGTGCAATTAGCTAAAGGGTTGTTGTCGCTACATCAGAATCGCATTATTCATAAAGATATTAAACCTGCAAATATTATTGTTAATCCCCAAACTGGAATTGTTAAAATTACAGACTTTAGTATTGCATCACATTTAGATAAAGAAACACCACAACTGACAAATTCTCATCAGTTGGAAGGGACAGTTGCTTATATGTCTCCTGAACAAACGGGGAGAATGAATCGCGCCGTCGATTATCGCAGTGATTTTTATTCTTTGGGGATTACATTCTATGAGATGCTAACTGGTCAATTACCTTTTGTAACTGACGATTTACTGGAGATGTTTCACTCTCATATTGCCAAGCCAGTTACACCAATTGCACAGTTGAAACCAGAAGTTTCTAAAACAATCGCGGCGATTGTGATGAAATTAATAGCGAAAAATGCTGAAGACAGATATCAAAGCGCATTAGGACTATTAGCAGATTTAGAATTTTGTCTTGAGCAATTAGAAACTACAGGTAATATTCCTGATTTTATTCCCGGACAACGCGATCGCAGTTCTCAATTGCTCATCCCTCAACAATTATATGGCAGAGAATCAGAAGTGATCACCTTGCTGCAAGCATTTGAACGCATTAGCCAAGGTAAAAGCGAAATCATGTTGGTTTCTGGCTACTCTGGGATTGGGAAATCATCTCTGGTGAATGAGGTACAGAAACCTATCGTTAGACAGAGGGGTTATTTTATTGATGGGAAATTCGATCAATTTAAACGCAATATCCCCTACGCTTCTGTGATCCAGGCTTTTCAATCTTTAATACAGCAATTATTAACTGAAAGTAGCGACAGGTTAACAGCTTGGAAAGAAAAACTGCTGCAAGCGCTGGGTAACAATGGTCAAGTAATTATTGATGTGATTCCGGAAGTAGAATTAATTATTGGTAAACAGCCTGAAGTTCCACAGTTAGGTGCAGCAGAAAGCCTTAATCGCTTTCATCGCTTATTTCAGTCTTTTATTCAAGTTTTTGCTCAACAATCCCATCCTTTAGTATTATTTCTGGATGATTTACAATGGGCTGATTCTGCTTCTTTAAAATTAATTCAAGTGTTAATGACTAATCCAGATAGTCATTATTTGCTGTTAATTGGTGCATATCGAGATAACGAAGTCGGCCCCAGCCATCCATTGATTAAAACTTTAGAGGAAATTGCCCAAGCTGATACAGCTATTAATAGTATTGTATTACGTCCATTAGAATTACCTTATCTCTATCAACTGCTAATAGATACTTTAGGGGATTCTGAAAAAATCCTAGAATTAGCAAAAATTTTATTTAATAAAACTCAAGGTAATCCTTTCTTTTTAACCCAACTAATTAAAGCACTCTACCAAGAAAATCTGCTGCAATTTGATTTTCACCAAGGAATTTGGTGTTGGGATATACAGCAGATTCAAACGAAGAATCTTGTAGATAAAGATGTTGTCGAATTAGTTGCTAGAAACATTCAAAAGCTACCAGAAGCTACACAAACAGCCCTACAGTTAGCCGCTTGTATTGGCAACCGTTTCAGTTTAGATGCATTAGCAACTATTAGCGCCAATAATTTGCAAAGACTAGCAGAAGCTTTGCAACCTGCTTTGCAATTAGGTCTGATTTTACCTTTGAATAATGAATATCGCATACCTTTACTATTTGCTACTGAAGAGTTAGCAGTTTTAGACTTTGATGACTCTCATATTAGCTATAAATTTTTGCACGATCGCGTCCAACAAGCTGCCTATTCTCTCATTCCTAACCATCAAAGAAAAGTTACGCATTTAAAAATTGGGCAACAGTTGTTGCAAAATACACCTGCTGAGCAATTAGAGGAAAACATTTTTGATATTATTAATCAACTGAATGTGGGTGCTAGCTTAATCACCAAGCCATCCCAAAAGCAACATTTGGCAGAATTAAATTTGCTGGCTGGTAAAAAAGCCAAAGCTGCTACAGCCTATTTAGTGGCGATCGCCTATTTAAATACTGGTATAAAACTTTTAGCTGCAGATAGCTGGTTCAGTGAATATGACTTGACTTTAGCCTTGATGGTAGAAGCCGCAGAAGCAGCATATCTCGGTGGCGATTATCAGTTGATGGAGAATTTAACTAGTCAGGTATTGCAAAATGCCCGCACCTTAATTGATAAAGTGAAAATTTATGAGGTGAAAATTCAAGCTTATGTTGCCCAAAGTAGACAACCGGAAGCTATTAAAACAGCTTTAACTGTTTTAGAACTTTTGGGTGTAAGGTTCCCTGATGCGCCTAGCCAAACAGATATCACCGAAAGTTTGCAAGCAACACAACTGATATTAGCAGGCAGAAGTTTTGAGGATTTAATCGATCTACCAGCAATGACAGATCCGCAAATCTTAGCAGTGATGCGGATTATCGCCACAGTAACGGCGGCTGTATATCAAGCAGTACCGATGCTGTTACCCTTAATTGTCTTTAAGCAGGTAAGACTATCAGTACAATATGGCAACGCCCCAGTTTCTACTCTCGCCTACGCTTGGTATGGAGTGATTCTCTGTGGAGTCATCGGTGATATCGAAGCAGGCGATCGCGCTGGGAAACTTGCATTAGGTTTGCTATCAAATCTCCAGGGTAAAGCGCTGCAAACTAGTACTTTCAATATGATTTACCCGTTCGTGAAGCCGTGGAAGCATCATATTCGTGAGTCGCTACTACCTTTATTAGATGCACATCACACTGGTTTAGAAACAGGGGATTTAGAATACTCAGCTTACTGTGCCTACAATTATTGCAGCCTTTCTTACTTCCTAGGCAAGGAATTGAAAACTCTAGAACCAGAGATGGCAATTTACAGCCAAGTTTTAGATAAAATCAAGCAGGAAGTAGCCCATAATTATCTCAAAGTATTTCGACAATCTGTATTACATCTCATCAGTGATGTCTCATTTCCTGGGAAATTAGCAGGTGTAGCATATAACGAAGAAATCATGTTACCGCTACATTTACAAGCTAACGATCGCTATGCCATTGGTACTTTATACGTCAACAAATTAATTCTCTGTTATCTATTTGCCGAATATCAGCAAGCCGCAGAAGTAGCTGACTTGGCGAAAGAATATTTAGATGGGGTAACTGGTTCGTTTATGGTGCCAGTTTTCCACTTTTATGATTCTCTCACCCAGCTTGCCATGTTAGCCCTCACCCCAAGTTTAGAAAAAGAACTCTTATGGTTGCGGGTGGTTGCTAACCAAGAAAAGCTAAAAATATGGGCAAATCATGCACCCATGAACCATAAACACAAGTATTGTTTAGTCAAAGCCGAGTATCATCGCTCCCTGGGTGAATATTTAGAAGCGATGGAATATTATGATCGCGCCATTGCTGGTGCGGCTGAACATGGTTACATTCATGAAGAAGCACTAGCAAATGAACTCGCCGCCGAAATGTACCTGTCAATGGGTAAGAAAAAAATTGCCCAAGTGTATATCACAGAAGCTTACTATGGTTACCATCGTTGGGGTAGTACAGCCAAAGTCAAACACCTGGAAAAACGATACCCCGATTTAATTCTTCGCAGCAATAATGCGATGTCTACGACGGGCTACGCCTACGCTTCTACTGGTAGCATCTCTAGAACATTCAAATTAGATGCATCTGTTAGTTCGCATTCAACAACTAGTAGCGGTATAAACCTGGATATCGCCACAGTAGTTAAAGCGAGTGAGGCGATTAATAATGAAATCTCCTTAGAAAGTTTACCGCGCACACTGTTACATATCATTTTAGAAAATGCTGGTGCCCAAAAAGGTTGCTTAATTTTAGTTAAAGATGAGCAACTAATTATTGAAGCTATTGATAGTAGTATGGTTGATTCGCAAATTATTTTGCTATCAACTCCTGTAGAAGAAAGCGAACTGGTACCCAAAAAGCTGATCAACTATGTAGCGAGAACTCAGCAACCTTTAGTAATTAGAGATGCCAAACTTGATCCAGTATCTAATAAAGATATTTACATTCAAAATCATGAATGTAAATCCATATTATGTGTACCTATTTTTTATCAAGCTAAGTTCATCGGTATATTTTATCTAGAGAATAATTTAATAACTGGCGCATTTACCCCCGAACGGCTAGAACTATTGAAAATACTGTCTTCTCAAGCTGCGATCGCTCTTAAAAATGCTCGTCTATATGCTAAAGAACAAGAAAAAGCTCAAGACTTAGCAACAGCTTTATTACAACTGCAACAAACTCAAAGCCAACTTGTACATACAGAAAAAATTTCCTCTTTAGGACAGCTAGTAGCGGGAGTTGCTCATGAGGTGAATAATCCCGTTAGCTTTATTTTTACTAATCTGACTCATGCCAAGCGCTATATCGAAGACTTAATTAATTTACTACATCTTTATCAACAATATCTACCTAATCCCCCAGCAAAAATTACAGATGAAATTGAAGCGATAGATTTGGATTTCCTCTTAGAAGACTTACCGAATATGATTTCTTCCATGAAAGAAGGAACCCATCGGATTCGAGATATTATGCAATCTCTACGCAATTTCTCACGCAAAGATGGCTTAGATAAAAAGGCAGTAAATATTCATGAGGGTATTGAAACCACGCTGATGATTTTATCCCATCGCTTAAAGGCTTATCCTCATCGTCCAGCAATTCAAGTAGTTAAGAATTATGCTGATTTACCCCTAATTGCTTGTTATCCTGGGCAATTAAATCAGGTATTTATGAATTTGCTAGCTAATGCTATTGATGCTTTAGAAGAGTCTAATGAAGGCAAGAATTATGCTTTTATAGAACAGCATCCCAATGTCATTACAATTTCTACCACAGCAAGCAATCAACAAGTAAAAATTTCGATTGCTGATAATGGGATGGGAATTCCAGAGTCAGTCAAGGAAAAAATATTTCAAGCATTCTTTAGCACTAAGCCAGAAGGTAAAGGTACAGGTTTAGGACTATCTATTAGTCATCAAATAGTTACCAAAGTCCACAATGGTACTTTTGAGTGTGTTTCTTCCCCCGGTAAAGGTGCAGAGTTTATTATTCAGATTCCTATTGATAATAATTAGCCATTAGAGAACCGATTCATTTACATTAGAGACAATTTATAAAGTAGGGGAGCCACTGCGTTGCGCGGGTTTCCCGCGTTGTAGCAAGTGGCGTTGTGTTACGGCTATGAAAGGATTTCGGGTTTAGCAGACAATGAAATTTAGCCGTAACGCATCGCCGATATATCTAAGAGGATGTTTGCTTAAACACGTATATGACACTTTTACATAGGCTGGTAATTGGTAATTGGTAATTGGAAAAATTAAATACCCAATATTACAATACCGTTGAGAATGGAATGGTGCGTTGCGCTGCGCGACAACACACCCTACTTTTATTCGGTTAATCCCCATTCCAACTTTAGCGTCTCTAGTTTGGGATTTTTCACACTCAATCTTTTACACTCATCCAAAAATTCTTTTACCTGTTCTTCGTTGAGAGTTAAACCACCTTCTTGCAAATTATGAATGTAAGTGATGATATCCGCAGTTGTTAGAGATGCACTGATTTCTTCTAGCAAAACTGCGTTTCTCACTTCTCTACATACCAATTCGATATCAGATGAGGTAAACCTGATACTCTTTTCGGCTAAAATTTCAAAGTTAATGATTTGATTAAAATCAATCTTTGCTAAATAGTGTTGAAATAACTCTATTCTTTCTGATTGATCGGGGGGAAAGATAGGAATTTTCCAATCTAATCTGCCAGAACGTTTTAAGGCGCTATCTATACCACTTAAATAATTTGTCGCGCCTATCACAATTACATTGCTATTTCGCAAATTATTTAATTCTATCAATAATTGATTAATTGTAGCTTTTTGGTCGGTATGGGCGTTGTCTTCATTACGGTTAAAGCCAATACTATCTAACTCATCAATAAATAAAACCGAAGGAGATTTCTTTTTCGCTTGAGCAAAGATATCTCGAACATTTTTCTGACTTTGACCTATCCATACACTGATAATATCAGCAGGCGAGAATTTAAAGAAATATCTGCCAGATTCATTAGCGAATGCATTCGCTAACAGAGTTTTACCGCATCCAGGTAATCCATAGAAGAGAATCCCGCTAATTGCATCTTGATAGCCTTTAGATTGGAGTCTCAAAAGTTTGCTTAATTTGTCCTTTTCTTCCTTCAAACCCTTGACTTGGCTAAAATCAAGCTTGGTTTCTGGGAGGCGTTGAGTTAAGGGATAAGTCTGGACTAAACTGCGTTTTTTAGCTGCATACTCAAAAGCTGGATATTCAAGCGCATCAAAAGACACTGGAACTAATTGATGATTTTCATAATCTGGTGCCATAACGACAATTTTAAAAGTATCATCATAATAACCAGCTAGTTTATATTCAAGAACTTCTTTAATCTTTTTAATTTGGTAAGAGTTACGCGCAATCTCAAAACCTGGAAATACTAACCACACAGTATTTAGTTTATTCGGCCAAACTTTGGATTTTTGTAAAATCCTTCTCAGTGAATCTAAAAAGAGATTATTATCTTGAAATTCTTGATATTTGAGGGTTTCTATTTCAACAATTATCTGATTGTCTATATATACAGGAATGATTTCGCTTTGATATTCTTCCTCATACTCATAGCTATCTTCATCATCACTTGTTTCCTGATCTCTAGAAGTTAATTCTACTTCACAGCGAATTTTAGACAACTCATAGCCTAAATCTTCTAAAGTTTTAATAGCAAAATATTTGAGATAAATATATTCTGTACTTTCTTCTCGCCACTTCAGGCTATAAAAGTGTTCGGCTTTCATGCCGATTAATAACTGAGAATCAGCCAAAATTTGCGCCTTTTGTAATTCTAGAAAATAATTTAAGAAAGATGCTTCATCTTCTTCCATCTCATAACGTGGTAGTTCCAACAGGAGACGGAAATGAGCATAAATTTCTTCTTTATGCTGAATAGCAGCTTCGTTGGGATATTTGCATCGCAGAGTAAAGGTAAAAGGAATTTTACTAGCTACCCTATCTACTAAATAACCTAAAGCATCTTCTTGCTGCTGTGCTTGAATTTCTGCTACAGGTGGACAATGAAATACTATAAATAATTGCTCAGAATTATACTTGTTGGCGTAGACTGATATCTGCTCAAACTGCTCATCAAATTTTTCGCAATCTAGTAAATCTAAACCAGTTGTGCCAAGAATCACACTAGTCATTGTGGAAAGATAAAAGTGATAAATATTAGCACCAGACAGCGAATATTCATCATCTTCATCATCGTCATTTGTAGTAATATTTGTATTAAATTTCTGATTAGAAGATGTAGGAATATTATTATTACCTCTATATTGATATTTTCTAATTAACTCATAATTTAAAATTTTAGTCACAACATCAGAAAAGAAATCTTCTGCTTGAGGAATGAGAAAAATTCCTACTGGTTGATTTGAGTCTAAACAGGCCTGAAATCGTTCATATTCTTGCTCGGAACCGAAATCAAATAAGTAATAAAAGAAATCACGTTTAACAGGAAATGCTGCACTTAATTGAGTTAAAATTGGTTGCACATCAGTAACTTGCTGCTCGGAAGTTACATCTTTAATAGAAATAGCGAGTTTAGTATCTAATGGAATATATAAATCAAATATTGGCTCAGTGCAAAGTCCCAATTCAGCTAAAGCATTATTAAAATTATCAACAAAAGCTTGACTGCGGCGTTGGTATCCCAACTGTTCCATAATGGTTTTGACGCGTAAGCTTTTTTGAGTTCTACCAGTTCGCTGAAGTTCATTCTTAATTGAGCGTAAGTAGCCTGTATATGACATTTGCTATGTTTTGGTCGTAATTGTTAAGCAAGCATCTCCAAGGGAGACAAATTTATAATTCCCAAGTGAGATATACAGTTAACTTACACAGGCGATTACTTTTTGATGCGATCGCAACAATACCCAGATCCTTGCTGAAGGCGACATATTGACTCCCTATCTTTGAGATACGCCTCAGCTATTCTGGAATCTAAATCTTATGGGCTGCATACCCACCCTCATGAGTTCAATGTGGTTTTTCTAAAATTAGCTTTTTCAAATCATCATATTTTTCCTTACTCAAACGATAAATTTCAGGGCTAGGTTTGCCGACAATATGCCCTTGAATGTAATTAACACCAAGTTCCTTGAGGTGGTATAAGCTAATAGGAGTAGTTTCATCTATACCTTCTACAATTACATGAGATGGATTTAGGTTATTTGCTCCCACTAATTCATGAACAAAGCGGATAATAATATCAGAAGATTGATGATATAAAATATTTCGATCAATCTTGACATGAGATGGGTGTAATCCTGCCAAGCGAGAGACTGAGGCATAGCCAACACCAAAGTCATCAATTGCAAATCTAATTTGCAATTGTCTAACATATTCTACCAATTTAGTTTTAAAAAATGTTAAAGGAGTTTGTAACCTACTACCATCATTAAACTGTGGTAATTCCGCTTTTTCGGAAATTTCTAATATGAGATTTCTAGCACTAATAGCTTTCTCTTGAATTACTTGACTTACTGTTTCAAAGTAAGCTTTTCTGATTAAAGAGTCTGGGTAAACATTAACTGATAGTGGTGCTATATCTTCAGCTCTATTTTGTTTCGATTTCTTTCTGGCTTCTTGATAGCTAGTAGTAGCAGTTCTCAGAAAATATTGGTCAAGTTCAATAGTAAACCTTGTACCCCACATTTCCGCAGCCTGAAATAAATCTACAGGAGCAGTTAAAGTCTCAGGATCTCTAGCTAAAGCTTCCCAACTACTAATGAATAACTCATCAGCATCCAAATGCAAAACAGGCTCAAAATAAACAATCATTTTTTGAAGACGGTCGCAGAATAGTTGGAATCTTTTTTCATATAAATGTGCAGCAACGAATCCAAAATCTTTCTTCAAATCATCAAGAATAGCAGCCTCTACTAAAGCAGGTTTTCGTGAGAATTTCTGGCAAGCGTGGTAAAAGCTTGCTAAGATACGCCCGTATGCATCTCCCAAAAGATAAGAATCTTTTGGTATACCACAAACTACTATCACATCTGCTTGTGGTAAACCCTTTAAAGGTATTATTACAAAAGCTTTTATCACACCATTTTTATCTTCATGCAATCGATAGATACCATGATAAGCAGGGTTAAAAATAGATAAGCGTGAAACAGCAGGTAAAATATGTAAGTTTAAAGTATTAAAATAAAAACTTTTGTCTGTATCTAGATAAGGATTGCTATGTGATTTAACTGACCAATTATCTGTTTTGTCAATACTAAGAATAAAAACAAAATCTGCCCCAGAAGTCTGCTTAATTATATTTAATATTTGATTATTAATATTGCCATCAATAATTAAACTTTCATTTACTAAATTAGTAAGTGGTTGAATTAAATGTGTGATGAAATCTTCATAATTCTCTAAAAAGTTGTGAAGCTGAAAATTTGGCGCTTCCAGGCTAAATACATCTCCTGATAGTTTTGCTGTAGATAATCTGGTTTCTCCCCATTTATTGTTTTCAAAATCTTCCTGCTTTTGTTTGGTTGCCATATTTTGGGTTTGAGAAATAACGACATCAAACCCTTCATCCTTCAAGACAATAATTTTTGGTTTCATGCTAAAAGCATTTTCTTCCAAGCGTTCGCAAGCATATTTATGTAACTCACGTGCTGCAATTTTGCCATCTTGGTCTAAGTCCCCTGCTCCTGTTTCTATTCCCTCTACTAAATAACGTGTGTAAACGGAAATATCAGATCCTTGTTGTTCAAAAGAATATTGAGTGGAACTAGAAGATGCAAGAACAACCCTCCCTTCAGCACCAAGTTGACCCTGTAAATCGACCGAACCATCATCTTTTGCTATTAATGAAGGGTCAAATGCTGCACTAAAGCAACAGTCAAGAATAATCACCTGTCGTTTAGAACGACTATTATTCATTTGGTCATGAACAAAACTTGCAGCAACAGCAGTTGATTTAATTAGTTGATTCTTTAAATTTGTACGGGTGATGCGAGTAGAAAAATAAAATCTACCGTTTTCATCCTTGATTCCATGTCCTGAAAAGTACAGCAGTAGTATATCTTCTTTATCACGACCAGAAAAAAACGTTTCAATTTCGAGTTGCATAGTGTGAGTGTCAGAGTTGAGCAATATTTTCACCTCATCAAACCCACCTATTTTGGGATGCTGCAACACTCGCTGCATAGCTTTGACATCTTTAACAGCAGCCTGAAGGGGATTTAGCCCAGACTCGTACTCACTTACGCCAATTAGCAATGCTATTTTCTTAGTCATGGTTAACTAATGTCTGTATTGACATGTATACGGTATTTGCACCAGTTAAAAAGGCTACTGACACCTAAGATAATTTTGACACATGTAAATTCACGCGTTCATGATACGTTATAAAGTATTGCAAACAAATGTAACGCGCTCATAAGTAATTTTTAGTATTTAAACAAGACTATAGAGGAAAGGATGAAAAACAGGACAACGAAGCAGAGAATGAGAAGAGAAATTCAGTAATCACTCTCGACTTTTGCATAGGAGCTTAAGTAATAAAAAAGGAAGAGATACAAGAATTCATGATCTCTCCTCCTCTTAATAACTATTGATTTATCAGTGATTTGCCTAATTTATACGTAGTATATTTAGCCAAGACAAGCGGCTAAATCTTGTTCTGGAGTAGTTATGAGTTTGAGATTGTATGTCTCGGAAAGCAACTTCGCAACATTAGGTGTGAGGAAAGCTGGAAGCGTGGGGCCGATGCGAATATTTTGGATACCCAAGTAAAGTAGGGTTAATAGAACTGCGATCGCTTTTTGTTCATACCAAGATAGTACCAATGACAATGGTAGTTGATTAACATTAACTTGGAATGCTTGCGCTAAGGCGACAGCGATTTGAATGGCAGAGTATGCATCGTTACATTGTCCCAAATCTAACAATCTGGGAATACCGCCGATATCACCAAGTTGCTTGTCAAAGAAGCGGAACTTTCCACAACCGAGAGTCATGACTACGCAATCGCTAGGAATCGTTTCTACTAAATCTGTATAGTAATTGCGTCCTGGTTTGGCACCATCACAACCACCGACTAAGAAAAAGTGGCGAATATTACCTGATTTCACCGCATTAACTACAGTATCAGCTACACCTAAGACGGCATTCCGAGCAAAACCTGTAGTTACTGTACCGCGATCGCTCTCTTCTACAAAGCCGGGTAATGCCAAAGCTTTATTGATAATCGGTGTAATGTCGCGAATGCTGACGTGTTGCAAACCAGGATAACCTACAGGCCCCAAGGTAAATACTTTATCTTTATAAGTTTCATGAGGAGGCATGAGGCAGTTTGTTGTCATCACAACTGCACCAGGGAAATGCTCAAATTCATGGGTTTGATTTTGCCAGGCGGTGCCGTAATGTCCATACAGGTGAGGATAAGTCTGTTTCAGCTTGGGATAGCCATGTGCAGGTAGCAATTCGCCATGAGTATAAACTTTAATTCCGGTTCCGGCTGTTTGCTCTAGAATAGCTCGCAAGTGTAATAAATCATGTCCTGATACAAGGATGGCTTTACCGACTGTCACACCTAGAGTTACGCCGGTGGGGATAGGATGCCCAAAAGTATTGGTATTACCAGCATCCAGCAATTCCATTGCTTTGAGGTTCATCTTACCTACTTGCAATGTGATGTCTAGCCATTCTTGCAAACTCTTATCTTGGGCATCGAGATTAGCTAGGATTTCATGGAAAAATACATATAAATCTTCGTCATGCTGCCCCAGTTCTAAAGCATGGAAAGCATAAGCAGCTACGCCTTTAAGACCATATAATATTGTTAGCTTGAGTGAGAAAATATCTACATTTTTAGCAGATTGGCCAATAAACTCAAATTCTAAGTCTTTTCCTTGTTTAATTAGCTGTTGTTGATCGCCAGCAGGTTGGAAATTTGCGATCGCAGAATTTACCGCAGCGTTACCTAATACTTGAATTTGTAACTTCAGACTCTCACGTAAAGCGATCGCGCGATTCACAAACGCGACAAAATCATCAGCCGAGAAATTCACATTCGTCAGCGTCGAAAACAGCATTTCACAGGTGAACTCATCTTGATCGCGAGTAGTAATACCGAGAGATTTAGCTTGCAGCGCTACTTGCGACAACCCCCGCAGACAATGCACCAGTAAATCTTGTAATGCATCTACCTCTGGACTCTTACCGCAGGCTCCCCACTGATAACATACATCACCACGGGTTGTTTGTTCACACTGATTACAGAACATAAGTCTTTCACTCCAATCTTTATGCCTTTAGAGTATTGACAATTTGCAAGTAAAACCTTGATCTAAGTCAAGAGAATCTGCAAAGTTTGGTAAAGATATCAGTAGGAACATAGGGAAAGGGAAAAAGGGGGAAAGGGGAAAGGAGCAAAATCAGAAGCTATAAACCTTGTTCTGTAAGCTTTTTAGCAAACAAAATTTCCAGTTTAAAATACTTAACTAAGTAAATTGAACATTGTTTTCCTGAATTTATTTTTTGAATTAGGATGAAGCTGCCTTGACTCTAACGCCACAAATTTTTCCGTCTAGACTGTTAACCGTCAACCGTTAACAGTCAAGCAATCACTTGAGTTTTCGCTGTAAATGATACAACTTCATCATTTGTTACCTTCACAAGTTCCTCAAACTCTTTGCCTATAACTCAAGGCGCAGGGTATTTAAGACGCTTAAGGCTAAAGGCTAATTCTGATAGAGACTAGAAGCAATGTCAGTAAAAACTTTAACAATTAATGACCAATTAATTAGCGCCCGTGAGGAGGAAACTATCCTCGACGCGGCGCGAGAGGCGGGGATTCATATCCCGACTTTGTGCCACTTAGAAGGAGTCTCAGATATAGGTGCTTGTCGGCTGTGCTTGGTAGAAATTGCCGGTAGCAATCGCCTTTTACCAGCTTGCGTTACCAAGGTGGGAGAAGGCATGGAGGTAAAAACAGATTCAGAACGGTTGCAAAAATACCGCCGCACAATTATTGAAATGCTGTTTGCGGAAGGCAATCACGTTTGTTCTGTATGCGTCGCCAATGGCAATTGTGAATTACAAGACTTGGCGATTGAGATGGGTATGGATCATGTGCGTCTCAATTATCATTTCCCCGATCGCAAAGTTGATGTTTCTCACGATCGCTTCGGTGTTGACCATAACCGTTGTGTTCTTTGTACACGTTGCGTCCGTGTTTGTGACGAAGTTGAAGGCGCACATACTTGGGACTTGGCAGGTAGAGGTTCTAATTCCCATGTAATTACTGATTTAAATCAGCCTTGGGGAACTTCAAGCACTTGTACTTCCTGCGGTAAATGTGTGAATGCTTGCCCCACAGGTGCAATTTTTTACCAAGGTTCCAGCGTCGGTGAAATGAAACACGATCGCGCAAAACTAGAGTTCCTTGTCACAGCACGGGAGAAAAAACAATGGTTCGTGTGAAATTTGCAACGGTTTGGCTAGGCGGTTGTTCTGGCTGTCATATGTCATTTCTCGATTTAGATGAATGGCTGATTGATCTAGCAGAACAGGTAGATGTAGTTTACAGTCCTTTCGCTGATATCAAACAATATCCCGAATGGGTGGATGTAGTCTTAGTAGAAGGCGCGATCGCCAACGAAGAACATTTAGAAATTTTGCACACAGTTAGAGAGCGATCGCAAATTCTCATTTCCTTTGGCGACTGTGCTGTTACTGGCAATGTTACCGCTTTACGCAATCCTTTAAGCACTGAATCCGTGCTGCAAAGTTGTTATATAGAAGCCGCCGATCTTCACGGTTCTATACCCAACGCACCAGGAATTGTCCCACCATTATTAGATAGAGTGCAGCCAGTACACACCCTCGTCCCAGTAGATATTTACTTACCCGGTTGTCCCCCTTCCGCCGATAGAATTCGCGCCGTACTAGAACCTTTATTGAAAGGCGAAAAACCACATTTAGAAGGACGCGACTTACTGAAATTTGGTTAATTCAAATGGCATAGGGCATAGGGCATAGGGCATGGGGCATTGGTAATTTATTCTCCCCCTGCTCCCTGCCCCCCTGCCTCCTCAATCCCCACTCCCCACTCCCAACAACATTTATGTCTCAAAAAATCATCATCGATCCAGTCACCCGTATTGAAGGACACGCCAAAATATCGATTTATTTGGATGATACGGGACAAGTTAGCGATGCAAGGTTCCATGTTACCGAGTTTCGCGGATTTGAAAAATTTTGCGAAGGTCGTCCTTTTTGGGAAATGCCAGGAATTACGGCGCGCATTTGTGGTATTTGTCCGGTCAGTCACTTATTGGCTTCCGCAAAAGCAGGCGATCGCCTCCTCTCGGTGACAATTCCCAAAACCGCAGAAAAACTGCGTCGTCTCATGAATTTGGGGCAAATTGTCCAATCTCATGCTTTGAGTTTCTTCCACCTCAGCGGCCCGGATTTACTCTTAGGAATGGATAGCGATCCCCAAAAACGCAACGTCTTTGGTTTAATTGCTGCTGAACCAGATATCGCCCGTGGTGGTATTCGGTTGCGTCAATTTGGACAAGAAATTATTGAAATCTTAGGTGGGCGCAAGATTCACCCATCCTGGGCGGTTCCCGGTGGTGTGCGCGAACCCTTATCTGCAGAGGGACGCGCCCATATTCAAAGCCGCATTCCCGAAGCGCGAGAAACAGTCATCAATGCGTTGGGAATGTTTAAGAAGTTACTCGAACCCTATGAAAAAGAAGCCCAAACTTTTGGTAATTTCCCCAGCTTATTTATGGGATTAGTTACACCTGAAGGTTTATGGGAAAACTATGACGGAAATCTGCGGTTTGTAGACAGCGACGGTAATATTATTGCCGATAAACTCGACCCTAGCCGCTATTACGAATTTATTGGCGAAATCGTCCAGCCTGATTCTTATTTAAAATCTCCTTACTATCGTCCTTTAGGTTTTCCTAACGGCAATGGTAATCAATCAGAGAGTGGTATGTACCGAGTCGGGCCATTAGCACGATTGAATGTTTGTAGCCATATTGGTACACCTTTAGCTGATGCAGAGTTAAAAGAATTTAGAGATAAAGGTAAAGGTACAGTTACCTCATCATTCTTCTATCATTACGCCAGATTGATTGAAATTTTGGCATCAATCGAGCGCATTGAAATTTTACTCGATGACCCAGATATTTTATCAACTCGACTCCGTGCTGAGGCGGGAATTAACCAATTAGAAACCGTCGGTGTTAGTGAAGCACCACGCGGCACATTATTCCATTTTTATCAAATAAATGAAGATGGATTAATTCAAAAAGCTAACTTAATTATTGCCACAGGTCAGAATAATTTAGCGATGAATCGTACCGTCGCGCAAATTGCTAAACATTTTATTCATGGCCCAGAAATTCCCGAAGGAATGTTAAACCGTGTGGAAGCAGGTATTCGTGCTTTTGACCCTTGTTTAAGCTGTTCAACTCATGCAGTTGGACAAATGCCATTACATATTGAATTAGTTGGTGTAGATGGTACAGTTGTCAAAGAAGTTTGGCGGGATTAATGCTTTTGTAATTCGTAATTCGTAATTTGTAATTCGTAATTAATGCGAATTGTCGGGTGTGTTGTACTGTGTGACAACCCACCATTAACGCAACCACCCAGATCCCCGACTTTTTCAAAAAGTCGGGGATCTAAATCTCACCCAAGGAGCCATCGCCCAATACCTTTCAAGATAGGTATAAAACTTTCTAAAACTCTTTTTCCTTAGGGTACTTTGCGCCTTAGCGGTTCGTTTATTCTTTGATTTACGCCACATTGTAATAGATGCTCAAAAATCTTAAAGCCTTACATCAGTACGCCCATAACTAATTCACGCTTGAATTAGAAATATAACTAATATTTAATCTTTCTAAATCAAGTTATCCCTCTTCCCCTACTCAGCCAGTAATTTCAGCCATCAACCGAGAAATTAATATAAGAATAATTAATGTGATAAAACTCATATATGTAATTTCCGAAAATATAACTGTAGTTACAATTTTTTGATTTTTTCTGATTCTAAGATTAATTTTTTCTATAAAAATATTTAAACAGCTACTCCTCACTCAATTTGCTATTGACAACTTGTAGCTTGAACAAGTTAACTTTATTTGTACCGACCTACATCCTCACAAGTTCCTCAACTTTTTTACTTAACTTAACAATAGATGAGGCAGAGCGAAAAACAATGAGTAATGTAGTAGCAATCGGTTATGGTAATGACTTACGCAGTGATGATGGTATTGGACAACGTGTAGCTCATGCCTTGGATTTTAACAACGTCAAATCTCTGGCTGTTCATCAACTCACTCCAGAACTTGCAGATACTTTAGCAAGTGCTGATTTAGCAATTTTTATTGATGCTTGTGTAGCTTCCGAAAGTACTGAAGTGCAAGTAAAACCCCTCTCTCCAGAATTTTCCAACGTCATCGCTGGACATACAGCAGATCCGCGATCGCTTTTAGCATTAACACAAGCACTTTATGGTTATTGTCCCCCAGCTTGGTGGGTAATTGTTCCCGGAGAAAACTTTGCCATAGGCGATCGCCTTTCAGAATTTGCAGAAACAGGCGTGGCGATCGCTTTAGAAAAAATTACGCAAATTATTAATCAGGATTACAGGTAGTCGCAACTCATGCAAAATACACTAAATTCAATTATCGAACCTGCCTACGATATTCTCCGCACCGAGAAAGCTAATCCCCTCGATTTCATCTTTGCACCGCGCAATGTAGCTGTAATTGGTGCTACCGAAAAACAAGGTAGTGTGGGACGGACTTTGTTATGGAATTTAATTAGCAGTCCTTTTGGTGGTACTGTTTTTCCCGTCAATCCTAAACGTAATAGCATCCTGGGAATCAAAGCCTACCCAACAATCTTTGATGTCCCAGAAAAAGTAGATTTGGCAGTAATTGCTACACCAGCAGCTACAGTTCCCAGTATTATTGCTGATTGTGTCAAAGTAGGCGTAAAAAGCGCTATTATCCTTAGCGCAGGTTTTAAAGAAGCTGGGCCAGAAGGCATCGCCTTGGAACAGCAAATTCTGCAACAAGCCCGTCTCGGTAATATGCGAATCGTTGGCCCCAACTGCTTGGGTGTGATGAGTCCCCAATCTGGACTGAATGCCACCTTTGCTAGTGCTATGGCGCGTCCCGGTAACGTCGGCTTTATTAGTCAAAGTGGCGCGCTTTGCACAGCTATTCTCGATTGGAGTTTCCGGGAAAACGTTGGTTTTAGCGCCTTCGTTTCCCTAGGTTCCATGCTAGATGTGGGTTGGGGCGATTTAATTTATTATCTGGGTGACGATCCCCATACAAAAAGTATTGTAATTTACATGGAATCTGTGGGTGATGCCCGGTCATTCCTCTCAGCAGCTAGAGAAGTAGCTTTAACTAAACCAATTATTGTAATTAAAGCAGGTCGTACCGAAGCCGCCGCCAAAGCCGCAGCTTCCCACACAGGAGCCTTAGCAGGTAGTGATAAAGTTTTAGATGCCGCTTTTCGCCGTTGTGGAGTGTTGCGCGTCAACAGTATCTCTGACTTGTTCGATATGGCAGAGGTGCTAGCCAAACAACCCCGTCCCAAAGGCCCACGCCTGACAATTCTCACCAACGCTGGCGGCCCTGGTGTACTGGCTACCGATGCGTTAATTTCATCAGGTGGCGAAGTTGCACCAATTTCTGAACAAACTCGCACCGCCCTCAACGAGTTTTTACCTACTCATTGGAGCCACGACAACCCCGTTGATATTTTGGGTGATGCTGATCCCCAAAGATATACCAAAGCTTTAGAAATTGCGGCTCAAGATCCTAATAGTGATGGCTTATTGGTGATTCTCACACCGCAATCGATGACAGATCCCACTGCCACCGCCGAACAACTGAAACACTATGTAGAAAGTTCACAGCAAAAATCGCAACCAGCTAAACCCATCCTTGCCAGTTGGATGGGAGGTGCAGATGTTGCAGATGGGGAGATGATTTTAAATCGTCAAAGTATCCCGACTTACGCTTATCCAGATACAGCAGCGCGTGTATTTAGCTATATGTGGCAATCTAGCTATAACTTGCGCGGTATTTATGAAACTCCGGTATTACCAACTATCGATTCTGCTTCTGGTATCCCCAATCGCCAATATGTGAATAAAATCATCCAAACTGCCAGACTAGCAGGGCGGACTATTCTCACCGAGTTTGAATCGAAGGAAATCTTAGCGGCTTACGGTATTCCTGTAGTTGGTACTTGTATTGCCCGTAATGAAGCGCAAGCGGTTGAATGTGCAGAAAAATTAGGCTATCCTGTCGTTCTGAAGCTGTTTTCCCACATTATTACCCATAAAACCGATGTCGGCGGCGTGCAGTTAAATCTTACCGATGCAGAAGCCGTCAGACGCGCATATCGTGCTATTGAATCTGCCTTACAAGAGAAGGTACAAACCGATCCGCATTACGCAAAACTCGGCAGCGAAAATCCAGATATGTTCTTGGGTGTTACCGTGCAACCAATGGTGAAAACCCACGGTTATGAACTCATTATTGGTAGTAGCCTCGATCCACAATTCGGGCCAGTATTGCTGTTTGGTACAGGTGGACAACTAGTAGAAGTTTTCCAAGATAGAGCGATCGCTCTCCCACCCCTCAACTCTACCCTAGCGCGGCGGATGATAGAACAAACGCAGATTTACAAAGCGTTAACAGGCGTAAGAGGGCGTAAGAGTGTAGATATGGAAGCTTTAGAACAATTAATGGTGGCATTTAGCCAATTAGTTGTCGAACAACGCTGGATTAAGGAAATCGATATTAACCCCTTACTAGCTTCCGAAGAACAATTAATTGCCTTAGATGGGCGGATTATTCTTCACGATGCCGATATTACAGAAGAGCAACTACCAAAATTAGCGATTCGTCCTTATCCTACACAATATATAGGACGATGGACGATGAGAAATCAAACTCCAGTTACCATCCGTCCTATCCGTCCCGAAGATGAACCTTTAATGGTGCAATTCCACCACACCCTCTCTGAGGAAAGCGTTTACTTCCGGTATTTCCACCTCATTAAATTAAGTCAACGAGTCGCCCACGATCGCCTCACACGTATCTGTTTTATCGACTACGATCGCGAAATTGCCTTAGTCGTAGAATCGCAAAACTCCACCAAAGAAGCCAAAGAAATTTTAGCAGTAGGGCGCTTAAGTAAAGTACATGGCACCAACACCGCCGAATTTGCCATTGTGGTGAGCGATCGCGTGCAATGTCAGGGTGTAGGTACAGAATTACTCGGACGACTCATCGAAATCGGGCGAGATGAACAACTCAGTAAAATTACTGCTGATATCTTAGCGGAAAATCATGGAATGCAAAAAGTCTGTGAAAAACTTGGTTTCCGCATTCAACGCACCGCAGATCCCACAGTAGTTAAAGCTGAATTTGATTTGTAGTCCTTTGTCATTCGTCATTCGTCATTTGTAATTAGCCAAATTCCCCCACCAGGTTGAATTTAATTATAAAAATACCCTTTTCCCTTAACTTCAAAGATAGGGAACAAGGGTATTTTTATCTGCGGTTAATTATTCTTTTATCGAATTTCACGCCAAGTTGTACTGTCAACGACTCCACCAATTACCAATTACCAATTCCCCATCACCTTAATTATTGCGATCGCGCTCCAAATCAGCAATCACTTTTTGTAAATACCACTCTTCTGGCATTTGTGGATAATAATCTTTTTTCTGCTGAATTAAGCGTTGGGCGATTTCCCACTGTCCCCCAACCATGCGTAACAAACGCTGACGTAGCAAGTTATATTTCTGGTTTTGGTTATCGGGTAGAGATTTTTGAATCTTGGTGAGGCTATTTAAAACCTGGTGATAATTGTCCCAATCTTCTTTTTCTAAAAAAATACTGATTGCTTTTTGATAATCGTCCCTAGCTGCTAACATCTCTTCCAACAAAGTATGAGTAATCCCGCGATTATAGTAAGCTTGAGCATCATCAGGATTGATTGATATCGCTTGGCTGTAGTCTTGAATTGCACCTAAATAATTGCTCATAGCGCGATAAGCATTACCCCTAGCCACAAAAACTAAAGCATCCTGGGGTTGAAGTTGTAGCGCTTGGTTAAAATCCGCGATCGCACCTTGATAATCAGCCAGTAAATAACGTGCTTTCCCCCGGTTGCGATAGACAATTGCATCGTGAAAATCTAGCCGCAATGCTTGGTTAAAATCTGCGATCGCTTCTTGATAGTTACCCATTTTGCAACGCACTACGCCACGACAGCAGTAAGCTTGTGCATCTTGTGGATCGGCTTGTAACACCCAGTTTAAATCTTCGATGGCTTCGCGGGTGTCTCCTTTTTCTGCCTTATCTAATAATTGTTTAAAATAGTCTTTTTCTGATTTAATGGTAATATTCGGTGTTTTTTGCGATAAAACAGGAGATTTTTCTGGAGGCTGTAGTTCTTTGATTCTTTCCAAACACAGACGACAATTTTCTGTGTCTTTCTGCTCTAGATATAATTCTGCCGCTTTCTTAAAATTAGCGATCGCATCTTGAATATATCCTTGTTTCCGCCGCACCATCCCCCGCAAGCTATGAGCAGCAGCGTAATTATAATTGAGACGAATGGCAGATTCTACATCTTCTAACGCACCCGGCAAATTTTTCAACGTCACCCTAGCCAAGGCGCGAGAATAGTATGCTGCTAAACTTTGGGGATTTTGCTTCAAAGCCTCAGTGTAATCGGAAACTGCTTGCAGAATTGCCCCGGAGTCATAATATGCCAACCCTCTTTGCAAGTAAGCTTCAGGAAAGAAAGGTGTAACTTGCAAAGCATGATTAAACTCCTCAATGGCTCCAGAGTAGTCTTTTTGTTGAGCTTTTTCCAACCCTCGGTAATAAAATTCGTCACTCATGGCGTTGATGAACTGAACTCAGTTAATTGATGACTACATAAGTATTCACCGTGACTCTAACTTATTTCCCACTGCCATTATGATGTAAACTTAGGCTTAATGCATATAAGCGCGCTTTCTCGTATTTTTTTACACCTTGCCATCCCCCTTTAGGGTGATATTACTCATACTTAACGATACTTTTTTTTAAAGTACTAAATAATACTTTAACTTATGTCATGCAACTATACGTATAATTGAGTATTATCTGTCTCTAATATTAGCTTTTGCGTACTTTTTTCTTTGATGAAGCATAGCAGGATAGCCTAATAGTAAAAACAATGTCATGCTTTCTTGACATTTACTAATAAATACATAGAAAATCAACCAATGCAAACATAGTGTTTGCATTGGTTGATTTTTAAATCTGAGATTAAGTCACGATTTAGCTGTAACACTGATGGGATATACGCTCTCAGCTATTAACGCTAATTGGTTATATAAAAATTAAATGTTTTTGAAGTATATATAGTACGCTGGAATACATATATTACTTAAGGAAAAATCTACTTAGTTGTATTTTTTAATACATTGAATCAAAAGTAACTTAATCTTGTATAGTAATTACCGAAAACTACAGTTATCTTTTTCCGTAAAACATTAAAAAATAATATATAAGTCAATTATGTAAGTAGATTACGTAAGTAAATTACGTAAGTAGATTAATCTTTAGGGTTAACACCTAATCCAGTGAAATTCAAACTTACATATTGACAAGACACATAAAGAGCTATTTTTAGCTCTATTACTATTGTGCAGATATATTGCATATATAGACAGAAATTTCTGATCATATCCGGCAACTTCCTCAATTATTCTAGGATTAAATATCGCTGACTTCTATAAAAGCTACTGTCCATATACCTAAGTTTTCCAACAAGTCAGTCATCTAAATCTAGCTTATTTTCAAGCTATTTAGGTTTACCATAGGACTTTTTTACAACTTAAGTATCGGTCTGCAAGCGAATATTAGTTACTGGCGAATGTAAAGAATTCGCTAGCAAGTATGTAATATCGATATTCCCTTGATTTTTTCTAATCTTGCTCCATTCAAAAATGGCCCTTAGCTAACTTAATTACAAATTTGTAATTAAGACACTCAAATATTTGTGTTCCTGGAGAAATCATGGAAAAGTTTGTTTTACCAAATTTATACTGCCCATTCCCAACCCGTATAAATCATCATGTTGAAGTTTTAGCAGACTATTCTATGGAATGGGTATTGCGCTACAAACTTATGGATAGAGAGTCACTTTATAAAAAGTTTTCTAAAGCAAAATTTTATTTACTAACTGCAGGTGCTTATCCTGATTGTCAGCTTGAAGAATTAAAGATTGCTAATGACGTAATTAGTTGGTTATTTATTTGGGATGACCAATGTGATGTGTCTGATTTAGGCAAAAAACCAGAATTACTCAATAGTCTATGCAACAGATTTATAGAAATATTAAATGGTGCAGAACTTACTCCTGATGATTTACCTCTAGGGTTTGCCTTAAAAAACATCAGACAGCGAATTATCAATCGAGGTAATATCGCTTTTTTTCATCATTTTGTTCACAATTTTGAAGATTATTTCTACGGGTGTATTGAGGAGTCAAATAATCGTGCAAAACTCATAATACCAGATTTACAACAATATATTGAAATCCGTAGTTCCAATGCTGGAGCTGCTCTTTGCCTTAACTTAATTGAGTTTTGTAACCGAGTAACCATTCCTTATAAGTTACGAAATAATTCGATTCTCAAGAGCCTAACCCAAATGACTATTAATATTCTTGGGTGGTCAAATGATATCTTTTCAGCGCAGAGAGAAATGGCTAATGGTGAAGTTCATAATCTAGTCGTAATCTTATATTCTCAACAGAAAAAAAGCATAAATGAAGCATTAAAAGCAGCGGCAGAAATGCATGATTTAGAAGTTAAAAAGCTTACGGAGCTATCAGCAAATATGCCCTCTTTCGGTACAGAAGTAGATGCTGAAGTTACAAAGTATATTTCTGGACTCTACTCCTGGATACGTGGAAATCTTGACTGGTACGCCCATTCTGAACGTTATCAAATTGCAGAAAGAATTGAGTTAGTTGCCTCTTAACACAATCTACTTTTAGAACTATGAATAACCAGATACAACGACCTAATCTGCTAAAAACTCACCCAACTATTCAAAAGCTTCAATGGATTATTGATCCTGTAGGATACTTAGATAGAGCAGGTCAGCAATATCCTGATCTATTCACAGGTGATGTAGTTGGTTTTGGGGGTACTACAGTATTTGTAAGTCATCCCCAAGGTATTCAAGAAATTTTTACCAATCCTCACAAAAAGTATGCAGCACCTGGTGAGTTAAACAGAACTTTGCAACCCATACTTGGAGATCATTCTCTATTTATGTTAGGAGGCGATCGCCACAAACGGCAAAGAAAGCTAATGATGCCTCCTTTTCATGGAGAAAGGATGCGTAGCTATGGTGACCTAATCGCTAATATTGCTAACCAAGTTTTTCAGCAACTCTCAAATCAGCCTTTTTTGGCTCAGACTGTCACTCAGGATATTTCTTTGCAAATTATGCTGCAGGCAGTTTTTGGGTTATCTGAGGGAGAAGTTTATCAACGTATCAAGCAATTAGTCATTGATTTAATTTCTGATGTATTTGGATCTCCGCTAACTTCTAGTTTGTTGCTGTTCCCTAGCCTACAAAAAGATTTAGGCCCTTGGAGCGCTTGGGGCAAGTTTTTGCGTTGTCGTCAGCAATTAGATCAATTACTCTTTGCAGAGATTGCCCAACGCCGTTCTCATCCCAATCCCAATCGGATTGATATCCTCTCCTTGCTTATGTCTGCTAGAGATGAGGAGGGTGAAGCAATGACAGATCAAGAATTGCGTGATGAACTGATGACTCTTTTGGTTGCTGGACATGAAACTACTGCAACAGCAATGGCTTGGGCTTTCTACTGGGTTCACTATTTGCCCGAAGTACGGGAAAAACTGCTAGAAGAACTAGATAATTTGGGTGATTCACCAGATCTCATGAGCATACTCCGGGCACCATATTTGAATGCTGTCTGTAATGAAAGTTTGCGGATTTACCCTGTGGGAATGTTTACCACGCCTAGAATAGTAAAAGAATCTACAGAGCTGCTAGGGCAACGTTTAGCTCCAGGTACAATTATATCTGCTTGTATCTATCTCACTCATCACCGTGAAGATATATACCCAAATTCTCATCAATTTAGACCAGAGCGCTTTCTGGAAAAGACATTTTCTCCTTCTGAGTTTATACCATTTGGTGGTGGCGTTCGTGGTTGCGTTGGCCAGGCTTTAGCTATGTGTGAAATGAAGCTAGTGTTAGCAACAATTCTATCTAGCTACAAACTTTCATTACTAGATTCGCAACCAGAAAAGCCCCAACGTCGAGGTGTCACAATTGGGCCAGCAAGAGGTGTTAAAATGGTAATCACAGGACGACGTACACGAGCTAAATCTCTAGTCACTCCTACCGCTATATCTGCCTTTTAATATAGTAAAGAACGGCACTAATGCAGTAATTCTTCATCGTCAAAGAGAGGCCTGGATTTTATCCTGACCTCATAATGAAACTTAAATGTTGATGAGATACCTAACAGTATTACTGTTGTATTGGTATCTCGATGATAAACTCTGTACCTTGTCCTAACACAGAATTACAAATTAACTTCCCCTGATGTTTTTCTACTACAACTTGATAACTAATAGATAAACCTAAGCCTGTACCGCTACCAACTGGTTTAGTAGTAAAAAAGGGGTCAAATATTTTCTGACGTACTACTTCTGTCATTCCACAGCCATTATCAGCAATGCGGATTTGCACCGTATTAGAGTCTTTTAATTCACTCTGAATTGTAATTTGTGGACTAGTTAATAGTTGAGCATCTTTTTCTACTGACTTTTGACTATTTAATATTGACTCTTCTAAAGCATCAATCGCATTACTGATAATATTCATAAATACCTGATTCAGTTGCCCTGCATAACAACTTACTAAAGGTAGTTTGGCATATTCCTGAATAACTTCAATTTGAGGCAGTCCCTTATGTTCATGAAGTCGGTGCTGTAAAAGCATCAAAGTATTATTAATACCTTCATGAATATCTACAGGCTTCATTTCCGATTCATCTAGGCGAGAAAAATTACGTAATCCCACAACGATATTACCAATTCGAGAACTCCCAAGTTTCATAGAATTAAGAATCTTCGGTAAGTCTTCAGCTAAGAAATCTAAATCAATATCTGCCCTTTTGCTTTGCACTATAGGTAGAGGATTAGGAAATTCCTGCTGATAAAGCGAAATCAACTCTAGTAAATCTTTAACATACTCGCTGGCATGGGTAATATTGCCATAAATAAAGTTAATAGGGTTATTAATTTCATGGGCTATTCCTGCTACTATTTCTCCTAAAGAAGACATTTTCTCACTTTGAACTAATTGCGTTTGTGTCTGCTGCAATTCTTGGAGAGCTTGTTGCAAGCTTTGATTTTTATCATTGAGTTCTTGGGTTCTTCTTGCTACTTTTTCCTCTAAATTGTAGTTGTACTCCTCCAATTGGTGGTTAGTTTGAGCCAAGTTATGGTAAAGTATGGCATTTTCTAGAGAGATTGCTGCTTGAGTAGTCAGGAGTTGGAGAACATTAATGCGATCGCGTGTAAAAGCTCCAGTGGTTAAATTATTTTCTAGATAAAGAATACCTAGTAATTTACCTTGATTAGTAATTGGTAAACATAATAAACTCTGCGGTTGTTCTCGAATAATATAGGGTTCTCCCACTAAAAAAGCTACCTTCTTAACATCATCCACGACAAATATATCTTTATGACGTTTTACATAGTTAATCAAAGTCACAGGCACATCAAAGCTAGACTCTAAAATAATTGCCGGAAAAGATGTAGAAATAGAGTCACTAGCCGAACTAAGACTGACTGTAGTAACTTTTAACTCTCCACTCTCACCTTCGCTTAAAATCAAAGCCGATTTAGAAGCTCCAGCATTTTCCATCACAACTTGCATCAATATTGATATCAATTTCTCCAGATCAATTTCTCCGGAGAGTGCTTGCGAAACTTTGATTAAAGCTGCTAAATCTAAAGAGTCTGAGATATTTGTTTTAGAACCGAGTAACGTCTGAGAAGTATTCTGATTAGATATAGATTGCTCAATAGCAAAAGTGACTTTTTCATTTACTTGATGACTTTGTTTTTCTGATTGCAATACATGTGCAAGTAATCGAGAATAGCGTGCTGCTAAATCATCAACTTTAGCTTTTGCTCCCCAGCGACTATATGCATAGTATGAGTCAGTAAGATAAATGTGAGCTATTTTTTCTTTGCCCCATGCAAGATAAAATCTAGCTGCCAGCTCGTTAGCTAGAGCTTCTTCATTAACATACTCATTTTCTTTCGCCTGGGAGATAGCGCGATCGTAATAATTTATAGCTGCGAGATATTCACCTGCAACACGATATCTTTCAGCCTCTACTAAATAAAATTTATGTAGATAATTCATAGGCGCATGCTCTGCCCATTTCTGCATTTTCTCCTGATTTGATGCCACCTGACACAGGATCTTTTGCTGTTCAGCTTGCTCAACATCAAAATACACAGCCAACTGAGCTAGAGAATCATAAAAATGGAAAAGAGGGAAAACTACTTGTCCTATGCCACCTTCTAAATACTGTTCTGCCAATTTAGAAATTTTAACTGCTTGGGAAAACTCCTGAAAGATATAGCACAAATGTAGTTTACTGACATATAAATATAAAAGTCCAGCTACATCATTTAATTCCAAATGAATTGGTATATTTCTTTCTTCATCATAAGCTCTACCAACTAAGATACAAGGATTATCAACATATCCGAGCAAATTTAAAACTACTTGATGGTAGATTGCATTATAATAAAATGCTCTTTCTTGATTAATTTTTTGGATGGCATTACTATAATTAGCCATCTCCATTTCCAAGTCTGTTAGTTCTTTACCAATCAAATATGAAAAGGAAGAATAAGAATATAAAGCATAAGATGCAAATTCTAAATCTCCTGTTTCTAATCCAGTAGAGTAAGTATCTAACAAAGGTTGTAAAGCTTCTCTATTATGATCTTGCCAATGTCTAATTAAGACATTAAACACCTCCATAACCCTAGCTTTAACTTCTTTAGGATTATACTTAAATACGATATTTAAAGCGAGTTTACCAAATTTATAACCCCTCTCAATATCTCCTATTATTCCACATAGCATCAACCCATAGTTAACATAAGCAAATGCAGACAAAGGAGCATTACCTTTTTGCAGAGATAATTGGATTTGTTTAATCACAATTAATGGGAATAATTCAGGTATAACAGCATAAGCAGCAGGAAGTAGCCCAGATAAGATTTTAATTACGGCGAGTGATTCAGCTTCTAACATCTCTGGTAAATCGATTAAGTCTTCGATCTGCTTACCACTTAGATTTGATGCCAAATCTAGCATCGCTACTTGAATATCCGATTGACTCGGATTTTCGGGGAACTTAACTCCCAACAATTGTAAAAAGCTTAATCCAGTATTAACAGCTTCTAGTGCTTGATTTCTCGCTCCGTAGGCTTGAATTTTTATTTCATAAACTTTAACTTTCTCCAGCAGGGTTGTAGCCTGTAATAAAACTAAATTAACTAATTGCTCCATCTGCTCAAATTCACCAGCCAAATAAGCGGCTTCTGCAGCGGTTTCATACAAATTTAAAGTTAATTCATACTTGCTGCTCCATCTATCCTTTGGTAGCAATTCAATTCCTGTGCTTAAATATTTGATTGCGGCTGTATAAGCTGTTGATGATAAAGCTTTAGAACCTGCCATCAAATTCATCTTTGCTAGTTCTTCACGCTGATTTGTATCTGTGATCAATTCCTGAGCAATATTTAATTGATTAACAAGCTGAAAAATATTATCTTCACGTTCTTCAACTGGAATATTAGACCATAGTAATAACCCGATTTTCAGATGAATTTTCTTTCTTTGGTTTTCCGGAATCAAAGAATAAGCAGCTTGTTGTACTCGGTCATGTATAAATTTATATTTAGGAGTTTGGAATTTATTAGCTGATGATTGTTGCAGATTTGAATTAACAGCAATATCTATTGAAGCATGATCATCTGAAAATAACTTATATAGCTCAGTCTGAGGTAATATTAACCCTTCATGTAACGCTGACCATAATTTTGATGCAGTTTCAACTACAGATTTATCATTAACTATTGCCAAAGTTTTTAAGTCAAATTCATTACCAATACAAGCAGCAAGCTGTAAAACTTCTTGAGTGAATATTGGCAATTTACCTATTTGTAATGCCATAAATTCTACAACATCATCTGTCAGCACTAATGTTTGTAGAGTTTCTAAATTATATTGCCAAGTGCTAGTTTCAAAATTAAAGTTGATTATTCTATCTTGATGTAATGATTTTAAAAATTGATTAGTAAAAAAGGGATTGCCTTTTGTTTTAGAAAATACCATCTGGCTAAGAGAAATAGCTTTTTCTTCTTGACAATGTAGGGTGTCAGCAATTAAACGATTTACATGAGCTTGATTTAAAGGAGATAGAGTAATTTGATTAATAGTTACTCCTAAATTTTTAATTTCTTTTAATGTCAAATATAGTGGGTGTGCCTGATTTACTTCGTTGTCACGATATGCTCCAATAACTAGCAAACCACCTTCAGTAATATCGTAATTTGCTGCTTGTGCTTCCTCTCCTTCCCAAACTTCTCCTGCAAAAATTGGATTCCAAATGTTTTCTCTATTTTCCAGAGACGACAAAGCAGAATTATTATTAACTGCTTGATTTTGGCTCATTAATAATTTAATAAATTTTAAGGAAGCTGTATCTGCCCATTGCAAATCATCCAAAAATACTACTAGAGGATGTTCTTTAGTACTAAATATCTGTACAAATCTTTGAAACAGTAAATTAAACCGATTTTGAACAGCACTACCAGATAGTTCTGCAACAGATGGTTGTTGACCAAGAATATATTCGAGTTCAGGAATTACATCAATAATTACCTGAGCTTGCTCACCTAAAACCGTAAGAATTTTGCTGCGCCACTTCTGAACCTGAACATCTGTTTCTAACAGTAATTGCCCAATTAAATCTCGAAATGCTTGCACTAATCCTGACAAAGGAATATCTCTTTGGAACTGATCAAATTTTCCTTTGATAAAGTAACTCTGTTGCCTGACAATTGGCTTATGAACTTCATTAACCACGGCAGTTTTGCCAATTCCAGAGAAGCCAGCAACTAATATCATTTCTGTATTTCCCTTAATTACACGCTCAAAAGCGGCTAGTAGGGTAGCAATTTCAGATTGGCGACCATAAAGTTTTTCAGGTATAACAAAACGGTCTGAGATATCTTTAAGTGCTAATTCAAAGCGTGCAATAGAGCCAGTTTTTTGCCATTGATTGAAACAATGTTCTAAATCATATCTGATTCCATAAGCACTCTGATAGCGGTCTTCAGCATTTTTCGCTATCAGCTTGTCAATGATATCAGACAACATTGGGGGAATTTTGTTATTTGTACGGCTAGCCTTTGGTGGTTGTTTAGCGATATGACAATAAACTAAATCCATCGCGTCAGTACTAGTAAAGGGTAACTGTCCAGTTAGGAGTTCAAAGAAAGTTACACCTAAAGAATAAAAATCGGTGCGGTAGTCAATACCTCTGTTCATTCTTCCTGTTTGCTCAGGAGATATATAAGCTAGTGTTCCTTCTAGAACATTAGGATTTCTTAAAGATTGAATTTCTCTAGATAAGAGAGTCGCAATACTAAAGTCAATAACTTTAACTTCCAGAGTGCTGGGGTGAATTAGAATATTGGCAGTTTTGATGTCTTTGTGAATGATGCGGCTACGATGTAGCTCTTCGAGCGTAGATGTGATAGCTATAGCAATAGGAAAAAACTCATTCAGAGATAGGCAGTAGCGTTCTGCACTTTTGTAGAGATGTACCCAACTTTTCAGCGATATACCCCCAAAGTCTTCCATGATTAAGGCATAGCTCTTATCATAAGTTTCTTGACTTATGGGTTGCACTATTCCGGAAATTTTTAGGTTTTTGGTAATTGTGTATTGATTGCGGAACTGAGCAATTTCCTGGAAAGTGGGCAACTCATTCCGCATTAATTTAATAATTACAGTTTTTTTGTCTTGTTCTCTAATAGCTCGATATACTAAGGTTTTGCTGCCACTGTAAATTTGTTCTGTAATGCGATATCCAGGAAGGGCAAATATTGTATCAGATAATGTATACATTGCAGCAGAGTTAATAATATTATGGTTCTAATTTAGTATTCCCTTTAAAATACTTTTATTATCACAAGATGCCTATAAATACTGACTCTTACCCTGAGCCGCTGACATTGCAGATATCAGTATTTTTACTCAAATATATTTATGCAAATTTGATATTTTTGATCAGGTCATGAGGAAATAATTAATTATTAATGACAAATGCAACTCTCTCTGTGTATTCTGCTTCGCTGTTCTCTAACTAACATTTTTACTTTATAAATAACCTTCTTAGGTCATATCGGGAAAAACTAATCCATGAAAGCCTTTCGGAGCTTTAGTTTTCAGGTTCTGGCTAAAATTTTTAGTTTCTTTTATAATAGAAAGTCTCAAAGTTTGATTAGATAAAAGTTCCAATGTTTCGCTACGATTATTATCTTCCTAAAGTGACATAACTGGTATAATCTCTGAGTAAATAATATAAGTATTATTTATTAATTTAGGTTCTTCAGGTTATTCACTAATATTTATAAGACTTAGAAAAAATTTTAAAAAGTTAGCTCTCTTACTGTTGCAAGTGAGAGAGCTAACTTTAGTTTATTTCCTTGAAATTACAGCCTACAGTTAAAATCTACAGTTCCTAGTTTTTGAAAAATTGTATTTTTACCTACTCAATCAGCAAACTTGGAGAAGTCAGCACAAAAACATCCCTTGTTCCTGGGGCTGGAATTTCTGGTTTAATGGGAGTTGTAAAGTGGAAAAACTCATGATCATTAACTAATAAAAGTTCTCCAGGATACAAAATTTTGTTAAAAATAGGTTTTTCTTTCTTGGCAGTATATAAATGTGTTTCTCCTCCGAGAATATTGTCTCTAGCCACAGAGAAGATACCTATAAAATCAGTTCCATCCTGATGAATTCCTTCCGGCGCTGGATTACCCAAATTGTCTGGTGAACAGGTAGTTCTAATCTGGTGTACTCCTATTTCTGCCTCTGGATGAAGTTTACAAGAATCAGTAAATGCTAAAACAAGATTTTTAAATATATCAAGTTCTATGAGTGCATCATCTAATTCTGCAAACTCTCTTTTAATGTCTCCTACTAATGGATTATAGCTTTTGCTTTGGAACAGATGACCATGAGGTAATTTAATTAATTTATCCTCAGTAATCGTGAACCTAGATAATCTTCTAGAACGATAATTTCCTTTGATATAAGGATCAATAGGCATATCGTTAAAAAATGGTTTAAATCCTTCTAAATTAATAGAATTTACTTTTCTGACGGTAAACAGAAAAGCATATTCTAATTCCGTGGCTCCCCAGACTTTTTGCATAGGATTTACCTACTTGCACTTTGCAATCCTCCCGCTTCTTTCACTTAGGAGGCTGATAATATCTATTTTATGCTACTTTTTATTAAATTGTCGTAAAAATAACTACATAAATTGTCAATTAATGATATAGAAGTATGACTTTGAATAAAATCTACCCCTAGCAGTACTAGAGGAGAATCAAAGTATATTTATTATTCCTTGGGCGTGTCAGTACCAAAGATTACATTGATTTTTTTAGCATTGACTGACTAAACAACCCTCAGCATTGAAGTATTTATTACAGTTAGCTTTGGTTATCGCAGTATAACTTACCAACTTAAGGCGGTAAGTTCAGGTGGGTCAGGAATTGCTGACTCAAACCTATACAAAACAAGTGCAATCACAAGGCTTAAAAAATTGAAATACAGCCGAATCAAAGTATATTGATGAAAGGCAAATAATAAAGAAAAAATAAAAATTTAGAGGTTGCTGAAGGCAGACTCGGACAGAATTTTTTCGCCTGTAAGCGCCAAAGAATCGCGCTGTATTAGTAATAATGGATGACAAATAACTTACATGATTGATTGGCTTTATAACTACCCACCTCTTTATCCAGGTATTTTACTCAAGCGCTACAAGCGCTTTTTTGCTGATGTTCAACTTGCTTCTGGGGAGGTAGTAACAGCACATTGTCCCAACACAGGGCCAATGACTGGAGTATCAACTATTGGGAGTTTGGTACAACTGTCACTTAGTGATAATCCTAACCGCAAGCTAGCTTATACTCTCGAATTAATTCAGGTGCATGATAACGAACCGACTTGGGTAGGCGTGAATACGGCGTTACCAAATCGGGTAATTAAGTTAGCTTTAGCAAAACGTCTGTTTCCAGAATTAGGTGACTATAAGCACATCAAAGGTGAGGTGGTTTATGGTCAAGATAAAAAAAGCCGCGTGGATTTCTTCTTGACAGGAAGCGAGCAAGAACGACCAATTTATTTAGAGGTAAAAAATACTACTTTCTGTGAAGGGAGATTAGCGCTATTTCCTGACACAGAGACCACCAGGGGACAAAAGCACTTACGAGAACTGATGGCGCTATTACCTCTAACTCGTGCGGTGATGCTGTACTTTATTAATCGCGGTGATTGTACAGAGTTTGCTCCAGGAGATATGACAGATCCTATATATGGTAAGTTGTTGCGGGATGCGATCGCACTTGGTTTGGAAGTTTTACCCTGCCGTTTTGATGTCTGTCCAGAAGGTATCCGTTATTTAGGTTTAGCAAAACTGAAAATTTAGTTAAGAGTTGCACAGACGCGATTAATCGCGTCTCTACCGTTCACGAAACCATTGCAAACGACGCTCAAATCGTTCTAGACTCTCTGGGTGTTGCTGTCCAATAATATAGTTCCAAAGAACAGTTTGAAATGTGCGAGCCTCAATAAATAAATTCAAGACTTGCTCATCAATTTTTACACCGTAGCCTTGAAGGGCTGCATCCGACCACTCAACATCCTTCCCCAAAACACGTGATGCTGCTACCAGAGATGAAATATCCCAAAAAATTGGAGCCATAAATGTGTCTTCCCAGTCAGCCCATAATACACCGCGTGTAGTATTCAATACATTTGATGGGTTGGAGTCTCCATGAACTGCTTGCATAGGTAAGTGTAATTGCTGGAACTGAGTTTTTAATCTTTCGTTTACTCGTTGCAGCATATCTGTATCCGCAGGACTGAATACCCCCTGACTTTGAAGTTGGTAAAAAATTTGCTCTGACTCAGACAAAGCATCAAGAACAGGAAGCTCACCTTGAAAGTTTACCAGTGCTTCATGACACTCACGCAATGCCCGTCCTGCAATATTTGGGTTTACTGGTTCGTCCAACTCTTCAACAAATTCCCAAAAGCTTAACACTAAACCATTGTGATGATATGGCCCGGGTGCTACTACTGTACTGGGAGGTACAATAGGCGCGCCTACGATGGCGAGATGAGTTGCAACCGCAATCTCTCGTTTTAACCATGCATCACCTTTGCGGACTGTCCCCGTCGTCGTTGCCACCCTTGCCACCACTGGAGTTGGGTGCAGATGTACGAGCAAGTTACTATGGTCTGCTAAAACAATTGCTCTATCAAAGTTAATACCTTGCTTTTGAGCAACCTCACATAGAGTTTGTATAGCAGCCTGCAAGTTAGCTGTATCACCCATCTCCGTCATCGTTCAACCTGTTTTAACGCACTATCTATATAGGATATCTCTCTGGAAATTGGTATTAGGTGTTTGGTGTTTAGTTTTTAGTGTTTGTGGGGCAAGGGGGACAAAGGAGAAATAACCCAATGCCCCATGCCCAATTTAAACTTGATGAGACGCAAGAAAAGCTTCGACTTCAACCGCAGTTGGTTGGGATGCGATCGCTCCTGGTTTAATGGTAGTTAATGCCCCTACAGCGCTAGCATAGGTAACAATCCGTTTTGCTGTTTCTGCATTTCCCATACCTTGGATACCGTGCTGAAGTAGTTGGTGAATAAATCCTGCCAAAAAGCTATCCCCTGCACCTGTGGTATCTACTACAGGTATAGAAAATGATGGTAATCGGCCTTCGTTCTCTGCCAAACAATAGGCGCAACCATTTTCCCCATCTGTTATTAGTACTCCTTCAACTGAATCTAGGCGATAAGTTATTGCGCCAGCATCATGTGTACCAAATAACCATTCTGCTTCTTCTTTGGAAAGTTTGAGAAAGTCAACTCGCTTAAATAATTCCGCTATTTTTTGGCGAGCAATATTCTCATCGTGCCAAAATACAGGTCGCCAATTCACATCCAGCACAATTTTCAGGTCGTAATATACTGCCAATTCTAGGGCGCGGTGAATTGCTTTTTCACTTTCGGGATAAGCTAATTCCAAAGTACCTAAAACCAGAAAATCTGCTTCTTGAAATAAATACCGAGGTAATTGTTCTGCTTGCAGACGAGTATCGGCAAATTCAGTGGTATCATATTTACCGAATCCAGCAAAAGAGCGATCGCCTGCTAAATCCCTGACTACATATACTTGCCTAGTGGGTGCTGTGGGATGGCGTTGTACTCCTGTTGTATCGACACCTACATCTTTTAAGAGTGTTACCAGTGTATTTCCCGGTTCATCTTCACCAACAGATCCGATAAAACCAGTTGGTGTCCCCAGCTTTACTAAAGCACAGGCTACGTTAGCTGGTGCCCCTCCGGGGTAAGGAGTCCACGACTTAACTTCTTCTAGCTTTAGCCCCAATTGATCGGCTAAACAATCAAACAAAACTTCACCGAGGCACAAAACACGGGGATTACTCATTTCATTTTCGGGTTGCGATTTTGGAGTCAGATTTTCCAGTATAAAATCTACAATAATCTCCACTCCCTGTCGCCAGTCCTTCATACAATGAAATAGCAATTTTTGCTACTCAGATTAAGATGTATGTGCTTTTTTTACCCACATTTCTTAGTATCAGTAAGGAGGGGAGCTAATTAATTATTCAGTATCAATTAATACCTTTATGTTGTCAATTACATTCCCAAGATTCATAACTAAAAAGAAATTATGGAAATTATCATGCTAATGACCCTGAAAAGGCCTGCCTACAAAAGAATCTTCTAGAATTAGAAAGAGCGATTAAGTACATATACCAAGGGAGGATAGAATAAGTCATGGCTGCTGGCGAGTCTCAGACCCCTGTTAGTCTGTCAGACAGAGAACTGCAAATTATCGACTTAGTGGCCGCTGGCTTAACTAACCAAGAGATTGCAGGGAAACTGGAAATTAGCAAACGCACAGTTGATAACCATATCAGCAATATTCTCACTAAAACCCAGACCGAAAATCGAGTGGCTCTTGTACGCTGGGCACTACAGTGGGGAAAAGTTTGTTTGAATGATGTCAATTGCTGTCCTCTGCCTAACCATAACGATTAGACAAGTTGCTAGTCAGAACGCGATTGATGCTGTTTGCTCCGGACAACATTTGTTGCGTTATCATGTTCGAGTTCTTTTGGTTTACAGCCTAGGCAAATTAGACGCTTGAGTGAGAGTTCTCCTCTTCACGCCGTTATTCCAGTGTGAACCTCTACCAAAATCAGCGTCGAAATTCAGCAGATTCTCAACATGGGCTATTGATGCTCCTCACAAGGGATTCTTTCCAATATCGGTAGAGTTTTTCCTGACTTTACCGATGGGAAAGTTCCCTTTTGCCCATCGCACAAATAATTTGATATTAGGTGTTTGGTGTTGGGTGATTGGTGTTAGTGATTTACCCATTACCCAATCCCCAGTCCCCAGTCCCCAACCCCCAATTCAATAAAAATTAGCAATAATCTCTAAGTTCAAGCGCTACATTTGAAAGAAATCTATTTTGCTCCATCACTTTGGGGAGCAGTGTTTCTATGAATACTTCTACTTCTTTTCAAAGTGGCTCCTCTCCCTTTGACTTTTTCAACTTTGATTTGACTCTACCTTTGATTGGCAACGCTCCACAGGTTACAGAAAACACTTTTGTAGGAAAAGATTCCGCGTCCGCGTCTACTAACTTTCATAAACTTACACAAGACGCTGAACTACTCAAGCAGCTATCATTTATACCTGGATTGAAGGAAATCTTGATGCTGCGACAAGTTCATGCCTTAGAACACGCTACTGTTTGGGTTTTGAGTGAATCAAAAAGTGTATATACTCCTGGTACAGAAGCTACCACGATGCAAGTTGATAACGAATTGTTAGGTGGTTTGTCTACAGAACAAGGATTTTACCTGTATGGCGAAGTAAATATTAGTGATTTGCGCCGCGCAGTCACCCTGGCTTTACATCGCCTTACTAACGGCGAATGGGATTTAGCTGTACATCCCCGCTGTGGGACAAATTTATCTGTAGCCATGCTCTTAACTGCTGGATTGGCTGTAGGTGTAAATCTTCTACTACCGTTTCGACCAATTGAGCAACTCATAGGTTTGGGTCTAGCAGCTACAACAGCAGCCGAACTCGCACCAGATTTAGGTTTTATGGCACAGCGCTATTTAACAACTGCGATTCCCTTTAACCTCAAAATTGAAAATATTATTCGTAAACGCGATGTTTGGGGACGCGAAGCACACTTTATTAAAGTAACTTGGCAAGAGTAAACTAACTTGAGCCAATATTTATCCATCTGGATAAAAAAAGCTAAGGAATAGGGGCTAGAGAAGAAAGATTTTCGTGCCTCCGTTGTGTGATTTACGACGTGAATATTCAGTTGAAACCTCAGTATTACGAATGCCGTAACATACTCTCAAAATTTAATATTTATTTTATTAATGAACTTGAAAATGACGGATTTGCTACTAAGATAGTGAATTACTGTTATCAGTTCATGAATTCAAGAGAACTATAATAATGAGAAAGCTTTACTTCTTACTGCCAGGAACAGATGGTAAATTTGCCTGTGGGGGTCTTTGGGCAGAATTAAAAACAGTGAATCTGGTGCAACAGATTTGTAGTGCTGAAGTTGTAACCTATCGTCAACGAGAAACAGGCAAACTGTTTATAGACGATTTGCTAAAGGAGAAAAATTTAGATGATGTCATCTTTGTGATTAGTTGGGGATTTGATATAGCTAAACTTGTTACCAAGCTTAAGCAATATAACGTTGTTTATCATGCTCACAGTGCAGGTTATAAATTTCAACTACCTTCGAGTATTCCTATCATCACTGTGAGCCGTAATACAATGGGATATTGGGGGCAAAAGTGCCCTAATTCTTTAATTTATTATTTACCCAATCAAATTTCTGATGAATTTAAAAATTTAAATATACAGCGCAATATAGATGTTTTAGTTCAGGCGCGTAAATCTTCAGAATATTTAATGAAAGAATTAATTCCTGAATTACATAAAAAATGTAATGTTTTTGTAGTTAATTCATATGTAGAAGATTTGCCTGGTTTATTTAACCGGGCTAAGATTTACCTTTATGACTCTGCTGAATATTGGGCACAACAGCGTGTAAGTGAAGGATTTGGCTTGCAACCAATGGAAGCCTTAGCCTGCGGTTGTCAAGTATTTTCTAGCGTTAATGGTGGGCTATCAGATTATTTAGATCCAGGCTTTAATTGCTATAAAATTGCTGCATATTCTCAAGAGTTTGATGTTCAACGTATATTGAAATTACTTGAATCATCTGTAAAACCTACTTTACCTGAACAGTTTTTTGCAGAGTATCGCTACGAAAATATTATCAAGCGGTTGCAAGTTATTTTAGATGAATTAAATGAATTTTTTGATCATAAAATTCAGCAGCCATCTAATATTCAAAGTTTAACTAAGATGCGTTTAGCTAAATTACTTACGCGAAGCATTTATTTTAAGATACGCAAAAAATATTTTCGGGGCTTGTAAAAATCTCAGCCACATAGGTTACAGTATTTTTCGGATAAATGAAATAAACAGCCATAGGAATCCGAATTGATTTCTCACAATATCTTTGTAGTGTGCGTTAGGTATAAGCCGTAACGCATGAAAAGTGTTAGCGTAGCAATTTTTAACAAAAATCATTGAAATGATGTAAAAATTAAGCTAATATACCAAAAAATCTAAGTAATAACCGAAGTAAAAATTAGAGAAAAAGTATATGACACAAAGTTTAGAAGTTCAAGAATTTGTCATAGCGATCGCAGTTAGACAGCATAACCCTGCGGTTCTGACACCAGACTTTCTTAAATATAGTGGTATTGTCCCTAGTGATTGGGAATTAGGCAGACAGCCCATTGTGACAAATTCTGCAGCTCAAGTTGTCTATCAAAATGGTATCAGTATAACTGCAGAAGTTAATAGAATTGTTTTCTCGGAGCCAATTCCTACTAAAGAATTGCAAGATGTATCTATTCCTGCAATAGCTCGCAAGTATGTTGAGACACTAACTCAAGTTAATTATCAAGCAGTTAGTATTAGTTTTAGAGGCTACGTGATTTTCCAACAGAACAACATAGCCCATAACTATATCTTTGGTAAACTACTACAATCAGGCCCTTGGAAAGAGTTTGGTACGGCACCAGTGCAAGCTGCATTGCGGTTTATTTATACCCTTCAAGATACGCAACTATTCTTGGATATTAATGAAGTTGGGCTACAATTACCTGACAAAACCCAAATTCCAGCAATTTTATTCTCCGCTAATTTTAGCCATGCGATCGCTCAAGATGATCTCAAAACGCGTTTAGCTAGCTTAGTTCAAGTTATCGGTAAATGGCAGACTGATTTAGCTACTTACAAAGAAGTAGTGAATACCAAATTCTTAGGCTCACAGAACTATCAAATTAATCTAGCGCCAGATGAACCTTTGATATTTCCCAAAGAAGTAAGTTAATCACTAAATTCCAGAAAATCTTAAAATTTAATTTTGTAGAAGTAGGGTAACAGTAAAGTTATTTTTCCTTTACTGTTACCCTTTCTTTAATTTATTTTCAGCACAACCATCCAAAACTTGATTACCCAAAATCAACGTTGCTGAGTAAGGATAATTTTTATCCGACATTCCATCACTACAAGTATCGTCTTGCTTGATAATTAATATACTGTTTCTCTTATCTTTTAATCGGTAAACACGTACTAAATCTGCTGGACGACCCTGTGCTGTTAAAGGTTTAGTGTAGGGAAAGGTTTGTTTTGGCTTGTCAGGCGAAGAGTAAATAATTGCGCTTTTGCTCACAGTTACGCTCCAAAATGGTTCTGTACCCCTAGCAATGAACTCTTCACTCTTGTTGTTTTGTGCAACAACGAGATTATTGCTATACATCGATAACAAAGTGATTCCCAACCCAAAAAACGTAATGGATAAGAGGCAGGTTTTCATCATAAATTGAGGTTTACAATATTAAGAAAAACTTGATCGCAAGGTGACTCAATCAGCTGTGAATCAAAATGGGGCAATGCCACAAAGCAGTGAACCCACATATTACTCCCTGCTAGAACTGCATCCCTCGGCATCGGTAATCGACATCCGTCGAGCGTACCGAGAACTGAGTAAACGCTATCATCCTGATACTACCGATTTACCTGCTACTCTTGCTACTGCTAAATTTCAGCGACTCAACGAAGCATACGCTACTTTGAGTAACCCAGAACGTAGGTTAAATTATGACTTAAAAATCGGCTATTCCCGCTTTGGAGTTATTCAAGCACCTGCCGATTTGAACCATCCTGTGCAGAAAACCTATGACTGGTCAAAATCTGCTTACCTAGATGCTAGCGATCGCCCACTTTCATCGGGCGAAATCTTTGCATTATTTATTTTAGGGTTAACATTTTTAGGTTGTCTGTTACTCGCGATCGCTATTGGTTTAACCCGTGGTGAGGCGGCTTTTCAAACACAACAGATCCCACAACCTGTTACAAGTCAGCAGCAAATTTACCAAACGGCACCATCAGCCAGCTTTTTGGGAATTGAAAATCACTTTTGTTAATGTGTAATTTTAAACTTAATCATGTCTTTTCTTCCCCCTGACGCTCCCCTATATAACCATACCCTGCCGCAAATTGAGCAGTGGCTTAAAGACCAAGGCTGTCAACAAAATGAAGCAGAGTTACATTGTTGGCACGTAAAACGCCCTTCTTGGCAAGCGGATCTCTCCCTTGATGTTGAGCAACTAACAGTGCGCTATATCGAAGCCGGAGAAAATCACCAAGATATCCTCCGTTCATTTAAATATTCCCTCAGTCGGGAAGATATTGAACAAGCGGTTTTTGCTGGGCCATAAGGGATGGGGTAATGGGTAGTCATTTGTCATTTGTCATTTGTCATTTGTCATTTGTCATTTGGTAATGGGTAATGGGTAATGAGTAATGAGTAATGAGTAATGAGTGATGAGTAATGGGAATTTGCCCCTTGTCTCCCTGCCCCCTGCCCCCTGCCTTTTCCCAATCCCCAATCCCCAATCCCTACACAGCACCAAACCGTCGTTCCCGTTGCTGGTAAGCACATAAGGCGCGGTGGAATTCTACACGGTCAAAATCTGGCCAGAGTGTTTCAGTAATATAAAATTCACCATAAGCCATTTGCCATAAAAGGAAATTTGAGAGGCGCATTTCGCCACTAGTACGTATTAATAAATCTGGATCGGCAATACCTGCTGTGTATAGGTGGCGTTCAAATACCGCCTCATCAATTTCATCGGGTTGGAGTAAGCCTTGTTGAACTTTTTGCGCGATCGCCCGACAAGCCTGTAAAATTTCTTGCCGTCCACCATAATTTGTGGCTACTGTAAACCGAATACTGCGATTATCCTTCGTTTCTGCCATTGAACGGGAAATTTCTTCTTGAAGCGATCGCGGTAGTGCATTCAAATTCCCGACAAATTGAATTTGTACGTTCTCTTCAACCATTTCCCGCAGTTCTTGGCGTAATACTCTTTGAAATAGAGTCATCAAAAAATCAACTTCTTCTTGGGGTCTTTTCCAGTTTTCTGTGGAAAAAGCATAAGCTGTTAACGCCTGAATTCCCCAATCTTTACAACAACGTAGTAAATCTTTAAGTGCATCTACTCCCCGCTTATGACCCATAATCCGGGGTAGACCTTGACGTTTAGCCCATCGACCATTGCCATCCATAATCACCGCAACGTGCTTGGGCAGTAATTCTCGTTTTAAGCCAGGGGGCAAATCTTGTAATTCAGTTTGTTGTGCTTTCATTTTTTATCTCGAGAAGCGGTCGATGGTAATCCGAGTAACCGTGAAACTAGTGCTAGTGCCTTCGTATTAATCTGACGACCCAAGCTTAACAAACCAGGAGCCACTGCTTCCCGATCTACCGTTGGTGATAAAAGAGCTTCTAAAGACTCTTTTAGTTTCCTAATCGTCAGTGGTCTATTGAGAATTCCCCGTTCAGCTAAGGAAATAGAACCAGTTTCTTCTGATACAACAACACAGATGCAATTTTCGACCCGCTCAGTAATTCCCATCGCAGCCCGGTGGCGTGTACCCAACTGGCGCGAGGCTGTGCGTCCCGAAAGTGGTAAAATTATACCCGATGCAATAATCCGTGAGCCACGTATCAAGGTTGCCCCATCGTGTAATAAAGTTTTCGGTTGAAATATAGTTTGTATTAATTCTTTAGTAACCTCAGCATTCAGTTTCACTCCTGGTACAGAAAAATCTCGCTCGTCAATCGGGCCTGTTGTTTCCACAATCAATAAAGCGCCAATCCGGTTTTTTGACAGTTCCTTTACAGCATCAACAATCTCATCAATTACACTGTCAGATTTAGGTACTGCCAAACTGGAGGGATGAAACAACTGGCGGAATTCGCCACGCCCTAATTGTTCTAAAAAACGCCGAAACTCTGACTGGAGTGCCACTGCCATTGCTACAGCACAGCCAATAACCAACTTTTCTAGTACGAAATTTAAGAGAGGTAGGCCCAACCTATTACTTAGTGCTGAAGCCAACATTAAAATAATAAATCCCCGTACCATCCACAGCGTTCGGCGCTCACTAATAATAACTAGTATCATGTACGTCAGCGCCAATACTAATACGATATCCAGAGTCCCAAGCAGCAAGGACTGCGACCATCCCAGGTTTGTCAGCCATTGCTTCCACCAATCTCTCATGACATCTGGATTAATATTTTGCCTCTAAATACAGTGAATTAATAGTCCAGAGTCAAGAGTAAAAAGTCAAGAGTGAACATTTATTAACTCTGGACTTTGAACATCTGACCTTGGACGTTAAACTATTTCTTTAGCCTTTCGGGTAAGCAATCCTGCCTAATTAAGTCCTGATAAGTTTCGCGTTGCAAAATTAAATTTGCTTCGCCGTTTGCTACCACAACAGCTGCTGGTCGGGGCAAGCGATTGTAGTTAGATGCCATACTGTAATTGTAAGCACCAGTTCCCATAACTACGAGAATATCCCCAGGTTCAGTTTGTGGGAGTTGGGCATTTTTAATCAAAATATCCCCAGATTCACAGTGCTTACCAGCAATTGTGACAGTTTCTGTCAAGGGAGCGGAAATTTTGTTAGCAACCACAGCCCGGTACTCTGATTGATAAGTAATGGGTCGTGGGTTGTCTGACATACCCCCATCCACTGCTAAGTAAGTACGGATTTCCGGAATTACCTTTGATGAACCTATTGTATAAGCAGTTACACAAGCTGTGGCAATGAGCGATCGCCCTGGTTCTGATAGTAACTTAGGCAAAGGTAGATTTTCTGCTGCACAAGCTGTTTGTACTACTTCACAAATCGCTTTTACCCATTCATCAATACTTGGTGGATCGTCTGATTCTACATAACGAATCCCTAAACCACCACCAACATTTAGCTCTGTCACATTTAAACCGTACTTGGCCGCATCCCTCAACCACTGCACCATGACAGCCGCTAAATCCTGATGGGGCTGGCGTTCAAAAATTTGGGAACCAATATGAGCGTGTAAACCTGCACAGTTCAAGGCTGATTGCTGACTGACAAAGGTAAAAACCTCATCCAAATCGTTTGGATCAAAACCAAATTTACTGTCTAAGTGTCCCGTGCGAATGTATTCATGGGTATGACACTCAATACCTGGCGTTAAGCGCAACATAATGCGAATTTTTAGAGAAGAAGCATTTTCTCCTTGCTCCTCTGCTATTTCCACCAAGGTTTTTAACTCATACCAGTTATCCACGACAATGGTGACACCAGACTCGATTGCTAAAATTAGCTCTGAGCGAGATTTATTATTCCCGTGAAGATAAATTTTGTCTGGACTAACCCCAGCGTTGAGGGCGGTGTAGAGTTCTCCCCCAGATACCACATCAATTCCCAAGCCTTCATCGGCGATGATCGCACAAACTGCTAAACAATTCCAAGCTTTGGAAGCATAAAGTACTTGAGATTCTCCCTGGTAATATTGCTTGAAAGCATCTCGATATTGCTGACAAGCCGAACGCAGGGTTTCTTCATCTAAAATATATAAAGGCGAGCCAAACTGCTTTACTAGGGTTGTGATATCACACCCACCAATTTCTAGGCAGCCATGATTATTTACTTTAGCCGTCAAGGGTAAAAGTTCTTGATTGGGCGAAGTGCTACGCCTTGCAGGTAAATATTGACTACCAGCCTGTTGAACCCCAGCGGGGTGAGTCGATACCATAACTATAAGAGTTGTCCTTGTTCAAATTATGGGCGTGAGTGAGTCTCCCGATTCCCAGTTTACAAAGGGTTTGTAATCTTATCCAATAACTGTGATCTCATTAGAGTTAAAACTTCAATCACTGACATCAGACGATCTCAGCGCAATCCTAGAACTGGATAAAGCTTGTTTTGGCGGTCTTTGGACAATGGAAGGCTACCAACGAGAGTTAGATAGTCCCAACAGTGTATTACTAGGCTTATTTTCCCCAGCTTCTAGCTTAACTTTGCTAGGAATGGGTTGTTTTTGGTCAATTTTAGAAGAAGCCCACATTACGATTTTGGCAGTACATCCCCAATATCACTGTCAAGGTTTAGGACAAGCTTTACTTTATTCCCTTCTCAAGACAGCTAGCGATCGCGGTTTGGAGCGAGCTACCCTCGAAGTTCGAGCTTCCAACCTAGCGGCTATATCTTTATATCAAAAATTTGGCTTCAAAACAGCTGGGCGACGGCGGCGCTACTATCAGGACAATGGCGAAGACGCTTTAATTCTTTGGCTTCCCGACCTGCAATATCCCCAATTTCAAACAACTTTGCTGCAATGGGAGAAAATAGTACGCGATCGCCTCAACAAATCCTCTTGGCAATTTCAGTTTTTGTAAATTTGGAGTTTGGTTTTTGGTAATTGGTAATAGAGATTTCTCCTCATCCCCAATTTTCATTCCCCAAAATTCCTGAGTGCCATGTAACTTTTGATGACTTTGCGGTTGACTTTTGGTCATCTTCATGAAAAAAATACATTTCCTTCCAGAAACTTTGATGAGTATTATTTATTTTTAGAAACTATTTAATTGAAAAAATAAATACATTTTTAATAATTCTTGACTTCACTGAATAGATATGTTAAGAATAAATGTTTGGAAGTGGCTGCAAAACTAGACTTCCAGCGCTTTTTTGCGGGCAATTAGAGCTAAAAACGCTGTTTATCTTGTTCTCCTCAGTACAGCAGCCACACAAAAGTAATAAATATTTAGGAATTACGCCATCAAATTGGGTGATGCCACTTGGATATCTTGATTTTTTTATACAGATATCCAAAAGCTTGGCCTGTGCTAAAATCAGCGTACCGGCACGACGCAGGTGATGGGAAAAATGCCATGTTTGAACGCTTCACAGAAAAAGCTATTAAGGTAATCATGCTGGCCCAAGAAGAGGCCCGCCGTTTAGGCCACAATTTCGTCGGCACTGAACAGATCCTCCTGGGTCTGATTGGTGAAGGGACGGGAGTTGCGGCCAAGGTGCTGAAATCAATGGGTGTCAATCTCAAAGATGCCCGAATTGAAGTAGAAAAAATCATAGGACGGGGTTCGGGCTTTGTTGCTGTGGAAATTCCCTTTACGCCACGGGCAAAGCGGGTTCTGGAACTATCTTTAGAAGAAGCGCGCCAATTAGGCCATAACTACATTGGCACCGAACATCTGCTGTTGGGCCTGATCCGAGAAGGGGAAGGTGTGGCAGCCAGGGTGTTGGAAAACCTCGGCGTGGATCTATCGAAGGTACGAACCCAAGTCATTCGGATGTTGGGCGAAACAGCTGAAGTCACCCAAGGAGGCCCCTCTGGGCGCACCAAAACTCCAACCTTGGATGAATTTGGTTCCAACCTCACCCAAATGGCAACAGACAACAAACTCGATCCTGTGGTGGGACGCGCCAAAGAAATCGAGCGAGTTATCCAAATATTGGGTCGCCGGACAAAAAATAACCCAGTGCTGATAGGTGAACCAGGGGTTGGTAAAACAGCGATCGCTGAAGGTTTAGCGAGCCGCATTGCCAACAAAGATGTCCCCGACATACTGGAAGACAAGCGCGTAGTCACACTGGATATTGGTTTACTTGTAGCCGGAACCAAGTACCGGGGTGAATTTGAAGAACGCCTGAAGAAAATCATGGACGAGATTCGTCAGGCGGGTAACGTAATTCTCGTGATTGACGAGGTACACACCCTGATTGGTGCAGGTGCAGCCGAAGGCGCAATCGACGCTGCGAACATCCTCAAGCCAGCTTTGGCTAGAGGTGAGTTGCAATGTATTGGTGCGACCACCCTAGATGAATATCGCAAACACATCGAAAGGGATGCAGCATTAGAGCGCCGCTTCCAACCAGTAATGGTAGGCGAACCCTCAGTTGATGAAACAATTGAGATTTTGTACGGTCTGCGCGATCGCTACGAGCAACACCACAAACTAAAAATTTCCGATGAAGCCTTGGTGGCGGCAGCTAAATTATCTGATCGTTATATTAGCGATCGCTATCTGCCAGATAAAGCCATCGACTTAATCGACGAAGCAGGTTCCCGAGTCCGGTTGATTAACTCCCAATTGCCCCCCGCAGCCAAAGAGTTAGACAAAGAACTGCGCCAAATCTTAAAAGAAAAAGATGATGCAGTTCGCTCCCAAGACTTCGACCGCGCTGGAGAACTGCGCGATCGCGAAATGGAAATTAAAGCCGAAATTCGCGCGATCGCTCAAAGCAAGACCAATGCTTCTGGTAACGAAGGTTTAGAACCCGTAGTTACAGAAGAGGACATTGCCCACATCGTCGCATCCTGGACGGGAGTTCCGGTGAACAAACTCACCGAATCCGAATCCGAGAAGCTGTTGCACATGGAAGACACCCTACATCAGCGCCTAATTGGACAAGAAGACGCTGTGAAGGCAGTTTCCCGCGCAATTCGCCGCGCTCGTGTCGGTTTGAAAAATCCCAATCGACCCATCGCCAGCTTTGTCTTCTCAGGCCCTACGGGCGTTGGTAAAACTGAATTGGCGAAATCTTTGGCTTCTTACTTCTTCGGTTCCGAAGAAGCAATGATTCGCCTAGATATGTCGGAATATATGGAGCGTCACACCGTCAGCAAACTGATCGGTTCACCTCCAGGTTACGTTGGCTATAACGAAGGCGGTCAGCTAACCGAAGCAGTAAGACGTAGACCTTACACCGTGGTGCTATTCGACGAAATCGAAAAAGCTCACCCCGATGTCTTCAACATGCTGCTGCAAATTTTAGAAGACGGTCGCTTAACCGATGCTAAAGGTCGCACCGTAGACTTTAAGAACACCTTGTTGATTTTGACATCTAACATCGGTTCCAAGGTAATTGAAAAAGGTGGTGGCGGTATCGGCTTCGAGTTTGCTGACGATGCTAGCGAATCGCAATACAACCGCATTCGCTCCTTGGTGAACGAAGAACTGAAGCAATACTTCCGTCCAGAGTTCCTCAACCGTCTAGATGAAATTATCGTCTTCCGTCAGTTGAGCAAGGCCGAAGTTACAGAAATCGCCGACATCATGCTCAAAGAAGTATTTGGTCGCCTGACCGAAAAAGGTATCACCTTAGAAGTCACCGACCGCTTCAAAGACCGCCTCATCCAAGAAGGCTACAGTCCCAGCTACGGCGCACGACCATTACGTCGAGCAATTATGCGCTTGTTAGAAGATAGCTTGGCTGAAGAGATTCTCTCTGGTCGCATTAAGGATGGCGATACAGCCCTGGTTGATGTTGATGAAAACGGTAACGTTCAAGTCAGTTCTCAACAGCGTCGGGAATTATTATCCCAAGGTGCTGAGTAAAATTTAAAATTTAAAATTTGGGATTAAATCTCAAATTAAAAAATGCAAACGGTAGAGTATTAATTGCTCTACCGTTTTTTGTGTGAAAACTTCTAGAGTTTGCAATCGATTTGATTCTTAGTATATTTGATCAATCTATTCGATGTTCATCATGCTCAGTCTGCGGGAAAACTGAAAATAGGCGCTGAAATCGCTGCAAGCATTTGAGTAAGAGTCAAACAGAGCATGGATAAAATTTCACAGATTGATACTGTTCAAAGTTTTGTAGAACTAATTGGTGATCATGATAAACTCTGGAAGCTTTTACATAAAAGAAAACTTAGCCGCCTTAAAGAACAAGTTAAATATAATGATCCAAAACAAAATATATCAGGTGTAAAGTATTATACTCAAGGCATAGTTTATGCAGTACATGAACTAGAAACGTCGGAAGTTACAATTGAGATTAAATATGTAGATGGAGCTATTTTTAGGTATAAAAAGGCGCAATTTCTTAGAAAATTTGACAAGATATCACCACCACTTTCTTGCCAAGAAATTTCTGAATTAGTTCGTAGGGAGAAAGAACAAAAAGACAAACAAAAATGGCAAACAACAAAACAGACTTTACTTGAAAATTTAAAAGGACAGTTTGATAATAATTTTCTTAACGTTGATAATTTTTATCAAGCCCAATGTACTATACACATATTATTTAAAGAGTACCAAACTGAAAAGTTGAATTATATCCAATCTTGGGTACAACGCCATTTAAATTCTTCACCTGACCTTGAGCAAGCAGCAGCAATTGGTGGGCTTGAAAAGCATATACAAGTAGTAGCAAGGGCTGGAAGCGGGAAAACTTCTACTTTGGTTAACCGCACTTTATTTTTACAAAAACATTGTGGTATTGCACCTAATGAAATATTAATTTTAGCATTTAACCGCAAAGCAGCAGATGAGATACGAGAACGCCTTACTCTACAATTACAAAGTTATATTCCTCATGTAATGACTTTCCACGCTTTAGCCTATGCTTTAGTTCATCCTGAAGAAAATATTCTTTTTAATGAACAAAATGGTGGACAGAATAAAAGTCATGTTCTACAAAGTGTAATTGATAACTATTTACATGATCCAATTTTTTACGAGAAAATTCGTGTGTTGATGATGGCACATTTTCGTGAAGATTGGGAACGTATACTCTTAGGAGGCTATGATAAAAACCCTGAAGAAATGCTGCGTTACCGTCGCTCTTTGCCTAAAGAAGGGATTGATGGAACATACTTTAAATCTTTTGGAGAAAAACTTATAGGTGATTTTTTATTTGAACACAATATTTCATATAAATACGAGCGTAATTTTTGGTGGGATGGCATAAATTATCGCCCTGACTTTACAATTTCTACTGGAGATAACCAAGGTGTAGTTATCGAATATTTTGGGCTAGAAGGCGATCCAGATTACGATATTATGTCTGATGCCAAGCGAGAATATTGGCAAAATCATCGTAATTGGCATTTTGTGGAATTATCTCCAAGAACTATTAGGGTTGAGGGAGTGGAAGCTTTCTGTGCTTTACTTAAGCAATATATAGAAAATCACGGTATTAAATGCGATCGCTTGAGTGAAGAAGAGATTTGGAAGAAAATTAAAGTTAGAGCTATAGACCGCTTTACTAAAGTAGTAGAAGGATTTATCCAGCGTTGTCGCAAACTCTGCCTAGACTTAGAATCATTAGCTAACATTGTTGACAATCATAACCCTGCTAGTCATGTTGAGCAGCAGTTTTTAGAATTAGCGCAAAGGTTTTATCAATCGTATTTAAAACGCCTTCAGGAAACAGGCGAGGATGATTTTGATGGACTAATGCAACAAGCTGCAGTTCTTGTGAAATCAGGACAAACTATATTTAAGCGAAAATCTGGTAGTGGTGATATCAAGTCTATTCGATACGTACTGATTGATGAATATCAAGACTTTTCATTACTCTTCCACAATTTAATAGAAGCAATCAGAGAACAAAATCCTCAAGCACAATTTTTCTGTGTTGGTGATGACTGGCAAGCAATTAATGGCTTTGCTGGGTCTGATTTACGCTTTTACCAAAATTTTGGTCAATTTTTTCAACCTTCGCACAAACTCTATATATCAACTAACTACCGTTCAGCTGCTTCAATTGTTGATATTGGTAATACATTGATGCAGGGATGGGGTAATCCTGCTCGCGCACATACATCTAGTCCTGGAATAGTTGAAATTGCTGATATTGGGCAATTTGAACCAACAATAAAAGAGCAAGAACAGCATTCTGGGGATATCATAACGCCTGCCATATTACGCTTAGTAGATAAAACTATCCAAAGCGGTAAAAAAGTTGTTTTACTAAGTCGTAAGAATAGTTTGCCTTGGTATGTGAATTACGGCAAGCAAAAAGCTAAATCAAAAGATAGCTCTCTTGAAAGTTTTCTACATTTGGTACGTTCTTATCTTCCCGAAAATTTCAGGGATGCTGTAACTATATCAACGGCACATAAATATAAAGGTCTTCAAAATGATGTTGTTATTATAATTGATGCTGTTCCTCGTTCTTATCCATTAGTACATCCTGATTTAGCGTTCACTCGTGTTTTTGGAGATAACATTGAACAAGTGATTGATGAAGAACGTCGTCTTTTTTACGTTGCTTTAACTCGTGCGGTAGAGCATTTGTTTATTCTCACTGAGAGAAACAACTTCTCACCTTTTCTTGAGGAATTAAAAATTAAGAAAAAACTTAATTTACTAGATTGGTTAGATTACCCACATTGCAATAGAACTATAAACAGCATTACCATTAAAGTAGGGAATCAAGCGGGCCGAGGTACACAACCCACTATTGCAATCAAAGCATTACTGAAGGCTGAAGGTTATATATGGAAAGGTACAGATAAAGCTTGGTGTCGCACATACCCAAAACAAGATTTTTCAATACAACAATATTTTGATCAGGCTGAATGGATTTCTTCTGCTGCTGGAATCGAGGTGCAATTTTATGATGAATTGGAGAATATTCTGGCAAAGTATCATATTGAGCCTGGGCAATGTACTCCAATCATTAACAATATTCCTAAATCTGATTGAAATTAAAAGATAGTTTGAGCAAGGAAGTAAATAAGAAAAACCGACTGGCTGTATCGCTCTACCAGTCGGCAACTAGCTTACCTTACTTTTCAGAAGGAGACAATAAGACAACAAAACGGATAATGTTCTAAAACCTTGCCTTATAATTGCAACAATTAAAATTAGGTATTGGAATTACCTATTTACTATACCTAAAATTGTGCTTGTATCGAATCAGACAGGCTATAGTTCATTTTCAGCGCTTTTGCCTATAATTGGTAGATGCGATAGCCCAATTAATAATGCTTGTATGGGTTGAATGTAGAACCCAACTTGATTACAAGTATACCTTGAGTGTCAAAATAATCAAGGTATTTGTACCACTTTTTTTACTGGCTGAAAAATTCTATGACTCCTCACGAAAGTGAAGCAAAAGATAGCCCAGCGTCATCTAAAATATGGCGTAGTTGGCAGGAAAATCTAACTTTAGTTGCGATCGCGTTATGTTTGGCATTTCTGATTCGGACTTTTATTGCCGAACCGCGCTTTATCCCTTCGGATTCTATGTTACCCACCTTGCACACAGGCGATCGCCTGGTTGTGGAAAAAATCTCTTATAAATTTCATCCGCCTAAAACTGGGGATATTATTGTTTTTCAGCCACCAGAAGAACTGCAACGCCGAGGATATCCTAAAGACCAAGCTTTTATCAAGCGGGTGATTGGTGAACCGGGAGAAATTGTGAGTGTTGCTCATGGTAAAGTTTACCTCAACGGTCAAGCCTTGCAAGAAGACTATATTGCTGAACAACCAAATAATCCTTACCCACCACAAGTAGTTCCAGAAGGCGAATTTTTTGTCATGGGTGATAATCGCAACGATAGCAATGACTCTCGTTACTGGGGTTTTTTACCTAGAAAAAATATCATTGGTCGAGCCACATTCCGTTTTTGGCCTCTTGACCGCTTTGGGTTTATTTAATATTAGGGGTGCATAGGCTGGGGGCTAGAAGTTAAAAATAAAAAATAGCTTTTTTTATTTAATATTTCTTCCCCAGTCCTTAATCCCTAATCCCCAACTTAAAACCTGAGATAATACATTAATTGCGCGATCGCATCTGCTGGGAGTGCCAAGCGTTGCTGGAAATCCACTAAGCTCCTATAAGGCCCAGATGCTAAACGATTTTGCACTACAGCTTGCGCTAAAGATATATCAATAAAAGGTATTTTTGCTAAATGTTCAACTGTTGCTAAATTGGGATTAAGTAAGGGTACCGGACATTCTAAAGATTCTTCATCATAGTAAGCAAAATTAAGCAGTGGCTTGATTGGCTGTAATCGCTGCACAGGAATAGCCAAAGCTGCTGCAATATCCTCTATACAATAAAATTTAACACCGGAACGTGAAAGTTCTACGAGCGATCGCGCTTGATGAATGGAAAATCCAGGTAAGCGTAACCAATCATCTACAGTTGCTTGATTAGCATCAATATGAATCCCCAGTTGGATCGCCAGCTGAATTTCTTCCCCAGATTGCATTCTATAGTAAGGGTCATTGAGGAGCTGGGTACGGAGTTTTTGTAACCTGGGGTTGAAAGATAGCCAGTTTTTCATACTTTTTCTGGTTTCAAGAAATTTGGTCTAGCATCTGGCGGCGCTTTTGCTCAAATTCGTACTCAGAGATTAATCCATCTTGGCGCAGCTTATCTAATTCTCGCAAAGCATCTGCGATCGCTCCTACCTGATTGCTTACCTGCTGTGAATTTTTGATTGCTGACTTACCAAAATTGAAATTGCGATCGAAAGCTTCTTCATCCTGAGCCAAATACCAAACCCCTTCGATAGCACTAGCCACCTTTGGAATAGGAGTCCATGAAAGCAAAACATACAATATTCCCCAGACAGGCTGTCCCAGATAAAACTTATGTAATCCTGAAATGGTCAGCGTGCCAGAAAAAGCTAAAATGGCGGCAACGCTGCGGCTTTTTCGCTTGGTCAACATATTCCCCAATTTACCACTAGTACATTACCTACAATTAGATAGTCATCGTAGCAAAGCACCTGAATAAATGCAGCTAGTTAAGTAGTTTGGCGAAATTAAAGATAACTGGCTGAAGCTGTCATTTGTCATTGGTCATTGGTCATGGGTAAGGATTTTAAACCTATTTACGTTTATTAACATAGTTGGGTTTATTTTTACTGACTTACTTATTTGGTGTTTGGCATGAGGTGTTTAGCGTTGGACTTCATTAGCTATTACTCAATCCCCAATTCCTTTAGCCACGACGAGAAAACGCAAACAAAATTAACTTTACCATTGGCTTTGCTGCCCTTTGCCTGTTCTCTACAGCAAATATTTATACTTCCCCTACTCTATATGAATCTATTTTATTGATTTTTGCTATGGCTTATCAGTTCTCAATAAGTAGGCTATATTCAAATAACCTAGATACCGAGGAATTGCTCAAATTTATTGTATTTCCTAGCATTTATTTATATGTATTATGTAATATATTATATTACATCAATTATGGCTGAGGAAATCTGCCAAATAGCAAAAATTTGAGCCAAAATCCTAGAATAAGTTAGTCTTACCAAAAAAAATAAAATTCTCGGTTTTTAGTTGACTGAATTGTTGCACAACCCTTGCCTGTTGTTACTAAAAGCACGATGCCCCTCATTCCGAAACTCAGAGAAAAACCAGTGGAACAGAAAGTAGACTCAAAAAATCATGTTCAACCCGTTGAACAAAACTACGCGGATCGTCACTACCAAAGGGCTGTTCAGTATGCCAACCAAAGCAACTGGCCAAGTTGTGTGCAAGAGCTACGTGAAGCTATCAAACTAGAGCCGAAAATTAGTGACTATCATGCATTACTAGGTGTTGCATATTTCCAGCAGAATTTTCAGGGAATGGCAACAGTTTATATTCGCCAAGCATTAAAACTAAATCCCCAACACCCTGTAGCGTTAAAATACGCTGCCAAGCTGAACGTTAAAGAATCTCAACCTGCCAATCCTAAATCAGCAGCAATTTCTGTAGGTATTGCCTCAGTATTAAGCCTGTTTACTTCACGCTCAGAATCTTGAGTCAAGTGTTGAAATTTCCCTAAAGAACCGTAAAGGAACCGAAGCTTATTCCCTAGAGTATTGCCCTAGATTAGAATAAAAACATAAGCAAAACCATAATTTGCTGAGTGTTAGCACTCAGTTGAATATTAAACAAAATGGGATTCTTTGACTCTGAGATAGTTCAGCAAGAAGCAAAACAGCTGTTTGACGATTATCAAGCACTAATCAAGCTTGGCAATAGCTACGGCAAATTTGACCGTGAAGGTAAAAAGCTGTTTATTGAGCAAATGGAAGCCATGATGGATCGATATCGCATCTTTATGAAGCGCTTTGAGCTATCAGAAGATTTCATGGCACAAATGACTATGGAGCAGATGAAAACTCAACTAGGTCAGTTTGGAGTTACGCCCCAACAAATGTTTGACCAAATGCATCTTACTCTACAACGGATGAAAGCAGAATTGGAAAAACAATCATAGGATTTCAGGGCTAGAGGTTAGGGACTAGTACTGCTACTTTGGAAGTCAAAAGTTAAAAACTGTATATTAATTAAGCTCCTAGTTCTTAGTCCCCAGTCTCTATTCCCTAATCTCTATTCCCTGCCATTCGTTTTAGGACGGGTAAACTGGGAGGGCGATTTAAAGTTTTCTACTGGTACATTCTTCAGAGCTTTTTGCATAAAATCTCGCCAGACAGGGGCTACCATCACCCCACCGGTAGCACCACTAGCCAATTGTCTATTATCGTCTCTACCGACCCAAACTGCAGTTGTTAACTGAGGTACGGTACCCACAAACCAAATATCCTTTTCTGAGGATGTTGTACCAGTCTTACCAGCAGCTGGACGACCTATAGCAGCATTTTTACCAGTACCATCAGTAATTACCGATTGCATAACATTGATAATTGCTGCCGATGCCCAAGGATCTAAAACTAGCTGAGGTTTGGGTGTGTTATCTAATAAAACATTTCCGCTACTATCGGTAACACGGGCAATTACCGTTGGTGGTGACTGCCAACCATAATTAGCAAAGGTTGCATAGGCACTAGCCATTTCTAATGGTGTAACCCCAATTGCACCTAGAGGCAAAGAAGTTACCGGCTCCATCGGACTCATAATTCCCAAAGTGCGGCAAGTTTCGATAACTTTATTCATCCCGATAGACTTACCAATTTTAATTACAGGGATATTGCGAGATTGGGCAAGGGCAGTGCGAATTGACATTGCCCCAGAAAAGCCACCATCATAGTTTCTGGGATAGTACCAACCATCGCCATCTCGATAGCTAACTGGAGCATCTATCACCGTTGTGTCTGGTGCAAACTTTCCAGTAGCAAAGGCAGCGTAGTAAACAAACGGCTTGAAAGAAGATCCTGGCTGACGCTGAGCTTGAGTAGCGCGGTTAAATTCGCTAGTTTTGGCATCTACGCCTCCAACCAAAGCTTTGACAAAATGTGTTCGGGGATCAATTGCCACCAGAGCCATTTGGTTTCTAGATAAGCCTTGACCTCGAAGTCTTTCATGCCATGTAGCAACAGTTTGCTCTGCCATCTTTTGAAACTCAGCATCAACTGTAGTTTGGACTCGCATACCTCCCTTCAGCAATGCTTCTCGCCCGAACTTCTTCGCCAACTCCTGAGATACAGTATTAGTTACATAAGGTAAAGCGCTACCTTGAAACGACCTGATTTTGCCTAGTTTAATTTCTTGCTTGAGGGCATCATCGTACTCTTGCTGACTAATCCAATTCAAGTCCAGCATCCGCCCTAAAACTTCTTTTTGTTTTTGTTTTGCCAACTTCATGCTGACAAAGGGGCTAAATTCTTCTGGTGCTTGAATTAAACCGGCCATCATCGCCGATTCACCCAAAGTTAAATATTCTGAAGATTTATTAAAGTAACTGCGTGCTGCGGTTTGTACTCCATAGTTGTTATGACCCCAATAAACTTGATTGAGGTACATTTCTAAAATTTGGTCTTTAGAGAGAATTTGCTCTAAGCGAATAGCCAGAACTGCTTCAGCTATTTTGCGGGTAAAGGCACGCTTTTGAGACAGAAAGATATTTTTCACCAACTGCATGGTGATGGTAGAGCCACCTTCTTTCACTCCACCAGCTATTGAGTTAACAACTATGGCGCGTCCTACACCTGTAGGATTGATACCGTGGTGGTTGTAAAAATGACCATCTTCGCTGGCTAATACTGCTCGTTTTAAATTTGGGGAAATTTTATCTAAGGGCATAACTTCACGGTTAGCTTCCCCATGAACACTAGCTAACAGCTTGCCTTTAATATCATAAATATAAGTAGTTTCTGAAGGAAAGAAGTTACGTAGTTGCCTCACATCTGGCAAGTTACGGAAACTAATAGCCAAGCCCACCAATCCCCCCGCCACAATTGAGCTTGTCAGCATTGTGATTGATAAGAGAGTTCCGCCAGCTACCTGACCTACTCCTTTCAAAAACTCAAAACCTGTTGAAGCCTTAGTTTGTGGCTCCTTGTCTTCAAAAGTCCTAGACGACACGGCGATTTCACTTCCTCACTTGTAAATATAACTGTAATTGATTTGGCGAAGCAAGGCGGTTGATTTTTTGCAATTATAGTAGTTTGGCAGATAAGAGAACGGACAAATTGCCAGTGAATACAACCAACTTAAATTCTCCAGTCCAAAGTTTAATTAATAGCGAATCTCCTAGCATGGCGCAAGATTTTGCTTGGTTGCGTCGTGGTGTCGTGGAAATCTTTCCACAACCAACAGATGTTGACAGCGAAAGTGAAACTTTAGAAAAGCGCTTGGCAACAACAAGCAGACCTTTAAGGGTCAAATTGGGCATTGATCCAACCGGTGCTGATATTCATCTTGGTCATAGCATACCGGTAAGAAAACTGCGAGCTTTTCAAGATGCTGGTCATACAGCAGTTTTAATTATTGGTGATTTTACGGCTCGCATTGGCGATCCAACTGGTAAATCTGAGGTACGTCGCCAACTGACACAAGCAGAAGTAGCGCAGAATGCTCAGACTTATCTTGACCAAGTACGCCCTATATTGGATTTTGACACACCTGGCAGATTAGAGGTACGTTATAACTCCGAATGGCTCTCACGTCTAGATTTAGGGAAAATTTTAGAATTACTTTCCACAATGACAGTAGGGCAGATGTTAGCCAAGGAAGGATTTGCAGAACGTTATAAAAAAGAGAATCCAATTTTCCTCCATGAGTTCCTTTATCCTTTGATGCAGGGATATGATTCTGTGGCGGTTGAGGCTGATGTGGAGTTAGGCGGAACTGACCAAAAATTTAATATTGCGGTGGGGCGAGATTTACAACGCCATTTTGGGCAAAAACCTCAGTTTGGGTTATTGCTGCCAATTTTGATTGGTACAGATGGCGTGCAAAAAATGTCTAAATCTTTAGGTAATTACGTGGGATTATCGGAACATCCCTCGGAAAAATATCAAAAATTGCAGGGAACTCCAGATCAACTGCTAGAACAGTATTTTGAGCTATTGACAGATTTTGCTTTGGATAAACTCCCGCAAAACCCACGCGATCGCCAATTACTTTTAGCATGGGAAGTTGTGAAACAATATCATGGGGAAGCGGCGGCGAATCAGGCGAAAGAAGCTGCTGATAGTGGTGGGAAAAAAGGTGCTATCCCGGAATTTGCTCTATCAGAGATTACTCAGTTTCCTGTAAAGTTGGCTTATTTGCTCAACGTTAGCGGCTTGTGCAAAAGTAGCGGCGAAGGTAAACGCAAAATTCAAGAAGGTGGGGTTTACCTAGATGGCGATCGCATTACTAATGTTGATACCACTTTTACCCAACCTGATGAGCTAGCTCACAGAGTTTTGCAAGTAGGAAAAAACAAGTTTGTGCGCTTAGTACCTTAATGTATGAAATGAACCGCCGATAAACGCCGATGAAAGCCGAGCAGCGAATTATTGTCCCTTTGGATGTACCAGATATAGCTAGTGCGATCGCTCTTGTGGAGCAGCTTCCACAAGTGAGTTTCTGGAAAGTTGGTTTAGAACTGTTTACTAGCACTGGCCCAACTATTCTCGCAGAGCTAAAATCCCGAGAAAAGCAGATTTTTCTGGATTTAAAGTTTCATGACATCCCCAATACTGTTGCTGGCGCTTGTCAGGCGGCGGCTCGTTATGGGGTGGATCTATTAACAGTTCATGCTACTGCTGGTAAGGATGCGCTAAAAGCAGCAACCGCAGCAGTACAAACAGGGGCAGCACAAGCGGGTGTAAAACCACCAAAATTAATTGCGATTACGCTGTTGACGAGCATTTCTGCTAGGCAGTTGGCGTTTGATTTAAAAATTCCCCTAGAATTGCCAGAATATGCTTTGTCAATGGCACTACTAGCTCAAGAAACAGGCTTAGATGGTGCAGTTTGTTCGCCTCAAGAGGTAGCACAACTGCGGCAAACCTGTGGGGATGAATTTCTCTTCGTGTGTCCTGGCGTTCGTCCAGCTTGGGCAGACAAGGCAGATCAAAAGCGATCGCTCACCCCAGCACAAGCAATCAAAGCTGGGGCAGATTATTTAGTGATTGGACGGCCAATTACTGCGGCGGCTGAACCGGAGTTAGCCTGGAACAGAATTATTGAGGAGATAACCGAAGGGACTTCTTAATAAAAAATATCCTATCGCTGTTGTAGTAGAGGAGGGCAGTTGCGTGGGCGGGTTTCCCGACTTGAGCAAACTGACCGTGAAGCAGAGGAGGAATATAATTATCGCCTTTGCTCTCGAAACTCGATCATCTAATTTTTGGAAGTCCTAAAGAGGTATAAAACAAAAATATTCCCTCTTCAAGAAGCGATCGCTGATCGCTTCCACAACCAAGCATGAAAATCATTCCCCAACCCCCAGTCCCCTTTTCCCAAAAAAGTCACTTCTGGCTAATAGTTTTTAGCTTCTGGCTAGTATTTAACAGTGTTGATAACTTAGCATTGTCGCAGAACTCGTCTGTATCTAAGGATAAGGTGAGGTCTGCTTGTACTGAGCAAAATGTCGAATCCTTAACTAGTTGGCTGTTACGGGATTTACCAAGTTATACCAATCGCGTCACTCAACGTGCGCGCCGTCTTAGTCGGAGTAGTGAAGTTTACAGTTATATGCTGCTAGCAGGTAGGCCTGAGTTTACACCCTTACCCTTAAATCCGGGGATTGACACCCCAGAGACAGCAAAAAGTGCTGCATCAGGAGTTGATCAAGTTTTCTTCACTACTTTAGAACGGCAGTATGTCGGGGGAAAAGTCGTGGAATTAGAAGAGTTCCACTGGCTGTTGTTGACTAAAACTCAAAATGGTTGGCGCTTAGTAATGATGTTTACTCAAACGGATTCATCTGTTCCCGGACAACCAATATCTCCTCCACGAGATAGTAGTAACAGCGCTACTGCTCAAGGGATTAAAATTTGGCTACGAGATTGCCAAGCGGGAACCGTGCGGATGGGTACGATTAAAGGAAATAAGTAATAGCATTGAGAAATTAATTTGGGGAAAAGGTTAAAGGGGAAAGGTTAAGGGTTTTAATTTTAATTTAACTCTTTTACTTTTGCGGTTAATTTAGTCATTACCTCCATAGATAGGGATTTGAATTTCAAATTCTGTCCCCTTACCTGGTGCAGAGTTGACATTAATGAAACCTTCGTGTTTTTCAACAATAATTTGACGAGCGATCGCTAATCCTAAACCTGTACCTTTACCAACGCCTTTAGTAGTAAATAAATGGTCGAAAATCTTGGCTTTGACTTCCTCTGACATCCCAGGGCCATTATCAGTAATAGAAATTTTGACGCTTTGATTTTGTACAGATGTTGTAATTGTAATGATGTTAGGATTGTCTTGAATTTCTGTAAAGCTCCGTCCCGTATTTGACTCATCTAAAGCATCAATGGCATTGGCTAAAATATTCATAAATACCTGATTTAATTGCCCAGGAAAGCATTCTATTTTGGGGAGTTTTCCATATTTAGTAACTACTTCAATGGCGGGACGTTGTTCGTTAGCTTTGAGGCGATGTTTGAGAATTAGAATTGTACTATCAAGTCCTTCATGGATATTAAATTTTACTTTGTAATCTTTATCAGCGCGAGAGAAAGTTCTTAAACTAGTACTGATGTTGCTGAGACGATTACAAGCAATTTCCATTGAATTCATTACCTTAGGTAAATCTTCTAGTAGGTAATCTAAATCGATTTCTTCAGCATGATTGATAATTTCATCACCAGGATTTGGCAACCTTTGCTGATAAAGTTTCAAATGAGCAATAATATCTGCAAAGCTGGGTTTAGTTTGAATTAGGCTAGCAGACATAAAGCCTAGAGGATTATTCATCTCATGGGCTACCCCTGCAACTAAATTACCCAACGCTGACATTTTTTCACTTTGGACTATTTGTAGTTGAGCTTGTTGTAAATCTTGTAATGCTTGTTGCGCCTGTTGATACATTCGCGCATTTTCTAATGATATAGCTGCTTGGGAAGAGAGTAAGTTAAGCACTTGCAGACGGTCATTAGTAAATACTCCTTGAGTCAGTTTATTTTCTAAATAGATAATTCCTACCAAATGACCTTGATTAATAATTGGCGTACAGATAACACTCTTAGGCTGATGTTTTAACATATATTCCCCAATTACCCCAGGAATATTAGTTTCTAAATTATTGATAATTACAGTCTGTTGAGTATTCTTGACATAATAGATAATTTTTATGGGAATATCTTGGCAAGTATCTAGGGGCTGGGAATCTAGGATAGTTTGGACGTGAGATTGGGAATTTTCCTGATAGGAAATAAAGGTAATTGCTCTGACGTGCCAAGTATCCTCCAAAGGAAGAATCAGTGCAGATTTTTTTGCGCCAGAGGTTTCTAGGATAATGCGGGTAAGGTTGGCGATTAATTCATCTAATTGAATTGAACTAGAGATGGCTTGAGCAGCTTTGAGGACAGAGGTAAAATCTAATGCATCAGAAATATTAGTGCTAGAAGAGTTTGTACATACAGAATTTCCCGAAACAACAATAGTAGGAATAGTTTCTAACAGTGGATTGAAGCGGTGTTCTTGTTGCTGGACAATTGGTTGGAGCAGTTGTGCATAGGATTTTTCCAAGTCATCTGTTTTTGCTTTAGCTCCCCAATGAGCATAACAGTAATAAGCTTCCTGCATGTAAGCTTCGGCAACTTTTTCTTTACCCCAGTTGAGATAGAATTTCGCAGCAAGTTCATTCGCAAGAGCTAATTCCTGAAGGTAGCCATTTTCTTTAGCTTGGTTGATGGCGGAATCGTACAGATTGAAGGCTGCAAATTCTTGTTTTAAAATACGGTTCCATTCGGCTGCAACTAAGTTATATTTATGTTGATAATTGGCTGGAGCGAACTCTGCCCATTTCTGCATTTGCTGTTGATTTTCTGATACTTTATTGAGATATTCTTGCTTTTGTTCTGCATCAGCACTAGAGCAGAGGCTAAGTAAACTTAGTGATTGATAAAAATTTCTCAGAGGAACAATTGCTAAACCCGTTGCTCCAGCTTCATATTCTTCAAATTTTTTAGCAAACTCGCAAGCCTCTTGGTATTCTCCAAAGAAATAAGACAATAATGTTTTGGCTAGATAGACATAACAAATACCGTTAATATTTCTGTATTCAATTAATCCAGGTAGGTCTGTTTCCTCATTAAAATCAGAACCAATCAGCAGACTAGGTTCATTAACTTTACCTTGCAAATTTAAGACAGTTTGTCTCCAGATTTTACCCCAAATTAAGGATACCTCTTGCTTAATTTCTGCCATGAGGTTGCAATATTTGAATGATTCTGACTCAGCAAAATCTAGATGTTCTCCCGCCCAAAAGAGAAACTGGCAATAGCAATTGGCGCAATAACCTACATATTCTAAATTCCCAGTTTCTAAGCCACTGACTAAACCTTCTTGGAATAATGGTAATGTAGATTTTATTGGGTCTTTCCAGTGTTTAATAAATAAACTGAATGTGAGATAAACTCTACTTTTGAGTTCTTTGGCTTGGAAACGCTCTAACATAAGTACTGCTAAGGTACCAAATTCATAACCTGCATCAATTTCTCCCATACCACATAACAGTAATCCATACAAACTGTAGGCGATCGCAGCTTGGGGAGAGTTACCATGTTGAATACAAATTTTCACCATTGTGAAAATCTTTAAAGGTAACAATGCGGGTTGAGCAATATAAACTGGTGCAAACAAGCCAGAAAGAATCCGCAAGGCGAAAAGTTGATTAGGATCAAGAAGTTCTGGTAAATTAGCCAAGTCGCTAATGGGGCGATCGCCTAACAGTTGTTTGACTTGTTCGGCTTCCTTGAAAGTTGTCTCGCGATCGCAGTCTGTAGGTAAAGTCACACCGAGTAAGCTTAAGGCTTCTCTTCCTGTCTCGATGGCTTCGATAAATTTATTTTGTGCTGTGTAGGATTGAATCTGAATTTCGTAGACTTTAACTTTTTCTAAGGCTGTTTTTGCGTGTTGAAGGGTGATATCAATTAATTTTTTAGAATCTTCAAAGTTAGTATTTAAATATTCCGATTCAGCCGCAGATTCATAAACTGCTAGAGTCAAATCATATTCACATTGCCAACTATCAACTGCTAGCAATCTTATCCCAATACTAAAATAACTCACAGCCGCAGCATAAGCTGTAGATGCTTTAGCTCTATTACCAGCAATTAAATTTAGTTGAGCCAGTTGATTTTTTTGGCTTTGTTTAACAATTAAATCAATACCTAAGTTTAATTGATTAACAATATTAAATATGCGGTTTTCTAGTTCTGAATCATCTGTATTTTTCAGTAATAAATAACCAATACTTAAGTGAGTTGCTTGTTTTTGATTTTCTGGAATCAGCGAGTAAGAAGCTTGCTGTACTCGGTCATGCAAAAATCTATAGGTGGGAACTTGAAAATTAGCATTGGCAAAAGGTTGGGAGTCAGAATCCTTACCAGTTTCTTGGTAGAATTTATAAACTTCACTAGTTGGTAAAATTACTCCTTCTTGCAAAGCTTTCCATAAATCAGCAGCGGTTTCAACCTGAGAATGCTGATAGATAACTGCTAAAGTATCTAGGTCAAAGCGGTTACCAATACAAGCAGCTAATTTTAAAATATTTTGAGTGGCTTGTGGCAATTTTTTTAACTGAATTGCCATAAATTCGACCACATCATCAGTCAGAGCTAAGGCAGTAACTTCAGCGATGTCGCATTGCCAATAACCTACATCAAAATTAAAGGTAATTAGCCCATCTTCATACAATGTTTTGAGGAATTGATTATTGAAAAAAGGATTTCCTTTGGTTTTCTTATAGACTAATTCTGTTAAAGGAACAGCAATTTCCTCGGAACAGCTAAGAGTATCAGCTATGAGAATATTAATGTCAAATTTATTCAGTGGGCTTAAGGTAATGGTGTTGAGAGTCGCCCCTGTTTTAGCAATTTCATCTAATGTTAAATTTAAAGGGTGAATAGGAGAAACTTCGTTATCTCGATAAGCACCAATAATTAATAAATAGCCGCGATTTGCTTCACTCATTAAGAGTTGCATTAGTTTTAGCGAAGCCAAATCTGCCCATTGTAAATCATCAAGGAAAATTACTAAAGGATGTTCTGGAATCGTGAAAGTAGTAATAAACTTTTGAAACAGTAAATTAAAGCGATTTTGGGCTGCATTCCCAGACAGTTCTGGTACGGGTGGTTGTCTACCAATAATTTCTTCTAACTCGGGAATTACTTCAATAATTACTTGTGCGTTATCGCCTAATGCTAATAAAATTTGAGTTTTCCATTTTTGCAATTGGCTATCACTTTCAGTAAGTAATTGCCCCATTAAATCCCGAAAGGCTTGAACAAAGGCAGAGAAAGGAACGTTACGATTAAATTGGTCGAACTTACCTTTAATAAAATACCCATGTTGTCTGACTATGGGTTTGTGGATTTCATTAACAACAGCAGTTTTTCCTGTACCAGAAAAACCTGCAACCAGCATCAATTCTGAGTTATTATTGGCAACCCGATCAAAAGCACTCAATAAAGTTTCAACTTCTGTTTCCCGCCCATAGAGTTTTTCGGGGATAATGAAGCGATCGCATATATCTCGTTTGCCAATTTCAAAGTCAGCAATTTCTCCAGTAGCGTTTAATTGAGCAAGACATTTTTGTAAATCATATTTCAAACCTAAGCTACTTTGATAGCGGTCTTCAGCATTTTTTGCCATTAATTTACTGACAATCTCACCCAATACCCGGGGTATTGCAGGGTTGATTTCATCTACTGCAGGGGGGTGTTTAGCAATATGACAATGTACCAACTCCATCGGATCGTGAGAATTAAACGGTAATTTTCCTGTCAATAGTTCAAAAAATGTCACACCCAAAGAATAAAAATCACTGCGGTAATCTATACCCCGGTTCATACGTCCGGTTTGTTCGGGTGATATATAAGCTAAGGTTCCTTCTAAAACGTTGGGACTGATAATTGTTTGGGTTTCTCTGGGGAGTAAAGAGGCGATACTAAAGTCAATCAGTTTAACTTCATGAGTTTCCGAGTTAATTAAAATATTTGCAGGTTTAATATCTTTGTGGATAATGCGATTTTGGTATAAGTAATCAATAATCTCAGTTAATTGCAGTGCTATTCCTAAAAACTCTATCAATTTTAGTGGCTGATTGCAGGCGTATTCTTTGAGAGAAATTCCGCCAGAATCTTCCATCACCAATGCATAGCTATTCCGGTAAGCTTCTAAACTCACAGGACGGACTATACCAGGAATATCGAGATTTTTGGCGATGGTGTATTGGTTGCGAAATTGCAAGAGTTCGTTGAATGTGGGAAAATCTAGCCGCAATAATTTGATGACAACAGCTTTTTGATCCGCAACTCTAATGGCTCGATACACTTCGCTTTTATAACCTTGGTAGAGTTTTGCTACGAATTCATAGCCATTAATGTTAGTAACTCTATCAATTGCTCTTGTCATGGGTATGCTCCACAAATCAATTTTATTTATTAAAACTCAAGATTTATATTGCTGTTCGCCACTTATTGTTCCCAAAATCACTGTGAGAGCAACCAAAGCCAAGAGGAAATAAATGTTAGGTTGAAAAATGTCAGTTTTACAAATCAATTTTGTTGAGATAATCACAAGCCAGCAATCATGAAGTATCTTCAAGGAAAAGTAACATTAGTTACGGGAGCCACCCGGGGTATTGGCAAAGGAATTGCTATTGGACTAGGTGAAGCAGGTGCGACTGTGTACATTACAGGGCGCAGCCTGAATAACTCTAATGCTCAGGATGATATTGGGGGAAGTCTAAATGACACTAAATTAGCAGTAGAAGAAGCTGGTGGTGTCTGCATTCCTATTGCGGTAGATCATAGTGATGATGAGCAGGTGCGATCGCTTTTTCAACGCATCGAACAAGAACAAGATGGCAAGCTGGATCTGTTGGTAAATAATGTATTTTCCGGAGTCCCAGCCTTAAGAAAGCTTGATGATAAACCTTTTTGGGATTTTGATGCGACCCTTTGGGATGCTTGCAACAACGTGGGTTTACGTAGTCACTATGTAGCAAGTATTTTTGCAGCCAAGATGATGGCTAAGCGTCAACAAGGATTAATTTGTACAATTTCCTCTTGGGGGGGGCTTTCCTATATTTTTGGTGCAGCTTATGGTGCGGGTAAAGCAGCTTGCGATCGCCTCGCCACGGATATGGCTGTTGAGCTAAAGCCCTATAATGTGGCTTCAATCTCCCTTTGGCCAGGGATTGTGGGTACAGAACACATCAGCAGCATCGCCTCAGAAATGGCTGACAGCAAGTCAACCGACCCGAAAAAAGCAATGTTTAGCGATCGCTATAACTGGGAAACCCCCTTATTAACAGGACGAGCGATCGCTAAACTAGCCAATGATCCATCTGTAATATCCCGTACAGGACATGTACATATTGTTGCTGAACTAGCCAAGCGATATGGAGTGGTAGATCAAGAAGGAAACTTACCTGTCTCACTCCGTTCTTTACGGTTTCTGCTACCTATGGCATTACCACAATTGAGAAAAAATTCCTGGCTGATACCAGATATCAAAGTTCCTTGGTCACTGCTACTACTGAGTAGCCTCAGTTCCCCGAAAATTTGACCAAAAATATTTAAGTAGGGCGAGTTACTTAATCCAAAATCCAAAATCGTATCAGCTTCCAGAGAATGGGAAAAAGATTACAGGATACCAGCTTTGACGTAATATTTCACCTGCAAAACTAGAAATTAACCATTCCTGGAGTTTACCTATAGTTTCTGAAGACACAGCAATTGCACTAATATCAGCCATAAAAGCTGTTTCTAAAATCTGATTGATCGAGTTTCCTTCCCTCACTTCTGTCTTTACTTGTAAATTTACTCCTTCCAAATCAGCTTGAATTTGAGATAGGGTTGCTTGCGCTTGCTGTGGTAGGATTTTTGGTGGTCTTTCTTGGCGACCAGAATTATCTATTACCCAGCAAAGCTGACACTGTTGGAGAAAGTTGCCAGATTGTTGTTCTGCTAATTGTTTCACCTGTTTTACCAGGTAATTCGCTGATTGAGAATCGTTATAAGGAAGTAATAAAGAGCGAAAAAGATGCTGACAACGTAATGTTAATTCCTCGCTAGTATAGGCATGTATTAACTGAGGGCGTAAGACTAATAAAGGAATTTTGGTTTGGTGGGATAACTCAGCCATCGTACTTCCCACTAATTTTTCTGTGAATAAGCTGCGACTTTGAGAACCTAAAATAATTAATTCAGACTGATAACTTTGTGTAACCTTCAGGATTTTTTCAACTGGTTTTCCTGATTGCACTTCTATTTTTACTTCTACATCTGAATTATTTTCACCAACTGCTGCTGCTAATCTTGTTTGTGCTGCTGCGATTTTTTCAGTATCCACTTTTGGAATAGCGCCTTTTTCCCACAATGGCACAACGTGGAGAAACACGATTTGCTTTATTCCTGCTAGCCCAAGACTAGAAACAAAATTGGCCAAACGGTGCAAACCGTCAGCAAAATCTGTGCAAATTAACACTCGTTCAAACATAAATAATTTAATACCACTAAGCTTTCTGTATTCTAATTTTTTAAGACCCTTGCTAGGTTGCTAGATCCCCGACTTCTTAAAGAAGTCGGGGATCTGACCACCAACTTCTCATAATTAATGCGGCAGACCACTGGTTATGTAGCACCTGCACCCAACTGGAGAGCATACAAGTTTGCATAGACACCTTGCTGGGCGATCAGTTCTGCATGAGTTCCCCGTTCGACAATTTGTCCTTGCTGAATGACTAACACCTGGGAAGCTTGAGTTACAGTACTGAGGCGGTGAGCAATAACAAAGCTGGTACGCCCTTGCAACAAACGCGCGATCGCACTTTGTACGAGTGCTTCGGTGCGGGTGTCTATACTGCTGGTGGCTTCATCAAGTATCAAAATTCGCGGGTTAATTAATATCGCACGGGCAATACTAATTAGTTGGCGCTGTCCCTGGCTGAGAGGCGCACCCCGTTCGCCTAATTGAGTTGAATAACCCTGGGGTAATGAGGTGATGAACTCATGCACATTTGCCCTTTGCGCCGCAGCTTCGATATCTGCTTGGGTAGCATTAGGAACACCAAAAGCAATATTTTCCGCTACAGTACCGCTAAATAAAATATTATCTTGCAGGACAATGCCAATTTGACGGCGCAAACTAGCTTGGGTCACACTCCGCACATCGATTTCATCAATTTTGACTGCACCATCAGAGACATCATAAAAGCGCAATATCAGGTTAATAATGGTGGTTTTGCCTGAGCCAGTAGGGCCGACTAATGCAATCATCTGGCCTGGATAGGCGTGTAAATTTACACCTTTTAGCACCAGTTGTTCTGGGTTATAGCCAAATTTGACATTCTCAAAAGTCACCTCTCCTTGAATTGGCGGCATTTCAATGGCATCGGGAGCATCATTGAGTTCCGATGGTTCATCTAACAGAAGGAAAATGCGCTCTAATCCGGCAAATGCAGACTGAGCTTGAGTGTAAAACTGACTGAGAATTTGAATAGGACGGAAGAACTGCTGCACATACAGTAAAAAGGATGTCACCACACCCACTGTTGCGCCACCAGTCACAGCTAGATAGCCACCATAGGCGAGAACACCTGCGGTTGCTAGGGTGTTGAGAAAATCAATCGATGGTAAAAATGCCGCAGTAATAGCCACAGCTTCGACATTGGCATCCCGATTAGCAGCGTTGAGAATGTCAAACTCGGCAATGTTGATATGTACACGATTAAAAGCTTGTGCTTCTCGTACACTACCAATATCTTCTTCCAATTTGGCGGAAAGTTCGCCGATTGTTTGCCTAGTGACGCGAAATCTTGCTCTTGCCCAACGTGCAAACAAGCTGGTAGTCAAAATCATCAGTGGTACAACTAAGTTGCTCAACAAGCCGAGTTGCAGATTGATTGTCAGCATCGCAATCACGATACCCACCAAACTGAAAGTGTTGCCTAGCATTTGGGCGATTGTTTGACCAAATGCCTGATTTACAGTGTTGACATCATTTAGCAGACGGCTCATTAAATCGCCGGCTTCACTGCGATCAAAAAAGCTCAGTGGTAAACTCTGAATTTTGGTGAAAATATCTTGTCGCAGTTGAGCTAGTAAGCGCTGCATAATCCAGCCAACTCGCATAATTTGCCCGCGAATTGCCCAGATACCAAGCCCATAAATTAGCCCTAGTAAGACTAATAGCAGCAGCAATCCCTGCAAATTACCTCGTGCAATTAGATGATCGACTGACCAGCCAAGTAAAAATGGCCCGATCGCCTGGGTTGATGCACCAATGAGGACTAATGTCAAGGCAATGGGAATTTCTTTGCGATAGGGTCGCAAGTATTGTAAAAAGCGCCGCAAGGTTGAGAGTTGATTAGTTGCTTGTTGTTCGGGCGCAACAACCGGGCCAATACCTCTCATTTGTTCTCCTTTGCCTTAACTTGAGATTCCAAAATTGCACCGTAAAGCGGGCTGGTTTGCATCAATTGTTCGTGGGTTCCTTGTGCTACCAACCTTCCTTTATCAATTAACAAAATGCGATCGGCATTCTTGACTGTACTAATGCGTTGAGCCACAACAAAGGTGACACAAGCTTTGCGACGCATTAAGTTATCAAGTTCGGCTTGGATTTGCGCCGCAGTTTTGGCATCTACAGCCGAGGTACTATCATCCAAAATCAGAATACTGTAATCGGTGAGTAGGGTACGGGCGATCGCAATTCGCTGTTTTTGTCCTCCCGATAAACCGATACCCCTCTCCCCTACAATCGTCTCGTAGCCATCGGGTAAACCATCGATAAAATCATGGATTTGGGCAGTTTTTGCAGCTTCAATGACTTCTGCTAATGGGGCGTTGGGTTTGGCGTAAGCGATATTCTCGCGGAGAGTGCCAGAAAATAAGGTGGTTTCTTGAAAGACAATGCCAATATGTGATCTCAGGCTTTTGAGAGTAAAATCTCGCACATCTCGCCCATCAATCCGAATTGCGCCGTTGGTGACATCGTAAAAACGGGGAATCAAGTTCATCACAGTGCTTTTACCGGAACCTGTCATACCCAAAACAGCGATGAGTTCTTTCGGCTTGGTTTCAAAAGAAACATCCTTCAGGGCTTCGGTTGTAGCGCCAGGATAACGAAAAGAGACGTTTTCAAAGGTGATTCTACCACCACAAGTTTTAAACTCAATCGCATTGGGGCGATCGCGGATTTCCACGGCTGCGTCTACCACTTCATAAACTCGTTGCGCTGAAGCAGCCGCTTGGGCGATCGCAGGTGCAGCAAACCCAATCAGTAAAATTGGTTGCAGTACCAGAATTAAGTAGGAGTTAAAAGCTACCAGTTCCCCAATCGAGAACCTTTGACCAATTACCTGCGCCCCCCCATAACCAAAAACAGCCAGAGTCACTAAATTACTCAGTAAAAAGATAAACGGGAAAGTATTGTGGATAGCATCAATAGTCCTCATGTTAGCCGTGACGAGGGCATTATTTAGCCCCGTGTAACGTGACCTTTCCGCCGACTCACGCACAAAGGCTTTAACTACCCTAATTCCTAAAAGATTTTCTTGTAATACTGCATTCAGGTCGCTCAATTGTTCTTGTACCTGGCGGAACAAGCGGTCATTGCGGGTGATGAATTGTGCCATTAACCATCCTGACATCGGCACTACTGTTAAGGTAATTAACGCCAATCGCCAATTCATGATTAGCAGAATTACCGAAATCGTCACCAATGTCACTACTGCACCAATGACCTGAATTAAGCTAGTACCAACAAAGGTGCGGATTTGTTCAATATCGCTGGTAACGCGAGTTAATAGTTGCGAAGTTTGCGCCTTGTCGTGATAACTAAAACTGAGATTTTGAATTTTGCTGAAAATCCTATTGCGTAAATCATAGGCTACACCTTGAGAAGCCGCTTCTGCCCAATAGCTTTGTCCAAAATTAAACAAACCCCGAGCGATCGCCGCAACTACCATCCATGCAGCACTATAAAGCACCATTTGTAAATTTTTCTGGATAATACCTTGATCAATTCCCCAGCGAAATAATTGGGGGGTAATTGCATTCGCAACTGTCAAAAGTAAGAGACTTAATAAAGCTCCTAAGGAAATCCATCGATAATTTTTCAAGCTCCCCAAAACACGCTGGATTGCTTGCATTGACGAATTTTCTGTGAGTTCTGATTGTGGTAGCAATGGAATTCACCCTTGTATCTTTTAAAGATTATCTCGCATATTGAATACTCATGCTGAGCTTGATTATGGATAAAGGGTGAATCATGCATTCGCCATGCAATTATGTAATTAAATATGTTTGATAGTTGATTTTTTTGTAAAATCGTTTAATGGATAAATATTATGTAGCTGGAAATAGTACTTATACCAATTAGAAACAACAATGCGACAGATTGTAGGGGCAAGGCACTGCCTTGCCCTCTAGATTATATTGATGTGTCACTAACATTATTTGATTTTGTAGAAACCTTAACCACACGAAAAGCTTTGGTCTGATGCCGTAATCTCGCCGCTAACGCATCCTACTATATGGATTTGGAAACTTCAAAATAATTTTTATCCATGAATTACGAATTTTCCAAAAATACTGGCCGCAATCTTCCTTCTATAATTCAACACTGAGGCTTCAATTTCGCGGATATGATCATGCAATTTAGCGTGTTCATCTAGGAGCTTAAATGCATACGGAAGTTATATCAATTCAAATTTCAAAATTAAGAAAGCCACACATAACAAGAATTTGGGCTGTGTATCTGCCGTATTCTTATTTCAAATCGGTATTACCTCGGATTTAAGCGAATTGTTACCATAAAAACCTCAACCCTAAGAGACAATTTATAAAGTAAATCTTAAGTAGGGTGTGTTACGGCTATGAAAGAATTTGGGGCTTAGTGACAATCAAATTTAGCCGTAACGTACAGCCGCATCAATGGTGCGTTAGGCGCTAAAATAGTTCTTCTGCAACAATTAATATTGAAAATCAGCGCCTAACACAACGCCAGTTCGCTCAAGTCGGGAAACCCGCCCACGCGACTGGCTCCCCTACAGTAATTTTATTTTTACTTTATAAATAACCTCTAAGACTGAGGGAATTGATAGCCATTGAAAAGAGGTGGTGAAAAGTTGCTACAGGGTACGCGAAACACGGAAACGTTAACCCTGAAGTTGATTCCGGAAAAGCGGAAGCTGATTCCGGGTACGCGAAACACGGAAACGTCAACCCTGAAGTTGATTCCGGGTACGCGAAACACGGAAACGTCAACCCTGAAGTTGATTCCGGGAAAGCGGAAGCTGATTCCGGGTACGCGAAACACGGAAACGTCAACCCTGAAGTTAATTCCGGGAACCCTGAACTAGTTACTCAATAAAAAAACAGAACAATAATTTTGGAGGGGGTTTGGGGGACGCAACCGTCACCCAATCGGGGGTTTGGGGGAGAATCCCCCAATGCTGCTGGCTT
>NZ_JACJPX010000130.1 GCF_014696315.1 Calothrix membranacea FACHB-236
ATTTGCTTCGATGTGATCCAGTACGGAACTCATAATTCTGGTGTAAAAAAACATCTATTATATTCTTTTAGCACATAACATTACTATTTCGGAGATGTCTATTGAGTTTACTAACAACAAAGGATAAACATTAACCATGTCGAAAGAAGTAGCCAAAATCATCTTATGGGAAGAAAACCAAAAAGATTTTCTCAAAAAGTTTTATGATCTCCCATTTGTTCCTCGCATTGGGGAGGAAGTTTACTTAAAAAAGGAGCAATGGAAAGTAACTAGAGTTGAACATGATGTAGAAGTGAGTGAAATTAATGTCTACATGGAAATAATCAAGAAAGTGAAGCAACAGGATAAATCATCTAATTCATAGTCTCTACTGAAACACTATCCTACCTCAGCATTTATTCTTTCTCTTCTCTTCCCTCTTTACTCCCGCAGGAAACAGTTTTAGCGATCGCATCGGCTGACTATAACTTATTACCTGCAATATAGATAATTTACATAAAGCTGCTAAGGCGAACCTACATATATAGCAATCCTATTTCAGGTGTGAAAAATATACGTTGTGGCTGTTAACCGTTGACAGTCAACAGTCAACGAACCTTGATACAATATTTCACAAATCCTCAACGGATTGCTATACTCAGCAGCTTTCGGAATTATCTTACAGGATAGCTGAGTTCAAGTAGATGACTATAGCCTGACAGGTAGGTACGATTCATCAATTGTGTACAGAATTTAATCTCAAAAATGAAATATTTCCGTTAGTTTTGGTTTTGAGATTGTATGTACCTGGTGTAATTTTTGAAGAGCAATTACACAATACATTCTACTCTATAGGTGAATATTTACTTTTTATCTCTGCTGTTATACCATAGCGAGATACTAGCCGCGAGATAACAGGCTGTCTTTAATACTGTATAGTTACGGAAATTCTACTGTGAATTGGTGCAGATTTTCTGATTTTATTTGCAGACATTAGCTCAATCCCCCCCTACTTATTGGGTGGTTGAACCACAATGCGACACAGAGGAAACACTTATAGTCAAAAATCTGTACTTTATCCAAATTTGCCCGACTTGGATATGAGTCTCATTTAGATTCTCCTCTTCTAGGCTACAAATAAAATACGATAATCCTATCAATTTACTGTATTGAGTGATATATAAAACTTATGACCATAAAAATTGCAAAAATACAATGCGTAGATTCCCGTATTGTTTGAGGATTGGGTAATGGGTAATTTGTGAAATAATTTTTGATTCAGCACGGGCTAAACGCCCCGCTAACAGCACTCAACTCTCAGCACTGATTTTGTTCAGAATTGATGACTTTGTGAAAAAATATGAGAAGGGCCTTAGCCCTAAAATGTATTGCCAATAAATAAAGATAAGCATTCTTGCTTTTCAAATCGATGCTTTCACAGAAATATACAAAGTGACAGGCCACGAAAAACTAAGATATTGTGTAAATTACGCAAGCATCGGTTTTAGTGGATAACAACCACCAAAGGTAATGGCAAAACTTGGGTATGAATTTTGAAGTCCACCAACAAAGCAGTTGCTAAAGCAAGCCCCAGCCAAAATAGTGGCCGATGCATTTGTTCTAAATTTATGTGAGGTATATGATGACAACTCAGACTCATTCTTCAGTGTTGCAAAAGACTGCTAGCTTGACTTTATCCAAGCCTGTACAAGCAACACTTTATGTTTCCTTGTGCGCGTTGACACTGTGGACTGTTTATTTTACAACCTACCCAGCAATTCACGATCGCGTACACAATCCCCGTCACCATACTTTGCTGGTTCCTTGCCACTAAAACACTTAGCAACTGTTTTGGAATCTTCAAGTTAATTCATAATTGATTATTCGCACTAAGAATGTCAAAATTTAAGCTTTATACACTCATCAGTATTATGTGCATGATGAGTGTAGTTTTTTATAGTTTTGTGGGCTTCTCGCAGTCACCCCAAGCCAATGTTAGGCTGATTAGCCCAACGCCAGAAACCCAAGTTTTACCTTTTGAAGCGGAAGCCAGTACACCCCAATCCCCAGTTAAATTAGCATTGCAAGCAGTAGATTCTAAAGGTAAAGCTTTAGACAATGCTAAATTGCATCTGGAAATTTTTACGCCACTACATAACCCTTGGTTCACAACAGATTTCCCTATAGTTGAGGGAACCAAGCTGCTTGATATAGAAACAATAGCTCCTCAAGGGCAGTTGGAATTACAAGAAATACTACCAATTCGCGGAAATTACCAATTTAAGGTAAATGTTACCCCTGTGGTAGCTAACGCCTTTAGCCCGATAGCACAAACTCTGACTTTACCAGTAAAAGAGAATTGGGTAAAATACCGCAATTTTGCGATTCTGGCTGTAGTGTTGTTGATAGTTGGGTTAGCTGGCGGTTGGATAATTGGCGGTTCGCAAGCTGTCGCACCTACCGAAATTGCCCCTGAGCGTGTGCGATTATTGTTGAGTGGCGCAATTGTAGTTGCGATCGCAGCTCTATTATTCGTTAACATTAGTGCAGAAGTTGCCCAGTCAGAGAGTTCAACACACACTCATCATCACGATCATCATGCATCAAAAAGTGCAGTTGAAACTGATAGCTCTGGGATTGCTCGACAACAGGGTTTACAGGCACAATTATTAGGCGATACTAGCGCCACAGTAGGAAAACCTGCGGCTTTACAGGTAAAAGTCATTGATGAAAAAACCAATCAGCCTGTTCAAGACGTAATCCTAAATATTAAAACAACCATGCTGGAAGATGGTTGGGTAAATTTTGCTTACCAAGCTGTTCCCGATACCACAGGAAAATTTGCTTGGGAACAAGGATTTTTTGATGGCGCGCCTCACAAATTAGAGGTAGAAATTGCACCCAAACCCAATGCATCCCGCCAATTTACAGCTTTTAAAGTGCAAAAAGAAATAGACGTGGAAGGAGTTGCACCACCATTATCAGTGCGGTTCATTAGTCTAGCCTATATGACAGCTTTTGTGATTGCGGGATTGTTAGTAGGATTACGACTACGGGGTAATTCCTTAACATCTGTTTCCTAAGTTTTCTTGAGAAATTAGAGCTTTAAATTAAGGGCTAAAGTCCTTGCTAGCATCATTATCAGTATTGCCTACCCTACAATTCAGCTTGTAGGGATTTTTTTATCAAACCGCATTTTTATACAAAAGTGTACAAAAAGCATCCTGCAATTATTGCTAGTAAGGACTCGGAGCAGGTTCTCCCGCACTGTTAGTCCAGATGTCGTTTGGCAGTGAGCGATCTCGGTGACACACCCGATCAAGGTCAGGATACGTGATTGTGTCTACTGCCGCTCGGGTGCCGACTACTAGGCATCGCGTTGCCTTGGCGCTACAATTCTCAAGGAAGTGACCTACCGACACTCCTGCTTGAAAAGTTGCAGCGTCACCAGGACGTAGTACAGTCTTTGTGTCTCCTTCAATGAGCGTGATCTCGCCTTCAAGCACATAGACCATTTCATCCTCAGCACTATGCCAATGCTTGATCGATGAACAAGAGCCTGGTTGCAGGACTTCGATGAACGCACCGAACTGGGTAAGCCCTCCTGCTTCGCTGATCCAGAGCGTGCGATTTGGCTCGTGCGCGCTGTGAGAAGGGCTTTCCTCTATGACGAGACGATCAGGAGTAATAACAGTCATGCTGACACCTCTAGGAATTCTAGGGAAATATCTATTCCATTATGTCTACGGTACAAATCGAAGCAAAACTTCTCTATGTTTGTGCCTTTTTAGCAATCACAGAAGTTTTCGGTTTACTGACAGTTCATGTAGGATGCGTTAGCGTAACGCATTACAAGCGCTGATGCGTTACGCTGAGATTTTTTCATAAATCAAATCCGATTTCTCTATAGAATTGATATTTAATTTGTTAAAGCAAAGTATATTTGTAGTTTCTGCTTTCTTATTCCCTACCTTAATCAATAATTTTGCAACTACTACACAGATTGATATAGATTCTCATTCTTAAATTAGTAACTTGTAAAAACTCATTTTTTTTATTACATTTGAACGATAGCTTATATATCTCACAAATTACTAATTGCCAGCAAAATGAAGCGGAAAATACATTTAGAATCTGACCATTGCTGTAATTGTGGACATGATGCTCATGAGAATCATCATCATAATCATACTCACGAACATGATGAGAATCATAACCATGACCATCATCACGATCATGGTACAGAATTTAATCTCAAAAATGAGATATTTCCGTTAGTTTTGATTTTAGGTTTGTATATACCTGGTGTAATTTTTGAAGAGCAATTACACAATACCTTCTACTCTATAGGCGAATATTTACTTTTTATACCTGCGTATTTATTAAGTGGCTGGAGTGTGCTAAAAACTGCGGGTAGAAATATAATTCGAGGACGAGTATTTGATGAAACCTTTTTAATGACGGTAGCGACATTGGGAGCGATCGCAATTCATAAGTTACCCGAAGCTGTGGGGGTAATGTTGTTTTACAAAATTGGCGAATTGTTTCAAGATATTGCCGTTAACCGCTCCCGCAATTCCATTAAAGCTTTATTGGAAATACGCCCTGATTATGCCAATGTGCAAATAGATGGCGAACTCCGAAAAGTATCACCAGAGACAGTAAATATCGGTGAAATTATTGTAGTCAAACCAGGGGAAAAGATTCCCTTAGATGGTGAGATTATTGATGGTAGTTCCCAGGTTGATACATCTGCTTTAACCGGAGAATCTGTACCGCGAACGGTGAGGATTGGCGAAACAGTTTTGGCAGGAATGCTCAATAAAATGGGTGTCCTCACAGTTAAAGTTACCAAGCTATTTGATGAGTCTTCCATTGCTAAGATTTTAGACTTGGTGCAAAATGCCAGAAGCAAAAAAGCCGCAACCGAGAAATTTATTACTAAGTTTGCGAGGTACTATACACCAGTAGTAGTTTTTGCCTCTCTCGCAGTGGCATTATTACCGCCTTTATTTTTAACTGGTGCCACATCTTCCGAATGGATTTATCGCGGTTTAATCTTATTAGTAATTTCCTGCCCCTGTGGATTAGTTATTAGTATTCCCCTAGGCTACTTTGGCGGCATAGGTGGCGCTGCTAAACGCGGAATTTTGGTGAAAGGCTCTACTTTTTTAGATACATTGACAACAGTAGATACAGTTGTATTTGATAAAACTGGGACATTAACTCAAGGCGTATTTAAAGTAGTAGATATTAGTCCTAGAAACGGCAAGAATCAACTAGAGTTACTAGAACTAGCTGCCAAAATAGAATCACATTCTAATCATCCTATCGCCCAATCGATTAGAGAGGCGTATCAGGGAAAAATCGATGCGTCGATTGTGGAAGATTATCAAGAAATCGCTGGTTATGGAATTAGCGCCAAAGTCGAAAATCAGTTAGTGCTAGCAGGAAGCGATCGCCTATTACATCGAGAGAACATTGCTCATGATGTTTGCAATACAGAAGGTACAGTCATTCATCTAGCAGTCAATCATATATATGCAGGGTATATTGCGATCGCAGATGAAGTGAAACCCGACGCTAAACAGGCTATTCAAGCGCTCAAACGCATCGGTGTCCGCAAAACCGTGATGTTGACAGGAGATAATCAAGCGATCGCCTCTCAGATTGCTCAACAGCTGGGTATAGATTCCTACGAAGCCGAGTTATTACCAGAAGAAAAAGTCAGCGCCATTGAAAAGTTACTCAGCACCACCCCCAAGCATCATAAAGTCGCCTTTATTGGTGATGGAATCAATGATGCACCAGTGATTGCAAGAGCTGATGTTGGTATCGCAATGGGTGGTTTAGGCTCAGATGCAGCCATAGAAACTGCTGATATTGTGATTATGACGGATAGTCCCGCAAAAGTAGCCGAAGCCATCCAAATTTCCCGAAAAACCCGCAGCATTGTCTGGCAAAATATCATTTTCGCCCTAGGAATCAAAGGCGTTTTTATTGGCTTAGGTATTTTTGGAATAGCAACAATGTGGGAAGCCGTTTTCGCCGATGTCGGCGTAGCACTGCTGGCGATTTTCAATGCTACTAGGGTGATGGGGACTGGGGATTAGGGATTGGGGACTGGGGATGAGGAAGCAGAGGAGAAATTTTCAATTACCAGTTACCCATTACCAATTACCAATTACCAAAATCTGGAATTAACATCTGAGAACTTGTAGAACAAAAAAGCAATGAAGCGAAACTATGTTCATTGAACACTCCTAACTTCAGCACAGGCGCGAGCGATCGCGTCTGTTTATTTCTCAGCTTCCAGCGTAGAATCTATGAAATCCTCTATCACAGGTATCGCTACAACTACGTTAGCTTTAATTTTGGAGGGGGTTTGGGGGACGCAACCGTCACCCAATCGGGGGTTTGGGGGAGAATCCCCCAATTCTTCTGGCTTTTTTAATAAGTGACAAATCAACGCTAAATTGTCAGTGAGATTTTACCCCACCAACTATCAAACTGGACGACAACCAGATAAAATATCGTGCAAATTGACCACAGAGCCAATAACTGCGATCGCAGGTGCTTCAAATCCAGTTTTTTCTACCTGCTCAACTATGGTAGCGATTGTACCAATTAATTCTTCCTGTTCTGGTCGCGTACCCCAACGCACTAAAGCAATTGGTGTTTCTAAACTCAAACCTGCTGTCGTCAACTGTTCAATAATATAGGGCAGATTGTGAATCCCCATATAAATTACTATAGTTTCCGAACCGTGAGCGATCGCACCCCAATTTACTGCGGGTCGATACTTACCCACTGATTCGTGACCAGTAACAAAAGTAACTGAAGAACTATACAAGCGATGGGTTAAGGGTATACCTGCATAGGCTGGAGCCGCAATACCCGATGTAATACCTGGCACAACTTCTACATCAATGCCAGCTGCTACCAATTCCGCCATTTCTTCGCCGCCACGACCGAAAATAAACGGATCGCCCCCTTTAAGCCGCACAACAATCGCATTATCTTGTGCTTTTTCAATTAGCAGTTGGGTGGTAACATCTTGCAACAGAGAATGTCGCCCCATCCGCTTACCTGCATTAATTTTTTCTGCTTGGGGGTTGATCATCTCCAGAATTGCTGGACTTACCAAAGCATCATAGATGACAACATCGGCACATTCCAGTAAACCTTTGCCTTTAAGTGTCATCAGTCCAGGATCTCCTGGCCCCGCACCTACTAAATAAACCTTGCCCAAAAACTTGCTCTCCTGTTGTATTGCTGTGCGGTTCATCTATCTATTAAATCCCCAATTAGCTCGGCTAATTCTGTACTGGCTCCTAGGGGTTGGGCCATGTGAAAATTTACCAGAGGAAACTGTAATTTTAACGTTTCTATTGATTGCGCGATCGCATCGGTTATGCCACCAGCGAATAAAAAATATGGCAAAATCGCAATCTCCCACTTACTCACAGCAATCAAATCTTTCACCCGCGATTCTAAACTAGGAGGTACAGCCCAATAAGCTGTAATTGCTGCCAAATTTTGCGCCATTGCTTCCACAGGCTCTAAAGAATTAGGACGGCGACTTCCATGCGCTAATAAAATCCATGAGGCTGTCTTTTTTTCAGCTATTTGCTTGGCGAGTAAGGTTTGTAAGTTGGGGTTGCTACCTAAATATGGTTTTAGCTCAATGATTAGATCTTGATCAAAAGCCTGTTGAGCTATAGCGATTTCATCGGGAATATCTGTCATCACATGAACTCCCGGCAAGAGAAATATAGGTAATATATTGATGCGATCGCAACCAGCCGCCAAAGCCCTTTCACCAAATTTTTTAATCTGCTCGTGCAAAGGTTCCGGGCTGAGTTCTAAATAAGCTACATCTAACAGAGGTTCTTGGTTGTCAATGCTTTGTAGCTTGTCACGCATCAACCCCGCCAACTGCTGCATAGCAATTTCTGGACGCGGATCACGACTTCCATGAGATACCAAAAGATACGCAGAAGGCATGGGCAAAGGTAAGAATTTTTATAGTTGTTTAAATATCTTAATAAATAGTTGAGGGGTAATTGGGGTTTGTCATTTGTCATTTGTCATTTGGTAATGGGTAATCGGTAATTGTTATTCTCCCCTCATCCCCCTCATCTCCCTCATCTTCCTCTTCTCCCTCATCTTCCTCATCCCCAGTCCCCAGTCCCCAGTCCCCAGTCCCCAGTCCCTAACATCTCCCCAATTTCTCAACTAACGCACTAATCTGTCGCCCCACTTGAGTACCACCAGCCCAAATGTGAGAGGGGAGATGTCCCATAGGTGCGGACAAATTAAAAGATAATTGCTGAACCAAAATGGGAGAAGTAGCGCGAGGTAGATTCCAGCCAATCGCAGCGCAAAACTTTCCATAGTCGCTATCAACGCTTTCGTAAATTTGCTTTTGGATGCTGAAACCAAAACGCCCTTTGCTGTACTTTAGCCACAATTCGTCAATTATTTGTAAATCCTCACAAGGCAAATTCTCAATATCGCTAGTAAACAGATAACTACCACTAGGCTTGTTGAGTGCTTCACACATCAATACCCAAGTTAGTTTATCTGCAGATTGCCATTGTTTGGCTGCTAGTAAGTCGCGTAATTGGCGGTAATCAACTCCTACCTCAGAATTTAAGCTAGAAGTTGGTTTTTTCTGTACAGCTTGGGAAGACTCAAGTTTTATAGCCGAATTTAGCGCTTGCAGAGCTTCAGCAGCAGTTTTGTAGCGTTGGGGAAGGGCATTTTGTAGCAGTTTATCGAGAATATTACCCAAGCGAGTATTGATTTTACCTTTATTGGGCACATAATCGCGCCACACCCAGCGATCGCTTGTCACATCAAACAACTCAAAGGGAGAAGTTCCCGTTAATAAGTAAATACAACTTACACCCAAGCTGTAAAGGTCACTAGCTGGTAATGCTTTACCCCGCATTTGCTCAGGAGCCATATAACCGGGACTTCCTACCGTAGTACCAGTATGGAGCAAAGCTGTGGCTGTAATCTGTTTGGCAACTCCAAAGTCAATTAAAACTAAATCCTTCCCTTTACCCGCTGGCGATACTCTACGCATGATATTTTCTGGCTTAATATCACGGTGAATCACTTTTCGGACATGGATAAATTGCAAAACTGGTAACAAGTCTTTCAGCAGTTCCCAAATTTGTGTTTCACTAAAAACCCCTTGCTGTTGCAATTCCTGTGCTAGCGTTTGTCCTGCAATCCATTCTTCCACCAAATACAGTTGATTTTCATGTTCAAAATAATCCAGCAGTTCGGGGATTTGGGTATGCTGCAACTCACTCAGGCGCACTGCTTCCTGGCGAAATAATTCCACAGCCTTCTCAAAGCCTTTCCCGTTGTTTTCTGGAAAACAAAATTGTTTAATAACGTACTTGGGTTTTTGTGGATGGTGTTCGTCCACAGCTAAAAAAGTTATGCCAAAACCACCACGTCCAATCAATTGCAGCAAGAGATAGCGGTCTTTGAGCAATAGTGGTTTACCACATTTGGTACAAAACCTCGCTGTGTCAGAATTATAAGCATACAAACAGCCAATGTTAGGACAGAGTTTCATTACAAAGTAGAGCTTTGCCTGGGTCTACATTATGCAGTATTCCCAACTCATACCTGCTTCTTCCCTACTTAAAACGGATATGAGCCACTATCCCCAGCCGGAAGCCGCCAAATCGCTGCTTCTTTTGGCTTTTGCAACATTAATTTAAGTGCAAGCGGATTCATTAGTGGGGTAATTCATTTTGACTTTTGACTTTTGACTTTTGACCTCCCCTATTGCTGCTGTGCAGAGTAAGTATAAAAGTTATTAAACGCTCCCACTGTCTGAAAACTGTAAGAAGGTATAACTGAATTTAGTTTCAAATTTGTACGGTAAATGCTAAACAGCAGAAAATCTTGCCGTTCTGTCGTTCCCGCAATAATTCCCCGCATTTGCGGATTAAAAGAATCTACCGTTTTTTCACAATTGAAATTGATTAAATTTTGCAAAAATCCTTGGGTTTTCCTACAAACATCCGTTTTTAAATATTGTGACAACCTCTCTGATGCATAATCTTCATATTGCGTTTGGTTAGGATTCGTGCTGGCCATTGCTATGCCCAATGCGGCTAGTCCTGCAGCTGCTAAATATGCAACAATTGTTGTGGATTTCATGTTTTATCAGCTATGATTTGTTTTAGTCATGAGACTGGAAATAAACTGAGTCCGTTCCGAAAATAAAAATTTTCTGGACTAAATAGCGAAAAGAGTGCTATACTCAGATAGTTAATGGCGAGCGTAGCCAAGTGGTTAAGGCAGTGGTTTGTGGTACCACCATTCGTGGGTTCGAGTCCCATCGTTCGCCCTCTACAATTGTATATTTGTCTATTCTTGCTAATTAGTTGGAGATAGATTGTTGTTCTCAATACTAATAAGCTGAATTGGGGAATTGGGAAAAAGCATTTTCATCATTTCATAGTTAACGCTAGCTTCCTTCAAGCGGATCTACACTCAAGTCTTTGGCTGTCTAGCAATAATTTAGCATTCATAACTTAATCAGTATAGAAGAGATAAAAATCTGCTTATCATATTAAGTTAAATTATTAATTTTGCAAGATTTATAAGCAAATTTTTTTATTTATTTGCCAGAGTAAGGTTCTAACTTTCCTTAACCAACAAAACTGACTTCACAGGTCGCTGAATAGGTTTTCTGAGAATATTTAGCTTTCCGTAAACAGTTTTACCATTGTAATAAAGTGAAGACGAACTTCCGCCATCTAGGTTCATGGCTTTTTTCACACCAAGGGTTTTCATGAAATCTGCCAATTCTGGTAAAGTCATCCCAGATTTAGCCAGACGGACGTTTGGCTTTTGAGCTACCATTACCAACACAATATTGCCATCATCAGTAATCCCTACAGCGCTTCTAGAACTGGGTTGATTAGTACCAATTGCATCTCGTCCATTGCTTTTATCTACAAAACCTTCTTGTTCTGAGGTGATTTCGGGTAAGAGTCCTGGGCCACCACCAACAGCATCAAGTAACTGACACCCAGCTAAGGGTGATTCATTGTGCAAGACAATATCGTAAGTAACTGTGTCCCCGCACTGATAGCGGCGAAATTCTGCACGATTGAAAATTTTACTGAGATATGGTTTTAAATTGGGATTGTTCACCAACCGTTCGTTGTCTTTGGGGTTGGCTACTTCACGACCAGAAATAACTACATAGGATGTAGATTTTTGGTTAACTGGATCAAAAAAGCCTGCGTTTAAGATTGCCTTGGCTTGATGCTGCTGGGCAAATTGTTGGACAGTAGCCGCTGTTGGCGATATCGCCGGAGTAACCACAAATTGGCTATCAGTGGGAATTGACAGAATATGAACTATACTTTGCGGTAGGCTGCGCTGCTCGTAGCGGATGGTTTTTGGTGGTGAGGATGGAACGGTTGGGACTACCGATATAGAAGAATGCAACTTAAATAATAGCGGTATGCCAAAGCTCACTAGTGTCAAACCCAGCAGCCAGATTTTTTTCACTTGTATACCCTAATCCTTTGATCAGTTTAATTTTAATGACTTGAATATGATAAGCAAAGACACGCAACATCTTGTTACGGCTAGATTGCATCTCTCTAGACGATGTATTGTTAATGATAAACCTCGTCTATGTTGAAACCCGTAGTTTTTCCTCGTCAGAGTCAAGGTGATTTTTCACCCACAAGCGATCGCTAATTTCAAAGGGGTTGGAATTAATA
>NZ_JACJPX010000131.1 GCF_014696315.1 Calothrix membranacea FACHB-236
TTATCGACTATTTCAATACAACAATGGCTAAACCTTTTAAGTGGACATATAAAGGTAAAGTGTTGGCTGTCTAATACTTGGCTCATTTCCGCCGAACTGTACTAGTGCTAACAAAATACTCCAAAGTAGCTGGCTATATTTGTGTCTAGCCACCCATAGCTGTTTCAGCATATAAAAAATTTTAAATAGAGTTTAATTGAGCGTAATTTACCAAATTATTTATCATTGTGAACAGTACTAGTTCATCAAATTAATTTTCATCAGTTCCTAGGTAGTCATCTAGTGAAGAAAATCTAGGGCTAAAGTCCTAATTACTAAATTCTCTGGTTAAAAGTCGTTTCCCAGCCTCTAATTGTTTTGTAAATTATCAAGGTTTGTGATAAAATGTATTAGTGATAGCAATCATTATGCCGGGATGTAGCGCAGCTTGGTAGCGCACTTCGTTCGGGACGAAGGGGCCGCTGGTTCGAATCCAGTCATCCCGATTTTTTGTACATTCGCAAATTAGTGTCGTTTTTTGCAAATTATTGTCGCTTTGACTGTTTTTTAGAATAAACTTAATTATACTAAGTTTTCGCAAATTAATGTCGTAAATGTGATGTGATGGAGTGATTCCACTAAACTTGTAGAATATGGTAAAAAGTTCAGAATATTCCCGAACGAAGTGCGCCTTTCAACCCTCTTAATTAAATATTTCACCTAGTAATAACAAAAATTTCCTTTCAACCCACCCCTAACCGGAATGGTGGTTGAAACAATGCTGGAACTTTTAACCTAGAATTTAGTTTCACTTTCAACCCATGTACATTAGTATTGAATAACTAATTATTTGTCATAGTCACAAATTAGAGGTGTTAATTTGCTTTTCACCTCTATTAACAAGTTACAGCAATTTCTAGCTAATTAGTAAAAAATCCAGCATTTCTGCCGGATTGGAGCGTTTATCTACACCGTTGTTTGTCTTCTACCTGAGCAAATTGTCTAACCTAACGTCTTTTCTTACAGCTTGCACTCAATGCAGGAAAATAATATCTCGATATTAAAGCGAAGTTTTTGAAGTGTTTAGAACTATTTGCACAAAGACTTTTAAGCTATTTTGGATTTGCGTTTAACTAAAGATCCAGCGCTTAAAGCACCGAAAGCTAGCAAGCCTAACATTGAACTAGGTTCAGGAACGCTCGCTACTCTGTAGCTATAGTTATCAGTTTCAAATGCTGGAGAAGTTGTTTTCAAAACAATTTTGTCAAACGTTTCTCCAGTACCAGCTAACAAATTAACGTAAACATTATTATCACTACCGCTTTGTGCTCCATTAGCTGGAGCGCCTGGGACATGTGCGCCAGTAAATGTTTTGAGCAAATTACCTTTACTATAGACATCAACAGAGTTATACGTGTCTATTGAACCCCAGTAAAAACCAAAGTAATCCAGAGCTTGAGCAAAATTAATAGTTACATTGTTATTTGGAGAAACTGATAGGTATTTGCTGGTGTCATTGAAAGGAGTAGCATATACACCGCTGACACTTCCTTGAACAATGTTGTTATTAATATTTCCGTTAGCTGCGGAAAAAGAAACAAGTCCAGAAGTAGGTGCAATACCGTTATTAAAGTTGATAGTTGTAGCACCTTGAATATTAGTATATTGACCTTCTCCTGCAACTGGAGTTGAACCTCCTTTAACTAGGCTCACAGCGCTAGCAGGATTAGCACTCATCAACATTGCTGCTGTTCCAACCAAGGCTAAAGATAGTTTTTGTAGAGTATACATTGATTGATTCCCGTAGTTGCTTGCATAAACATAGCGTGGCATATCAAGTAGGAATCTGTGTAGTTACATAAGCACAATTTTTACCTAAAATTATATTTCTGTTACTTATTCTAAAGATGGGATAAATCTCTTGAAAATAAAGGGTTTCAGAAGGCTAATTTTCAGTATTTTTTCAGTATTTATATTGCTGTTTTGTTAGACGATAGTATCAATATTTGTCTGATATCAAATATTTGACCGTAAATTTAATTAAGCTTGACCTCTAGGAGAAAGGATAGCCAAAATTCTCTACTGAATTCTACAGTACTACTCAGTAGAAAAGAGGGTAATTACTGAAAAATTTGTCCTATATAATACCAATTCAAATAATCTCTGCTACAAATCAATTATTTCTCAAGGCGCAACATAGTTGTGCGGCCTATTTATCTGTCTCATTCTTTTTAAAGATATGCATAAAATTATACTTGGTCAACAGTTTTAATTATTTCTGAATGAAATAGCAGATCTAGAAAGAGGTTTTATGAAATACTTAGAATACTGCTATTAAAATGACCAAATAAATACTTTATCTACTTAAAAAAAATGACCAGCCTCCCACAGCTGGTCTAAAAAATATTTTCCGCGTTGTCTTCTCATTAGAGTTAAAACCCTGTTGCGCGTTCCCAAAATGCAACGGGCAACTTTTCTTAACAATATTGTAGCAGTCAACACAGTTTTTTCAGAAAAATTTACCAAAAAAAGATACTGTTAAGGTTTGATGACCTCTATCTTTGAGAATAATTCAACAATATGTATCGGAAGCTAGGTAACTCAACAGTCAAAAGTTACGAAATTTGACCTTTTACTATTAATTGTGGTTGTCCCCAAAGGATTCGCTCTTGCTTGTAAATGGCAATTCCAGGTTTCGCACCTTTGGGTTTGTAGACGTGCTTTGGCTGAGTGTATACCACTGGCACTTGGTCACTTTGGCGAGCGCGGCTATAGTAAGAAGCGAGGTTTGCAGTAAATTGCAAATCGGCTTCTTCGGGAACTGCGCCTGGTTCTAACCGCAGTAAGACATGACTACCAGGAATTTCTTGTGCGTGGAACCACAAGTCATAATCTCCAGCTACCCGAAAAGTTAATTGGTCGTTCTGGCGATTGTTGCGACCAATTAAGACTTCAAAGCCGCTGGGAGTACGATAACGATGAAAGTTGCTGCTACTATCTTCATTCGTACTACGGTTGCGGTATTCTGGGTCTTCTAGATACCGTTGTCCAATTAGCTCATCGCGGATTTCTTCAAGAGCTTGTAAATCTTCAGGTGTTTGATATTTTTCTATCTGAGCGATCGCAGCTTCTACTTGCTCTAAATATTCTATCTCTCCGTTTACTTCTGCAAGTAGTGGTTCGACAGCAGCACGTGCGCGTTTCAGCTTTTGGTGCTGTTTGTAAAGGCCTTGAGCATTTTGCACCGCATTTTTATCTGGTTGCAGAGCGATCGCCACTGGTAAGTTAGTTTCAAAATCAGGAAGGGTAATTTCTTTCATCCCTGCTTCCCAGATGTGCAAGTTAGCCATCAACAAATCGGCTTTGTGGCGATATTCATCGGCTCGATCTGATTGCTGCAAGCGTTCTGCAAAGGTGTTGGCTTTTAGCCTTAATTTAGCCAAGATATTATTTAATTTTTGGCTCAACTGATGGCGGAGTTGAGCAAATACTTGTTCGTTGAGTTGGTCGGTATAGTAGCGGTTGAGTAGTTCTTGTGTATCCTTTGCTGGTGTCACTCCACCCCAACCCATGACGGTATATCCTTCATCTGTCCAAGCAGGGTGAAACTTCTCGTCTTGTAATGCTTCTAGCCATACTTGCCATTGTTGAAACAATCTTTGCCAATCTTCTGAGGTGAGGCTATCGGTGGTTGTTTCTGGTGGTATATTTGCCGATCGCACCATTAATTCTACTAGCGATGCACTTAAACCACTATAACTTTTGAGCAACTGACGCTTAATAGCACCTGGTACTAAACTGACTCGTTCTTGCCAACGTTGGGCAGATTCGCTCAAACTAGGAACTGGGCCAGTGAGTTTCGGTGGAGTTTCATAAGTTTGTCCGGTTTGGATAGGACGGACGCTAGATTTTTGCTGACTAACTTGATGTGCGGCGGTGATAATCAGATTGTTAGCATCGGTGAGAATAACATTGCTGTATTTCCCCATAATTTCCACGTAGACGTGATATAGTGCACTTTCTTGGGGACGACGAGCAAATTGGAAATCAATAACACGCTCCCAAGGTGCGATCGCTTCAATACCTACTAATGCCAAACCACCCAATTGGTGTATCAGTTGTTGGCTAAAAGTAAAAGTATCTGGTACCCGTGGCGGCGGATCGCTAATACAGATGCGTGCAGCTTGGGGATGCCAAGAAATCTCTAGCCAACCCCGCTGTTTGAGGGTACGTAAGGCGATAGAAATAGTATAGCGATCGCGCTGGAAAACCTGCTCTGTTCTGGATGGTAACCAGTAAGTGCGAAGTTCGCTACAAGCAGCGGTGAGGGTCGTAAAATCAACTGGTTGCACAACAATTAGTTAGCCATTGGCGTTCATACTATCGATGCTAAGTATAGTCCTAAATGCCAAAAGTCAAGAGTCCAAAGTCCAAGATACCTAAAGAATATCTCGAAACCAATTACCCTTGACCTTTGTACAGACGCGATTCATCGCGTCTCTGCTGTTGCTGCTTATCTTTGCAAAGCTGGTTCCTTACTAACTTGCGCCGCAGGTTGCGCGACAGATTTTTCCAAACTAGACACCAACGCTGGTACTAAATCTGGAACTACAGGTTGTTCTAACAGTTGGGTGTAAAGTTCACTCAGCTGAGATGCAACACCATCCCAACTAAACTTGCTAATTACACGTTCCCTAGCAGCTTTACCTAATTGCTCTCGCCATTGGGGATTCATCAGAATGCGGTCAATCGCATCTGTAAAGGCTGGTACGTCTCGAGGTGGCGCTAATATCCCAGTTTTCTCGGAAACTACAGTAAATTGTAATCCTCCCACATCACTGGCGATTACTGGTGTACCGCTAGCCATAGCTTCAATAGCCACGAGTCCAAAAGGTTCGTAGTGGCTAGGAACAACGCAAACATCAGCCGCAGCGTAGTAAGTAGGTAGGACAGTTTGGCAGAGGCGACCGGGTAGGGTGGTCATCTCTTTCATACCCAGTTCATCGATAATACCTTCAATGCGATCGCGTTCTAGACCGTCGCTGTTACCTGGGGTACTACCACCACCAATAATCAATTGCAGATTTTCCGAACCACGTAATTTCGAGGCTCCAACGGCACGTACTACGGTTTCAATACCTTTACGAGGGTCAAACCGCCCAACGTACAATACTACTTTCGCATCTGGGGCAATTCCTAACTTAGCTCGTGCGGCTTCTCTATCTACAGAGCCAAATTGCCGAATATCTGTACCGCAGGGAATAATGTCAATATTGCCTTTGGTGGAAACGAGCGATCGCATATGTTGCTTTTCTTGCGGACTCGTAGCCACAATTGTTTCTGCTGTCTCTAATACTTCTTTTTCTACTGCTAATCGTTTACTAGCAATTGCTGGAATATTATCTATGGTGTTGTACTTGACTGCTCCTAAAGAGTGGTATGTATGAACCTGTTTGCTTCCTTGGATTTTCTTCAATTGCATCCCTACCCAGCTAGAAAGCCAGTAGTTGGTATGAACTAAATGATAGGTAATACCGTTTTCTTGCTGGAATTGGCGGAACTTCTCAATAAATTCTGGTAAATAAACAAATAAATTATCTCGTGGCACAAACTCTAAAGGCCCGGCTTGAAAGCGTATGGTACGGCAGTTAGGACTGTGCTGCACTATTGTTTCTTGCTCTGCATTCACTTGGCGGGTAAACATATCAACCTGCCATCCTAGCCGCGCTAGTGCTTCACCTACGTTGCGGACGTAAACATTCTGACCGCCGGCTTCTTCCTTCCCTATTTCAATCGCCGGGTCTCCGTGGACTGAAATTAAAGCGATGCGTTGTTCCGTGGTAGCGTTCATAGTTTGTTGTTGTGCTGATTGTTAAAAAGTTGCAGGCAGATCCAAGATTGCGCCTAGCACTTTTACTGAAAAGATTTGATAACTTTTGATTAAACTTGATTTTAATTTAATCGGTCAATTCTATTTATGCATCTACTACGGGAAATAAGCTTTTTGGCACCGTATTTATATTTAATCTTTTTATATGTGCATTGGTATATTTATATCTAATGCTGGGGATAGAGGAACTTCTACACAATTTTTGCTATGAGAGCATACAGTAGGATATATATACATTTTTCAAGGTTTTTGACTGCGAATACTCTACTTTTTCCGCATCATTTTTGGCTTTATTGGCTCAGTCTTAATACGTAATTTCTGATGTATTTAACGCTAGTTAACTATATAAAAATTTAGCTTTTATTGTTCTATAGCTTCATCAATCAAGAGTTTTATCGCTTTAGTGATTCCCACAAGAAAACATACCAAAATAAATACATTGTATTTTCTTATACTTTTAAAACGATATATATTATTTTGTTACATAAGATACAGCATTTACAAAAATCGATACTCTGTAACTCAACGCAAAAGTTTATATTGCTAAATATTAAGTGTAATAAAAAGCTTATAGCTTCTATAGGATATACTTATGATTCACAAGACTCTTGAGCAAAAGCTGTAGAGGAATTGTCTATGGGTGATTTACAGCAGTTTTCATGTATTTAGACCACACGCTAATATCTATATTTCTTTGTTCCTTTGCGCCTTTGCGTGAGATATAAAGATGTGGTTCATTTACCTGAAAATCGCTGTAAGGTATTAAAAAACTGGGTTGGCTGTTTCATTGATCACAGATGTTGCCTCCCCTACTAGCCATGATTAAGCAAGCCAAAAACCAGAAAGTGCTAGGAATTGGCGATCGCCATGAATCAATAATCAAGAAATATCTAGGCTAATTTATCTCTGTTGTGAAATCGCACTTATCTGTACTAAGAAATAGGTAAGATAAATTGTCATCTCAAGTTTATGCTGCCATTCTCCCAAACTCGATTTTTGCAAAAGTGTCCGCCAACGCTAGCGCCAGACACATCAGTTGAGTTTGCAGTGCAAATAATGAACCAAGAAAACATCGGCTATGTCTTGGTTTTAGAGCAAAACCAACTTCTAGGAATTTTTACTCAAGGAGATTTGGTCAAGGCGATCGCATCAGGCGTAAACTTGAGAGTGGCTACTTTATCCGATGTGATGACTCATGATGTCATTAGCATCAAGGAATCAGAGTTAGGTGATATATCTAGTACTGTCAATCTGCTAAAGCAGCATCAAATCTCCTATCTCCCAGTATTGGATGAACAGGGACAATTATTAGGTGCGATCGCACTTGCAAATATGCAAGTAGCTTTGTTCGAGGAAATTGATCGCCATGAGCAACTTGTGCCAACTCAACCAAATTGCCAAACTCAGCTTGATGCCATTATTAGCAGCATGAGAACAATTATTAGTAAAATTCGGCTGCCATCTTCTGAAGAATTTCTTTATGAATATATCTCTCCTAATTGTCTAAACATTTTAGGATATTCTGCCGATGAATTTTTAGCAGATCCTAGCCTTTGGAATACTAGGCTATTACCAGAAGATCAGGATGCGATTTTGCATCATATTGAGGATGCTATTACAACTCAGGAAATAGTGACCATTGAGTATCCTTTCACTCACAAAGATGGATCAATTTGTTGGATTTGCGATACCTTCAGTTCTGATTGGGACGAAACCACCCAATCGTGGCTGGTAATGAGTGTTAAAACTGACATTACACAGCGCAAACAAACCGAAGAAGCCTTACGTACCAGTGAAGAACGCTTGCAGCTGGCCTTGGAAACTTCTGGAGATGGGGTTTGGGATTGGAACATTCCTAGTGGATATCTTTATCTCAGTCCTCGCTGGTGTAAAATGCTTGGCTATTCTGTCGAAGAACTGCCAAATGATTTCAGTACTTGGGAGCAATTGCTGCATCCAGAAGACCGTTTTTGGGTGATGGATATATTACAATCTCACCTGATAGATAGTTCCATTCCCTACACTTTTGAATACCGAATGCAAACTAAATCGAGAGGGTGGAAATGGATTGCTAACTATGGCAAAGTCGTCAGCCGAGATAAAAATGGTCAGCCTTTACGCATGGCGGGAATTCACCGCGATGTCAGCGATCGCAAACGCGCCGAACAAGCTTTACAAGAACGCGAAGCTTTTTTAAGGGCAATAGGAGATAACATTCCCAATAGCTATCTCTACCAAATTGTCCGCGAAACAGATGGGCGCGATCGCTTTTACTATATTAGTGCTGGTGTTGAAGCCGCAAATGGATTTCATCCTGCAGAAGTTTTAGCAGATTTCAGCTTACTTCATAACAACTTTCTACCAGAGGATAGGCTTTACATCAGTCAGAAGCAAGAAGAATCTGCCCGAAATATGTCAGTATTTGATATTGAGGTGCGAGAGTATACGCCTACAGGAGAAATTCGTTGGATACGCCTCTGCTCAACTCCACGCCGTCTGGATGATGGGCGAATTTGTTGGGATGGTATTCGATTGGATATTACCGAACAGAAATTAACCGAAGAAAGACTACGCAAAAGCACAGATCTGCTCACGGAAGCTCAACGCGTAGCCCAAATTGGTAACTGGGAATTTGATTTAGCTACGCAAAAAATTACTTGGACGGAAGAGCTGTTCCATATCTTAGACAAAGATCCAGCACTACTTGAGCCTACCTATGATGAAAACCTACAAATTTATCAGCCACAAGATGCACAAAGGTTGCACAAAGCTGTTGAACAAGCAATTACAACTGGTGAATCTTACAAGCTGACACTCAAGCGCAATCCTCGCTCTGACGGCTCTATCCGCTATATTGAAGGCACAGGACACGCCGATTTCAATGCTGATGGGCAAATTATCCGTCTTTATGGTACCGCCCAAGATATTACAGAGCGTTTTTTAGCAGAACAAAGCTTACAGAACAAAGAACAATTTTTAAGCAGTATTTATAACGGTGTTGAACAATGTATTTTTGTCGTGGATGTTTTAGATGATGGTGAATTTCGCTTTGTAGACGTAAACCCAGCCTATGAACGTTTAACAGGGATTCGCGCAACAGACATTCAAGGCAAAACTTTAGAAGACTTACTAAGACCAGAACTAGCTTCGTCAGTTCGCCAGCATTATCAAGCCTGTATTGCTGCTAGAGAAACTATTACTTATGAAGAATGTTTACCAATTCCTAGGCAAGATACTTGGTGGATTACTAGTTTAACTCCTTTATTTGATGAAAATTTACGTATTTATCGTATCGTTGGTAGTGGCACCAATATTAGCGATCGCAAACGTTTAGAACTAGCGCTGCAAGCTTCTGAAAGCCGATTAAATCATATTCTGACTACAGCTAACGCTTCTATTGTCAGTTTTCGTGCCTTTGCAAATTACGATTGGGAATATGACTATCAGTCCATAGGTAGTGAAGTTCTGTTTGGCTATTCTCCAGCCGAAATCATATCTGACAAACAGCTTTGGATGTCAAGGGTATTTGCAGAAGATAGAGAAAAAGTCCTGTATCCTCTGTTTGAAAATATTTTGCGGGAATGCACTACTACAATTGAGTTTAGATTTCATCACAAAGATGGTTCTCTGCGGTGGATTTCTGCAACTTATTCCTCCCATCGAGACGAAGCGGCTAATTGTTGGGTTGTCACGGGAGTGAGTGTTGATATTAGCGATCGTAAACGCTTAGAACTAGCACTGCAAGCTTCTGAAAAACGATTACAAAATATTCTCTCCACAGCCAGTGCTTCTATATTTAGTTTTCGTATCTCTGCTAATCAAGAATGGGAATATGAATATCAGTCTGCTGCTAGCGAAATGATTTTTGGTTATTCTCCTGCAGAAATTCTAGCAGATAAAAAGCTGTGGATTTCACGGGTACTTCCAGAAGACCGAAAACAAGTTATGTATGCTCGATTTCAGCGAAGTATTGCTGAAGGAACTAACTCTATAGAGTATAGATTCCGTCACAAAGATGGTTCTGTTCGCTGGATTTCTACTACTTATTCTTCTGTTCGCCAAGAAGAAACTAATACTTGGGTGGTTATTGGTGTCAGCATTGATGTTAGCAACCTGAAACTAGCTGAAGAAGCTATGCGGCAAAGCGAAACTTTATTTCGGACTCTTAGCGATTCGGCACCAGTAGGTATTTTTAGAAGCGATACTCTGGGGACAAATATTTATACAAATCCCCGCTTTCAATCAATTTGCGGATTAAGTTTAGAAGAATCATTTGGCGACCGCTGGTTACAGTATATTCATCCAGAAGATTTAGCAGTATTTTGGACTCAGTGGCAAGAGTTAGCAACAGCAAACCCAGAATTTTGTACAGAGGTGCGCTACATTCGCACTGATTCAACTTTGCGATTTTTACGCATTACTATTGTTCCAATTATTTCTTCTCCTCCTGAAATTATAGGATACGTTGGCACAATCGAAGATATTACTGAAAGTCGAGCAATTGAGAAAATGAAAAACGAATTTATCTCAATTGTGAGCCATGAATTACGAACACCTTTAGCATCTATTCGTGGTGCTTTAGGATTACTATCCTCTGGAGTATTGCAAACGCAACCAGAAACCGCTCAACAAATGTTAGATATTGCTTACAGCGATACCGAACGTTTAGTTCGCTTAGTCAATGATATTTTAGATTTAGAACATTTAGAATCCAACAAATTTTCCCTTGTTAAACAGCGGTGTGATGCTGCTACACTAATACGCCAATCTGTAGAAGCTTTACAGCCTTTAGCTACAGCTAATAATGTGGCATTAGAGATGTCGCTAACCTCTATCCAGATATCCGTAGACCCCGATCGCATTATGCAAACCCTGCTGAACTTAATTGGTAATTCCATCAAATTCTCCCCAGCTAATAGTACAGTCATGCTGAGTGTCGAAGATTTGAGCGATCGCATTTTATTTAAAGTTCAAGACCAAGGTCGAGGAATACCTCATGATATGTTAGAAACTATTTTTGGACGATTTCAACAAGTTGATGCCAGCGATTCCCGTCAAAAAGGTGGCACAGGTTTAGGATTAGCTATTTGTCGTGGTATTGTGCAACAACATGGTGGCACAATTTGGGCAGAAAGTGTTTTAGGTGAAGGGAGTATTTTTTATTTTACAATTCCTAAACCAGAACTATAATAGCAATTTTATAAATATTAGATCTAATATAAAAGTTATTATACTTGTATAGAACCCATTTGACATCTTTACAATTATCATCTAAGGTTCTCATACCCGTTGAATCTAACTGCTATGAGCTATTCCACCAGCCTTACTGATGAAGAGT
>NZ_JACJPX010000132.1 GCF_014696315.1 Calothrix membranacea FACHB-236
ATTGATGCATTTTATTTATCATTTCCGGAATTTTTACAATTATCTATGTCATTTTGAAATCTCTCTTAGTTTTTATTAGGAAATAAGATGCGTTTCCCCTAGCCTGGGAAGCTTTAACGACTGATGAAGTGATGGCATTATCCAGAAGTTAAGCATACAAGGGTTGAATGGCAATTAATTTAGCAAGATTTAGATCCCCAACTTTTTAAAAAAGTCGGGGATTCTGATCTGCAATGTTTACTTAAGTAAGCACTATTCCACCCTACTGGCTATTTCTCTCCCCTACCCCCTGCCTACTTTTTTAGTTGAAAGTACCTAAGAACGCCTTGCTACTTGATTGAGCCATTCAATCAGGGGTCTTAAAGTTCCGGGTAAAGCGGCCTCACTAACAGTAACAGTATGTTGCTTACCCTGGTCTTCCACTGTCAACTTATACTGAAAGCGATCCGCTTGGGGATTAGGGGAAGTAATTTTTTCAGGTAAGTTAAATAAACCAGCAGCTTCCACTAGTCGGGGTAGTTCGTTTGCTTCGTTAGGCGGGAGATTAGCTGTATCAATAGTTGTTTTCTTGCTAATTCCAGCAAAACCGCCTGTGCGTTCAAAGGAGATCCGCATTTTTTGCTCTCCGTTGTGCTTTCTAGGGGAAGAAATAGAAAAACTGGAAGATTTCAATGGTTATCTTCCAGTGTAACAACAAAGGACAAAACAGTGTAAATTTTGAATCACGAATGATGAATCATGAAAATTTTACTGAATTTATGATTCATCATTCACCATTCACTATTTAATAACACCTACCTTTTGCCAAGCATTCTGTATAGCTTTTTGTTCTTTACTATCGTTACCGTAAAGTTCGCCAGCAACTTTGATAGTTGCAGTAGCAGCTGTTTTAAAATTAGCATTAGCACGCAGGCGATCGCGCAAAGTTATGTACCAAATTTTGCCAGTTTTTTCCCAAGCATAGCCGCCAATCTCCATTGCAGCTAGATAAAAAGCATGGTTGGGGATACCTGAGTTGATATGCACGCCAGCGTTATCTTCCGTACCTGTATACTTGTCCTTCATAAACGCAGGCTGAGGATCTTTACCCAGAACGGGATCGTCGTATGCTGTTCCTGGCGCTTTCAGGGAACGAATACCAACACCTTTGACATTGGGAGCTAAAAGGCCTTCCCCAATAATCCAGTCTGCTTGTTGTACTGTTTGATTTTTGCTTTTTTGTTTCACTAAAGCGCCGAAGACATCAGAAAAAGACTCATTGAGTGCCCCAGGTTCAGCGTAATACTGTAGACCAGCCTCGTACTGGGTTACGCCATGAGTCAGTTCATGGGCAATTACATCAATGGACTTAGTGAAGCGTTGGAATAATTCGCCATCACCATCACCATAAACCATCTGGTCACCGTTCCAGAAAGCATTTTCATATTTGACACCGTAATGCACGGTAGAGTCTAAACGCAATCCTTTATCATCAATCGAATTGCGATCGAATATTTCATGAAATAAGTCATAAGTAGCACCAGCATAATCATAGGCTTCATTGATTGCGGGATCGCTGCTTGGTGGATCTCCTTCACTGCGTACCAATGTCCCCGGTAAATTTTCGGAATTTTTCGCATCATAAATAGTGCGGCGCTTCACACCTGGGGATGGCGCAAACGAGACAGCACCAATGACATTTCGTCTACCGCGCAACTGTGCGGAAACGTTTAATGTTTGAAAAGCCCAATTACGTTGCTCGGGGTTACCATTAACAGCAACATTTTCTAGCATGTGTGGCGGAATAATACAACAGATAGGGCATCTGGAATACCCTGGATGTTCACAGTCAAAACCTGTTGATTTCTTCTTATTTCGAGCCATATTCAGATATTCTCCCTTTTAAACTAAGTGATGGCAAACAGTGGCAATAATCCACCGTTCAAAGGAGCAAAAAACTAATGCAGATGGTGTGTCCCTATTTTTTTTAATCTAGAAAACTTTCTACTTTATGTTTTAGAACAGGTCTTTTAAGAGTACAGAGTTCCTCTCTAGGGCATTTTTAGGTTGGGACATGACATAGAAACACAAGACAAAATCAGATTCCGCAAATTACAGCCAAAATCTTGGTCTTGTGATGCACAACCTCCCTTAAAGACCCAACGGCTTTATATAATAGGTCTTGCTCAATGCAAATGTGTAAATTATTACTGATTTGTTACTAAATTTATGGGCATTGGGCATTGGTAATTGGTAATTGGTAATTGGTAATTGGTAATTGGTGTTTGTTATTTTCCCTCCTCTCCCTCATCTCCCTAATCCCCAGTACCCAGTCCCCAATCCCTAGTCCCCAGTCCCCAATCCAGGTTGTCTAAAAATTTAAGAAGAACAAGGGGTTGTTAGGTTGAGCTTGCAAATCACTGAAACATCCTTGGGCGGTTAATTGGCCTTCATTCAGGACAATTATCCAATCTGCGTGTTGGATGACATGAGGGCGGTGACTAATGAGAATTGTAGTTTTACCATAGCGATCGCTCAATAATTTTTCTAGTAAATAAGATTCGCTGGCGGGATCTAAAGCCCCAGTCGATTCATCCATAATTAAAATCGGTGGGTCAGAAACAATGGCTCTGGCTATGGCTAAACGCTGACGCTGTCCGCCAGAGAGGTTTGCACCAAACTCTCCCAAGACAGTTTGATATTTATCAGGTAGGCGACTAATAAATTCATCAGCGCCAGTGATTTTGCAAGCATTAACAATAGCTTCAAAGCTTGTATATGGCGCATTTAAGCGAAAATTTTCAATAATTGAACGACTCCAAAAATGCGCCTCTTGGGGAATTAGGACTACTTGTTGACGTAGTGAATCTAAAGATATATCGGGCAAATTGTAATCGCCAATCCGAATATTGCCAGATTGTAAGGGATACAATCCAGAAATTAGTTTGGTTAATGTACTTTTACCACAGCCTGATTGACCAACTAAAGCTACTATTTTCCCTCCGGGAATGGTTAAGGAAAAATCTTTTAATAAGTCAACTCTGCCAGCGTGGTGAAAATTAATATCAAGGCAAATAATATCGGAATTAGCCGGAATTTTTACCCAAGGCTTTTGCTCATCTCCTTGATTTTCAGGAGTGGCATCAATAACTTCTGCTAATCGCTCAATGGAAGTTCTAGCGCGCACCAGTCCATTAGCAAAGCCAATGACTGTGCTGAGAAACCCAAGAAAATTGGCGTTCATGCTATTGAAAGCGAGTAATTGTCCTATGCTTAATTCTTTAGCGATCGCTAAACTGCTGCCAAACCACAAGAGGATAACGCTACTAACTGTAAATACTAAGCCAGAAAAAATATTATTAATTGCAGAAATCTGCATAGTTCTAAAGCCTAAATTGGCAACTCTGCCATATTTAGTCTGTAATTCTTCCCATAATTGTGGGGCAGCAGATAAACTTTTAAAAGTGATAGCTCCCTTAAAAGTCTCAACTAAAATCCCTTGGTTTTCTGCTTCCAATATTAATAAGTTTTGAAATTTACTTTGCAATATAGGTAAAAATAGCAATGTAGATAATGTCATCAACGCTGAGAAAGCTAACGCTAGAAAAGTCAGTTTCATGCTGTAGAACAACATAAAACCCAAGGAAATCAGCGCGATAAAAAACTGGCTAGGTAATCCAATTACCGATTGAGAAACTAGCTGATTAATTTCTTGAATATCTCGCAGCCGACTCATAATTTCTCCACTGCGATGAGATTCGTAGTATGTCAGAGGTAAGCGCAGAATTTGCCGACAAAATTCTAATACCAATCCTAACTGCAGCCGCCCTGCAAAATGGGTAATCAGATTAGACTGCACTAGTCTGAGACTGCTACTGAGAACATTCATCACAATCGCTGCTAGGACAACATTTACTAGCAGCTTGGTATCACCACGCACTAGTACATCATCGGTAAGAATTTGCAGCAGAAACGGAGAAATCAGCGAAAGCAGTCCTACAAAAATATTGATCAGAAATGCTTCGCCGAGGATAGCGCGATAATTCCAGACTGGCTGCATAAACCGCCGAAAATTACCAATGCGATCGCTCTGTTGAGCAAAAAAGCGATCGCTATCTGGTTCGACTAACAGCATTAGCCAATTTCCCCATCCTGCCATGAGTTCATGCTTTGCTAGGTAACGCAGCCCCACAGCCGGATCAGCAATCACATATTTTTTACCCCGTCGCCCATACAAGACTACCCAGTGGTAACCTTGCCAGTGAATAATCGCTGGTAGCGGTAGTTCCTGTAATTTATCGAGAATTTCTGGTGCAGCTTTGACTCCTCTAGCATTAAACCCTAAAGTTTGTGCCCCACGTTTTAACCCCAACAAAGAAGTACCAAGTTGTCCCGTTCCTACAGCCTCACGGACACGGTTAAGGCTAAAAATCTGACCGTAGTGTTTGGCGATTGTAGCTATACAGGCGGCTCCACAATCTTCTTCACTGTGCTGACGAATGAGTTGATAACGCATAAAATATCAATCACACAATCTGGCAATTATTGCAGTCAAATTAACTATCCTGAGCATTAATGACATAAAAAAATCAGCCTGTGGCACAGGTAACGATGATTGCTTATATTGATAATTCCCAGATGCAAACCCAAAAAGCCAGTTATGGCAATTTTGGGTAATGGGTAATTAACAAAAACCAAACACCAAATATCAAAAACAGAGATAAATCAACTCTTTTTGGGCATATTTAGAAATAACAGCTAAAAATTTCTTGCAAATATTGGGTTATTAAGTCTCATCTGAAGCGAAAAGGCGAAGAAATAATTCTAGGGAGTATTGCAGAATGGGCGACGCTAATGACAGGAAACCGTTAGATGCAAATTACGAGAAACAGACTATTAATGCTGATGTACCTAACTGGGTGGGCTTCCTCATTGAAAGATACTCAGAAGGTAAAATTTTATGTATTGATACGTTAGATAGAATCTTGCATTTCTGCTTTTGGGATGAAGATTCAGTGGCAAACATTAGAATGCAGCGCGAAGATATTCTATCTCACCTAATTGATAATGCTTCCGAAAATGATTGCGCTGGAGATAAAACTAAGCTGGCTGGTATAGCCGATAGAATCATTTCGGAGTTAACTACACAGGCAATACAACAGTTACCTGAATTTATTGAAGCGCGAGAAGTACTGCTTACTAAAGGTTTTTTTAAATTTCAAAACGGCTCAACTATTGAGTGGAATCCTTCGGAAGCAGATGTTTATAAAACACAATATGCTGAAGAATTTTTAGATAAATTTTCCATTTTAACTCCCTATATTGAATATCCTAAACATTGTCGTGTTGCTAATAGGGAAAAACATTAAGATAATTCGTAATTCGTACTTAATTATTTTTAGTAACCTCTAAATATCACAGCAGGTTGCGAGTGAATGAGGTTATTGATACAAATTACTTCCTCTGTTCCTCTGCTTTCTCTGCTTAAAGGGTAAGGGTTAAAGGTTTTTTCTTACCCCTTTTGCCCTTCACCTTTTGCCTTTCACCAATAAGTATTACACGCTAATTAACTTAAATTACTAGAATTTAGTGTCTTTAAATACAGGTATAAACTGTATTGTCATTATAAGTTCTCACAAAGCTTCTATGTCTAAGAATTGCCCCTAAATTTGCTAATAAACAGATGCTTGCCAAACCCAACAAAATGTATGTAGGAGCCATAACTACTCCAATCATAAACCAAGCAATTACATGCAGTATCATGAGTAGAGCAAAGATACTGGCAATTCCAGCAGCTTGCCAGACTTGAACAGCCGGACGATGCAATAGTGTAAAAGTTATTGTCAATGAGGTAGCAAGCAGGTTGGCTGGAATTAGAAAAGCACAAATGGCAATGCAGTAAGTGCTTGAGAATTCAGTTAACGTGTTAAAGTCGAGCATTAGTTTTCTGGCTAAGTTGTTGGTTTAATATGGATGTTTGGCTTGAAAATCTTGTAGAGGTAGGAAGCTAGAGTAGCTAGTTCTGCAATTAGATATGTCCCAAACTGGCATTTCTTGATAACAATGGCTACAACGCCAGTAAATACCACCATTACTTATATGACGGAGTAAACAATATGAACAGCAAGGGCAAATATTGTGACTGCATAAAGAGTTCCAGGTATATGTAGTTGTATTTGTTTGGCTGTTATCAGTTAGATTAAGAGTCAGTAATCGACTCGAATTAGTGGATGAAACTAGCATTTTTTATCTTATTTATGATTTTATGATTGTAATTTTATAAGGAACAATAAGTATTTATAGTTATCATATAAACCAATAAAATTTAATTTAAAAAGCTATTACTTTAATTAGTTTTTAATCAGTCTTAGACTTTTGTGGTGAGACAACATCTATAACTTAGTACCTGGTACTTGGCACAAGCAAGACATCTATCATTTCGCCCAATACTAAACCAAATCCAGCTATCAATATTAAAATTACTAATGTATTTAGTCTGTGTAAACCAGTAAGCCGCATTTCTAATTCTGCTAAAACAGTAGTTGCTAGCGGGGTGATAATCAGAATTCCTAAAAGAGGGCTATTTACTGCTAAAGCAAATAGTACTATACTCACAATTAAAGAGATAATAAAAATTGCCAATGAGCCTGTAAGAAAAAAACTCAACGAACGCTCAAACAAAGAACTATTTTTCCGTCGGACAAAGAAAGCCACAGTTGCTATAAAAGTTACTACAAGCCAAATAATATGATAAGCAGATAGATACCAACCCAAGAAAGCGTAAGCAACACAAAGTAGTAATAAAGATAAGCTAGTAATTTTCTTGGAAAAATCTATATTCATCACATTTTTTTGTTAACATAAATCAGAAAAAACGCTCAGAATTAAGCTGTATTATCGCCCGATATTCGCATCCGATTTTTGGGCAACAACTTTAACTAGTAGTTCATTGCATGAGTTCTGAGTTGTTAGTGGTGATCAGATTCCAGGCTTCTCGGAGAAGTCCGGGATATTGTAGCTCATCAAAATTAATGAAATGAACTACTAGCTATTGTTAAACCTAGCTGACAGCGAATGCAGTTAGCAGCGTCAGAGCAACAAACACGATAGCTACTGCCCCCTGGAAGATGTAGCGCTGTTGCTGTTTGGTTGAGGGATACTCTGCCAAGGACATAGCAGGCTGAATTGTGTAGTTATTGATCATTCCCTCATCATCTACTGTATAGCCAGTTGCGAGGGGTACATTCAGTAATTGAGTGCCTTGTCTGTGTGTACGCGCTTGAACTTCAGCGGGAATCAGTTCGCTGCCATCACTAGCAAGATGTGCAATCGCTTTGTTCGGTTTCTTTCCTGCTTTTAAATCTCCTTGTTTATTGAAATGCATTTCCAATGGCTCACAGATGTAAACCTCCGCTTCTATCAAGAAGCTTTCAGCAGTCATACAATCATTAAGGTCGAGGGTCTTCCCTTTTTTATCGGTGTAGCGCATGGGCGTGACCTCGTATTTAAGTTCTATGTAATTATTATAACAAATTATTTACAAGATTGAAATACTTATGATATTATTTCTATCCTTTTGGTTTTAGCTAAAAATATCCTTACCTTTGTAAAAGTTCCAAAAACTGTGTTGCAACTCAATATGGGGTCTTGTCTATCAATCTTTAATTCATGTTGTGCCCAAGGTTCAACGAATAGTATTGCTAATAATTGAGCTTGATAAAAACAAATAAACCCCCGTGTTTCAGGGGTTCAAAGGTCTATGCAGGTGTAAATGGGTTGCTCGCTACCTAAATACACCCCAAACGTCTTCTACTGGATAAAGCCCATATTAAGTAGTTCCTGGGGAGATGCCACCACGTCAATTGCCACAAAGAAAATCTTGCCTTGCGGATTGAGCAAGAACCGCCATGCTAGATTTATGCCAACACTGTCACCAAACCAGGGAGTTTGCACTTTACCCGTCACTTGAATTTGGGTGAATTCTCCTTCTGCTGGTTCAGATACCCCCCGCTCTGGTATGAGCTTGAGTCCGTAGCATTCTTCGCGCATATAGGCGAGGATATTCTCCCGACCTACAATTGGTTCTTGGAAAGGGGGTTGCAGGGCACCATCTTCAGCAAATAAAGCTACAGCCTCTTGGAAGTCAAAGGCGTTCATATTCTCCATATAGCTTAGGACTATCAAGTTGTTGATGCCCTCAATGCTGACCTTCGCTCTGGGTGCGATGTCTTTAGGTGGAACTACAGGTTCTTTGACTTTTTGGGTGTTAACCGTTGAGGCATAACCCATATTGACGACAATATTTTGTAATACCGTGAGTTGTTGACCCCCTTCAAGTTGACGGATAGCTTGGAGGACATCAGATGCCTGTGCAGACAGTTCATAACTTTCTGGAATGGGAGCAACGATTCCTTGTTTCATCCACTCACCTAATTGATACCAGAAGCCCAACTTGATATTTGTGCCAAAAGATGAATATGTACGGCAGATGGGAGTATCACTATGGTTAACTAGATCGCACATAACTTGCGTTTGCTCTCTAGCAGGCATCTGCTTGATTTGAGTCAGGGTTGTTTCTGCGAAGACCATATTGGCTGCTCCCATAGCAGCAGGAGTGATTGTAACTCCCATCTCGGTATAAGCAAACCAAAGTAAAGCCAACTGATCCTCAGCACTGAGTTGATTGCATGATTCAACTGTAGCTGGAATTGCATTAGCAACTTGAGTTGCTGGAAAAATGGAGCGTGCAGACTCGATAGTAAATGACATTTTTCAAAATCTCCAGAACGAAATTACATTAATTGATAGTGTTTCAAAAATGGTGATGATCACTTGAAACTGATGTTTCTAACTGCTGTTCAAGACTTAAATCACCATATCTAGGAACATGACTCAAAATCGGTTGCGCGATCGCATCTGAGGACTGTTGGTAAATAGCTAAACAGGCAAGCATAACCAAGAACTCATCAATATCCAGAGGTTTGGTAAACCATAGGTCAAACCCAGTAGACAAACCACGTTGACGCATATTTTCATCGGCGTAGCCTGTCACAGCAATCCCTAACACCACTTGCCCTCGCTCTTTCGCTTTGCGTTTCACTTTTTGAATCAGGGCATAGCCATCTTCGTTGGGCAAGCTAATGTCACTGACGACGATATAAGGTTGCCATTGCTCAAATATCTCCAGAGCTTGCGGAACTGAAAACGCTTGTTTTACCTCAACACCATAGAGTTGCAACAGGATCATCATCAAATCGCAGCAATCGACATTATTATCTACGATGAGTACTTGCAACCCTTGGAGGGCTGAAAGATTATTAAGAAATCTATTACTTGGATACATAGCTACGCCAATCAAGATTTCATGTGCAACGAGTGCTAAAAACCCTCAGTAATTCCCAAAACGAGTGAACTTTTAGAGAGCAAGTATATAGCATCCTTTCTTCTACAGCATGACAAGTGGCTGTTTGATTTCGAGGGTTAGTTGGTTAACTTCAACATGAAAAGTAAGAAAAGTTTTAGAGATGAATTATTTCCAGATTCTTTTACTAAAAAATATCCAGATAGTTATAGGGCAGCGACTATAAATATAAATAGTCACCGCCCTATAAATACTATTCCCTATTTAAGCATTTGCTTACGCAGGAATTAACACTGTATCAATGATGTGGATGACACCATTATCAGCAGCAACATCTGGTGTTGTGACTGTGGCATTATTTATCTTGACACCTTTAGAAGCGTCAATTTTCACATCTTCACCTTCAACGGTTTTAGCTGATTTCAGCTTCACCACATCCGCCGCCATAACTTTGCCTGAAACAACATGATAGGTCAGGATTTTTTTGAGCTTGGGAATGTCTTGAAGCAATGCGTCTACTGTACCTTTAGCAAGCTTCGCAAATGCTTCATCTGTGGGAGCAAAGACGGTGAATGGCCCAGTTCCCTTAAGAGTATCTACTAGACCAGCAGCTTTGACCGCAGCTACTAGGGTACTGAAAGAACCAGCATTAATAGCAGTATCAACAATATCAGCCATGTGTTTTACCTAGTGAGCGTGAAATCTACGAACAAGGTTTAGTATGACACCCTGTTGTTAGAAATCATGTTTAAGCAAGTGTTTGAATAGCGTATAATTTGTCTGATTTGTATTTAAAAATCTCCCATTAATTCTAAATTAATTAAAAATAGAACACTTCAAATTATGGCTCATAAAATATAAAATACTGATCACTACTTGTGAGCATTTGGAAAAAATAACTATAAGTCAATACTCTAGAATTACCTTATATACATTAATCCAAAGGTAGATTTTTTAAAATATAAATGTTTTGCCGTATTTCTTAACTCTTGATTAATGTTGAGATTTAGTTTTTTCTCTTTTGTAATTGTTAATATGTAGTTAAGGTTATGCAATCAGATAAAGTTATGTTTGAAAGTAAAAAGTTTGATGATACATTAGCTGCCATTGAGTTAAATGCAGCCCGAAAATTAAACTGGGATTATAATCAGTTCAAAGACTATTTTAGTTTTACAGTAAACAAGGAAGCTATTGAGATAGTCCTCAAGAATCAAATCGACGAATTTCAGTTGAAAAGTTTAAAGCAAGCTTTGTTAGATTATGGTTTTCAGTACAAAAAAACCGTCAATGATTCGCTCTTGGTTTTTGAGCAAGATGTTGAATTAAGAGAAAGCAGTATTATAGATGGCAACGATGTACAACAGGACAAATGAAAATTTTTTGTCATTTGTCATTAGTTGTTTCTCCACTTGCTCTGTGTTCCTTGCTTTTTTAAGTCAGCCATTCACGCAAGGTTTTGGCATAAACCTTGCCATGAAAATATATCTTTCCCATGCCCTCTGACCATTTTCAAGTCAAGAGTATCTAAATAAATATTAGAATAGTCAGTCATTTGGACTCTTGAGTTACATCTGGAACAGGAATAAAAGTAAAGTCGAATTAAATTCTCAATAAGTCTCAGTAAACTAAGGTTGAGTGGTTTGACCCGGATTTCTCACAAGTGAGGAAAAATCACTTGGATAAGGAAAATTTAGGATCAAGGAATTGATACAACATCAAATTGCCCGATTAAGCAGTAACAGCTA
>NZ_JACJPX010000133.1 GCF_014696315.1 Calothrix membranacea FACHB-236
TTTTTCTAGTTTACTGAACTTTCGGTTTAGCGATCGCCTGACCTTGGAGTGGCGCATCGTCACTCGTTTTTTATCCGACTTCAGAAAATCACGTTGCTCCCCATCCTGGGTAGCACGGTCTTTGAGGAAAGTTTTGGTATCGGGGTCATCAAGGAAATTCTTAGCTAATTCATAGATGGCTGCACGTCGCACACCTACATTATCATCCTGAGTAGCGCGGTCTTTGAGGATGGTTTTGGTGTCGGGGTCATCTGGGAAATTCTTGGCTAATTCTTGAATGGCTGCACTTCGTACACCTGCACTATCATCCTGGGTAGCGCGGTCTTTGAGGATGGTTTTGGTGTCGGGGTCATCTGGGAAATTCTTAGCTAATTCTTCGATGGCTGCACGTCGCACACCTAGACTATCATCCTGGGTAGCGCGGTCTTTGAGGATGGTTTTGGTGTCAGGGTCATCAAGGAAATTCTTGGCTAATTCTTCGATGGCTGCATATCGCACATATTCATTATCATCCTGAGTAGCACGGTCTTTGAGGAAGGTTTTGGTGTCGGGGTCATCAAGGAAATTCTTGGCTAATTCTTCGACGGCTGCATATCGCACATCGTTATCATCATCCTGGGTAGCGCGGTCTTTGAGGATGGTTTTGGTGTCGGGGTCATCTGGGAAATTCTTGGCTAATTCTTCGATGGCTGCATATCGCACATCGTTATCATCATCCTGAGTAGCGCGGTCTTTGAGGATGGTTTTGGTGTCAGGGTCATCAAGGAAATTCTTGGCTAATTCTTGAATGGCTGCACCTCGTACACCTGCACTATCATCCTGGGTAGCCCGGTCTTGGAGAATAGTTTTGGTGTCGGGGTCATCAAGGAAATTCTTGGCTAATTCTTGGCTCGCTGCACTTCGCACATCCCATTTATTATCCTGGGTAGCCCAGTCTTTGAGGAAGGTTTTGGTGTTGGGGTCATTGCGGAAATTCTTTGCTAATTCTTGGATGGCTGCACGTCGCACACCTGAATTATCATCATGGGTAGCGCGGTCTTTGAGCCAATATTTGGTGCTGAGAGATTCTTGCCAAGTTGTTGCGATGGCTGCAACAGCTTGAGTGCGAATCTCCTGAACTAGCTTAATTTCTTCTCTATTGCTAAATGAGTCGTAATAGTACCAGAGATCATAGCTAGTTAAGGCTTTTATCTTGTTCAATAATTCATTAACTGTTGACGGAATCACAAAGCGATTTCTTACCTCTGCAAGGCACTTAGCTGCTAAAAAGAGATTGACGAACTTTTCCCTTTCTCCGTCTTTTGCCATTAAATAATCAAGAATTTCACCAACAAATTTAGCATCAATCATTCCGGCAATTAGTAGCAATACTTCATGCCAAGTTTCATCCTGCCAGTGTTTGCCAAAGACTTGAGTTTTCAGATAATCAATTGTAATAATGCGTTCCTTCTCAAACTGACAAACAAACTCCCAAGCACAGAAATATTCCAAAAATGTTCTATGCACAAAAGCATAGTAATCTGCACCCAAAAAACACAACATAAAGTTGCGAGTCCGCAGTTGATTAATCATCACCCTCGCAGCTTCTCTGGCTTTACTAACTTCTATAGTTTTGAGATAGTCAGTCAAAATCTTAACTAAATCATCTTCTTTAATTAAATTACCGGCTAAACCTTTGTCGCCAGTTTGCATATAATAAGCAACCTGACGCAGCATTGCTTGCTTATCTTTATAATCAATAGTTTTAGGATCTAATCTTTTATCTTCCACCAAAGCGCGTTCTACATCCCATTGATGTAACAGTACCCGCGATGCTTGGTTATAAAGTTCGGCTCTATCTCTGGGTAATTCTTGATTACGATTGAGAATCGCCATCATCGTCAACAATAGAGGATTTCCCGCTAGTTCTGTAATAGCTTTGGAAGTTTCAATTCCTCTTTGCAATCGTTCCCGTTTTCTAACTTTATCTCTTGCATCGCTAAAAGTTAACTCATGCCAACGGTAAATAAAATCCTGAATTTGTGATGAGTCTAAATCTTGCAGCATGAAATGATGAAATTGAGCATCGCGCAATCGTTGCGGTTTATAGCCAATCACGCGAGAAGTCACAATCACCTGTACGTTAGGATATTCATTGGTGAAGCGATGAATAGCTGTAATTACATCCTCACGCTTACCTGGATCAAACACTTCATCTAAACCATCAAACATCACCAAAGCATTACCAGCCTTTAGCTGTGCTTGCAATTGATGCTGATTGAGGTGAGAAATTGCACCGGGACTTTGATGAAAGAACTCTAAAAAATTCTTACAATGTCCGTCATCAGCATTTCGCATATAAGCGCGTAGTTCAATTAGCAAGGGAATTGCAGGTAAAATAAATCCCGGCTTGTCAAGTTGATCGAGAGTTTTTTCTACCCAATCCAAAGCTAGATACTGCAATAACGTAGACTTACCCGCACCAGGATCACCTAAGACGACTATATATTTATAAGTTTGCGGCTGTTTAACAATATCTAATACTGAACTTATCGGCTGTTCAAAATAAACTCGTTTGTATTTTTCTAATTCTTCTAAAGCAATTTCTTCTGCTTCTACTTGTTCACTTTCTCGCAGTCGCCGCAAATGTTCTTTCGGTAGTTCGTGAATTTGAGGTAAGACTTGATGAATTTCTCGCACATTTTGCGGGGTAAATATTGACCATAATCTCAGTTCGTTATAGGCGTATCCGCTAGTCTCTAAGCTATCTAATTTTAAATTGACATAGCGCTCACGAATTGCTTCTTGATATTGCCGCAAATCAAACTCTGGTTTAATCCCTGCTATTTCTTGAGTATTTTCCTTTATTGCTTCTAGGTTTTGTGAATCTAGCAACTCGCGTAAATCTTTTGATTCCGCTAAAATCTGTTGGCATTTTCTCAGATAATTATCAGTCACTAATTGCCAGTTAAATCTAGCTGGTAAAGCTGGTAAATTCAAACTCTTCCAAGTTGATTCTAGAGTTTGATAATCTAGCTCATCACAATCTGGCTCAAAAGCTTTACCGAGTATTTCTTTAACCGACTTGTGGTAGATAAATTTTTTGAGTGGTTTATCAAATTTCTTGATGTCTTCCTCAGGAAGCTTGTGAAACTTTAACTCATCCTCTAGCAGTTGCAAAAATTCCTTGAGTGCTTTAGCAATAGCTTTCTGAATAGGTTCTTTCTTAAAGAAATCAGGAACGCTGTTAAAACGGTCTTTGAAAAAATCTTTGGCGTAGTCCTTAGCTAAATCTTGAGCAAATTCTGAGGTAAGAATATTTTTGACCAGAAATCCCACAGTATTACTTGCTACCCAGCCAACTAACCATTCCACTATCATACTCGCGCCTGCTAAAGCTACTGATTACGAGTATATACACCAGCCTCAGCTATTTTTCCCAATATTTAAGATTTAAAAAATCACATAGATAGGACTTACGCAAGTGTCATATTTTTTTCGTTTAGGCTGTCAACAGTCAACAGTCAAGAGTCAAAAGTCCAAAAGGCCTGAATTTTTGAACGCCAGTCACCTCAAGTCGGGAAACCCGCCCACGGCGCTGGCTCCCCTTGACCTTTGACTGTTGACTCTTAAACCAGAAGATTGGTGTACCAGTTATGTAAGTCCTGATAGAGAAAGCGATCGCAATTACATCGCAATTACTATGATGCGCTACGAATACATCTAATTATCAATTGCGAATTTCTTTAAGATTTCTCGCGCCGATGATTGGCAGCTTGCAATAATAGAGATTCGGCAAAAGCGATCGCATCTGTGGCTGATTTACCGCCGGCTAACTGCGCTAGTTCATCTCGGCGGGTGGTTAAATTATCCAAGGCGGTGACGCGCACGACGGTACGCTGCTCGCTGCTGCCATTGTTCTCTTTTTTACCCTTGCTTTGATTGATAATTTGCTTATCTACCCGGAAATGCCTATCTGCCATTGCTGCTACTAGGGGTTGGTGAGTAACACACAATACCTGTGAGCGTTGGCTGAGTTGGTGTAATTTCTCTGCGATCGCTTGGGCGACTCTCCCGGAAACACCTACATCAATTTCATCAAATACCATTGTCCCAGCTGCATCAGCTTGAGATACACAAGCTTTTAGCGCGAGTAAAAAGCGGCTCATTTCCCCACCAGAAGCAATTTCTGTTAAAGGTTGTATTGGTTCTCCGGGATTGGGACTAAACATAAATGTAATTTTGTCTGCACCTGTAGCGGTGGGAGGAGTGGGCGCAATCTCTACTTTAAACTGCACCTTTTCCATCGCTAGGGGTTTGAGTTCCGCAATTAATCTCGACTCTAATTTATTAGCGGCTGTACGCCGCAATTGCGTTAACTGGTTACAAGCTTGAGTCAGCTTTGCTAAGGTTGCTTGTTCTTGCTGTTCTAAGCTTTCAATAGATTGTTCGCTGTCGTTGAGTTCGGCTAATTCACCTTGGATTTTTTGGTAGTAGGCGATCGCTTCTTGCAGCGTCGGGCCATATTTGCGGCAAATCTGCTTTAATTCCCGAATGCGTTCTTCTACTTCTTCTAAACGCTGGGGATCTGCTTCTAAATCTTCGCCATAGACATTAATTTGCCTTCCTACTTCCATTAATGTAGCTTGGGCATCTCGCACTAAATCTAATAGTGGTTGTAGTTGGCTATCATATTCCACCATGTCGTTTAAGGTAGCTTCGCTATCGCCTAATAAATCTGCGGCGGCGGGAGTTTCGTTATCGTTTTGATACAAAGCCTGATAGACCTTGTAACTCATTTGTTGTAAATCTACGACATGATTGAGGCGTTCTCGTTCTTGTTGTAGCTGTTCTAATTCGTTGGGATCGTTGAGGTTGACTGCGCCTAATTCCTGTACTTGATAGGTAAGTAAATCTAGTTGCTGCAAACGTTCCCGTTCTGATGTGCGGCGTTTTTCTAAAGCTAAATGTGCTGTTTGGTACAAATTAAACAAATTGGCGATCGCCTGACGCTGCTGCATTAAAGAGTCGCCACCATGTAAATCTAACCAATCGCGGACTTGGGCGGATTGTCCCACTTGTACAGTTTGACCTTGGGCAGTAATTTCCACCAAGCGATCGCGCAGTCCTCCCATCATCTGGCGATTAACCAATACGCCATTTACCCGCGATCTACTGCGGACATTACTAGCAGTAGCAGCGATTTCTCGGCTAATAACTACAGAATTTTCATCTATGGAATCAATTTCTTGTTCGCTTAACCAAGCAGCTAAGGAAGCGTTAGATTTAAAAGTAGCTTCTACCATCGCCCGATTGGTGCCAGTGCGAATTACTCGACTAGATACCTTACCGCCTAAAGCTGCATCAATAGCATCCAAGATAATCGATTTTCCCGCGCCAGTTTCACCTGTTAATACATTTAAGCCAGCGCCAAATTCCAGTTCTAGTTGGTCAATCAGGGCAAAGTTTTCAATTCGCAGGCTAAGCAACATCAAGCCAAATTCTCCATCTAGGCAGATGCCGAATACTTCCAACTTTATAGGATTCTAGGCATGAGCCACTACTATAGAAGTAGCAGACCCATATAAGTGTAGCAAACCTAGTACAGTTAAGCGGAATTCTTAGTTTGTAATTAGTAATTCGTAATTACCTTTTTGTAAGGGTTATAGCTCTCCAATGGGAAGTTTATTTATGCCGTAGTGTACTACTGGTCTGTCTAATGAACTTGGATGATTTCTTCAGCAATTCAGTTTCCCCGAATCCAAGGCTATTCCTACAGGGTATGCCCTGACTAAAAAATCTATGCTTAAACAAAAATTTTTTTCTCAATCTCTAGAGATGTCCGCGAATCTCGTGGTTTGCTATTATTACAATTCAATTTCTAGAGCCAGAGGCAACTGGAACAGCAAAACCACTTGCTCTAACTAAATCGGGGTGCTGGAAACAAAACATATTGTTACAATACTTAACAGAATCAATTCGACCGGTGCCATTCTTCATGATTGCGAAAACACTTCCCCCAACTTCCCGACCGATCGAGGAGGACAATCGCGGTAGCAACAACCGCCGTGATGAGGTATATGTTGCTGAAGTTGTGTCTGAAAATGACACACAAGGCTTGGTTGTTAAATCGCCGAGACTAATAGCAGCTCAACAGCAGAGAGCATTAAGGGCACCAATTGACACTGAGATGACACTTTACGATCCAGTGGAGATTGCAGCGCATTATCAACAAAGACCTCTAGAAGTTTTCGGGCGGATTCTTGCTGTCTTATGGCCGACACTCTCCTTTGCTTTGGGGTTGTGGTGGGATAGCAAACGGGGAATTAAGGTGAAGAATGACCGCCGCCGCGCCGCGCAACTCAGAGAATTATTAACTAGACTAGGGCCTGCTTATATCAAAATTGGTCAGGCTTTGTCTACAAGACCAGATTTGGTTCCCCCCGCATTTTTAGAAGAACTCACCAAACTACAAGACCAATTACCACCTTTTCCCAACGAGATAGCTTATCAGTTTATTGAAGAAGAACTCGGCGCACCGCCAGCAGAAATATATAGTGAACTCTCACCACAACCAATTGCGGCGGCTTCTTTGGGGCAAGTTTATAAAGGTAAGCTGAAAACTGGTGAGGAAGTAGCAGTTAAAGTCCAACGTCCCGACTTAAAAGAAAAAATTACCATTGACTTATATATTTTACGTCGCATAGCAGGGTGGGCAAAGAAAAGCTTTAAACGAGTGCGGAGCGATTTAGTTGGGATTCTCGATGAATTAGGCGATCGCATCTTTGAAGAAATGGACTATATACACGAAGGAGAAAATGCCGAGCGTTTTTTCCAGTTATATGGTCACATGAAAGACATATACGTACCGAAAATTTACTGGGAATATACCAATCGTCGCGTGTTGACGATGGAGTGGATTAACGGCATTAAATTAACCCAAACGCCTGAAATTAAAGCTAAAGGTATAGATGCACGTTATTTAATTGAAGTAGGCGTACAGTGTTCCCTGCGTCAGTTACTAGAACATGGATTTTTCCATGCTGATCCGCACCCTGGGAATTTATTAGCCACACTGGATGGTAAATTAGCTTATCTCGACTTCGGCATGATGAGCGAGATTCAACCACCCCAGCGTTATGGTTTAATTGAGGCGATCGTCCACGTTGTGAACCGTGACTTTGATGGTTTAGCGAAAGACTACGTCAAGCTAGATTTCTTATCACCAGAAACCGACTTAACACCAATTATTCCTGCCTTTGCTAAAGTCTTTGCAGAAGCGCAAGGTGCTAGTGTTGCAGAGTTAAACATTAAAAGCATCACTGATGAACTATCGGCTTTAATGTATGAATATCCCTTCCGCGTACCTCCCTATTACGCTTTAATTATTCGCTCTTTGGTAACACTAGAAGGGATTGCTATATTTATAGATCCCAACTTTAAAGTTTTGAGTGAAGCTTACCCTTACGTAGCGAAGCGTTTATTAACCGATCCTGCACCAGCACTCAGAGCATCTCTGCAAGATTTACTTTTTAAAGAAGGTAGATTTCGTTGGAATCGCTTAGAAAACTTATTAAAAAATGCACGAGGTAATGAAGACTACGATTTAAATTTGGTAGTCACTCAAGGGCTAGATTTTCTCACTTCTGAACGTGGCGGTTTTATTCGCGATAAATTGGTAGATGAGTTTATTAATGGCATCAATGCTTTAAGTAAAAATGTCCTGCATAACTTCACCTATTTACTGCGCGAACAAGTAGGAATCACCGCAATTAACGAAACTCCAGCCGCCACATCTGAGCAACAACAAACTTTAGAGCATATCAAACGAATTTTAGGTATTCTCCGAGATACCCGTGGCTTTGACCCAATGCAGCTTGCTCCGCAACTTGCTCAATTAATAGTAAATCCAGGAGTACAGCGTTTAGGTCAACAAATTACTAATCGTTTGCTGCAAAAGGCTTTAACTAAATTAATTCGTGATTTGTTGGCGACGCAAGAAGTTAATCAGACTCCAGATAGTAATTTAGCCCAATCTGGGAGATTATCTTTACCTGCGCGAGTATAAAACTCTTTGTTTTTTGGAATAACCCTTGCTTTTAATCTTTTTGATGGAAGCGAGGGTTTTCTTTTTTAGGAATTAGGTATTAATTACTTTATCCGCAGCAATAGTTAAGATTTCATCCATCCAAGCATTTATATTTCCATATATTTACTAAATACCTTTCATATTCAGCTAATAGCTTAACTTTTTGTTCATCAGATATAGCACTTGGGAAAAATATTTGATGATGCCATACTCATAAAGCAATCGCTTCGTAGAATACTTCAAAAATCAAGCGTAGACGCATAGCGGTTTGTCGTTAGACATCGCCTTTTTTCTAGCACATTTCAAGAAGAGATCGCACTACTGAGGTATGAATGAATGCTGACTTTCTATAACTTGTTCTTCATTAATTTCTTCTCTCGTACCACTTTCACCATTACGGAATTGCTCAAATAATTCAAAAAAGTTATTTAATGCTTCTCTTTCATCTGCAGAATAGAAAAGGATAATACTATCCCATCCATGCGAAGAGGTAATCTTAAATCTTGTTTGTATCCAATCTTGAAATTTATTAAATTCAATCTCTTGTTGAGTTGGTGATAATCCTAAATCTTCTCTGGAACTCATGTATCCATCTAAAAAAGCTCTCAACCTAGTAATTGAGTATTTACCTAAAAATATTCCCGGATTTTGTTTAATTTTATCTAACATTTCATAGAGATATTCATTAGTAGTGATAGTAATTGTATGGTTATTGTCTAGCATAATCTTGAATAATTAAAAATTTTCTTCTGTTATTTGAAACTGCTGACCGGAATATAATTTATTATAAAATTGTAAATTACTTAGCCATTGCTCTCTCGTGAGTCCATCAGAATGGTGATTATCAAAAATTATCTCTACTTCATTTATTATAATGGCAATACCTTGATGACGACCGTTAAGAGAAATTGCATCTCCTGATAAACTATCATCATAAATATAACTATTACGACCTATTGCTGAACATGTATAAATTTTTATCCGCTTTCCAGCAATTCCTTGTGATATTAAGTAATCTTGGATTGCCTGAGCGCATTCCACACATTCAAGATTTTTATATTTTCTAATTATTTCTTGAATTTGGTGGATTTGCTCAATACTTATAGTCAAAATTTTTGCTATAAACTCAACTGTGAGTGATTATTTTATCACCAAGGCGATCGCCTTGAATAATAGCTCAAAAATAATGCGATCGCCTGTTGTGAAAAAGTAGTGCGATCGCCTTGCAGAAAAACTTAAAAACAAAGCGATCGCTTGTTGTGCAAGAGTAGTGCGTTCGCATCTCATACCCTCTACTAATCTTACTCAGTAAACTTCAGAAAGTGCTAATTGATTTGATTGGTCAACTAACCAAACTGATAGAAGAGAATTAATCAAGGTGATCGTAGTACTTAGGCTTACCATCCCAGAAAGAATAAAGCTTTTGGTCACCCCAAAGATAAAGTTCACCCTTATCGTTATAATTCTTTTTTGCTCGAAATACATTTTGTGCATTTAGTTGATCTAGAGCAGCAACCCCAGTATCCGGTATCTCGTATCCTTGAAAAGCATCACGAACGATGCTAACAGTAATTCTTGGAAGATTCATTAGCAGAGCTGCTCCTTTTGATTCTCGTAGAACTATCGCAAACAAGTTCCAAAGCATCCCGTAATCTTTTGTTGCATGAAAAATTTTACCTTCAAGTGTATTGGATATATTTTTTAATTTGAGTAAATATTTCAAGTGTTCAGGTTTTACTAGAGTAGACTTATCACGGATAATACGTTCTGCAGCAGAAGAAGACCAACGACTTACATCACCTGAAGTTGCCAATTTTATCCGCCTGTTCTGTCTAGCAGCGAAGCGTTGAGCACAAGGTAGATATCGTGAAGTAGTTACAAAAAGTCCTTGGTTTGCTCGTTCATCTTCTACAACAGCACTTAAAGCTTGTACTGCTTGAAGATCAATAGGATTGGATTTAGCATATCTCTTAGCCTGTACTAACGTAACTACTTCCCCAATTACATCATTAGAGTATAAGCGAAGGTCTACACCACCATCAGCTTTACCAGATCCTAGTTGAGTTTGATATCCATTATTACGAAAGATACCATCAAGTAGGATCTCAAATTTTCGTGGATCAAGTTGATATAAATTATCAGGAAATTTGTGAAAGTGTGAATAAACTTCCTCATACAGATCTGAAAAATCTGGCTGTACTAAATTACAAATCCACTGCCATTCAAAGTAATTACGATATGCTTCTTCTAACTCTTCATTATTATTTACCCAAAAGGTAAATACTCCACTTCCATAATTTTCAAAATAGAATCCAGTGTTCTCAATTAGTTCTTCAAATTCATCGCGCAGTTCATCACCATAGTATCCATACAAAATCTCACCAAATTGACTATCAGCGCAGAGTAATAAAACACATGGGTTGTTTGGTGGTTCGTCATCGAAATGTTCACTCCACGACTTAAATTTGCAATCCTTCCACAAATTTTTTTGTAGCGCCCAAGAATGAATAACTGACTTAAGGGCTTCAATATTTTTCTCAAGATGAGCATCATCCATACACTAAAAATTAACTGATATTTAACCAAGTGTAGATCTTTAAATTATGAGTTTCCACATCACATATTTCCGACATTCCGCAGGTTAGTTAATAAAGAAGATAATATTTTCGACAAGGAGCACCAAAAAACTGGAGAATCCATTGCCTTTCCGGGGTTAAGTTGGTAATTTGCTTGATTTGGGCAATCGTAACCAAATGAATCGACATAAAACATTGGAACACCCAACGTAAGGTGGGAGTAGAAGTTGGCTTAC
>NZ_JACJPX010000134.1 GCF_014696315.1 Calothrix membranacea FACHB-236
GAAGAGATAACCTGGTGTTGATGAAGTGTTAAATTGTCAGCAAACCAGGTTGTTAATTCTAGGAATTAGTTACCAACAAATAGACCTTGACCAGCGTTGCTGAAGATTTCTTGAGCGTTAACTAATGTGGTTGTACCCGCACCACCAGGGCCTGCAAATGTTTGTTGACCAACTGCCAGATTTTTTTGTTGGAAAGTGCTGTCAGTACCTAATGAGAGAGTTTGACCACCACCAAGAATAATTCCACCAAAACCACCAGCAACGTTATCTAGTTCATCTTCAGAGAGTTCAACAGCAGCGATATTTTTGATTTCGTTAGACATGACTTTATTCCTTGTAATTTAATGAGTTAATGTGTGGTTAGAAATGTGAAGTAGAAGAGATAACCTGGTGTTGATGAAGTGTTAAATTGTCAGCAAACCAGGTTGTTAATTCTAGGAATTAGTTACCAACAAATAGACCTTGACCAGCGTTGCTGAAGATTTCTTGAGCGTTAACTAATGTGGTTGTACCCGCACCACCAGGGCCTGCAAATGTTTGTTGACCAACTGCCAGATTTTTTTGTTGGAAAGTGCTGTCAGTACCTAATGAGAGAGTTTGACCACCACCAAGAATAATTCCACCAAAACCACCAGCAACGTTATCTAGTTCATCTTCAGAGAGTTCAACAGCAGCGATATTTTTGATTTCGTTAGACATGACTTTATTCCTTGTAATTTAATGAGTTAATTTGTGTTTACGAATGTGAAGTAGAAGAGATGACCTGGTGTTGATGAAGTGTTGAATTGTGACAAAACCAGGTTTTTACTGATGAGAATTAGTTACCAATAATCAGTTCTTGACCAGCGTGGCTGATAATTTCTTCAACATTAACCAATGTGGTTGTACCAGCACCATGAGGGCCTGCAAACGTTTGTTGACCAACTGTTAGACTTTTTTGTTGGAAGGTACTACCAGTGTTCAGTCCTAAGCTTTGTCCATCACCAAGAATGATTCCAAAACCACCAGCAACGTTATCTAATTCATCTTCAGAAAGTTCAACAGCAGCGATGTTTTTGATTTCGTTAGACATAATTTTCTTCCTTGTTAATTGTGTAATGTTTTAAGATTTAGCAGCTTGTATTAACCAGGTTATAATTTGTTTTATCTTGGTTGTTTTCGCTGCGCTTTTCGTTTCGCTTCATGTGTTCATAGTAGGAAATCTGCCAAAGGAAAGCCATCGGCAAATAGTTTGGATTACCAAAAGATGGATCTCAATCAAACTGTCTCCAACTAAAGTTGGATATCGAAAGATGAGGGAATTGGTGAAGCGTAGACAGGCAGTGGCTTGTCGTCAGACATCGCTTTGGTGCTTGCATCCCCAATACAAGAAAACACCCACAGCCTAGGCGGAAAGCGGCTAAACACGTTTTCCCTGCCTTCCTAAAGGAAAGATTGATTACAGAATCCTGGAAAATCTGATCGAGTTAACAGGTCTCAGATATATGAATAAGAGAGACCGTTGATGGAATTTGCGAAAATGCTGGGACGTTTTAAGCTTGCATCTCAATTTACGCTACTGCTAACACTCATTTTTATTGCTGGAATTGGATTAGGGGGATTTGCATTATCTAAGGCGTTGGAACAAAAAGCGTTAGGGGAGATGAATGCACGCGGACAGATGGCAATACAGATAGTCAACTCGGTCAGAAGCTATACCAGTAATGATATTGCGCCGCTAATTACTCAAATTGCCGATCCGCAAAATGAATTTATCCCCGAAACTGTACCCAGCATCGCCGCTAAACGAGTCTTTGATAATCTCAAAGCCAATTGGCAGTATAAAGATTTGATTTACAAACAGGCGACGCTGAATCCTACGAATCTTAATGACCAAGCTGACCGCTTTGAGGCAAAATTAATTGAGCGGTTTGAAAGCGATCGCACTTTAAAAAGTCTCTCAGATTTACGCTCCCAAGCTGGAGAACAGTTATTTTACACGGCTCAACCATTAGTAGTTAACAGTTCTAGCTGTCTCAAGTGTCATGGAAGCCCAGAGCAAGCACCCAAAAGCCACGTCGAACGCTACGGTACTCAAAACGGTTACGGCTGGAAGCTCAATCAAATTATTGGTACTCAGATTATTTATATTCCGGCTAGCGAAGTCTTCGGTAACGCCCGCAAAGCACTTTTGTTGTTTATCAGCATATTCATTGGCATTTTTGCATTAGTCATAGTGTCCATTAACTACTTACTTAAGTGGAGAGTGATTCAACCTTTAAAACCAATGGCTCAACTTGCCCAAACAATTAGCCGCGAAACCGTTAGCGCTAACGAAGTCCGAGATTTAGAACGCCAAGGACTCACCCAAATTGCCCAACGCACCGACGAACTAGGACAACTCGGAAGGGTGTTTCAGAAGATGGTACGCGAAGTTTGCGATCGCGAACAACAATTATCCGCACAGTTAAAACAATTACGTGTAGAAATTGATAACAGCAAACGGATACATCAAGTTGAGGAAATTGCTGAGAGCGATTATTTCCAAAAATTGCAACAAACAGCCAAAGAGATTCGCAATCAATATAACAATCCCGAAGAATAAGCCCTAGCCCACAAAGGTGAGAGACTTAATATACAGCATCAAAAATAACTCGTATTACTAAATATCGGAGTCAAAAAAATGACAAAAATTATTTCTATTCACTCATTTCGTGGTGGTACAGGTAAATCTAACGTGACTGCAAATCTCGCAACTGTATTGGCGCGTGGGGGTGCGCGAGTAGGAATTGTAGACACAGATATTCAATCACCTGGAATTCACGTCCCCTTTGGTTTAGATGAAACTAAAGTCAAATACACACTCAATGATTATTTATGGGGACGTTGTGCAATTGAAGCCGCTACATATGATGTCAGTTCTGTATTTGCAACACGCAAAGGTTGGTTTACAAATAATCGCGGCAAAATCTATCTAATTCCATCCAGCATCAAAACTGGAGAAATATCTCGAATTCTCCGTGAAGGATATGATGCGCGTTTACTCAATGATGGATTTCGCCAACTCATGCAGCGTTTACAGTTAGATTATTTATTTATTGATACTCACCCTGGCATTAACGAAGAAACTCTACTTTCGGTGATTATTTCAGATATATTACTGGTAATTTTACGCCCCGATAAACAAGACTATCAAGGAACAGCAGTAACCATAGATGTAGCGCGTAAATTAGAAGTTCCGAAAATGCTATTAGTAATGAATAAAGTATTACCTAGCTTAAATACTCCATCTTTAAAACAACAAGTTCAAGATATTTATAAAGTTCCTGTTGCTGGTATTTTACCTGTTTGTGAGGAAATGTTTCATTTAGCTAGTAGTGATATTTTCTCTATGCGTTATCCAGAGCATCCTTGGACAAAAACTATTGGTGTGATAGCTCAAAGTTTAATTGACAATAATCAACCTGTAAATAACAATATATTCGCCAGAAATAGAAAATAGGTAAGGGATTGGGGATTGGGGATTGGGGAACTCGGGGCCCCCTCTGGGGATAAGGGGTAATGGGGAAAAAGACAGCAGATTTAAAATTGTTGAGGTACAAATAATACCAAATCAAATAATATTCACGACACATCAATATATTCTAGAGGACACAGCAGTGCTGTGCCCCTAAATTGTATTTGAAAAATAGTTTGTTTTTACCGTTTTTTCTTCCTTCTACCTCTGCCATTCTTATTACAAGAAAAATTATTTTATCGGCGTGTATCGGTGGTTCATTTTCTGTAATCCAAGCATTACCTCTGAGGAATGGGTTGACCAAACTCAACCACCTGAGTCTCCGGAATGCTAGGTGGAGAATTGGGAATTGTGGGGACAGGAAAATTAGGACTGATAACAGGCGCAGGACTGTTAAAGTTAACAGGTTGATTTGGCAAAACTGGCGGTGGAATATTAGCTGGTAATGGGGATGGGTTGTTAGAAGTGAGGGGAGGTACAGTGACGAAGGGTTGCTGTTGGTTATTACTGGTAGAGGGTAAGTTGTTGGCAGGTGGCGGTAAAGTAAAAAAGGGTGATTGTTGGTTATTACTTATTGGTAGTTGATTAATCGGTGGTTGCGGATAGTTAGTTGGGATTGGAGGTAGATTTAGTGGATAAGGATTTACAGGTAAGTTACTAGGTAATTGCGGATAGCTTCCCGGTTTTACAGAATTTTGATAACCAGTAACAGTAGGACGTAAAACCCAGCGAGTTGGGTTTTTCTTAGAAGCAGGTTGCAATTTTAATTGATTTGGATCTAAAAAATTGCCTGGTGCTAAATCTAAAACAATGCGAGTCACATTTGCATTTAATTGAGAAATGCGAACTCTTTGAATTGCTCCAGAATAATTTTGTTGAGTGGGAACATACCCTAATTTGGTATTAGGTAAGTCTACAACTATACGCGCAGGTTGAGCGAGATAAAAGTATTTAGGAGTTCTAGCAGATGATAGCGTAAATTCTAGTTGCATCTCCTCTGGAGAAAAACGCCAATTATCCAACCTAGCTAATGAGCCTGTTACATTTGTTGTCGCAGGTTGCACGGGTAGATTGGGATAATAGGGAGGTTTTATTTGCTTTGCTGCTGGTTGAGCAATACTACTACCAGCTTCTAGAAGTATTGCTGTGGATATACCCAACAAGCTGATACTAAAAAGCCGCTTGTAGAATTGCAAAAATTGTCTATTCCTCACACCTTTGACCATAATTTTTATCTCTTGATGGAAAAACTCTCTACTAAATTTATAATTTTGAGAGTAGGATGATTATTTTGATTTATCTCAGCAGAAGATTTCGGCAGATAAATCTCAATTAATTTAATTTTTCATCATCCTCCTTTTAATGCTTTTTAACTGATTGTGATTTTTCCTGTGCTTTTTGTGGTATAGCAGTAAATTTGAAATTTTGTGATACACCACTAACGGTTAATTGCCCGGTAAAATTGCCTTTATCCAGTAATTGCATTTGCATTTTAGCTGAGTGAAAAGGTGCATTTTGAGTAGAGGCAATATTGCACAGAGCAGAACCATCAATTTTGCCGGATAAATTTAATTCTTGGTTTCTCAAAATGCCTGAGAGAGGATGAGTTTTTTCATCGCTGGTATCATTTTCAGAGTTAGCATCTGTTGGTAATAAAGAGGCATTTACATAAATACCTGATTGTTGAATTTTGAGAATTGAGGTATCTGTTTGATTACAGTTAGGCAGCTTTTCATCCAAAGTAAGAAGATAGGAACCGTTGATTACAGGAGGAGCTTTGAGATTACTTTCTCCATAAGCACTCACAGTTTTAAATAATAAGAAAACTGAACTAATTGCTATGCCATAAAAGGCTAAGGATTTGACGTTGAAATGATTCATGGTATTAGCTCCTAGCTGCTGATTCTGGACTACTAACGTCAGGAAGCACAGAGGCTAAATGCGAGGTGACTTGGCTGTAACGGCGGGTAATGAGCAGTGAAGAGCGACATTGAATAGCGAGTTCATCTGTGTATCTTCCTAGGGTTTGGCGTTCGATACCCCAAGCGCGGCTAGTACCAGCAATCGTTAAATCGACAGATTCAGAAGCTGCGACTACAGCTTGGATTGGCTCTTGAGCTTCAATCATCTGAATTTCTATGCGATCGCGTACACTTTTAGGTATTTGCCCCATCATTGTATGTAGTTCGTAACTCAATTCATCCTTAACTTGATTTTCTGATCGCACCTGTAAAATCCGCAATATACAGGTATCTCGATTAATCAGCAATCTCAAGGCGAGTATCAGTGCTAAATCATCATGGATATTAGCAGAATAAGGAACTAGCAAGGTTTCTAAGCGTTCTCCTCCCCGGTCGATAAATACTGCTACATCTACGGGTGCAGTGGTAAGAATTTGACCAACTCTCCCACCTAAGCGATTGTTACTAAAAGCTGGGCGGTGCCATCCCACTAAAATCAAGTTAGGTTGCTCAATTTGGGCAATTTGAGCGGTTTCTCTAGCAACGTTGCTTGATGTCCGGATGATGGGATGCACATAAGCACGAGCAGTTGAAGGTTCGAGAGTATTAATGACTTCTTCTAGCTGTTGGCGACGTTGGGCAATTAAGCGGTTAGCCTCAACTGGTGTGCTTTCAAAAGCATAGTCTTCATCAAATTCAATCAGGCTGAGGGGATGTACGACAGCAGATTGACGATAGTTAAGGGCGATCGCAACTGCTAACTGTAATAAGCCTTTTTGGGTGCTAGGATTAGCTACTGGCACTAAAATTCGGTATTCTTCCGTAGTTCTGGCTGGTGTATCAGTTTCTTGTGCTAATTCTGGTTCTACTACATCTAACCTGATTAGCTTCTTGGGATAAGTCCATTCCAGCAGTGGTGAAGTCATAAATGTAGTTACCAATGCCATAATTACCAGCATGGTAAATAGTAACGGTGAAACTACACCTAACTCTAAACCAATATTCAGCACGATTAACTCAGTCAAGCCGCGAGTATTCATCAACCAACCAAGGGCTGAGGCTTCCCGCTTATTAATCCCACTCACACGAGCTGCGGCATAAGTCCCAATATACTTGCCTGCGATCGCCACTCCTAAAACTAATGCACACAGTAACCACAATTCTGGGCGGTTGAGCAAGCCAATTTGCGTCCGCAAGCCGCTATAGGCAAAAAATATGGGGAGCAGAAATACTAAGACAAAATCTTCGGTTTTCTCTGCTAGTTCCCGCACCAAATCGGCATTTTTGGGCATGGCTGCACCCAGTAAAAATGCGCCAAAAATCAGGTGAATGCCTATTAATTCGGTAACTAAGGCAGAAGCCACTACTCCCATGTAAATTAACGCTACTACCATTTGGCTTAAGCGTCCCGTGCGCTGGTGGTAGGTAGCAAGACGTTGCAAGAACCAACGCCCCACAGTCACCATAAAAGCAATGTAGAGAATGCTTTCGACAATTGTCGGCCAGGCGCTCACAATGCTACCTTCTCTAGCAACTGCGATCGCCACTGCTAACACGCACCAAGCCGTCACATCATCCACCGCCGCACAAGTTAACGCCAAGGTTCCCAAGCGCGTCCCTTGCAAGTTGTTCTCTGTAATAATTCTCGCCAGTACCGGAAATGCTGTAATTGACATCGCCGCCCCCAAAAATAGGGCAAAGGCGGTAAAGGAAACACTAGCATTAGAAACCAGAGGATAAAGCAACACTGCGAGCAGCGTTCCTAAAGAAAACGGCACCAAAATGCTGACATGAGAAGTCAAAACAGCTGTTTCTAATTGCCCACTGAGATATTTGGGATTCAGTTCTAAGCCAATCAGAAACATAAAAAATATCAGTCCCACCTGAGACAGCACATTTAAAAATGGCACGGCTTCAGGTGGAAACAATGTAGCTGCTGCTGATGGAGCTATCAAACCAAATAGAGAAGGGCCGAGCATAATCCCAGCTACAATCTCACCAATTACCAGGGGTTGCTTAATTGACTTAAATCCCAGTCCTACTAGCCGAGACAGTCCAATAACAATCAGCACCTCAAACAGAACGAGTATTACTGTGTGCATAGTTTCCTCGCAAGTGACTATCCGGTTTCCCTAAGATGATTCTTTATAACACTCAAAAATGTCAACCTTTTGATACACACCCTGAGTTAAAGTCAGCTGTATGCGATGTTAATTGTTGTTAAGGTAGGGCATTGGGTAATTGGTAATAGGTAATGGGTAATGGGTAATAGCAGAGTGATGTTTCATTTCTCTTCTGCTTTCTCTGCTTTGTTTTCTCTGTTCCCTTCCAATCCCTATTTTGAAAAGACTTAAATTCAGTTAGAATCCCCAATCCCCAGTCCCTAGTCACCAGTCCCCAACCCCTAAGCTAGAGATTTCGCATAACTCGTACCCTGCAACAAATAGGCAACTAGTGGTGATGCCATTAATGTCGTCACGATTGCCATAATAACCATGATAGTGAATAAAGTTGGCGTAATTACTCCTTGTTCCAAACCAATATTCAGGATAATCAACTCCATCAACCCGCGAGCATTCATGAGTGCGCCAATTGTTGCTGATTCTCGCCAAGTTTCCCCGGCTAATTTGGCGGCGAGCATACAAGCAATGCCTTTACCAAGAATTGCGATCGCCACAATAATCAAGGTAATGAACCACAAAGTCGGTGTATTTACTAATCCTATTTGTGTATTCAGTCCCGAGAATACAAAAAATATTGGTAGTAAAAAACCCGTCGTCAAAAATTCAGTGCGATCGCGTATTTGTTCGGCAAATTCACCGCGGGGCATTGCTGTACCTAAAATAAATGCACCGAAGACTGCATATATACCAATAGCATCGGTAAACCAAGCACCAAACATCAAAATTGTTAGCACTAAAGTTAAAGTTTGAATAGTCACTCCACCATCTTTATGGGTGATACGAGTAAAGATAGTCAATGCAGGTTTACCTACAAAAATTGTTAATAGTACATAGCCAATACCACCACCAATAGCAAAAGCCGCAATACTAGAATTAGCATTCAAACTAGCTAACACAATAGCGAGTAAACACCATGCTGTTGCGTCATCTATGGAACCTGCGGCTAAAGCTAAAGTACCAAAAGTCGTTTTTGCTATTCCTCGTTCATAGAGCATCCTGGCTAACATGGGAAATGCTGTAATCGACATCGATGCACCTAGATACAAAGCCGCAGCCCAAGGAGTCACACCTGCTTTAAAAAGGTCACCTTTACCGTATAAGAAAAAAGCTGCGATCGCACCTAAGCAAAAAGGTGCAATTATCCCTGCCCCAGACACTAAAGCTGCACTTTTAAGACGCTGCTTAATTAAATCTGTATTTAATTCTAAGCCAATCAAAAACATATAAATTACTAGCCCAATCTGACTGATAGCGAAGAGAATCGACATCGAAGGATTGGGAATTTTTGCTCCCGTCGCTAACAATACTGGTGCTTTAGGAAATAGCCATTGCTGTATCTCTGGGGTAATTAAACCCAGTAATGATGGGCCTAACATGACCCCCGCGATCATTTCACAAACAACATCAGTTTGTTTGAGATATCGTGTGCCAATAATAGTAACGATGCGACAAGTCACTAAAATTATTGTTAATTGTAACAATAGCTTGAGTACTAGCTCAAAATTAGACATTGGAATTGCCTGTTAAAAAATAGGGAGATTGAGCAACGTAGATATAGCAATCTTAAGCTAAAAGCAAGCATATTCAGTTGCTAGATGCACCTATCTTTGCTGTAAAATATTTAATTTTTGCAACTCTACGTAGCAGTACTTATCTATTTGTAATAAAAGCCAAAAGCTCATGTTTTAAAGACATTCAGCTAATCTAGATGCAAAATCTATCTAAAAAGTGAGCTTTTTTACAGATTGCGATCGCGCTTTAAATGCTTTATAACCAAACCTATATCTTTATTCCCATCTAAACAAAGTAATTCTGCATTGATAATAACCTGCTGCAAGCCATCAACTTCTCCTGTGAGAGAAAGTACGTATAGCTTGCTTCTCTGTAGTTTTACCGTAACGGCTCCCCGAAGCATTCCGCATCTACTTACAGCATTTTTTAATTGCATGAGGTACAAATTAACTGGTTTTGAGACATGAGGCCCTACCAGCACCAGACTCATCTTTAATTTAGTATCTGCTTGACCGACTTAATTACGAATTACGAATTACAAATTAGTAATTATGAGCGCTAACGAAATATTTCTTCGACCTGCTGTCAAAACAGATGCGTGCTGTATGAGTGCAATTCATATTGCTGCTATCAAAGCGCTACCAGCAACTTTATATTCTGAGGAAGAACTGTTAGCTTGGCGAAACTACCTTGACAAGCCTGATGGTTCTAATCTTCTGAGAAGTATGAAAGTAGAAAATTGCTGGGTTGCTATTCATAAAAATGTAATTGTCGGATTCACTAGTTACATTTTTGATGAACTTATAGCCTTATACGTGCATCCTCAATATCAAGGAAAAGGTATTGGTCGAGTGTTAGTTACTCATTTTTGTGAGCAAGCAAACAAGCAAGGTATAGATCAGGTAATTACAACTGCTAGTCTTTATGCTGAAGGATTTTATACGAGGTTAGGTTTTACATTTATCCAAAGAGCGCCTCATTACTTAAGAAGAGGGATAATTGTTCCAGTTAGTAAAATGAGTAAAACTTTGGTTTCCGCTACAAAATAATACAGCCTATTTCAGATAAATAAATTTAGTAGTAGATTACACGGCTAAAACGTTGTTTTAAAAAATGTTCGTAGTTGCGCTTTAGCGCCGTTTTAACTATAAATCTCATGGACGGAATTAGTCGTGACATTCCAGTAGTAGCGTGTCTACACTAAAATATTGCGTTAGATTAGAAAAAATTAACCGCCGATAAATGCAGATAAACGCGGATAAATTTAATCTTTATTGCAACATTTAAGACTAGACACGCCACTACATCTATTTTCATAATTAAATTATCAGTTTTATATAAAAAATGAGTATCTTTACTCTAGATTTAGAGCCAATTATACCCAGGTAAATGAATATTAGTAAATAATGTGGTTTTAACTACGCTATGGCGGGGAATTAGTAAGATAAACTTGCCAGGTGGATGTCATTAAACTCTTAAATTAGACATCTCCGATAACTATCAAAGCCTTGCTGTGACTAGCTTTTAGGCTGCAAATGCAAGCATTGCCAATCAGCTAGTCTATACGAAAAAATAAGGGCTTG
>NZ_JACJPX010000135.1 GCF_014696315.1 Calothrix membranacea FACHB-236
ATCCGTTCTTGTTTCTCTTGGCTCATAGTCTGCGATCGCACAAGGTTATTTCCTTCTACATTTTCTCAGAAATGGTAAATCTTCCAAAACTGGATGCTCCCCAACTTCTGCGTAAACTTTGCTTTTAGTTTCTAAATCTTTTTCTAAACTGGAGTTGGCATATTCAATCACCCAAAATATATTTTCTGGGTAGGGATGATGCTCTCGATATTCGCGTCCTAAACGTTGCACAATGGCAATATCCGGTTCTGGTTCCGAGTGGTTAGGTAGAGTAATAGGTTTGGCTTCACGAATTGTAGCGCACGCTCCCAATAAATTTGCTAAATACTCAGCAGCTTCATCACTACAATAAGCATGAGGTTCCCCTTCCGGTGACATTTCTACTATTTCTCCCTTGAGTAATTCCACCCGGCGATCGCTTAAAATGCCAGCGTCAATCATGCGGTGATATTCGTCAATTGTCCACTTGGCAGTAATAACGCTCATAGCGATTGCTTCCTCCCAATTATTCTATTTATTTTGTCATATTCTTATACCAATTTAAATAATGGTTGCGACCAATAAATTCTATGTAGGGGCACGGCACCAGTAAGATAATTGAATATACTAATATATTGTGGATGCTGTGTTCTTTCTCATCTGTGGCTTTTCTCAAAATACGCTAAACCAAATCTAGTTTGCATAATTTGCAATTGTATATTTCTTGTGGGGCAGGCATCTTGCCCGCCCAATATATGCAAGTTAAATGTGGAACAGCTTAGTATTAAAACAATTTAATAATTTTTATACATGATGGTAAAGCTCACTAATTTGTTGAATGTGCATTGCTAATTAAATAACTACCAATTACCAATTACCAATTACCAATTATTGCCAGTTTCCTACCAATACAAAAGGTGCCCAAAAATAGGGATGTTTAAAGCGAGTATTGAGTTCTCCTGAAAGTATAAATAATTGAGCATTACGCAACGCTTCAGCTTTTTTTTGATTTTGAGATATCTCTTTATAAAATTGAATCATTAAAGCTGCTGTCGCCTCATCATTTACACTCCAAAGGGTTGCTAATGTACTGCGAGCGCCAGATTGTACAGCAATTCCAGCGATTCCTAAGGCGGCGCGGTTATCGCCAGCAGCAGTTTCACAAGCACTGAGAATGAGTAAATCAATTACGCCTTGTTTACTGGTTTCATGAGATTTCAATACAGCACTAAAATCTTTAACATTGAGTCTGGTATTCCAAGTCAAAATGAATGTATCTTCTGCGTTAGAACTAAATTTTCCATGAGTAGCTAGATGTAATATTCCACCAGAAAAAGACTTAATTGCTTGTTCAATTGTTTTGGGTGTAAAATTTTGATCGAGAAAGTTTCCTGATGTGGAAAATATAGTTTTAATTTGCTCTAATTCATATTTCACACCAGGTAATGCGGGGAATTCGTCACGCGCTTCACTCAGTCCCCCAACTAGTGCTTGTAATTGTTTTTTGGCTAAAGGTTGTGGGGGTAATAATTCTAAACCTGGTGTAATGGCAATGTTATATTGTTTCTGAATTAAATATTGCTTTTTCTGTCTATCGTAAAGTGCAGAGATGGGAATACTTTGCAAGCTTCCATCTAAAACAAATACAAGATTTTTAACACCACTATTTTGTAAGTCTGTTTCGATAGGTCTAATCAACCAATCATATACTTGTTGTGATGTGCGGATAAATTCATGGGCGCTGACAGCAAAGATTTTTTTATGTAGTTCTTTAACTGTAGTTTCAAATGTATTTTTGGGGATGACAACTGTATGTAATTTCAGAGATTTGTTTTTTTGCTGATTTGGTAGGGAGACGATAGTGGCGACGCGATCGCTTAAAATTACTGGATAGATGACGGCTGTTTGTCGTTGCTGATCGATGTCATCAATCTGTACGGGTTTGCTGTCTAAACAAGCTTGGCGGAAAAAGTTATCTAGCTCTGCTAACTGCAAGGATTCGATGACTTTTCTGGCTTTATCGAGGTTATCGACGCTAGGTTCCCCGGTTTTGGGCAATAGCAAACTCACATACTCACGGTAAACTGGTTCTACTTCATCCCGGAAGGAAAATTGCGCGTCACGGTTAACGCTAACTAAATCACGCCGGATAGATTTTAAGTTCTTTACAGCTTGATCGTAAGCTGCGATCGCACCTGGTTGATTATTTTGGGGATTATTAGTAGCACTGAGAATCCTTCCTAATTGCCATTGCCAACGATAAGCAATATCTCTGGCTCTTATACCTAAAGCCAATTTTAGCGCTTGTTGGGTGAGATTTTGTGCTTGGTTCCATTGCTGGGTGTGTTCGTACAAGCTACCCAAAGTACCCAAAGCGTAGGATTGCGATCGCACATCTGCTAAATTTTGCGCTTGCTGATAACCTGTAGCGACAATTTTGGCGGCGGTACAGAGGGAAGCCGCAGAGGTACAATTATCTTGGCTAGTAATGTCACTTTTGGCTAATAATCCGGTTTTGGCTAGTTTCAGCAGCGTTTGAGCAAAATTAATCCGCGCAAATACACTGCTGCGGCTGGGGGGTAAAGTCTCCAGTTTTGCAGGTAAGCTATTTACTAAAGCGAGAATTTGCTGTTGCAGTTCTGGTGAGGCTGAAGATTGCGTTAATAGATTTAATTGATTTAATTGTGCTTGTAACTGGGTTGTCTGCTGCTGGGAAAGACTAGCAGCGCGTTGATAGAACTGTATGGCTTCTTCAGTATTTTGCTGTGCTTGCGCCGTATTTCCTAAACTCAGGAGGATTTCTGCAAGGCGTTCTGATTCGGGGGTTGGCTGTACTGGCGTGGTAGTTTGCGGATTACAGAGATTTTCCGAGTGCGATCGCTTGGCTTGAATTTGACAACTTTGTGCTAATATCTGGCGAGATTGAGTTACATCCCCCACTACCCGCAAAGTATTACCCAGACTCAGTAAGCCTGTTACCTTTAACAGAGAATCTGGTTGTTGATCTAAACTCAGCTTAATTTCTTCTAAAGTAGTTGTAGCGCGACGGTAAAGCCCTAATGTTTGCAATGCTTGGGCTTGATTAATCTTACTCCCAATTTTCCCTGCCTCATCGCCAATTTTATTATAAGTAGCTGTTGCTGTTTGCCAACTACTCAAAGCTTTTTCAGTTTCTCCTTTTGCTAATTGTAGTTGACCTTGAGTATTCAGCGCTTGAGCCAGGATAGATAAATAATCTTTACTATCGCTTTTATTTTGTAATAATTGTAAACTCTGTTCGCTGGATTTCTCTGCATCAGTTAACTGTCCCAACTGTTGATAAGTCAAGGAAATATAATTCAATACAAGCGCTTGATTTAGTGTTTCACCCTGAGCTTGAAAAGCCTCATACGCCTGTTGGAAAATTTGCAATGCTGGCGAATATTGCTCTTTTTGATATAAAGTTAAACCTTGCTCTAATAATGATTGAGGATTTGTAGCTTGATTACCAGATACTTGGGGATTAATAATTGCCGCTATTGGTGTGACTTGATTAAATACATGAGGAGATTTACTCAGAGATAAAGCCGTTAATAATAAAAATATAGACATAATAATGCTCTAAAATGGTTGCGTATAGATAATAGAAAAATAAAGTCCGTTTTCTTGCCAAGTATTTTTATTAGGAATATTAATCCCCAGAGGAATACCCCAATCTAAACGCGCTGTTAAATTACTTTGTTGCCACAATAACCCAATTCCAGTTGAAGCAATAGTATCAGGATTAAGTGTAGTTCTCCCAGGTTGGGAAATATTCCAAGCTGTACCAAAATCTAAAAATGGAGTAACTTGTAATAATCCATTTATCTCAGGAACTCTCAGCACTGGATAGCGTAATTCCGCAGTTGCAACAAAACCATTATCAGCTAATATTTGGTCTTGACGATAACCGCGCACAGTCGCAACACCTCCCAAACCAATTTGTTCAGAAGCTAACAATGACCTATCGGCTAATTGCAAATCTGCACGTATTAAAAATAGAGTTTCTGGTGCTAACAATCGCACCCATTGCGCCTGTCCTCGCCAAGCAAAAAATCGACCATCTGGCGCATCTTGATTAATTGTCGTACCTAAAGCATCGATACCAAAACTAAATTGAGAACGAGCCGCTAATACTTGTTCGCTACTGCGCTGAGTCCAATCTTGAAATAATCTTAATATAGTGACTTTTGTTTGACCATTTGTATCAGCACCCGATGCAGGAAAAGGTAGCCTTTCGCCTAATTGTGATTCTAAAAAGCCAACATCACTATCTCGATGAGTTGCACTAATTCCTACTGCAAATTCTGTAGTGGGAGTTCGGATTAGTGGTTGGCGGAAACTGATACCATACTCCTGGGAAGTGCCTTCAATATCTAAAAAATCAAAAGGTTTTTCAATGACATTACTAGATGCATAGCTATAATTAAACTGCAAAGTCCCATTGCGTGGATTAATCGGCAATTTATAACTTACGTCTACACTATTACTACCATCAGTATTCGCATATCCAATACTTAACCCATCTCCCAATCCCAAAAGATTTGCTTGATTAAGTTGGATTTGGCGCTGAAAACTTCCAATACCAGGAGTACGATTATTATCTAAACTAACTTGAGCGCTAAATGTTTTTGCTTCCGCGACTTTCACAGCTAACACCGAAGCACCAGGATTCACCCCATTCCCCAGTTCCGCAGAAACATTTTTAATCAGTGGATCTAACTGTAATAATTGCAAAGCTTGCAGCAACTTCTTTAAATTTAAAGGCTTATTTGTTGCCAAAGCTAAACGACTTCTCACATAATTAGGATTAAGCCGTTTTGTTCCCTGAACATCAATATTTTCTAAACTACCTTCTACAACTTGAATTTTTACTAACCCACCCGCAGCTTTAAAAGTTTGGTCGGCGGGGATGTACGCACCAGAGTTAACATAACAAGGTAAATCGGAGTTTTTATATTCAGCTTGACAGCCTTTGGTATACAGTTCTGTAACTTTATCAGCCACCTCTAATAATTGAGCAAATGTAAGAGGTTTATTGATAAATTCTTGAGTGACTGCATTTAATTCTTGCTGACTAAATACAGTACTCCCAACTATATCAAACCCAGTTACTTGAATTGTCCCCGCTAAATCTTGAGGAATTGTCTCCGGCGTTTTTCTATTAGCAGGTGGAGACTGTAACAACTCTTCAAAATTTGGTAACTGTGGTAACTTTGGCGTTGTCGGCGTAGGTTGTTCTAATTGACGGTCAATATCTTGTATTGGTGGTTCAGTAGAAGTTTGCGCTAATGATTTAGAGGTAAATAACCCGATAATTAAAAAGCTAAATATCAGCCAAACCCTACCCAATATCCAAATTTTATTACTCTGTGAACTCTGTGTTCTCCGTGGTTCGTTAATTATTAAATTTTTCCTAATATTAGATAATCCATACATATAAATATTTAATTTGTGACTCATTCTTTTGTATAGCTAGACAAAATAGAGAATAATTTTACGCAAGTAAAAAATACTTAATTTGTCCTTTAATGAATTAGCTTTGAACAGCACAGCCAGAAGACTTGAGATAGTACAGATAAAATTTAGGTATATGAAAGCCTAGCGCTACTTCGCTACCCTAGCTAAATACCGCACTACTAGTAGAAATAATTAATACACCCTGCTTTTGTTAAGGGTGAGATTGTAGTATAACTGGAACTTGCCTATTGTGTCGTGTTAGAGTCGTGACAAATATCTTTACATACCGCAATACTGAGTATGATCACGCAGCTATAGATCCCTAACCATAGCCAAATCAACCACTTGCGCTAGATAAAAACCTAAAAACCTGAGTGTTCAAGAATTGTATCAATTTAGGTATTGGTTGGGTTGAAGAACAGTGAAATATAGAAAATACTTCTCAATAGATAAGCATTGATGTGAGTGAGCATCTGTGCAAAAAGCTAAAAAGTCTTTCTCCCCCTGCTCCCTGCTCCCTGCTCCCCTGCTGTCTTTATGATAAGTCTTTACTCGAACACGATATGAGATGTTTATATCCGTCTTCTGGTTAAAGCAATGAAGGTGGGAAACACAGAAACAGAAATATCAAATCTAAACTCAAACACATCTACTTTGGATATTAAATTTAATCAAACTCTTTTCAGGTGGATATCTTACCTCACCCCGATCATGTAAATTAAATACCGATTAACTTATGCAAAAGGTATGATGCTCTCGTAATATCAAAGGCTTGTCATTACCTACAAATTTTAAGCTGTTCCACATTTAAATTGCATAATTTAGGCGCGCAGAATACACAACCCACAACATCTTAGACATTGTAGATATGCAAAATATATGTGGTTTAGCTTAATTTTCCCTTCGCCGCCTACTCGCTTAGGAATAAATTTTAAGACTAATATCAGTCATATTTTCCAGGGCAATGGCGGGAATGTTCGATACTTTAAAATCTGAGAAAATGTAGGTAATGACAAAAGGTATTGTCCCTGTTGCCTATTACTTTTTAGTAAATTCCCATTTAATCAAAATGATGAGCTTGGATTAAGGGCAATTTTGGTGAATAATACCAGATTTCAAGAAGAAAAACTGGGGACTTCTGCGCTAGCCTCTTGCACTGTAATAGGAACTGGAGATGGTTTAGCCTCTTTGGTTTTAGGTGCCAAAATCATCGATAGTAGCTTAGGGAAAGACAAGCATATAACAGTATTCACCAGAGTTAATAGTATTCCATCTATCAAACTCATAGATTATCCCCCCATTAATAAATTATTTTTGATTCTATTTCTTAACTTAGCAGTAAAATATGTATTTGCAAATACATCTATCGTTTGAAATTTCTTGTACTTTATATAAGCAACTTAAATATATCCATTTTCTTTACTAACTATAGAAAAAAATCTAGGTTGGCATGAAGCATATTGCCAACGTTTGAAGGTGTGTGAAAACATCCTATTTGGATTTGTGAAGTTACTCGCAGCAGTCCATAGGTAAGACTGAAACAGTGCGCTAATTCTACACTGCTCACCCTATAGGCATAAATCTTTCTCACAAATGATCGAGAATTCGTATCTCAATCTCAAGAAATTTTGAATATTACGTATTCAGCAAATTAAGGCTGAAAAAATTCCCAAATATAGTAGTCCCAAATCATTTGTGAAAAACTACCAATGATGCTACAGGCAATTTCACAATTCAAATAGGATGGCAATTGAACTCAACATAGTATGAATGCACCTGCGGATTTTTATTCTGATTAACAGCCCCGACTTGAGAATCTCAAATTATCATCAATTTGGCGTACATCGATCGCAAAACCGAGGACGGAATCGGCAGAATTGGCTACCTGTTAATGTGTGAACCGTACAATAAGGAAAGGTTGTAACTGGGACTTTAGTCGCTTGTGTACTTGGACTGGCTGGTTCCGTCGGTTGGGCTTTAGGTGAGAGAATAGTGGATAGCAGCTTAGGAAATGCCAAGCAAGCAATAGTACTGATGATTGTTAGCAATGCAGCATCCTGTACAACTATAGGTAATCACCCCCCTGTGTAAATAGGTGGTCGCTTTGATCTACTGTCAGCAAATGTTGATGTCATTACAATTAATATAATGACATCCATTGCTTTAAGTCTATATAAGTGAATTTTACCATAAATATTTGTAAATGGAAGCTAGAACTTTCCGAAAATGTGGACGCGGAAAGCATTGTGTATATTAAAGACATTTATTGCAACACAATAGCGAAATCATCTCGAAAAACAGCAAATTTAGTATTTAGGTAATGTGTGATGTCAAAAAAACAATCTGCGGCAATTTATTTGTCTAATATTAGTGAGCAAGAACGTTTAGCATTAAAGCGCTTACAAGATTACACCAATATCAATGCAATCCCAGAAATTTGGCCCTCAGCAGCCAAGTCATTTGGGAATACAGTGGCGCTGCACAACCCCCATGCGAAACCAGAAGTAGTGATTACTTACACTCAGTTAGCAGAACAAATTCAAAAATTTGCGGCTGGGTTGCAGGTTTTAGGAGTCAAAGCAGGCGATCGCCTTTCGTTAATTGCCGATAATAGTCCTAGGTGGTTTATCGCCGATCAAGGAATCATGACGGCTGGCGCTGTGGATGCAGTGCGGAGTTCCCAAGCCGAAAAGGAAGAATTACTGTTTATTATTGCTAATAGCGGCAGTACAGGGCTAGTCCTAGAAGATTTAAAGACGCTGCAAAAATTGCGCGATCGCCTCAACGATTTACCCGTGCAATTTGTGATTTTGCTTTCCGAAGAAGCAGCACCAGAGGATAGCCTGAAAATCCTCAATTTTTCGCAAGTGATAGAAATTGGTGCTAACAATGCTTTGCAACCAGTTGATTACAACCAGGATAATTTAGCAACACTTATTTACACTTCCGGTACTACAGGCAAACCCAAGGGTGTGATGCTGGCTCATAGCAATTTAATTCATCAAATCACAACTATGGGTACAGTAGTGCAGCCCCACGTCGGTGATGTAGCTTTAAGTATCCTTCCAAGTTGGCATAGCTATGAAAGAACCGTAGAGTATTTTTTACTTTCTCAGGGTTGTACTCAAATTTATACTAACTTGCGTGCCGTCAAAAACGATTTAAAAGGTAAGAAACCTCATTTCATGGTGGCTGTACCACGCTTATGGGAATCTATTTATGAAGGAGCGCAAAAACAATTTCGCGAACAACCAGCTAATAAGCAACGCCTGATCAACTTTTTCTTTGAAAAGAGCGATCGCTATATTAAAGCCAAGCGCATTGCTGAGGGAGTTAGTTTAGAGCATCTCGAATCTTCAGCAATCGAGCGATTAACCGCTAAAATCCAAGCTGCGGCTTTATTTCCGCTCCATGCCTTGGGAGAACGGCTAGTTTATGCTAAAGTCCGGGAGGCAACAGGAGGGCGAATCAAGCAAGTCATTAGCGGTGGTGGCGCACTTCCCAAGCACATAGATATGTTTTTTGAAATTATTGGTGTAGAAATTTTGCAAGGCTATGGCTTAACCGAAACATCTCCTGTAACTCATGTGCGTCGCCCTTGGCATAATGTCCGTAGTTCATCCGGTCAGACATTACCCGCTACAGAAACTAAAATTGTAGATCCAGAGACTCGCAAAGCTCTAGCAATAGGTGAGCGAGGCTTGGTGTTATTGAAGGGGCCGCAAATTATGCAAGGCTATTACCAAAATCCCGAAGCGACAGCGAAAGCCATCGACGCTGAAGGTTGGTTTGATAGCGGCGATTTGGGTTGGTTAACACCACAAAATGACTTAGTACTGACTGGCAGAGCAAAAGATACGATTGTCTTAACTAATGGGGAAAATATCGAGCCGCAACCAATCGAAGACGCGTGTTTGCGATCGCCCTACATCGATCAGATTATGCTAGTTGGTCAAGATCAGCGTAGCCTTGGTGCATTGATTGTCCCCAATTTGGAAGCATTAGTAAAATGGGCAGAAACTCAAAATATTAATTTGAGTACACCAAATGAAGATGTTACCGACTCAGCCAGTCAAAAAATAGACCTGGAGAGTAAAATAATCCAGGAATTATTTCGGAAGGAATTGAATCGGGAGGTGCAAAATCGTCCAGGCTATAGAGCAGATGACCGCATTGGCCCATTTAAGCTCATTCCAGAGCCGTTTTCTATTGAAAATGGTTTAATGACACAAACACTAAAAATCCGGCGACATGTCGTCATAGAACGCTATCGCGATATTGTTAACGCCATGTTTGCTTGATAATTCCACTTACAAAATATAGAGTGAACGCGAAACTTTATGGATGCTTCCAAACCCCAACAATTGCTTCTGAAACGGATCGTGAATGTCAAAGTCATTGTTACTCCTCTGTGGAAAGAGGAAGTACAACAGCAATTGCAAGGGCAGATCAACCAAACTGATCAGCAATTGCAACAATTAGACATTGAAGGACAAAGAGCGATTACCGCCATTCAAAAGCAAAGTTTACAACCCCCAGGCCCTCAAACTCTCCAACAGATTGACAATATCCAACTCCAAGTCAATCAAAAGAAAAGCGAACTGCTAGAACAGAAAAACCAATTCCTGCAAAATCTCCAGCAAGTGCAGTATTTGGAATTAGATCAGGAAGTCAACCAATTCCAAATGGAAGGCTTTTTCCGCATCGAACCAGGCGATAACCTAATCAGCAAAACCCAAGTTGAAATCGTGATTCGCGATGGCATTGTAGAAGAAATTCGGGGAGATATCTAAGATTTTGTCTGCCATTTGTCATGTGTTAATGCTCTTCTGACAATTGCTTAATAACCTATGACTAATGGTTGAAATCCAAGCATCTACTGACATTATTTACTAGTTGTATTTTCAGCCCACGCACTTGCAGCAATTCCGGTAAACGCAAGGACGTGGGTTTTTTAAATAAGGAATTCAGGGGGATGAGGCAATACAGTTCAGCTCATTAGTGGTTGATTTGTCACTGATTAAAAAAGCTCTTTCAATTGGGGGAGAATCCCCCAAACCCCCGATTGGGTGACGGTTGCGTCCCCCAAACCCCCTCCAAAATTATTGTTCTGTTTTTTTGTTGAGTAACTAGTTTTTTGGTTTTGTGATCAATTAATTTTCTTAACTGAACTGTATTT
>NZ_JACJPX010000136.1 GCF_014696315.1 Calothrix membranacea FACHB-236
AAAGCTGTTTGGATTAGTCAAAACCAGGCGTAAGCGCCATCGAGAGATTGACGCTTACACCCAACAAATTTGGGCTTTATCTTCTTAAGTTGACACCAATGGGCAATGCCCGTGCCCCTACAGTATGTCGCATTCTTTTTTCAAATTGGTATTACTTTTGACTTTTGTATAGACGCGATTAATAGCGTCTCTGTGACTTTTGACTGAACAAGTCAATTATTTTCAAAGTTTGGTTGATTCATTTCTTTGGATTTAGCCTCTGCTGCTTGATATGCATCCAAGTAATTTTTACCGCCCAACATCACATCACCATAATACTCATAAGGCGCATCGCCATAGATGGGTAGCGGGTCATCTTCAGGATAATCTTCTTTTGATTCTTCGATAATTTCCTTGAGTTCAGTGACATTAAAACTTGCCGCTGGAAAATAGTAAAGCTGCTGCGGATCTTTTTTCAGAAACGGTAGATTAGGATCGACAATAGACTCTGCTAATTCAATCCAAGCGTGTTCAATAGGTTGATATGGCTTACCAGGGAACACTAAAAATCCCTGAACATACTGGGCTTGATCAGTCGCCAGTGCTGCTTTATAAGCATTATCAAAGGTTTTTTTAGCCTTGCTTTTAATCCGTTGAGAAATTTCAACCGAAAGCGCTTCATCCAATGGTTTATTCATCGATAAAAAGAAGTCAACCCCTACAGGGAATTCAAAATTCACAATTCACAATGACAATTCCCATAAATATTTATGGGCTTGTATACTTTTCTTCTTTGGTCAAGCACCTACTTCAACATCCTAGCATTCGTAGGGCTGGGGATTGCTTTTCTTCCACTGTCGGTCTATGTAAAAAGCTAAAATACTTTCTCCCCCTGCTCCCTGCCCCCTGCCCCCTGCTGTTCCTGAATGCTAAATTGCCGCACCATATTATTTCCCTCTCCCGGCTAAATCTTCTGCTTTCGCCTCGGGGTCAAATTTTAAATTAGCATTCCACTTCTGGGCTTGGCGGAATTTCGCGATCGCACCATCGGTATCGCCTATTGGCGCTAACTTCTCACCTTGCATGATTAAGACTGTGGCTGCTTGTAATAACAGAGAGGGATTTTGACAGGAGTTGAGTTCGGCTAAGATTTCCGGGTGCACAATTAAGTAATTATTGATCAAGCTACAACCATCGTTCACCAAATCATTTAAGTTGAAATTCCAAAGAGTGATTTTGTTATCAGTACTTGTAGAAGCTAACCGTTTTCCATCTGGACTAAAGGCGACACTTCTCACCCAATTGCCATAACTGCTAGTTATGGTTTTGAGAATTTTCCCAGTCCCCACATCCCAAAATTTGATCGTGCTGTCATCACTCCCAGAAACCAACTGTTTCCCATCTGGGCTAAAGGCAATACTATTGACTAAATCGCTATGACCGCTAAGGGTTTGCAAAACTCTCCCAGTGGCGAGTTCCCAAATTTTGATGGTGTTGTCATTACTCCCAGAAGCCAACTGTTTTCCATCTGGACTAAAAACAATACTATTAACCGACTCGAGATGACCACTATCGGCGTAGCGTTCCCCTGGTAGGGTTTGTAGCAGTTTGCCAATGGTGACATCCCAAATTTTAATGGTGTTGTCACTACTCCCAGAAGCCAACTGTTTACCATCTGGGCTAAAGGTAACGCTATTAACTGGCTCGCGATGACCACTACTCAAAAATACAAAAAACCCACGAAAAGTGTGCAGAACTTTGCCAGTGTTGACATCCCAAATTTTGATGGTTTTATCTTGACTACCAGAAGCTAATTGTTTACCATCTGGGCTAAAGGCGACGCTTTTGACCCAATGGCGATGACCGCTGTTAGCATTGGTTCCAGAAGGAAAGGTTTGTATGAGTTGACCAGTGGTGACATCCCAGAGTTTGATCGTCTTGTCGTCACTTCCAGAAGCTAACTTTTTGCGATCGCTACTCAAGGCCACGCTATTGACTGCGTCACCATGACCGCTAAAAGTGTGCAGCAGTTGACCAGTGGTGACATCCCAGAGTTTGATGGTGTCATCATTACTTCCAGAAACCAACTGTTTCCCATCACTGCTAAAAGCGAAACTATTGACCCAAGCCTGATGTCCGCTATTGGTGTTGGTTTCGGAAGGAAGAGTTTGTACAACCTTGCCAATAGTCACATTCCAGAGTTTGATGGTGTTATCATTACTCCCAGAAACTAACTGTTTCCCATCACCCCTAAAGGCGACGCTATTGACCGCCTCCCGATGACCGCTAAGAGTTTGCAGCTGTTTTGCTGTGGTCACATCCCAAAGTTTGGTGGTCTTATCATTACTCCCAGAAAGCAACTGCTTACCATCACTGCTAAAAGCAACGCTATTCACCGGATTGCTATGACCACTCAAAGTCTGCGGTACTTTGCTGATGCTGAAATTCCAGAGTTTGATGGTATTATCATCACTTCCAGAAGCTAAATGTTGACCATCAGGGCTAAAGGCGACGCTATTGACCGCATCGCGATGAACGCTCAAGGTTTGCAGTAGTTTCCCGGTGGAGACATCCCAGAGTTTTATGGTCTTGTCCTTACTCCCAGAAGCTAATTTTTGACCATCACTACTCAAGGCGACGCTATTGACCACATCGCCATGACCGCTAAAGGTTTGCAGCAGTTGACCAGTGGAGACATCCCAGAGTTTGATGGTCTTGTCTTTACTCCCCGAAGCTAATTTTTGGCCATCACTACTCAAAGCAATAGTTTTGATCACATCGCCATGACCGCTAAAAGTTTGCAGCAGTTGACCGGTGGAAATATCCCAGAGTTTGATGGTCTTGTCTTCACTCCCCGAAGCTAATTTTTTGCCATCACTGCTAAAAGCGATGCTAGTAACAGAGTCTTGATGACCGCTATCTATGTAGCTTTCTGTGGGCGTAGCCTCTTGTAGAGGAGGAAGAGTTTGTATAACTTTACCTGTGGAGACATCCCAGAGTTTGATGGTGTTATCATCACTTCCAGAAGCTAATTGTTGACCATCTGGGCTAAAGGTGACACTGTTGACTGAACTATTATGATCGCTGAGAGTTTGCAGTTCTTGAAATTTATTCTGGGGTTGTAAATACACAGCCTCCCGCAATCTTCCCACAACGTGCATTTGGGTAATGGCTGGTGGTTGATTTAATTTCTTCAGTTTTTTCACAGCTTTCAAGGCTTCAATAATTGCATCTCTGGTTTGACCAGAGGCGGAAAAAGTAGCCGAGGAGTTAACAAGAGAGTTAATTTCGTTGATTTCCGCTTGTTTTTTTTGCGCTTCCGCCTCTAATGCCCATCGCCATGTTATAAATGCTAAACCACCGAAGACCAATCCTGCGGTAACGGAAACAATCAAAGCAAGTTTGAGTAAGCGATTGAGCTTTGCTTCACCCAGCTTTCTTTGCTTCCTTTCGTTTTCTAGTTCCGCCATTAACTCTTTTAGCTTCGGTTCTTGTTGCTGGCGGATAAAGGCGGCTAAATAGTCATGTACCAGTTGATAACGCCCAGAGGGGTTTTCTTTTAACAAAACCACTAAGCCTGATTTAACAAAAATTTCTAAAACTAACTCTAATTTTTGGCTCAGAGATGATTCCGCAGGTAAAGTAGGAGTTTCATTGAGGTATTTTTTCCTTCTTCTCAGCCTGAATCTTCTATTCCTTTGCTTCCGCGTCTCGTTTTCTTCCTTAACTAAGGCTTGTAAATCCCGTTCTAATTCCACCAGCGTTCTCAGAGGTCGAGTTCCTTTCTCATCGGTGAGTAAATATAGTAATAAATCTGCCAATTGCTGATTGTCAGCACCGCAGTCATGAACAACTTCATTTAAATAGTGCTTTACTAGTTGTTCTTTTGTACCTCGTTGCCGATATTCTGCCAAAGTTGTAATATTCTCAGTCTGCAATTGTGCGCCTACCACTTGTAATTCAATCGGGCGCACTTCCCCTAGTTCACTGGCTAAATCTTTTACTAGTTGCTCAACTAACGTAGGTTCTAACCGAAAGCTGGTATTCTCAGTTAAGCGCTGAATAATTGATTTCGCATCAATTGGTGAGAAATTGCCCAACTTATAAAGCACATTTTTGCTGAGAATATCATTATTAATAATCTGCATATTGGGCAAATCGTTGCATTCCAGCAAATAATGCAAGTAATCTAACCGCAACGACAGGATTACTTTCACAGACAGAACATTAAAACATTCTCCCAAGAACTCAAAAAATTGTCGCCTCTGGGCTGGTTCAGGGTAAGTGAAGAAAAATTCTTCAAATTGGTCAAAAATTAACACAGTGCGGAGGTTTTTTGCTTCATTTTTCCGTAATTGAGCGAGTAAGTTGAGAGGAGATGAGGGAGATGGGGGAGATGAGGGGGATGAGGGGGATAGGGATGAGGAAGATAAGGGAGATGAGGGGGATGAGGGGGATGAGGAAGGGGAGGTTTGAGGATATAAACTCGGAGTTTCATGTTCTGAACTCGGTCTTTCATGTTCCAAACGAGAAGTTTCATGTTCTGAACTCGGCGTTTCATGTTCCAAACGAGAAGTTTCATGTTCCGAACTAGAAGTTTCATGTTCCGAACTCGGCGTTTCGCGTTCCAAACGAGAAGTTTCATGTTCTGAACTTGGTCTTTCATGTTCCGAACTCGGCCTTTCATGTTCTGAACTTGGTCTTTCATGTTCCGAACTCGGTCTTTCATCTTCCAAACGAGAAGTTTCTTGTTCTGAACTCGGCCTTTCATGTTCCGAACTCGGCGTTTCTTGTTCTAAGGCTAAAGCTTGAACTTCCAAACTCAAACTTTCCACTCCCTCATCCCCCTCATCTCCCTCATCTCCTCCACCCCCCCCATCCCTCCTCTCCCGCAGCGCCTCCATCATCACTCTTCCCAACTCTTCTTCCCAGTGGCTATAAAAGCGCATGACAACAGGTAAGTTATCTTGAATACCAATGGCTTTTTGTTTTAAAGCTGGAACCAATCCCGCGTTAATTAAGGAACTTTTACCTACACCCGATTGCCCATGAATGACAATCAACTTATAATCAGGGCGACCGATGCGCTCAATTAAGCGTTCTACATCCAGTAAACGACCAGAAGCGGCGATTTCTGGGGCAATATTCTCTTTTAAGGTGGCTGACTCTACTGTTTCTGCAAATACTTGCTTGGTTGAGCCTAAACGTCCAGCACCAATAAACGCCCGTAAGCCAAATTGTTGCTCAACGGAACGCTGCTGTTGTTTAATTTCATAAGCTTTGGCATATTCTTGCTGTTCAAAATAAAGTCGCTGTAGATAATCGAGAATTTGGATATAAAGTTTGAGGTCTTTGAGCGGATTAGTATGATTTTTAGCAGCTTCTAAGCTAGTAATTGCGTCTTGAATTTGCCCTAAATGGTATTGGGAAAGCGCCAGGATAAATTGATATAAGCTGAAATCATGAGCAGCAATCAATTTTTCAGGTAATTCAGATAATAACCCTGACTCTACATGAGGAATAGCTGACCAAATTTGCAATGCTTGCTGAATAAAATCATTCGCCTCATGCCAAGATTTTTGCACAAGGGCTACTTCGGCTAAAAAACCATAATCTTTGGCTAATTCTCTAGGTTGATTGTTAGCTTGATGTATGACTAAAGCTTGCTGGGCAAAAGTTTTTAGCTGGTCTGCCAAGTTTTGAAACTGCTGCCAAATCCTCACATCACGGAGAATATCACCTAGTTGTTCGATGGCATCAGCAATTAACTGCGGATTTTGGATTTCAGCGAGTAAGTCTATATATTGTTGTAAATAATCTTGAGTTTTTTGCCAATTATAATTATTAATATCTAAAAATTTGACAGCTTTGAGGTAATAACACAAAGCTATATTGCCAAGAATCTTAACTTGCCGTTCTAAATTATTAGTTTTTTGCCAAAGTGTGAGCGCTGTTTGATAATGTTCTAGCGCCGCATCTAGTTGATGATTAACTTGTTTGATTAACCCCAGCAATGATCCGATATCAGCCTGAATTTCTAAGCTGTTAAGTTCGGTTTCCTCCAGCAATTCTCTCTGGGCGGCTTGAAGTTCTGCTTCTAACCTGCGATATCCAGCTAAACTCAATGTCAAGTTATTACTAAACCACTGATCAGCAGTTTTTTGTAAAAAAGCAACTAAATCTTGTTTGGAAATAGCAAAGTTTCTGGTGATCGCCCAACTTTCCAAATCAGGCGCAACTTGCATCAGTTGCTTGTGAACTTCATCATTAATCCACAACACCAACGGGAAAGGACAATGCTTGCGAAATTCTTCCCGCACCTGATTTGCAGAACTCAGCATCTGCGGTAAATCTTGCACATCCTCTAAACCAATCACCATTAAGCAAGCTGGTAATTTTCCTGCAAACTCCTCACGGATAGCGCTGTACAGCGTTCTGTTAGTTTGTCGGATAGTTAAAATGCTGATTTCCACCCGACAGATTTTTGGTAATTGTGCGAGAAGGCGATCGCGCAAGTTAGTATAGTTGCACTTGGCCAAAATTAGCTTAAACTGCCCCACGGAAGCTTCTAGCGCCCAAGCTAGTTGTTGTAAAGCGCGATCGTTGTTAATCTGTATATGTTCTGGTGGGTGGTTGTCATTCATATATGGGGAAGGGGGAAAAGCTGGGAAGAAATTATAGAAAGTTTTTATCCTTATTGATATACATCAAAGATAATGGTGAGATTTACGCTTAATAATTATTGCGAAGGATATATATCTAAAGGCATATTGCCAAAAGTCAATTTCTTTATATCATAATTAAATGCGATCGCTCTGAAGAAATAGGAAAAATCTAGAATTAAAAGCATATTTAATTCACACTTGCGTAATCAGTTATAAATAATAAGAGTGTTATCTTAAAAGCAAGGTCATTTACTCAATTTTTGAGGAATAAATCATGACTGCAACGCTTTTAGCAGGTAGTTCTATCGAATCGTTTTTAGGTAAAGAAGCAGAAGACCTGCTCACCTACAAAGCAAAAGTTTCTCAAGATTTATTGCATTTACCGGGGCCAGACTTTGTGGATCGAGTTTGGCTAAACAGCGATCGCAATCCGCAAGTATTGCGTAATCTCCAACAACTTTATTCTATTGGTCGTTTAGCATATACTGGCTATCTCTCAATTCTGCCAGTAGACCAAGGTATTGAACATTCAGCCGGAGCATCGTTTGCGCCCAATCCGATTTATTTTGATCCAGAAAATATTGTGCGTTTAGCAATAGCTGGAGGTTGTAATGCTGTTGCTACAACTTTAGGTGTATTGGGCAGTGTTTCGCGGAAATATGCTCACAAAATACCCTTCATAGTCAAACTAAATCATAACGAACTTTTGACTTTCCCCAATCAATTCGATCAGGTTTTGTTTGCTGATGTCGAACAAGCTTGGAATTTGGGTGCAGCAGCTGTTGGTGCGACAATTTATTTTGGTTCTGAACAATCAACTCGACAAATTCAGGAAATTAGCCAAGCTTTTAAATACGCCCATGAATTGGGGTTAGCAACTATTCTCTGGTGCTATCTGCGAAATAACGCTTTCAAGCAAGATAAAGACTATCATCTAGCCGCTGACCTCACAGGACAAGCAAATCATTTGGGTGTCACAATTGAAGCAGACATTATTAAGCAGAAGTTACCAGAAAATAATCATGGTTACGCGGCTGTAGCCAAAGCAACAGGCGAGTCTTACGGTAAAACCAACGAGCGAATTTACACAGACTTAGTAACCGACCACCCCATTGACCTGACACGCTACCAAGTACTGAATTGCTACTGCGGACGTGCAGGATTAATTAACTCTGGTGGTGCGTCTGGTAAAAATGATTTTGCCGAAGCAGTTCGCACCGCTGTAATTAATAAACGTGCAGGTGGTACTGGTTTAATTTCTGGACGGAAAGCGTTTCAACGTCCCTTTGAAGAAGGGGTGAAATTATTTCACGCCATTCAAGATGTTTACCTATCACCAGAAGTGACCATAGCTTAATGCTAAAAACATAGCCAAATAAAACAGTAAGGTGGGTAATATATCCACCTTACTTTTATAAAAAAATCATCAATAATTATCATCAAAATTTAGCTTTTAATTTACTCAGCAGCGAGACTAGTTTAAACAAAAATTTTGCTTAATTCTCAGTCAAATTATACTTTGGTAGCCTATATTCACAACTTTACAATTACAGGCGATCGCCAGTTTATGCCCAATTCCAGTAGGGAAACGATGCAAAAGGAATAAGCCTTGAAAATATCCACAATAATTATGTTGAAAAAATCCCCAAAAATGTAATAATATATTAAGCACAAAAATATCTTTATAAATAAAAGCTTTTGTTGCTGGGCTCTAAATTTATACATTGAAAATCACACTCCGTAGGAGTGAATTTTCAATTGCTGTGCTATACTCGTGGATATAAGGATTATTTTCGGTTGAGTTATTCGTTTTGATTTCTCTAAAGCGTCTCTCCGAATTTAAGTCTCTACACTATCTGGATTCGGAGACAAATCATGTCTATTTATGTTGGGAATTTATCCTATCAGGTTACAGAAGATGACCTGAAGAGAGCTTTCGCTGAATACGGAACGGTGAATCGCGTTCAACTACCTACAGACCGTGAAACCGGCCGTCCACGTGGCTTTGCGTTTGTGGAAATGGACACAGATGCTCAAGAAGTAGCTGCGATTGAAGCTCTAGATGGTGCAGAGTGGATGGGACGTGATTTGAAAGTCAACAAAGCTAAACCTCGTGAAGAAAGAAGCCCTGCTTCTCGTGGTGGCTGGAATAACAATAACCGTAATAATCGCCGCTACTAAGCCTGGCGCTGAAAACTTAAAATCTAGAGTCTCCAGCAGATAAGGACAAAGGCTCAATTCTGCTGGAAAATTTTATTTTTGTCTATTCATCCACATTCAGGAGGAATGAGAATGACCCAAGTAGTTTTAGGAGAGAACGAAGGTATTGAATCAGCTTTACGAAGATTTAAGCGGGAAGTTTCCAAAGCAGGAATTTTCCAAGATATGCGTAAAAAGCGTCACTTTGAAACGCCTTTAGAGAAAGAGAAGCGCAAAGCAGTTGCAAGACACAAGCAAAGTCGTAGACAACGTTCTCGCTACAGATAACATTTCTTAGAAATTTGCTCTTCGACTACGATTGCTGTGTTTAACTACCATGTTGGTAGCTTTACTATCACAAAGCCCAAACAGGAGAAGAGGCTAGGAACTAGGGACTAGGGACTAGGGGGGCTAGAGACAGTCATATATCAATAACAAACTTTAGTAGTAGCACTGTTTTAGCTGGCAGTGCTACTACAAATGTATATAGCGTTTCCGCAGTAAGAGAATATTTATAAAGTAATACCAATTCAAATAATGTTTGCGACACATCAATATATTCTAGAGGGCAAGGCAATGCCCATTGGTGTCAACTTAAGAAGATAAAGCCCAAATTTGTTGGGTGTAAGCGTCAATCTCTCGATGGCGCTTACGCCTGGTTTTGACTAATCCAAACAGCTTT
>NZ_JACJPX010000137.1 GCF_014696315.1 Calothrix membranacea FACHB-236
CCTCACCCCCAGCCCCTCTCCCTCAGGGAGATGGGAGCAAGAGATTCAATTCCCCTTCTCCCTCAGGGAGAAGGGGTTAGGGGATGAGGGCGCGAGGTATTTGTACAACACGCGTCGTATATAGCTTTTAGCTTAAGTTGACACCTATGGGCAGTGCCCTTGCCCCTACAATCTGTCGCCCTCTTTTTTCAAATTGGTATAAATCATGCAACATCGTGCAGGGTTAAGCCTTAATGTTATAACTTTAATGCAATATCGTGCAGGGTTAAGGGTTAATGTTGTAACCTAAAGGCAAAACCTTTGAGCATTAAGGGTTAAAGTTATAACTTTCATGCAACATCGTGCAGGGTTAAGGGTTAATGTTGTAACCTAAAGGCAAAACCTTTGAGCATTAAGGGTTAAAGTTATAACCTAAAGGCAAAAAATTGCCACATAAAAGCTTCAGCCCTAGCACTAAGGAACTTCCCATTACCCAATCCCCAATCCCCAATCCCCAATCCCCAACCCCCAATCATCTGCTAGACTAGCGTAAATTTGCAATTATAAAAGCTGCTAGCTCAGGGTTGAATATATAAAAATATGAGTGAAGCCTTATTCTGTGTCGAAAATCTGCGAGTTGCCTATCCTCAGTCTAGCGAAGAAGAACTCAATTGGGCGGTTGATGATGTATCTTTTACACTGCAAGCTGGCGAAAGAATGGGGCTGGTGGGAGAGTCAGGTTGCGGTAAATCAACTCTGGGAAGGGCTGTTATGCGTTTATTGCCTTCATCTAGCCGGATTGAAGGGAACGTAAATTTTCTAGGTAAAAAAGTATTTGATTTAACGCCTCAAGAAATGCGGAAGTTTCGCGGGGAAGTGGTGGCGCTGATTTTCCAAGATCCGATGACGCGCCTAGATCCGTTGATGACTATTGGTAATCATTGTATAGAAACCCTTCAGGCACATTCACCAGAATTATCAAAAAAACAAGCCAAAGAAAAAGCGATCGCAACTTTAGAAAAGGTAAAAATTCCCGCGAGTCGCTGGAATCAGTATCCCCATGAGTTTAGCGGTGGGATGCGTCAACGGGTAGCTATAGCTTTGGCTTTACTTCTCAACCCAAAGTTAATTGTGGCTGATGAACCGACTACCAGCTTAGATGTCACCGTCTCCGCCCAAATTTTGCAGGAATTAACCCGCCTATGTGCGGAAGAAAATATGGGGCTATTGTTAATTTCTCACGATTTAGCAATGGTTGCCGAGTACTGTGATCGCATTGGCGTAATGTACCAAGGCAAAATGGTAGAGATGGGTTCTACAGAGTCAGTATTTCGCCAGCCTCAACATGAATATACGCGATCGCTGTTACAAGCGGCTTTGCATATTCAAGCTGTTGATGATATCGCCAATGAAGATTGGGGATTAGGAAGCGAAGATATTCCCGCGCAAAACCCCATCTTGAAGATTACGGAACTCAAGCAGCATTACACTATCGAACCAAATTTTATTGAACGTATATTCAAAGCACAAAACCAAACCATTAAAGCTGTAGATGGGATTAACTTAGAACTATACCCAGGTGAAATTTTAGGCTTAGTCGGAGAATCCGGTTGCGGTAAAAGCACTCTATCACGGACAATTTTGCAACTTATTCGTCCCACTGCTGGTAAAGTCGAATTTTTAGGACAAGAATTAACCACCTTATCGCGTCAAGAAATTCGTTCCTCACGGCGACAAATGCAGATGGTGTTTCAAGATCCCCACGCTTGTCTCAATCCAGCGATGACAGTGGGACAAAGTATTGGCGATCCGTTATTAATTCACAACTTGGCTGATGCGACGAAAGCCAAAGAACAAGTGTTGTGGATGCTGGAAAAAGTCGGGTTAACACCAGCAGAAGTATATTATCAGCGTTACCCCTCAGATTTATCTGGTGGACAACAGCAACGGGTAGCGATCGCCCGCGCTTTAATTACCCGTCCTAAACTATTAATCTGCGATGAACCCGTGAGTATGTTAGATGCTAGCGTGCAATCGCAAGTATTAGAGTTGATGTTGCAATTAAAAGAAGAGTTTGAGTTAACATACTTGTTTATCACCCATGACTTGTGGTTAGCGAGATTTTTATGCGATCGCATTGCGGTAATGAATGGCGGACAAATTGTTGAACTCGGCCCCACAAAGCGAATTTTTGCTAATCCTCAACATCCTTATACTAAAACCCTACTAGCTGCTGCACCTTTATTAGCACGCGCTTAGGGGATTTTAATACTTGACGGGGAAGGGATAAAAGGGGAAGGGTAAAAGGGGGAAAGGATTTGTATTTTCCCTTTCACCTTTCCCCTTTGCCCATTTTTGCAAATTGGTATAATTTCCCAGGCTCAAAATTGAGAAGAAAACATAAAAGGATTACAAGGTTAATCAGCAAGCAACAATAGTTACCTCTCCAATTACTTGTAATCCTTAGACACCACAATAATCTTCCAGCATTAGAGCAAAACTTGTTAATAAAGTACCTAACTTTAGATACAGTCAACTTCTATCTAAAGGCAGAAGTCACAATTAAATCTTAAAGTAATATTTATCACACTTAGATTGATAATTGCTTAGATTTCGCCGCGATGGATTATACCATTTCCTAACAGGGCATGGGGCATTGCTAATACCAATTTAATGTGAAGTTGCAAATATCTAGATCCCCCTAAATCCCCCTTAAAAAGGGGGACTTTGATAGATTTTTCTGCTTCCCCCCTTATTAAGGGGGGTTAGGGGGGATCGAATTCTATGCAGCTTCATAAAACAATTGGTAACTCTTTACCATGCCCCATGCCCCATGCCCTAAGCTTCAATCACCACTCGTAAATTGCCGCGTTTTTTGGCGACACGACAAGCGGTAGTGCTACCAGAACGCTCGAATTCTAAATCGAGGACGGTAGGGCCGACGTGCAAATTATGCAGGGAAAGGCGATTGATTGACTCTGGTAAAGCCGGATCGATGATTCGCAAGCAGTTATTTTGCGCGTCAGGAACGAGGTTGACGATCATTTGCAGTAGTTGGAAGATACTACCAGTCGCCCAAGCTTGGGGAGTACAAGCGACAGGATACTGTACAGGCGCATTATCACCGTTGCGTTCGTAACCACAGAACAGTTCAGGGGGACGTTGATATGGTTGTTGGGTAGTCATATCAAACAAACCTTGGAAGAGTTCTAAAGCTTGATCGATTAAACCCAGCGATCGCAATCCCATTGCAATGATGGCGTTATCATGGGGCCACACTGAACCGATGTGATAGCCCATTGGGTTATAAGCTGGCGATAAACTGCTGAGTGTGCGAATCCCCCAACCATTAAACATATCTGGGGCGCGTAACCGTTCCGCGACGCTGTAGGCTTTTTCGGGGGTAAAGATGCCCAAATGCAAACAATGGCCAGGGTTTGAGGTAATACTATCTACTTGTTTACCGTCACCATCCAACGCCAAGGCGCAGAAATCTTGGTCTTCTATCCAGAAATCTCGGTTAAACCGCATCTTGAGATTTTTCGCTTCCTCTAACCAACGATCTGCTAAGTCCAGGCGCTTTTTCATCCGTGCTATTTCAGCCAGGCGCATTTTCGCTGCATAGACATAAGCTTGCACTTCACAAAGAGCGATCGGGCCGTTAGCTAACTCTCCCTTATGGTCTACAATACAGTCGCCAGAATCTTTCCACCCTTGGTTAGCCAGACCGCGTTTGGATTTACGATAGTAGCTCAAGTAGCTAGTTTCTTTAGTGTTGCGGTCAACCCAATCCATTGCGGCTAAAGCATTGGGCCAAAGCTGCTCTAATGTTTCTTGATCGTGCGTCCAGGCATAATATTCAGCATAAAGCATCAGCCATAGGGGCGTGGCATCAACTGTACCGTAGTAAGGTGTGTGGGGGATTTCCTGACACCTTGCCATTTCCCCTAAGCGCAACTCGTGTAAAATCTTTCCTGGTTCTTCTTCGCGCCACTCGTCGTCAACTTTGCCTTGGTATGTCGCTAATAGCGTCAAGGTTTCTTTGGCGATGCGGGGATTTAACATCAAAGTTTGGGAAGCTGTAATGATAGAATCTCGCCCAAACAATGCCGAAAACCAAGGTACACCAGCCGAAACAGTCTTATTCTTGCCAAAAGACTGGCGCAACAAATACATATCTTGTTCCGCCCGTTCAATCACTCGGTTAAAAGTGCTTTTATCGGAACTGATGCGGGTAATTTGTTGCACCCAATGCTTTTCTTCCATTAATTCAGCAGCTTTGGCTTGTCCTAAAGTCACCGCCGCACTGACAGTTGAACTCGGCTGATTGTTTCGCAACATATTCACCCGATAAGCCAATTTTTGGGTTTCGTGAGAAGCTAACTCTAGCTGCCACACCGCAGTGTAACCCTTAAAATAGTCTGGTTGCCGATGCTGGAAATTAATCCGGGATTCCATCACCAAACCATCCAAACCTTGATAGGCAAGGGTTAAGGATTCATCCCGCACCATCATAGGTTGAGTTGGTAGCGGTGAACCACCATCAGCCGATGTTGCGTCATCTGGCGTTGGCTCTACTAAGCGTAACAGCCTACCGCGCTTGTCTCTGCCATAGCCACGCACTTCAAATAAATCCACAAAATCGGCATCAAAGCTAATACTCAGTTCAAAACTAACGGTAGTTGTGCTGTAGTTGGATACTTCAATTTCTTCAAATAGTGCGCCATTCAGCACCAGTTCGCGACGTATCCCCACAGTATCAGCTTTGAGGCGTTCATCAATTCTGGGATTAGTACAAAGAACCGAGAGTGCAAATCCTTTATCCGCAGTACTGCTGAGTAAAACAGGCGATCGCCCTTCAATCTGCAACTCTAGGCGGCTCAAAAAACGCGTATCACAGCAAAACAACCCCATGCTGGGATTGCCATCGTTCAGGGAGCATCCAGAAATGTTCCCAATCGTATCTGTGATAAAAAATAAATCATCATCTTTGACCGTCAGCGTTGGTTGTGGTCTTTCACTTACAACACAAGGCCACTCCGGGATAGGTAATTGTTCTGCTGGAATATAAGTTTTTCCGTCTAAGAAAATTTTTTCCGGTGTCATCAGTATATCCGATGTCATTAGCCAGTCTTCCGTGTACAGGTCTAGATTTTCGCGTAGGCATAGCCCGCCATAGGCATTGCATCAGCGTCAAAAGGAAAGAAGCCCCAGTAGAGGTTTCCCTCATTTGGAACTTAGGCACTAAGCTGCCTTAGCAAACTCAGTTGAGCCATTCAAGCCAAAATAATACTTACACACTCTTGGAAAAAGGGCAGCTATTAAATCTACAACAATCAAATTTTTAGCAATTGATAATTTAGACTCAGAAGTAGCTCAAAGCCTTTAAGCAAGTAGCTTTTGAGCTTACATCCCAGAAAAATATTGCTAATCAAAGCTTGGGATTGCAACTGCCTTTATCAGAAATTTATATTTTTGCTCAATTTTTTCATATCTCTTTAAGGTTTGGGAAACGATAAATTAAGCAAAAATACAGATTCAGCATTTAACCATTCTAATATTCGCTTGCGATCGCCTTCTGAAACTTTAATTCGGGGCTGTTCTGTGTCAACTGTAAATGCCAGCTAGAATAACCTATAACTTGTGCCAATTAGCCAGCACAAGTTTGAGCATATATTTACATAAATTTGTTCATATTAGCAGGTTTATCGATTGTGACGCTAATGCACGATTTGTAAACTTGATGCACGAGTTCGTGTACTTGATTCACAAGTTGTAAACTTGATGCACGAGTTCGTGAACTTGATTCATGAGTTCGTGAACTTGATTCACGAGTCGTAAACTTGATGCACGAGTTTGTGAACTTGATTCACGAGTTGTAAACTTGATTTTTGAGTGGAAAAATAACTAACGTGCGATCGCATCAGTATTTTAGGGTGCAATACGCTTGGGTTAAGAAAATTAATTGACAACCAAACCAAAAAACTAGTACAAGTCGGCGGAAATAAACCACCCATTCCAAATCAATGAAACGCCTATGCTGTATTCATTTTGAATTTTGAATTTTGAATTCACGGCGGTACTAGTTACTCAACAAACAACTCAACAATAATTTTGGAGGGGGTTTGGGGGACGCAACCGTCCCCCAATCGGGGGTTTGGGGGAGAATCCCCCAATTGAGCTAGCTGTTTCCACAACCGAATAATCTTATTTGAACTGTATTTTTTTAGGGTGCGTATCATCAGAGAGCGATCGCACCTTATAGATCGTGGTAATAAACCGTTAAGCACTGACTTTGGTCATTTCCACAAGTATGGGCTGGAGTGAAACAATAGGAATAGTTTCTACCAGAGATACTGTATAAGCAGAAAGCTGTAAAACATCGGATACAGGAGGAGTCAACAAAATATTCAAAACTTTCTCCTTGAGATCGCTGGAGATTTCAGATAAGCCAGTCAGGGGAAAACTGCGGGTTCCCATTTCTGTTTTTTGCGCTAACACTGAATATTCCAAAAAAGTTATACTTACCGCTTTGCATTCTTGTTGATTAATTCGCAACAGAATATGATCTGTCAATTCTATTCCTGTTGCTGGTGAACCTGGTTCAAAGCAAACAGTTAATGTATCGCTTGCTTCATCATATTTAATACTGGACTGGCTCATAATCTTTAACCCATCACCTTTTGGTATGCTGTGACTACGTAGTTATTAGGTATAGGCTGACCTGATTCCCCTTGTTGAAAGCGACACAGAACAATAGCAACTATGTGGGTATTGCCAAAGGGTAAATCATCAAAAACTTTAGTGTAACGATATTTTTGTGGATTTAATGAGTCTTGAGTCCGACGACCAGAACGAATAGTTTCTCTAAGTTTATCCTCACATTCTTCCATCTCAGGATGGTTTTCTGGGTCAATAATGTGTTCCCATCTTTCTTCAGTTATATAAATGCTATTACTGTAGCGGTCGTATACACTCCAGCGTTTATCAATGTTCATACTTGTTTTTCAAGCGGTTACGACACCATTTGAAGTTTTCGGTGCTACGTTAAAGACTTTAGCAAGATTTAGATCCCCGACTTTTTGAAAAAGTCGGGGATCTGGACAGCCACGTTTGTTTAAGTAACTGCTTAAGCGTTAGCCGCAGCAGGTGTTGGTAAACTTACTTTCAACCGCTTAAACATGGCTTCCCGTGCTTGCATAGCCAAGGTATCATCTAAAGGTTCCAAGGTAATTGGCTGTTGATACTTCAAGCGCAATGCTGTTTGAATTAACCAATCTGCAACAAAGGGATTTTTGGGTAACAAGGGGCCGTGAGAATAGGTTGCGATCGCATTCTGATAAAATGCTCCCTCAGTCCCATCTTCACCGTTATTGCCTAAGCCGTAAACTACTTTTCCTAAGGCTTCAACTTTTCCCAGCTTGGTACGTCCGCCGTGATTTTCAAAGCCAACCAAATATGGTGTACTACCCGTCATCGCTTTTAAATCCTGCGCTAGGCGAGAAGCTGTAACTTCAATTACTAAGTTACCGATACAGCGTTTAGTATTTTCACCAGGATGGACTGAGACTAAATCTAATATTCCTAAACCTTCAATGCGTTGTCCTAGACCGGGTTCGTAATAATGACCTAACAACTGCGGCGAACCACAAGTAAATACTCCTGGTGTGCCATTTTCTATTTGTTCACGCATCGCATCAGCTTTTGCACCTTGCAAATCGCGCATGACAATTTCTTGCTGGCGGTCTTGTGCGCCACCACCGACAATTAAATCAACAGATTTAATATCCTCTGCTGTCGCATTTTGATCCAAAGGAACAACCTTAACGCTGAATCCCCGCCATTGAGCGCGGCGTTCTATAGTAATGACATTACCGCGATCGCCATAGGTACTCATTAGCGTCGGATATAACCAACCAATTGTAATTTGATAACTCATAGTATTGGGGATTGGGGATTGGGAAATCTTGTACAGACGCGATTCATCGCGTCTCTCCGTGACCAATTTATAAAATCTTGCGTCCTGTTAATACTTCGCGCACATTCAACATCGCTGTATATGTAGGTAAAATATGTAGCGTTTCGTTGTTGGGTGTACGCTCTAAGGCGGTGTTAATTGCCTGACGTAAATCTTCTTCCACAATCAGGTTAAAATTTTGGGCAGGATTGGGGTCACTGTAGCGTAGACGTAAAGCCATATCATAAGCGCGATCGCCACTTACTACTAAAGTCCCCCCACGCTGAACTAATTTTTCTGTATCTACATCCCAAATCCAAGACACATCTTCGCCATCTTGTACTCGGTCGTTTAATACTAGCAAAGTAGTTTTATCAGCACTTTCTGTAACTACACGAATAGTTTCATTCGTCCCAACAGGATTTTTTGATAATAGAATCCGTACTTTTTTGCCGTTAATTTCTAACTCTTCTGCACGACCAAAAGCTGCTTGGAAATTGGGAATTGTCTCGCGGATAGTGACTGCATCAACTCCTAATTCTTGGGCAGCAGTGGCAGCAGCTAAGGTATTATATTTGTTATATAAACCCACCAAAATTTGCGGCCATTCGCTACTATTCAGGCTCGGTTGACTTCTACTAAAGCCGCAATTAGAACAGCTATATTCACCCATGTGGGATAAGTAAACGCCTTTGTAGTCTAAAGCCTTCCCACATCTAGGGCAATAAATAGAATCTACAGCATGGGGAATTGCTTCTAAATAATGTTCCGGTTCACTCAAACCGAAAAAGGAGACTCGTTGTTGGGTTAATTGTTGACCGAGATAGCAAATTGTTGGGTCATCAGCATTTGCCACTACGATAGTGTCAGGTGATAAAGTTGCAATCGCCTTTCCCCACCGCTTACTAATAGTATCGACTTCCCCGTACCTGTCGAGTTGGTCGCGGAATAAGTTTAAACACAGAATTAGCTTTGGCTGAATCGGCGCTAAAACCCTGGGTAAGATATTTTCATCAACTTCTAAAATGGCAAAGTCAACATCCAAGCTACCCAGGATGTTAGTGTTATCCATCAGCGCAGTCATCAGCCCATTTTCCAAATTTGCGCCTGTAGAGTTATGAGCAACACGGTAGCCTTGGCGTTCTAAAATTTCCCGTAACAGCAGCGATGTAGTAGTTTTACCATTAGTACCAGCAATGAGAATCGCGCCTTTTTTCACCTGCTGACTCAATAACTGTAACAGCTTCGGTTCAATCCGCCGAGCAATAGAGCCTGGTAATACACTAGCAGCACCCAGGCGGAGCGATCGCACCATAAATGTCACACCTTTTGCGACTGACACCGCCAAACCCAATTTGAGCCTATCTATAAGTTGTATTTTGTTCGCCACAGTAGTTAATAGCTTAAGTTTTAAATTAATCTTGTGAGTTTAGCGAATCCTCGCTCAAAAAGCCAGCCAAACCCCTAAGGGGAATTCAAAATTCAAAAATTATTTATTTCTCCCTCATCTCCCTCATCCCCCTCATCCCCCTCATCCCCCTCATCTCCCCCATCTCCCTCATCTCCCCCAT
>NZ_JACJPX010000138.1 GCF_014696315.1 Calothrix membranacea FACHB-236
GCCCAGAACAAAATCCCATCGAGGATATTTGGTTACAAGCCAAAACATGGGTTCGACGTTTTTGCGCCTTGATTCCTTCGTTCTCACATTTGAAATGGATGGAAGAAGTGGTTTATTCAACACACTACCTTTGATTTTCCAACTCTTCAGATGTACGGAGCTTTTTCAAAAATCAAATAGGAGTCCTATATCAGTAATGATTAGTGTTAGATGCTTCTGATAGCTATTCCCCTGAAAAATAACTGAGAGGATTTCTTACTCTCGGTCAAAAAAAATATCAGTATCAGTACTGTCGATAGGATAGTATCAAACTTTAAATTAAACTTCTATAGAAAAAACAGTGATTTATGTAAAGAATTCATAAAGACAAGCTTCAGGCTAAGAAAAGGGTTTAGGAACGCTCAACTTCCTAAACCCTTAACAGAGAACATTACAGTGATGAAGATGTCATCTATACATTGCTCTTCACATTGCAAGCTTCCAGTTTACTAAGTCAGTCAAAGAGCGATCGCGGTAACGTCCATAACGCTCTTGTTTATTCTTGATTTTTACACCTAATTCCGGGAAAATACCGAAGTTAGGCGGCATGGGTTGGAAGTGTTTGGGGGAGGCGGAACTGATAAACTCAAACAGCGCACCCATCATGGTTGTCGGTGGTAGAGTTAAAGTCTCTTTGCCCAAAGCCAATCTCGCAGCATTAATTCCCGCCAAGCACCCACCCGCAGCCGCGGCGGTGTAGCCTTCAGTACCAATTAATTGTCCGGCCGCTAGTAAAGTGGGACGCTGTTTAAATTGCAGAGTGGGATACATCAATTGAGGCGCATTAATAAAGGTGTTGCGGTGCATCACTCCCAACCGCACAAATTCGGCATTTTCTAAACCAGGAATTAATTTAAATACTCGCTTTTGCTCACCCCAACGCAGATTTGTTTGGAAGCCAACCATGTTCCAAAGTTGACCAGCTTTATCTTCTTGGCGCAACTGTACCACAGCGTAAGGACGTTCTCCGGTACGGCTATCAGATAACCCCACTGGTTTGAGGGGGCCGTATCGCATCGTATCTTCCCCCCGCAAAGCTTGTTCTTCAATGGGGAGACAGGCTTCAAAGAATTTCGCTGTTTCTCGTTCAAAATCCTTTAATTCTGTTTGTTCAGCTTTGCGGAGTTCTTCCCAAAAATGCAGATATTGCTCTTTATTCAGGGGACAGTTGAGATAAGCCGCTTCGCCTTTGTCATAGCGAGAAGCCATAAAAGCAATATCGCGGTTAATCGATTCTCCTACAACAATTGGGCTAGCAGCATCAAAAAAGCTGAGATATTCCATCCCTGTTAAGCGACGGATATCTTCTGCCAAATCGGGACTAGTTAAGGGGCCAGTTGCCAAAACCACAATACCTTCAGGAATGGCAGGAACTTCACCCCGGCGAAATTCAATTAAAGGATGACGAGATAATGTTTCGGTTAAATCTTGGCTAAATTGGCCTCTATCTACAGCCAGCGCACCACCTGCGGGAACGGAGTGTTCATCAGCTTTGGCGATGACAATGGAATTTAGCTGCCGCAATTCTTCATGTAATAATCCCGTAGCGCGATCGCTTGCCATTGCGCCAAAGGAATTGCTACATACTAATTCTGCAACATGTTCTGTATGGTGGGCAGGGCTAAAGCGACTGGGACGCATTTCATGCAGAATCACTGGCAAACCAGCCTGGGCAATTTGCCAAGCTGCTTCTGTCCCAGCTAGTCCACCTCCAATTACTTGTATCGGTTGTTGTTCCATATTTTGATTATAAGGGGATTGGGGACTGGGTAATGGGGACTGGGGATGAGGGAGATGAGGAAAATAACTTTTAACTCTTGACTCAGAACTCAGAACTCAGCACTCTCAATGTCCCATGCCCAATGCCCCATGCCCCATTCCCTAATTAATTAGCTTTACCATTCTCTTGGAGTTGCTGCAATTGCACATCATTAATCCAAATTGCCTGTTGGGGAACAGGAATCGCAATTCCGGCTTGGTCGAAGGCGATTTTAAGACGGCGGCGGTATTCTCGCGCTACATCCCATTGTTTGAGTGGTTGTGTTTTGATCCAAACACGAATAATTAAACCGCGATCGCCAAAGTTATCAACTCCTAAAACTTTTGGTGTTTCTACTATCTGATGTTTCCATAGTGGATCTTCATCCATCTCTAAGGCAACAGTAGTAATTAATTTCAAAACTTCGTCAATATCAGCTTGGTAGTCTACGGGAATGGTTAAATCTGCCCTTGACCAACGGCTAGAAAGATTGGCGACAATTTTAATTTCACTGTTGGGAATGGTGATTAAGCGTCCTTCGGAGTCACGAACTTGGGTCATCCGCAAATTTAAATTCTCTACTAAGCCGCCTACTGTGCCAACGTTAATCACATCACCTAAGGCGTATTGGTCTTCTAAAATAATCAAAAAGCCGTTTATCGCATCTTTGATCAGGTTTTGCGACGCTAGGGAAACGGCGACACCCACTAAACTAGCACCAGCTAATAAGGGCAGGATATCTATCCCCAAAGCGATTAACCCTAACAAAAAGCCAACCGCCACACAGGTAATTGTGGCAATACTTTTAGTTACACCTGAAAAAGTAGAAACCCTTAGTTGCAACCGTTCAGAAGTTTCGGAGGCGAATAAAGCACCACTGCTGATAAGAGTGGAGGTAAAACGGTCAATCAGCGCGTAACTAAAACGAATCACTACGTAAGTTCCCAGTGCGACAATCCCTAATCTCAGAGGAATTTGAGCAGCTGAGAGAATTCCTAACTGCAGAACTCTGGTGTAGGGAAATAGCCCCAAAATCATGAATGTACCGCCACCCCAAATTCCAGCTTGAGTTAGCTGAAATAGGCGTTTTTTGACTTCGTGTAAATGCCGATTTTGCTGTTGATTGAGTTGTGTGGTGATTGGTTGGGTTTGGCGAGAAGTCGGGAGGGTAGGCTGTTTGACAACATCTTTTTGAGAACGACGTTGCCAACAATATACACCCCAACTAGCAGCCATCATTGCGAGGGCGATCGCAGCTGCTATTTTCCCTTGGTCAATTAAAAATTGCGTGTTCCGTTCTTGTTTTGCCCTTTGTAAGGCTTCTTGCAATGTATCTACTATTTGATTGGCTGAAAGAGTTGCATCTTCCTCACGCAGTCTCGCGTCTTCGGAAGTCACGGTCATCAAGTATTGACCGTTAATGGTAATTACAGGTACATCGTTAACTTTTTCTACCTGGACATTAACTGATTTTGCAGATGAACGTAGGTAATTTTGGCTAATTTCATCCAAGTTTTGTTGAATATTTTGCGATCGCTCTGGGAAATTTGTTCTGCTTGCTGCTATTTGGAACAACCTGCGACCGTCTAAATAGATCCAGCCTGTGACAATTCTATTATCTGAATCTTTACTTACACTACTAGGAGTTGGCAAGCTAGGTAAAAAGGGAATTTGGGCTGTAGCTTTGGGTACAGAGACAACAGCGATCGCCATTGAACTCATTAGCGCCACAAATTGAAAGCGCACTCCAACACCTCCTTGCTTAACATCTTTTATCAAATACCTGCCCAGCTATCCTCCACAATAAATTTGAGTAAATGTACCTATCTAAAGTTCAATTTGTCCTTTTAGGTAGATGTGTTTAATTGTCTTACTTATCTATCTTTAGGTAGATGACATCATACTTTGTTTATTGTTTGCAATAACTACAGGAATTTTTGATATTACTCTGATCAAGGATAAATGAAATTTGGGCATGGGGCATTGGGCATGGGGTAATGAGTAATGGCTATTCTCCCCTGCACCCCTGCTTCCTCTGCTCCCTCATCCCCAGTCCCCAGTCCCCAGTCCCCAATCCCCAATCCCCAATCCCTCCTTGTTGACATTCCCCCTGATTAAAAGTCAAGCTAGTTTAAAGAGCCATTGACTTGCTTTGGAGATTACAGCCAAAAATGGCAAGTCGTGGAATAATCTAGTACAGTACGTAAGAGATTGCGTACCTTTTTTGACTTTTTAGAGGACATTTTTGATGACCGCAACTTCTCCCCGATTAAAGCACGAGGTTAAAGACCTCGCCCTCGCTCCCTTGGGAAGACAGCGCATTGAATGGGCTGGACGCGAAATGCCAGTTTTACGGCAAATCCGCGATCGCTTTGCTCAAGAAAAACCCTTTGCAGGGTTGCGCCTAGTGGCTTGTGCTCACGTAACTACAGAAACCGCACATCTAGCGATCGCTTTGAAAGCTGGTGGTGCAGATGCAGTGTTAATTGCTAGCAATCCTCTTTCAACTCAAGATGACGTAGCTGCTAGCCTCGTTGTCGATCATGAAATTCCTGTTTTTGCCCAAAAAGGCGAAGATAACGAAACTTATAACCGTCACGTCCAAATCGCGCTTGACCATCGTCCCAACATCATTATTGATGATGGTAGTGATGTCGTTGCCACCCTCATTCAGCAACGCCAACATCAAATTGCTGATTTGATTGGTACCACTGAAGAAACGACAACGGGAATTGTGCGGTTGCGCGCCATGTTCAAAGATGGCGTTCTCACCTTCCCCGCAGTCAATGTTAACGATGCTGACACCAAGCATTTCTTTGATAACCGCTACGGTACCGGACAATCTACCCTGGATGGGATTATCCGTGCAACCAATATTCTGCTGGCTGGTAAAACCATTGTTGTTGTGGGTTACGGCTGGTGTGGTAAAGGTACAGCACTCCGCGCCCGTGGTTTAGGTGCAAATGTGATTGTGACCGAAATCGACCCCATCAAGGCAATTGAAGCCGTAATGGATGGTTTCCGCGTTCTGCCAATGGCAGAAGCTGCATCTCAAGGTGATTTGTTTATCACAGTTACAGGTAACAAGCACGTAATTCGTGGTGAACATTTCGACGCGATGAAAGACGGCGCGATCGTTTGTAACTCCGGTCACTTCGATATTGAACTTGACCTGAAATACTTGGCTGCTCAAGCTAAAGAAGTTAAGCAAGTACGCCCCTTCACTGAAGAGTATAAATTGCCAAGCGGTAAATCAGTGATTGTTCTAGGCGAAGGACGTTTGATTAACCTGGCGGCTGCGGAAGGACACCCCAGCGCCGTTATGGATATGAGCTTTGCTAACCAAGCTTTAGCTGTGGAATACCTAGTGAAGAACAAAGGTAAACTCGAACCAGGTTTACACTCAGTTCCTAGAGAAGTAGATGAAGAAATTGCCCGCCTAAAATTACAGGCTTTGGGAATTAACATTGATACTCTTACAGCAGACCAAATTGAGTACATCAATTCTTGGACTTCTGGAACCTAAAGCACACCCGCAACTTTTAGGGTGATTAGCATAACTTAGGTTTGTTGTGGGATGGGCAATTGCCTATCCCATTTTTACGAGATGTGAAGCGCCAAAATTCTTAATAGAGAAATTGCGATCGCGCAGATACCATCAACTCAAATGCGTTGGCTTAGCGTGCCGCAGGCATCGCGGCTGCAACTTGACAAAAAAGCTGATAAATTTATGATTTTACGAAGATGCAGCTAACGCGTATTTAATATTTCACGTCAAAATCATAGAAGAGAGTTAGCATTGCAGGTCACTACCATTAGCTACTGGCAACAAATACCCAAGTAATCATGACCAAACCTATTTCTGAGAATTTTGATGAATCCCACTACCAGCCTGAACCACCAGAACAGTTCTTTCCTGCTCAACATCTCAAAGTCTATCAAACAAGCCCTACAGAGCAACTATTAATTTGTGAATGTCAGAAATGCCAAGCACCACTGTCTATTGAAGTGGTTTTTATGACACCACAAAACTCAAAGCCTCGTCCCAAAGGTAAAACCGACAGCAAACCAGATAATAGAGCACAATGCCCTAATTGTGGACAAGTTCCCATTTATTTAGAGAGTTGTATTGTCAAATCAGTCAATCAATTACCAACTTCACCTTGGCAAAATAGTGAAAGTTAGATGTCAGCAGCGAAAGATTTCCATGAATGAGTCAAAAATCAAAATTTTTTGTATAAATCAATTTTCATGCTGTAACTAAATGTTAATCATCATCATCATTTTCTTCAGTGGTGATTAACTCCTGACTTTTGCCCTTTTTATTTTGACTACCCAGGCTAACGAATGAGCGATTGAGCTTTTTCACTCCACTCAGCGTAATCAGCGTTAGCAACCCTCCTAATAATCCCATTTGCCATAAACCACAGCCAATTGCTGCACCTAATCCTGCCGAAGTCCAAACACAGGCGGCTGTGGTTAAGCCTCGGACTTTTGGCACATTCGATTTTCTAGGAGATTCTTGCAAAATTAATCCAGCACCAAGAAATCCTACACCTGTGGCTACACCCTGAATTGTGCGACTTAATGCATTGGTAGCTGCATAAGGACTGTCACCTTCAGCTTGTAACGGGATCATCACAAATAATGCTGCGCCCATACTTACCAACATAAAAGTTCTCATGCCAGCAGGTCTACCTCCTTGCTGACGGTTAAAGCCAATCATGCAGCCTACTAAAAGCGCCATCGCCAGTCTAAATGCTATGTGTGGCCAATCATTGGCACTAATAAACATTGATCCCATTGATCTATCACTCCTAACATTAGAAAGGAATTTTGTGCCTCTTATCAGTAGGCTCAAGGCTCAACAAAGTTTTCCATAAAACCTAAGTTTTTAAATTGTAATTAGTTTAACAACATAAAATCAATAAAGTTACCGTATTTATGTAACTAAATCACCACCAGTATACTTATTAACAAGTAGGGATAAAAAAACAAACTAACAGAGCTTAGGCTAAAGATGTGTAGATTTTCTGTCAATTCTCACAAAACGGGTAACACATCGTTTACGATGCAATTATTTTGCGCTAGCACAATACAATACAAAATAATTTTGGTCTGGTTCAATGTGGACAAAGCTGATACAGGTGCTTTGGCAATGGCGTAGCTTATTGATTATTACCCCTAGTGTTACTGGATTGATCATATTACTACGCTTTTCTGGTTTACTGCAGTTCTTGGAGTGGGCAACATTCGATCAATATATGCGTTTACGCCCGCAAGAACCAAGTGACGATCGCATTGCGATTGTTGGTATTGATGAAGCAGATTTACATAATCTAATTGGACAAGACTATGTACCAGATCAGCTTTTGGCTCAATTAATTGTGAAATTGCAAGCGAGAAAGCCGAGAGTTATTGGTCTGGATATTTATCGCGATTTACCTGTAGACCCAGGACACGCAGATTTAGCTAAGGTTTATCAAAGTTATCACAATATAATTGGTATCCAACAAGTAGTTGGTGCAGGTGTTCCACCTTCACCTTTGTTGAAAGCTAAGGGACAAATAGGCGCTAATGGCTTACTGATTGATCCAGACGCGAAAGTGAGACGTGGGTTTTTGTCGATTAGCGATCGCCAAGGGAAAAAGATTTGGAGCTTTGGAATGCTGCTGGCTTTAAGATATTTGCAGCCAGAAGGAATCAATCCGCCAGAAATTGATGCACCTATATATCGCCTAGGAAAAACTACATTTCCTGCATTTGCTGCAAATGATGGTGGTTATGTAGGCGCTGATGCCAGAAGATATCAGATTTTATTAAACTATCGCGGGCCGGAAAATTCCTTTGAATCGGTTTCGATGTCAGATATTTTGCTAAATCGTCTTCCACCCGATTGGGGACGCGATCGCATTATCTTAATTGGCAATGTGGGCGAAATTTTTGAAGATTTCGTCTTTTCTCCCTTTAATAGTAGTTTTCCTCTCGGCATCGAACGCACACCCAGAGTAGAAATCCACGCAAATCAAATTAGCCAAATTCTGAGCAGTGTACTCGATCAGCGTCCTTTAATTAAAACTTGGGCGGAACCATTAGAATGTTTGTGGATTTTATTCTGGTCTGGATTAGGTGCTACCCTAATTTGGCAATTACGATATACAGGTGGAATGAGCAAAGTCTCACTTGCTCAAATACTAGCTCCCGCGATCGCTGCAGGTGGGTTGGTAGGTTTTTCTTATAGTGCTTTTTTAGTTGGCTGGTGGATACCAGTGATACCGCCATTATTAGCTTTAGCTGGAAGTGCGATCGCAGTTACGGGTTATTTAGCTCGCACGGCTGGTTCTATACGTAAAACTTTTGGCCGTTACTTAACTGATGAAGTAGTGGCTAATTTACTAGAAAATCCTCAAGGGCTGAAGTTAGGGGGTGAGCGACGTAATATTACTATTCTTACATCAGATATTCGCGGCTTTACAGCTATATCCGAACGCTTACCAGCCGAAGAGGTAATTAAAATCATCAATCTCTACTTGGGATACATGGCTGATGTCATCACCCAGTACCAAGGAACCATCGATGAATTTATGGGGGATGGGATTTTAGTGCTGTTTGGCGCTCCTACCCATCGAGAAGACGACGCAACCAGAGCGATCGCTTGTGCGGTAGGTATGCAATTAGCGATGCAATCTGTCAATGAAACCATGAAACAACGAGGATTACCTAATTTAGAAATGGGGATTGGGATTAATACTGGTGAAGTTGTCGTTGGTAATATTGGTTCTGAGAAACGCAGCAAATATGGAATTGTTGGCGATCAAGTTAACCTCACATATCGCATTGAATCCTACAGTATTGGCGGTCAAATTTTAATTTCTGAATCCACTTTAAAAGCGGTAGAGAAAATAGTGAGAATTGATGGACAAAAACAAGTCCAACCCAAAGGTGTACAGCAGCCCATCACAATTTATGAAATTGGCGGTATTGCTGGACAATATAATCTTTACCTGTCTAAAGAAGAAGAAGTATTTTTGACTTTACCTGAAGCCATTCTTCTACAATATACAGCTTTAGATGGCAAACATCTTGATGGTTCTATTATGCAGGGAACGTTGAATAAGCTTTCATTTAAGAGTGCAGAAATATATATTTTTCCCGATGAAGTTTCTAAAGTATTAGCACCTCTCACAAATATCAAACTAAACTTACAAATGCCTAATACTGAAGTATTCAGTGCAGATGTTTATGCCAAAGTTCTAGACCAAGTGACAGATAATAGTTTTTATATTCGCTTTACCAATAAACCCCCAGAAGTTGAGCAGCAGTTAAGCGCAATCTACAAAAATTTGCATAATTAATCTTATATAGGACTCCTATTTGATTTTTGAAAAAGCTCCGTACATCTGAAGAGTTGGAAAATCAAAGGTAGTGTGTTGAATAAACCACTTCTTCCATCCATTTCAAATGTGAGAACGAAGGAATCAAGGCGCAAAAACGTCGAACCCATGTTTTGGCTTGTAACCAAATATCCTCGATGGGATTTTGTTCTGGGC
>NZ_JACJPX010000139.1 GCF_014696315.1 Calothrix membranacea FACHB-236
AAAGCTGTTTGGATTAGTCAAAACCAGGCGTAAGCGCCATCGAGAGATTGACGCTTACACCCAACAAATTTGGGCTTTATCTTCTTAAGTTGACACCAATGGGCAGTGCCTTGCCCTCTATAATATGATGTATCGCCAACATTATTTGATTTGGTAAAAATAGGATACCGATCCCCAAATTTATCTTTATTTAAAAACGAGAAATACATAAATTAAGGGCGCAAATTTTTGCGCCCTTATAGATGATTGATGTGTTGTAACAATCTTTGAATGTGTCAGTACATAGACAGAATTAATTACACAAATTGTGCTTCAGTTCTCCTAGCTGAATTAGTGCCAATTACTGTGAAACAATCGGTTGCGTTGCTACGTTACTTAAACCAATGCTAGTAATTAAATTTTGCCATTCGGCTTGCAGCTTGCTGTCGTTAGGATTCTTTTGACGCAATTGTGCCAAAATTGTCACTGTTTCGTACCAAATACCATTTTGGGCGTAAATCGCTAGCTGCTGTTGAGGTTTAGCTTTTTCTAATTGCTGGGCGATCGCCTGATTTAAATTCACTCGTTGAATGACTCCTTCAACATAAATCGGTGGCGATTGTTTTTCTGGATCGCAATAGACACTAAGAAACCAGCGATATTGTTTATTCAATTCCAATGGCGCATCATTTTTTGGTAGAGAAACGCCTATGACTCCAGGTTGATCGGGAAGGGCGATCGCAGTTTGGTAGATTTGGTTGGCGGCTTCATCTTGCAAAGTAAACACCACTGGATTACTCCAATTTTTTGGTAACGGTAGATAAAACCAAAAAGTTGGGCGTGCTGCTGTTGTCAATCCCCAAACATCCTCACTTGAGTCTGCTTTTTTAATAAAGGGTACTAAGGCTGTCAGTTCAGGTTTAAACAGTGGACAAGTACCACGTTTGGCTCCTCCCAAAACGCGACCCCCTGGCGGTGGCTCTGGCGGTGGCGTGGGCACATTAAAGTTAACGGTTGTAATAGTAGTGTTACTTGACTTTGTGTTGATTAGCTGTTTATAGTTACCTGGATCTGCGACGATTGATGTCTGTCCCAGCAGTACACTAGTGCAACTAACAGCTAGTGCTAAAGACAGTTTCATTGGTGATGAAATGAATTTCATAGGATTTACTGGGAATAAAAGATGAGATTTGGTAATGGGTAATGGAGAAATAACGATAATAAATGCCCTATGCCCTATGCCCCATGCCCCATAACTTAAATATTTTCCCGGATTAATTTGGAATTTTGAATTTTAAATTTGGAATTTTGAACTAATATCACGCCAACTGTGCCTACTAATGAGGCAGATGAGGGTATAAAAGGTACCCAAAAACCCCAAATCAACAGACCAAAGCAGAATAAATACAGTACGCCTGAGGTCACGCCAACTGCTATGACTAATGAGGGTTGGGAAGATATTCGCCAAGTTAGTAGTCCGCCAATGAAAGACCAACTCCAAATCCACAGGATTTCTTGCCAGGGTGACCAAACTTGTAATAAGGGACGATTATCTAAGACTGCACTGAGAATTTGGCTGACCATGTGGGCTTGTACTATGACTCCTGCCATTTGGTGGTCTAAGTTATTACCGTAGGGAGTAGCCCAGTAGTCTGGGAAATCACCTTTTGCGGAGACACCAATCAGAACAATGCGGTCTTTGATGGCTTTGGGGTTGACTTGCCCAGAGATTAATTGTGTCAGGGTTACCTGTTCCGCTATCTTTTTGGTGGAACGGTAGTTGAGTAAAAGTTGACCGCCATTAGCATCAATACTTTGATAGCCACTCGCACGGGACGCAAGCCGGGGTAGTACTGTTTTGCCTAGTTGTAACTGTTTTTGTGGGGTAAAGGTCGGTTGAATTCCTAGAGGTAAGAGATAGCGGAATGCCAGTTGGGTACTGAGTGCATAGTGGGTAGTACACAATGATGCTGCTTCTGGTGTCATGAATAACAGCTGGCGGCGTACTACCCCATCTTGATCGTGCAGAAAGTCGCTAAATCCTAGGCGATCTACTGGAATTTCTGGTGGTGGTGCAATGCCTTTAGTTTTTTCTGTGGTATCACTTCCTTTACAAACTCCTATTAAGTTATCGGTTTGTTGCAACCGGGAGATTAAATCCTTGGGTTCGGCGGCAAAATCACGGTAGATATCTAAACCAATGGCCCGGGGTTGATGCTTTTGCAGTGTCAGCAAAAGTTGGTTGAGTGATTTATCTGAAAGTGAAGTTCCTTTTAACTCTTCACGATTTTGGCGTTGAAATGCTAGGTCGCTATCGTCAATTGTGACTAATAGCAACCGCGAATCTGGCCCTTCATCAGGACGCGATCGCATCATTTGATCGAAGGCTTGAAATTCTAAACCTTGCAATGTTCCCAAAAATCTCAGTCCGCAAACTATCACAGTCATTACCACACTGGAGAAGAATGCTACTTGAAATCCGGGTTTTGTTACTAAAGGTAAACTTGGGTTGGCTTTTTTGTAGGTGCGTGTCAAACAGTCCCAAGTCATGGGCGGTTGTGAGGGATTTTGAAAAATCACTGGTAACCAAGTTGCACAAGGAAATCTATCTTCAAGCCCTTGTAGGCGTTCTCTTGCTTGCCTGACTGCTTGATATAATAAATCCCCACCTGCAAAACTGCCCAGCAGATACTTTAAAAACTCCTGCGCTACGCGATCGGGGACAGGTTCTCGCATCACTATCATTTGCGGTATTTGCAAATCTACGAGTTCTGTTGCTAATCCCAATCCATCACAGGAGTTGAAAATTGCTAATTGTAAGCCGCGTTCAATAGCTTTTTTCAGGGCGTACTTTAATTCCCCAATTGTTAAGCTATCTGTTTTATTTAAATATATTCGCCCAGTCCCATCTTTACCTTGACTGGAACTATGTCCGGCGAAAAATAGAATATCCCAGTTTTTTTCCCAAAGATGATCGGTTAATTCTTTCCGTTCAGGTTCTACTAACAAACAAACATCTGCATTGCGACATTGTTGTAGTAGTTCTAAATCAGCATTAGTGTCAATTCCTTCGCTATTACCCACGATCGCCAAAATATTCACCACTTTATTGGGGGTGCGTGACTTTGGTATGCGTTCATAAGTTGGAGATGATAAAGCGATTTCGGCTTTGGGGTAGCGTTCTAGTAAGTCCCAAAGATGCCAAGGTAATCGCTGCAATTGGCTATTTTCTGATTGCAAAATTACCCGCACTGAGTCTGTAGGTAAAAGCCTTTCTAGCCATTTTTCCCGGATGGGGCGAAATTCTTCTGCTCGCAGCCAAGTATTGAAGCGGGCCCGTAAAATATGAGATGTATTCAGGCAGTCTTGTGTCATTGACACATTAGTTATCTGTACTTTATCAGCATCTAAGCGATAACCATTACCTAAGCGACGATAACTAGTTTGCCAGTGACTATAATATAGGGGAATTTCCGGACATGGCGGCAGATTACCCATGATTTCTGTGGTGGGGCGATCGCATTCTTCACCAATTTGGAGAGTAACAGCAAATCCTTGCTCGAAACTACCGTATGCAAACTTCAGAACCACTAACTTACTCATGACAGTCGCTGCGCTCCAATTGAAAATTCAAAATTCACAATAGTCAGCCTGGAATTTTGAATCGCCCTGTGTGTTTAAAATATCACATTCCTATTACCAATTACTGACAATAGAAGAAAGTAGCTGCACCTTCAGATCACAAACTGTTCTGTAATACTGATATCATTAAATGCTACTCTGACGCTAAATATTTCTTTGGTTACACCGCGAAACTGTAACTGAATGTAATTGTCGGCGCTTCTAGCTTGCGCTTCCAAAAATACTGCGCCCGAATCATCTAAAACTGTAAGTTGTACTCCTGCTGGTAAATAATGTAACTTGCCTGTGGGATGCAATTGCAGGCGAATATGGGTTTTTTCGTCAGCTTGGGGGCAAAGTTCCACAATCAACATTAGGGGTTTATTGGCAATTTGAATGCCAAAATCCATTAATTTTGCCCGTCTAGTTATTGTTTCTGGCTGATGCGATGTTTCTTGTTCAAAAGTCTCTGGACTGCGGAACGTGTAAGCTAGTTGAGGTTCTTGAGAATTCCACAAAGCTTCCACAGTTTGCCAACCGGATTCAAATATACCAGCAAACCACTGACTTAAACTTACTGGCTCGCTGGCTAAAGATAGTTTTAATTGTGCTAAATGTTCAATGAAGGCTTCAGGGGGTTTTAATTTACTTAAAGGCAGTTCTTCAGTATCCACACTCTGCACAAAACCCAGCAATTTTGCTTCTTGTAGGGATTCATCAATTTGGATAACTATATAACCTATGCGTTCTTCCCATGTTTCTGGGGGAACAGCACAAGTATTTTCTAAAGCACCAACAGGGCGACATTCCAAACGACCGAATCCAGGTATAGTTAAGTCAGCCACATCTGCAAATAGGCGCATTACCGGATTCCAACTATCACTAGCGCTCAGATCAGTAGCAATTTCCATCATTTGCAAATAGTCATTTACCACCAACACAGCTAAAGTATTTAGCCTCACTTGTGCTGCTTTTTCGGGAGTTGGTTGTTGGTTGGCAAACTTTTGAGCAGTTGTGCGTGCTGCTTGAGCGATCGGCAAGGGTACAGAGAAGTTATCTTGGTGATAGGTGGTATGAGTCATATAATTAAGTCCCCAGTGATCAATGCTGCTATACACATATCAACCGCATTCACTAAATTTATGCCAAAAAATCTGAATTATTAAATTTTTATGATCAAAAACGAGATTTCATAATTTCGCTCAATTATGAATGAATTATGAATAATGAATTATTGATTATCAACTATCAATTATGAATTAATTATCAATTGCAACACTCCTTAAAAGCGACTATTTCAATTTAGTCATGATGATGATACAGGAATCATATTTGATTTCTGCAAAGCTAGGAATAGCTTACACAAATTTTGGATTTTAGATTTCGGATTTTAGATTGAAAACCTTAAACACAAGGCTGTTACAGGATTTTTAAACAATACTACATATCCCCAATAGGCATTAATTACTTCTTGCCTCATTTGAAAGTGCTGAGTCACCGAAGTTCAGAGCGGCGGGAGCCGCCGCTCCGACTTCTCGCTGAATAAAAATTCTATTTTCACTTTCATGTATTGCGGTAAATTTTTCTCGGTGAGACTGTCATCTTCCTAAAGAAGTATTTTTTCCTAGGTTATGTGAAAATACAGTTCAGTCAAGAAAATTAATTGATAACAAAACCAAAAAACTAGTCACTCAACAAAAAAACAGAACAATACTTTTGGAGGGGGTTTGGGGGACGCAACCGTCACCCAATCGGGGGTTTGGGGGAGAATCCCCCAATTGAGCTGGCTTCTTTAATAAGTGACCAATCAATCGCTAATGAGCTTAACTGAAATAATTGGGTTATATGAAACAGGAAAGAAAAAGATGAGGGAGATCAGGTAGATAAGAACACAAGAGGGGAAATTCCCATTACCAATCCCCAATTCCCAATGCCCCATTTATAGCCAATTCCCAATTAATACATAAGCCGACCAATAGGAAGGTGTTTTGTAATTGGGATGTTGCAATAATTTTAACTGGGCATGACGGAGAGCTTGGGCTTTAGTAACTTTATTGCTTTGCAGTTGTTGATAGAAATCACCCACAAATATGGCGGTGGATTGATCGTCAATTTGCCACAAAGATGCTACAGTACTGCGCGCTCCGGCTCTGACTGCGGCTCCAGCTAAACCCAGTGCGGCGCGGTTATCTCCGGCGGCGGTTTGACAAGCACTTAATACTAATAGTTCTACGGGTTCTGGTTTAGTTTCATCCCGATTGCGGAGTAGGCTATCAAATTGCTTCACATTGATGGCACCATCAGCAGCTAAGATAAAAGTGTCTTCGACGCGGGAGCTAAATTGACCGTGAGTTGCCAAATGTAAGATGTTAAAGGGAACTTGATTAACTTGTTTTTCTAATGCCTTTTGGGTAAATTTTTCATCTAAGAGATTAGTTGTAGATACTCCAGCTTTAGCAATTAAACCCACTTCCGATTTAATAGCAGGTAAGGGTGAGAAATTGGGGAAGTCTGGCGGAGGTTCTGTTAAACCAGCAGTTAAGGCTCTAAGTTGCTGTTTTTCTAAAGGTTTGGGATCAAGTAATTGTAGACCTACGCTCAGAGCGATCGCATATTTCTCTATTAAATATTGTTTACCATCGTAGAGAGATGCCATTGGCAAGTTGCGTAAGGCACCATCTAGTACAAATACTAGGGTGTTGACTTTGTTTTCTGGCAATTGTGATTCAATAGGTTTAATTAGCCAGTTATAAACCTGTTTTCCTTGGGTTTTAACGGCGTTGAGCGCAGTAGGATTAACCAAATTTCTTCGCAGTTCTGCTAAGACTTTGTTAACTTCCGCTTGGGGAACTCGGGTACTGTAATGCTGTAGTGGTTTTTGGGGAATTTTGACAATTACCTGAATTTCTTCTGGGAGAATAATCGGATAAAGAATTGCCGTATTGGGATTATCTTTATCTACTACTCGATCTAAAGCCACACTCTGACCTAATAGACAAGCTTCCCGAAAGAAGTTATCTAATTCTGCTAACTGTAAAGCCTCGATGCGCTGGCGTGCTTTATCTAAAATTTCGCCATCAGCTTTCCCCGTTTGGGATTGCAGCAACAATTCTACAGACTCTCGATAGACTGGTTCCACACTATCGCGGAAACTAAATTGCACATCCTGATTAATTGCAACTAAGTCCCGGCGCAGAGAATTCAGAGTTTCCACCGCCCCATCATAAGCTGCGATCGCTTTTGTTAAATCTTTCTGCGCCCAAAAAATTCTGCCTAATTGCCATTCCAAACGATAAGCTATTTCCGGCGCATTGTTTGTTTGAGCCAAAACTAATGCTTGTTTAGCCAGCTTTTGCGCCTCTGTCCACCGTTGTTGTTGCTCGTACAAGTTAGCTAAACTGCCTAAAGCATAAGCCTCTGTTTTTTGATCCCCCAAACTGCGAGATTGTTCAATAGCAGTGGAGAGGATGAGTGGGGGGAGAGTGCTGAGTTGCAGAGACGGGATAACCCTTGTCTGTACAAGAGTGCTGAGTTGGGAGTTAGGAGTTGTGAGTTTGTTGAGGCTTTGGGCGAAGTTGATCGCGGCGTAAATACTTGCACGGGTGGGGGGTAGTTGTGCAAGCTGGGATTGAATAGCGGGTAATAGGGTTTCGGCTGTGGAAAGCTGTTTATCTTCGATGAGTAGGCTGAGAAGGTTCAGCTGTGCTTGGACTTTGGTTAAAGGTGAAGGAGATAATTGCACCGCTTGTTGATAATAAGCGATCGCAGCTGCTGTTTTCTGCTGTGTGCGGGCGTTGTTTCCTAAACTGAAAAGGCTGGCCCCAATTTCTGGATTTGATTGTAAAGTCTGTGCAATTTCTTGACTTTGCTTTAACACCGCTTCCGACTTTTTCCCATCACCTATAGCTAATAGGCTATCGCCAAGCGATCGCAATCCTACGGCTTTTTCTATCGAGTTTGGTTGTGTTTGTAACTTTTGATATGCTTGCTCAAGTATTTCTACAGCCCTTAAATAAGCGCCTTGGCTTCTCCAAGCCTGTGCTTGATTAATCAGCGTTCGCACTACGCCGTTTTCGTTCTTTAGCTGCGTATAAATTTTTGCTGCTTGTTGCCAGGTTGTTAAAGCCGCCTCCCCCTGTCCTGTGGCTAATTGCAAGCGTCCTTGAATATCTAAAGATTGGGCGAATATTTGCAGACTTTGGCTGTTTTGTTCGACCTTGAGCAAATTCAAACTGTCTGTAATTGCCTGTTTTGCTTCCTGCCAAGCACCGAGTTGCTGATAAGCTAGGGAAAGATTACTCAAAGTTGCAGCTTGTTTGATGCGATCGCCTTGAGTTTGATATTCTTTCACAGCTTGCTGCAAAACCTGCACCGCCTCGCTAAACTTTCCTGCATCGTAAAGCAATTTACCCTGTTGCAGTAGGGAAGTTGGAGCAGCAATTTCCTTGACAATCGGTTGAGATGAAGCAGCAATCCCAGGAAGCACCGCCATCATTGGGGAACTCAAACTGCACAGCAAAGCCATGAGAAAGTAGGCAAACAGGCGGAAAAATTTGAATTTTCGCCGATTTCCTAGGGAATAATTTGCTACAGACAATTGAGTCACTTGCGTCATCGGATGAATTGTCAGCCTATTTCAGGAGAGTCTGCAATCAAATCCTACAGGAGATAGTGCCATTTTGGTAAGCACCTCATTATGCTCACTTCTCAGTTGTGCGATCGTCTCTTGCTTCATCACATAGACACTTCATCCTTAAATCTTACTGATATTATGCTCTCCAGAGCTATAAAATCTGTTGATATGTTGATATTATTTCTTGGCTTTAGCAACATTTTGTTTGCCGTTGGCTAATTCTTAGGCGAAATAAATATTAAGTCTTGTTGTAACTGAAGCTACATTTCTGCTATACAAACACAGAGCAAACTAAAGATTTTTTATTAGATAAGCATCTAGTAGATCATTTTTTAACAAGCCATATTGCTTCTTTATAGTTAGTACAGAAATCTCTCAAATTCTTGTATATTAAGAGTTTCTACAGTTATATTTAAACAATATTTCCAGATATATTAACTAAAACGACATCATCAGACCAACGGTATTCAATATTTAAACTAATTTGTAGATTGTAAAAGTAGGACACAATATGGCATTTTAAATAATGAGCTAATTTATTCTACATTTTTAAGTTTTCCTGCGTAAACTTAACTATTTTTTAGCGCTGTCACAAGGAGTTATAATTTTTTATTAAAGATGGAACCTGTAAAATTTAGCGAGCTTAAGACTAAGGAAATATATACAATTGAGTTTCTCAACGGCTACAAATTAATGGTTAAATTTACAGGTGTCAAAGGTGGGCGTTACTATTTCTCAGATGAAAAATCACAGGAATTTTCTTTTGCTAACAACACGATTGTGCATCTGCGTTTTTATAAATCTAATGCTGAATGGTAAAGGAATGTAGTTGTATAAAGCATTGATTTCAGTTGTGAAAAATATCCGTTGTGGCTGTCAACAGTCAACAGTCAAAATAGTTCACATCTGCTTATACCAATTTGAAAAAAGAATGCGACAGATTGTAGGGGCAAGGAATTGCCCATTGGTGTCAACTTAAGAAGATAAAGCCCAAATTTGTTGGGTGTAAGCGTCAATCTCTCGATGGCGCTTACGCCTGGTTTTGACTAATCCAAACAGCTTT
>NZ_JACJPX010000014.1 GCF_014696315.1 Calothrix membranacea FACHB-236
CTGCTATTAAACAGATTGGAGCAAGGATTAAAATCTCCGGCGCACAATGGAATGTTGAAAGTGTCAACCAAATTCTTTCTGTTCGTTGTGCTTATCTAAATGGTTTGCTTGCTATTTGAGTTTTTCTGCCAAAACTGGATGCTCCCGTCATCTTTAATTGCCAAGGCTTTTTCATGGTTAGCCAAGGACTCTTCGTATTCTCTTAATTTATATAACCAATGACTGACATCTAAAAAGAGACGACTGCTGAATTCAGGATGAGTATTGGTAGAAATAAGTTCAGCTTGCTCAACTGCCCGAAGTAGTAAATCTTTTCTTTGGCTAGGATAGCTTCTGAGGGCTTTATATAAAAGCCCAGCATATTTACCTAGCCCATCTTTTAACAGATCAACTTGAGTTAAACAAGGTCTTAATGCTGCCTCTATCTCTTCTTTAGAGGGGCCAGTCCCATTTTCATAGTTAATCTCATATTTAGCTGGATCTTCTGCTAACATTACCCAACTAAATAAAAATCCCAATTTTATGCTTTTCAAAAACTTCTCAGTTGAATCGGGTAATAGACGATAATTTTCTACTGCTAATTCCGTAACAACTGCTGCAAAAGGAATCATTACTACTTCAAGTTGTTTCAGATAGCGAGAAGCAAACAAATGGAAAAGAAATTGACGCTGACCCTCATCTCTCCTGGCAAATAGAGCATGATAGAGAAATTCAGCAGTGTATTGTCGCCAATCAGCATTTTCATATTTTTCTAGTTCAGGACTATCAGCAGAAACTTCTTGGTTTGCCTTTTGGTCAAAATATATGGCTAGCAGTTCATGGGTTGCCCGAAATTGTGTTTTATCATCCTGATAAAATGAAAGGCGAAAAATATCACGAGCCACATCATCCAAGCGATACTGACCTTGAACAAACTCAACAAAGTCACACTTTGTTAGCCAATCAAAACAGTTGCTAGTTGCACAAGCACCAGTTTCAAAGTCTATTCCCTGTTTATGCATTAAATACTCAATCAATGACCGATCGAACCAACGACAACAAGCTGCTAATTGCACGATCTGCTTTTGCTTTGCACTCAGTCCTTGCAGTAGTAGTTCAGTAATCGCTTGGTTACCACGAGAAAAATCAATATCTCTATTGGCTTCTTTCTGTCGTCTAATCCAGTCAAGATAGTAAGGTAACCCTTTAGTTGCTTTATATATTTTCTGAATTTCACTAGGTTTAGTAATACCTATATTTTGAAGAAATTCTTTAGTTTGTTCTTTATTGAATTCATCTATTCGTTGTTCATAAATCAAATCCCGATCCTGCTGTAATTTGCGCCAACTTTCTTTCTCTAGTAAGGAACGTCGTCCTGCTACTACAATACGAACAGGATAAGATTTTAAAGTCGTATCTTCCAATAAATACTGCCACAGCCAAGTGTCAATATCTGACGGTGCTTTTTCATAGGTATCTAGAACTAGCACAATTGAGTGCTTCTGCTTATGAGCTTTCTGTATCAAGCCTTGAGCAAAAGCATGAGTTAACTTAGGTATCGGTTCCAGCATTAACTCTTGAAGTTCTTTATCATTCTTTGTTGCTGGATGCTGTTGCAATAATTCTTGCATACGGTCTTTACTTGATTTAAGCGCCTGTGGTGCATCTGATAACATTCCTCCGGCCTTAACCGCAGCATCCAGACCCAAACTTAACGCTGTTCCAGGATCTCCCAAGTAACCTGCACCTGTTGCTAGCAGCATTCCAGTTCCTAGTTCCAGCCAATCTTTAACTGTGTTTTGTTGTTCTTTATCAACTGATTTACCTTGAGCTGGTTCAGTTTTAAGCTTATAAAAAGTCTCGTGATATTGCTCATAAAGTGATCTAAAAGGGTCGGGTTTAGGTAAGATATCCCTTCGTAAAAGTCCCGTAGGTTTAGGTAATAGCTCATAAAGCTTTTCCATTAACTTCAATGGTGTTTCGATACCTGGTGTAAGACCAAAAGACACTACTGCAAAGTCAGCTTGCGACTCATGCATCTCTTGTAGTTTGTTGGTAAGGGTAGTTTTGCCAACTCCTCCAAACCCATAAACCTGAAACAACAGTGGGTTAGACTCTGGAAATTCCAACGCCTTAGCAAATTTAGCGAAAAAGTCCTTAGCTTGCTGGCGAGAGATGTAAGGAGGTTTCTGATTGCTCATTTAGTCCTAAAAATACTGGAATGCTTGTATAAGATTTTAGCCAGTCTCAATCTGATTCAGCATCTAAAATCGCCCGTTTTCAGGAATTGCTTAAAAGCGAGATTGAATAATCGTAATCTTTAATCTTACATTTGATACCAAACGATCGTCCTTTACCCTTCTTAAGCACAAACTTAATATTCCTCAACAACACCGTTATTTATTTCCGTAATCGCTTACGCTAAAGCGGTATTTATTAACTATTCGCATATCTCCATACCACTGAATGCTGCTAACGATCGCCACCACACATTACCCAGCAACAGAGTTAGGCTACTTACTGCATAAACACCCAAATCGTTGTCAGTCTTTTTCCCTGTCCTTTGGAGAGGCCCATGTTTTCTACCCAGAAGCGCAGCCAGAACGCTGTACGGCGGCGTTGCTTTTGGATGTCGATCCGGTGAAGTTAGTGCGGGGCAAGGGTGCTAGGCTAGAACAGTATGTGAGTGATCGCCCTTATGTTGCTTCTTCATTTTTAAGTGTGGCGATCGCGCAAGTATTTAGCACAGCTTTAGCAGGTCGTTGTAAAGATAAACCCGAATTAGCGCAAACTCCCATTCCTCTAATCGCCAAAATCTCTGTCTTACCCTGTCGCGGTGGTGAAGGTTTTCTGCGAGAACTGTTTGAGCCATTAGGTTATACAGTTAGTGCCCAAGGACACAGCTTAGATGAGGAATTTTCTGATTGGGGATCTAGCAAATATTTTACAGTCGAACTACGGCACACCCTGACTCTGAGCGATTTATTAAGTCATTTATATGTATTAATTCCTGTATTGGATGACGATAAACACTACTGGGTAGGCGATGACGAAATTGAAAAATTGCTGCGTCATGGTGAAGGCTGGTTAACGAAACATCCGGCGCGATCGCAAATTACTAACCGTTACCTCAAACGTCAGCAGCGCTTAACTCGTGAAGCCTTAGCGCAATTAGCCGAAGAAGACAATCCTGACCCCGATAGTGCGGAAGAAAGCCATGCTGAGGAAGAAGCCGCAGTAGAAAAGCCCATTAGCTTAAATCAGCAGCGGATGAATGCTGTGATTGCAGCTTTAAAGCAAAACAACGCGAAGCGAATAATTGATTTAGGTTGCGGACAAGGAAATTTGCTCAAATTATTACTTAAAGATAGTTATTTTGCCCAAATTACAGGTTTAGATGTTTCCTATAGGTCTTTAGAAATTGCTCAAGAAAGATTAGATCGTCTACGCTTACCCCGCAATCAATGGGAACGTTTACAACTAATTCAAGGCGCACTTACCTATCAAGATAAACGTCTCAAAGGGTATGACGCGGCGACAGTAATTGAGGTAATTGAACATCTCGATTTACCTCGATTAGGCGCATTTGAGCGAGTTTTATTTGAGTTTGCAGAAGTGCAAACAATAATAGTCACAACGCCAAATATTGAGTATAACGTTAAGTTTGATAACCTCCCTGCTGGCAAATTGCGGCATAAAGACCACCGCTTTGAATGGACAAGGTTGGAATTTACAAACTGGGCAAAGCAAGCAGCAGAAAGATTTAGCTATGTTGTGGAATTTCAAGCGATAGGAATGGAAGATATAGAGGTGGGTTCGCCTACACAAATGGCAATATTTCGACGTAATTCGTAATTCGTAGCTAGGTAGGGTCTATTGTCGCCAAGCCTCGCACCGACACCTCATTAATGATTTAATACATGGAAATTTTCTTATTAAGAAAAATATAAAAAAGTAAAAAGCTGGAAATTATCTCATACAAAGCTTTACATATTTCGCTTGAATTCCCTTAATTAATTGGTTTTAAAAATAATCTGATTTTTGTGTTCACAGATAGTTTAATCTACTAAATACGGGTAAGTTGATAAGAAGATTTGTAGGAGTAGAAGTAGATGTATTATGCAATAAGCAAATGCACCTAAAATTGCTAAATTTTAATTTCCTTAACCTTGAAATATTCTTGCCGACTTACTGATTTCTTGTGAGAAAAACAAAAAAATATGGGGAAATCTAAGCGGATTGGCATTCTTACCAGTGGAGGAGATTGTTCTGGTTTGAATGCAGTGATCAGATCTGTAGTTCATTGTGCTTCGGGAAAGGGTTGGGAAGTATTGGGAATTCGCCAAGCAACTGTAGGATTAATGGCGCGTCCACCCGAATATACAAAACTAGAAATTGAGCAAGTTGACCCACTGTTAACTGCTGGCGGCACAATGTTAGGAACCACAAATAAAGGCGATCCATTTGCATTTCCGATGCCTGATGGTAGTTTATGCGATCGCTCTGAAGACATCATTGCAGGTTACCATCAACTTGGTTTAGATGCTTTGATTGGCATTGGTGGTGATGGTAGCTTGGCGATTCTGCGGCGTTTGGCACAACAAGGCGGGATTAATTTAGTCGGCATTCCGAAAACCATTGATAATGATATTGGCATTACTGAACACGCTGTTGGTTTTGATACAGCAGTAAACATTGCCACAGAAGCACTGGATCGGTTACATTTCACCGCCGCGTCTCACAGTCGAGTCATCATTTTAGAAGTGATGGGACGTGATGCCGGACACATTGCTATAGCTGCGGGAATTGCTGGGGGAGCAGATGTAATTTTAATTCCCGAAATTCCCTACGACATGGATCAGATTTGCTACAAAATTAAACACCGCCAAGAACAAGGCAAAAATTACTGTTTAATTATTGTTTCCGAAGCAGTTCGGACTCAAGATGGTGAATGTGTGAGACTGACCAATCGTTCCGGAGAATCTCGCTATGGTGGTATTGGTCAATACTTAGCCGATCAAATTAGCGATCGCATTGGTGCAGAAACACGCGTTACAGTTTTAGGACACCTGCAACGAGGTGGAACAGCTTCACCACTAGACCGCTTAGTAGCTGCTGCCTTTGGGGTAGCTGCGGTCAATCTCATTGATGAAGGTAAATACGATCACATGGTTGCCTGGCAAAATCGCCAAGTTTTTACTATACCAATTGCGGAAGCGATCGCTCAATATCGTGCCGTCAATCCAGGAGATACTTTAGTGAAAACTGCCCGTGGTTTAGGTATTTATTTGGGAGATTGAAATAGGAAAAAGTACATAATCAGTAGGTGTGTTATTGTGTAGCGTAACGCACCTTTAATTATTCTACCCACTAGATCAAAAACGATTTGAGTTTGTGTATTTTGCGATCGCTTGTTCTTTCCAAAGCTTGGACTTTAAATCTATAGCAAGCGTTTTTACAAGAGTCTCATACGGATGCGATCATCTTCAATCACGCTGAAATGAGCGGCCCAATCGTTTCGAGATGCGATCGCAGTCGCAACTTTTTGAGCCACAACTGCGCCAGAAGGAGCTTTAATCCGAGACAAGATAATTCCACTGGTCGCTGGTAACTTTGAACGGAAGGCGAGTTCACCAAAGTCTTTGTCGAAGGTGAGGAGAATGCGATCTTCGGTTTGAGCGCGGCTCAACACCTCAGTATCGGTAATCCCTGGTGCATCGGTGCGAATCCACACAACATCGTGCCCTTGTTGCCTAAGGGCTTCTACAGCATCAGATGGGAAGTTCTCGTTGGCAAGAAATCGCATAGGCTATGCAGGAAAGGCGTAGACTTTTTCCGCTTTGAGGGTGGCGCTGGCATAGCTGAGGCAGGCTTGAACATCCTCAAGGGTAATACCAGGGTAATTGCGGAGAATTTCATCGGTTGTCCAGCCTTGAGCAAGCAAGTCGATAATAAACTCGACAGCAAGGCGAGTCCCTTTGATAATGGGTTTGCCGACAAGGATATTAGGATCAATCGTGATTCGAGATTGCCAGTCCATAGGGTTACGTTGAGTGTATTGTCTTCAGTTTACGCTTGCTCTTACCCACCAAATCAAAAACTAGTACACTGCGGCGTAAATAAAGCCACGCTTTCAAATTGTCAAAAGTCTTGATATATGAACCTTTTGACTTTTGACTTCCGCGCAGCGATACTAGTTCAGTCTGAGTATTGTGCGATCGCCTATTCTTTCTCAGAAATAGAATCAGAACATTCAACCTAAAACATACTTCATTACTAAAATCAGGATAGATGCAAGAGCAGAAAATGAAAGTATTAGTTCAAATTTTTTAAAGTGATTTCCTGTTATTGGTTTTAGATAACTGTGTGGGAATAATGGCTCATCACTATCATCAAAAACATTGGATTCATAAAGACGTAAGGACTTTTCCACACGCAGTGAAATATTCATTGTGTTGATAAATCCCCTTCTAATATCTATAAGAATCAGCAGATTGCCAATCCAAAATACTAAAATAATACAAATAAAAAGAAGTGTTTCAGGTAATGACGGCTTCGATTGCTTTTGCACAATCCATCCTATAAAAACTGTAAACAGAGTTATCGCAGTACTTACAATGCTGAAAACCCTATTTCGCATTTCTTTTAAGCTTTCTTGTGCTGTAGTTCGCAATGAAAGCAAAATTTGCGTTTTTTCGCTATCCATAGGATCTCCTGATAAATATTGCATATAATCTTGCAATTGCCTACTTTAACTAAGCAAGCTAATAATTACAAGTATTAAATGTGCTTATGTACAGGAAGGTACATTCTAAGCTCGACTTTATCCATTTTTATAAAACCCAACACCTAACGCTGAAACCATTGTGGGACGTGAGTTTTAGTTTTTGGACTTGAACACATATCAGTGACATTGAAAAAGTATTTGCCAAAAAGCCAGGATTTTTGCCGGATCAGGAAAGCCGAGTTTTTAATTTTGGATAAAGTCGAGCTAAGAGGCTATTTATAAAGTAAATATTAAGTAGGGGAGCCACTGCGTTGCGCGGGTTCCCCGCGTTGTAGCAAGTGGCATTGTGTTACGGCTGTGCTAGGATTTCGGAACTTAAGAGAGTGGTAATTAGCCGTAACACACTATCTTTCTTTTTATAAATCATCTCTTACGAGTAAATAAGCTCAATTGTTGTCTCTGTTAGCCAATTAGTGCTAACTTTTTATTTTCAAACTCCTCATTGGTAATAATTCCTGCGTATCTAGCATTTTCAAGTTATTTGATTGGATGGCTCAGTTCGGATTTTTGTTTAATTGCTAACTTCTGAATCTCATATTCTTCTTGGGTAATAATTCCACAAGCCAAAGCCGCATTGAGTTTAGAAATTTGAACTTCCACTGCTGAGTGAGAAGATTCATGGATTAATTCAGATCTCTTCATTTCAAACTCACCTTGAGTTAAAATTCCCACATCAAGGAGGTTCTGAAGTTTTATCAGCTTCTCTTCTGCGTCTGCACACTGATTAAAAGCTTGCATTAGTCCTTCAATTTCTAACCTTTTCGCGCTGTAGGCAATTTCATCAATGAAACCTTGCTCGTAAGCATCTCTGAGATGCTTGAGTTTAACCTCCAAAGCACTCTGAGATTCCATAAGCGCTAACTCTACAGCAGATTGAGCTTTTTCACCAGACATAACTTCTAGATCCCGATTATTTTCGTGGTAATTTTTGTTAGTCATATTTCGCCCTTATAAATCTTGATGTATAAGCAGATTCTCATACCAATCCAAATAATGTTTGCGACCGATAAATATTTCTAAAGACACAATATTGTTGTGTCCTTACCTATTTGTCATATCTTGTTCAAATTGGTATCAAGTTTGCCTATTTTAGAATTCCCTGAATTTAATCTGCACTAACAATAAAGTTAAGAATTCCGATTACTTACATACTCAGACTTGATTGCTAAATTTGCTTAATATTACAAAATTCCGCAAAATCAACGACGACAATAAACTAACTTAACTTATCAAATAGCTATCATCATCAAAATTAAATTCCATGACTCTTACCAATCACCCAATTACGCCGGAAAAAGCGCGCTAAAGCAGATTCTTCTAATGATAAATAAATAGGTCTTCCGTGGGGACAGGTGCGCGGATTGCGAGTGCGTTGCCATTGATCTAAAAGTGTTTGCATCTCTGGCAAACTCATCGGTGTACCATTGCGTATAGCGCTGCGACAAGCAACAGCAACTTGCGCCGCTTGTAAATCACCACCTAAACTCAGTTCTAAAATTGCATCGGCACAATCTTCTCGCTGCTGCAACATTGCAGGGACATTGCGAACTGCCCAAAGTTGTTCGCCAAAGGTTTCTATATCTAAACCAATGCGTTGTAATTGTGCTACTTGTTTTGGCGTTAATTGATAGAGAATAATTGCCGGTTCAACAGGTATCATTTGCCAGTTATCGCATAATTGCTCATATAAAACTCGCTCATGAGCAATATGCTGTTCTACTAACCAAACTCCCTCAGAATGTTCCACCACAATATAAGTATTGCTAACTTGAGCAACAGCTTTTAAAGAATAGGGATTACTCAATCCTGAGTGCTGAGTATTATCCTCATCTTTGGGATTTTTCGGATTAAAATTGTAGCCACCTTTAGCTTCTGCGGCTTTGAGTAATTTACTCACGCGGGTGATATGAACCGCTTCTTTAATATTGGCAGAACTTAGACGAAGTGCTTGCTCAATTCCTTGGGTAACTTGTTCTTGCCAATAACCAATTTCATTAAGATAAATTTCTGTTTTCGCTGGGTTACGATTCCAGTTAATTTGGTCTGGAGAAATATCAAGATGTAAGAAACAAACTGGATAGCGATCGCGTGGTAATGTGCGATGAAATGCTGCTAAAATTGTCTGCTCTAGTTCTGCTGACTTTACCATCCGGCCGTTAATGGCTACACGTACCCAATCTGGACGATGACGATGACAGCGATCGGGTAATCCTACCACTAATGTCAGTTCTGAGTGCTGAGTTCTGAGTTCTGAGTTAGCTGGATGGGGTATTGCTAGTTTGACTTCTTGGAAGTCGGCTTCTTTAACTTGGGGTATGAACTGCGGTATTAATTTTTTGCTAGTGCTAGCCGGATAAATCGTAAACCAATCACGGTCATTTTGTTGCACTTGCCAGGTAATTTGGGGATGACAAAGGGCAATTTGCTGAATTGTGGTTTGCACGGCTTTCATTTGCTGTGCAACTACTGGTAACCCCTGACGACGCGCTATACAATTGGCAAATAAATTTGAGACTGTCACCACTGTACCAGGTGCGATCGCAGCGACTTCTACTTGCTCAACTTTCCCACCATCACTATAAACAACTCGCCATCCCCAATTCTCACCTGCTGGACGACTCAAAATTTCTAGGTTTGACAAATTTGTCAAACTGTGAAGTGCTTCTCCCCGAAACCCTAAACTGCTAATTTTCCATAAATCTGCACAAGTATAAATTTTACTGGTGCTGTGGGTTGCTGCGGCTTTTTGCAAATCATCTAAGTTCATTCCGCAACCGTTATCGGCTACGCGCACTCGCCACTGTTGAGGCCATAGAGAAACAACAATTCTCGTCGCACCTGCATCCAAGGAATTTTCTACTAATTCCCGCACGACAGAAGCTAAAGAGTCGATCACCTCTCCAGCTGTAATTAGATATACAACTTCTGTGGGTAAAGCGTGAATAGTAGATGTCATAAATTACAGTGTAGGCGAAAAGCCAGCACTGAATACAATAAGCAATTTTGTTTACCCTTCAACAAAATTTTTATTAATTTTAAAGCCATGTTGTTCAGATCCCCGACTTTTTGAAAAAGTCGGGGATCTATGACTATTGGGCAAATCCAAAACTGGCTGCGGAATTATTCTCTCATTGCCAAAACTTTCGGAGGTTCCGGTTTCAGCAAGTCATTTAATAGAGATGCAGGACGTTCGCCATGAGGCCAAGCAAAAGCATGACGGAATGCGGCATCCTGACAAGCTTGCAACTGTTTAAAGTTAATAATGTCGTATGTCAAAAGATTTTCATACTCAAATGGCAGACGCACATTATGCAAACCAGCGTTATCAGTACAAATTGCAATGTCTACGCCAGCTTCAAAACATCGGTCAAAAACTAACTTTAGTTGACGGATATCCTGTAAAGTACCAGTTTTGATGTAAGTTGTGGGGCAAACTTCCAAACACTGTCCTCTTTGCGCCAACTCTGGGAGTAGCTCAGGATACAGTAGGGGAATTTGAATACCGTGTCCAATCCGCTTCAGATAGGGCAAAAGTTCGGTGTAACAGCCTGCAGTAGTTTCGTAAAGATGCCCTGTGGTATTAATACCTAAAGAACAGGCATAATCATACAGATTCATCCATTCTTCTAAACGTTCAGCATAGTGGCTATCACCCCCGGCGATATCTACCGCACAAACATACTGTTTGCTTTGCGCCGCCAAATCAACAATTGCCTTATTCACCTCATAAGGTAGGCGCGAGTGCATACAAAGAATTTGGCTAGTCACAATGGGATATTCTTCCAACTGACTGGCTTTACCCACAACCTCGACAATTTCTGCCATCTTGTCAATTCTTTCGGATTGACTTAAATGTTCAGGTGTCCGTAAATAGGGGGTGTAACGTAGTTCCAAATAAGCCAGGTTCTCAAATATATAAGCACCCCGTAACAATCGGTAGATAAAATAAGGCAAAGTTTCTACAGTCTGTACACTTTCTACCAAAGTGTGTAATTCTAAATACTCGTCTAAGGTATTACGAGGTTTGGTATAAAACTCTTCAAATTCTGGATAGTTCGCAAAGCGGGAAATTAACTCAGACGTATGTCTCTCGAAATATCGCCATAACACACGAGGTACAACCGAACCGCCCAGATGCCGATGCAATTCAGCGTATAAAGCCATATTGGTGTTTTCCGGAGAAATTTTACTAATCTTAACAAGAACTTCGGGAAAAAAAATCTATACCTTTAGAGAGATTGTATAAAGTTTTGGAGATGGGGAATTGGTAATGGGTGTTTCTCCCTCGTCTACCTCATCTACCTCATCCCCCACCCTGCGGGAAGCCCTTCGGGTTCAGCAGTTGCTTCAAGTCGGGAAACCCGCCCAACGCAATGCTTCACCGCTACGCGTCTACATCTCCCAATAGGTACTCACTACTCACAACTCAGGACTTTTATTCTAGCGATTGTTTGTAATAATTCGTTGCTAGTACAAGGTTTAGATAAAAATGCACTAACACCCATATCAGTAACTTCCTTGATGTTCTGATGAGATAAAAGTCCACTCAAAGCAATAATTTTGACATGGGGATTAATTTTTTGTAATCTGCGAATTGCGATCGCACCATCCATTAATGGCATCATCATATCTAACAACACTACACTGATTTGCTGCTGATGTTGAGCATAAATTGCTACTGCTTCAATGCCATTACTAGCAGTTAACACCTGATAATTATTTTTTTCTAAGGATGATTTGGTAATTTCTAGAATTGCAGCTTCGTCATCCACTAGCAAAATTAATTCGCCATTTCCTTTTGGTGCTGCAATTTCGGGGGTATGCAGAGATTGAGTGCGATCGCTCAATGCTGGTAAATATACTTTAAACTCTGTGCCTTGTTTAACTTCGCTATTTACATTTACAAAACCGTCGTGGTTTTTAATAATACCTATGGCTGTAGAAAGTCCTAACCCTGTACCCTTACCCACCTCTTTTGTGGTAAAAAAGGGTTCAAAAATTCGCTCTTGAATTTCTGGTGGTATTCCTGTACCTGTATCGCTAACAGAAATGGCAATATAAGCACCTATTTGAGCATCGATATTAATTTGGGTTGATTTCTCATCAATCACCACATTTTCTGCCGAAATCTTTAAGATACCACCTTCAAGCATGGCATCACGAGCATTAACTACCAAATTCATTAGCAATTGATGCAATTCGGTGGTATTACCAGACACATACCAAAGATTCGCGGGTAAATTTACTTCACAGGTAATCGATTTAGGAAATGTTTGTTGGACAATTTGCTCAATTTCCTGTATCAAAAGTGTAACTTGCACAATTGTCTTTTTGCCTTCAATACCTCGAGCAAAGGACAACACTTGCTTGAGCAAATTAGCGCCACGTTTGACATTACTTTCTAGCGTTTGCAGAATGCGTTGACTCTGTTGGTCAGGTAATTTCATCCGCAATAGCTCAACTGACATTAACACAGGGGAGAGAACATTGTTAAGGTCATGGGCAATCCCACCTGCTAGAGTACCAATACTTTCTAACCGTTGCGATCGCAAAAGCTGTGCTTCTAGTTGTTTCTTTTGGGTAATTTCTGTACTGACGCTGAGAATCGATTTTGGTTGATTGTGAGTATCCCGCATGAGTGTCCAGCGGCTTTCAACAATAATTTCCTTTCCCTGTTTTGTAAGTTGCTGCAATTCACCGCGCCATTCACCTGTACGCAGCACCGTCAAAAACGCATCTTGTAGTTGTGGTGAACTAGCTTTGTACAACAAATCAACAACATTTGCACCCAAAGCTTCCTCAACCTTCCAGCCGTAAATACGTTGAGCACCTTGATTCCAAAATAATATTTGGTTGTGGATATTTCTGACTACAATCGCATCAGTTGCAACATCTAAAAGTGCAGCTTGTTCGCGAATTTTCTGTTCTGCTTGTTGGCGCTTGGTAATATCTCGCGTTACCGCCAAATGCAAAAATGTACCATCAGCTTCGTTACGTAGCGGTACAGCATGAGTTTCCAACCAACGACGAGTACCTCTACTTCCCACAATCTCGTATTCTAAAGTCCCTTTTTGTCCTTGACAAACACGTTCATGTAGAAATTCAAAGGCTTCCCTGTATTCTGGTGAGATAGTTGCAGCAACTGGCTGTCCAATCACAGTTTCTGCACTTTCTAGCTCCAACATTGCCAATCCAGAAGCATTGATTTCTAATAACTTACCATCCCTAGCAATTAACTTGAGACACTCTGGTTCTGCATCAATAATTGCTCGCAGTCGATTCTCACTTTGGCGTAAATTTAATTCTGTTTGCTGAAGTCGCTTGATGTAACGCCATAACAAGTCATATAACAAAGCCACCAATAATAAATCTATGACAGCAGCTAATATAAATGTCGCCATTGACTTACGGGAAGTCTTTTGTAACTGCTGAGTTCGCTGTTGTAATATTTTTTGCTCGGCTGCTAAAGAGTCGTGAATAAATTTAGGGATATCATTGCTCAGTGTCTCTTGTTGGTGAGACAACACTAATTGTTTCGCCGCATCAAACCCTTGGTTTTGCAAAACAACAACTTCTGCTTGCAAGATGTTGAGTCTGTCAGTAATTTTTTGTTCTAGTGCAGCAATCCACTGATGATTTGGATGCGATTGAGTTAGCTGTTTAAGACTTTGAATTTGACTATTAATTTCTTGGCGTGCTTGCAGATAAATAGCTAAATTATTTGCTTCTATAGTTATTAAGTAACTACGCTGTGCCGTTTCAGCATTGTTTAGCGTTGTCAGTAGCGTTTGTACCTGAGTAATAATTTCTTGGGAAGATGTTACTAATTGCCGATTCTGTACCAGTTGCATCGTTGTGCTATGGGAAACTACAGCATTCGTAAACAAAACCGCCAAGACTAGAATAAATACTGCTCTCAGCTTCTGAATGACAGACCATTTCATCATGCGATCGCCTTAAATGCTGGTGATATCCTCAATGCGGTAAATTAAAAATTCAAAATCAAATACCTAAGATAAGTCAAGAATCTTGGTACCACTTTCAACACAGCACAATTTATGGTATTTACACTGAGATCTATCTAATCGTGAACAGTGATATCAATTCTTCACTATCAGCAATTTTGGGTAATTGCTGAGACACAAAAACCGCTAGTCAAGTTCCTTTCATAGCGGTTTACAGTTGCGTTAAACCCAATTTTTAAATTTTTATAGAAGCTAGAATAGCCCAAGTTTCTCTGTCTGAATGATTGATTATTAATATAATTAATCGTGACTGTTAGTATTAAAAACTATAATACAAAATTTATTTTTGATCTGCAACTTATTACAGCTAGATCAATAGAGCCTGTTAATAGCATAACTACTGGCTACTTAAATATTTTTCTACAGCATAACTATTGGTAATTTGTGAATATTCGCTAGTGGTAGATTCTGGAATCATCAAATAATGCGTGAATATCTGGTTTAATGTATGATTAATAGCTGCTAGAGGTACTGAGATATATCTTGATGCAGTTCAAAAATCAAACATCAATCCCATAATTTATTGTTTGAGATGAGCGCAAATTTTCACGCCTAACCATTAAATAACCTCATGAGTAAGTATGTACTCATCACGTCTTGTTAGCTGACATGGTTACTACCTGCTAGGTGATGAATTTGTTTTATTTAAAATTTTCTAATTTTCTTGACATAAGTTACAGAATATGTAAATAATAATTGTTTGTGGAAACTTTAGCTCTATAAAATAAAAGCTTGGCTAACGTTATTGTCATAGGTGCCCAGTGGGGCGATGAAGGAAAAGGTAAAATAACTGACTTACTCAGCCGCTCCGCAGATGTAGTTGTACGTTACCAAGGGGGTGTCAATGCTGGACACACAATTGTAGTTCAAGGTCAAACCTTTAAGTTACATTTGATTCCCTCTGGTATTTTGTATCCAGATACCGAATGCATTATCGGCTGTGGTACAGTTATCGATCCCAAAGTTTTAATAGCAGAACTAGATCAATTAGAAAATTTAAATATTTCTACTAATAATCTGCTAATTTCCGAGACTGCCCACGTAACCATGCCTTACCATCGATTAATCGATCAGGCATCAGAAGAACGTCGGGGAAGCCACAAAATCGGCACTACAGGAAGGGGTATTGGCCCCACCTATGCTGACAAATCTGAGCGCACAGGTATCAGAGTTTTAGACTTGATGGACCCTGAGGGGTTGCGCGATCAGTTAGAGTGGACGATTAATTATAAAAACGCAATTTTAGAAAAGCTTTACAACCTACCTCCTCTTAACCCAGAAGAGGTAATTCAAGAGTATTTGGGTTATGCGGAACGGTTGCGGCCTTACGTCGTTGATAGTTCGCTTAAAATATATGATGCGATTCTTAAACGACGGAATATCTTGTTTGAAGGCGCACAAGGGACGCTACTAGACCTAGATCATGGCACTTATCCCTACGTCACATCATCGAACCCTGTAGCTGGGGGGGCTTGCGTTGGCACAGGCTTAGGCCCGACAATGATTGACCGGGTAATTGGGGTGTCGAAAGCTTACACAACACGTGTTGGTGAAGGGCCTTTCCCAACCGAACTACAAGGTGAATTGGGAGAATTGTTGTGCGATCGCGGTGCTGAATTTGGTACAACTACTGGAAGGAAGCGTCGCTGTGGCTGGTTTGATGCTGTAATCGGTCGGTATGCCGTGCGGATTAACGGTATGGACTGCATAGCAATCACCAAACTAGATGTTCTCGACGAACTAGAGGAAATCAATGTTTGTATCGCCTACGAAATTGATGGCGAACGCTGCGAACACTTCCCCACCAGTGCGCGTCAATTTGCTCGCTGTCGTCCCATCTACAAAACCTTACCAGGTTGGAAAGTTTCGACAAGTAACTGCCGTACCCTGGAAGACTTGCCACAGCAAGCCTTAGACTATCTAAAATTCTTAGCAGAATTGATGGATGTCCCGATCGCGATCGTCTCCTTGGGAGCTAGCCGCGATCAAACCATAATTGTAGAAGACCCCATCCACGGGCCAAAACGTGCTTTGTTGCAACCTGACGGCACACCCGTCTCTTTACTCAGCGCATAGCACTAGTTATAAGTCGTTCGTCATTAGCAAATGACAAATGACAATTGACAATTGACAATTGACAAATTACCACTAACAACTTGTATGAGCCTCACAGTCGAATCTAAAACCAGACCAGAAGGCAGCAAGCCTAAAGCTTTGCGTCGTTCTGGATTAATCCCTGCTAATTTATACGGTCACAAAGGTGCCGAATCAATTTCTTTAGTAGTTGAAGCGAAAACCGTTGAGCGCTTGCTCAAGCACGCTATTGTCAACAAAACAGAAGTTGAACTCACAATTCCTGAGCTTGAGTGGAGTGGTAAAACTATAGTTCGGGAAGTTCAAAGCCATCCTGCAAAAGGCACAACCTACCACGTCAGCTTTTTTGCTACTCCTCAAAGCTAATTGCGGAAGATATTTCATCTTTTTTGCTACCTAAATTTTGTGATAATTGCTGATAATGCCAGGGGTAAAACCCTGGTTTTTTGTTAAGCTATCAGCGGCAACAGAAGAATGAAGTATGAAAAACCACATCTATCAAGGATATGGTTTTTAAGTATTGGGCATTTGGTGCTTGTCAACAGTCAACAGTCAACAGTCAACAGTCAACAGTCAACAGTCAAAGACTATTGATTATTTCTTCCTTATCCCCAGTCCCCAGTTCCCGATTACCCATTCCCCATTCCCCATTCCCCATTCCCCAACAAATATGACAGAAGCAACTCTTCCAGCCTTAATTCAGCAAATGTTGCAGCCAGGATTTTATCCTCATGCAGTTTCAGAACCTATTCAACTGATTCAAACTCATGTTTCCTATGTGCTGCTAACTGGTGATTATGTCTATAAATTGAAAAAGCCTGTAAATTTTGGCTTTTTAAACTACTCCACCTTAGAAAAGCGGCAACATTTTTGCCAAGAGGAATTGCGGTTAAATCAGCGTGGTGCAGGTGAATTGTATTTAGAAGTCTTACCGCTGACTCTAGAAGGTGAGCAATACCATCTGGGAGGAACAGGTGAGGCTGTAGAATATGCGCTGAAGATGCACCAGTTTCCCCAAGATGCGCTATTTAGCAGCCTATTTGAGCAAGGGAAATTAAATGAGGCACACCTAGAAGAATTAGGGCGGATAGTAGCTCAATATCATGCCAAAACTGAGACTAATGATTATATTCGCAGTTTTGGTGAAGTCGCCCAAGTGCGGGAGGCGTTTGATGAAAATTACGAGCAAACCGAGAAATATATCGGTGGGCCTCAAACTCAGGTACAGTTTGACGAAACTAAAGCATACACTGAGCGTTTTTTTGCAGAACGCGGAGAATTATTTGCCAGCAGAATTAAAAATAACTATATTCGCGAATGTCATGGCGATTTACACCTGAGAAATATTGCTTTATGGCATGATCAAATTCTGCTGTTCGACTGCATTGAATTTAATGAACCCTTCCGCTTTGTGGATGTCATGTTTGATATTGCTTATGCGGTTATGGATTTAGAAGCACAGCAGCGAAAAGACCTAAGTAATGCTTATTTAAATACTTATGTAGAACAGACTGGCGATTGGGAAGGGTTACAGATTCTACCCATATATTTAATTCGTCAGTCTTATGTTAGAGCAAAAGTCACTTCATTTTTGCTGGACGACCCAGCGGTACCAGCGGCGGTAAAGGAACAAGCGACAAAAACCGCAGCAATATATTATCAACTAGCGTGGGAGTATACTAAACCCAAACAAGGGCAACTGATTATGATGTCGGGTTTGTCTGGTTCTGGTAAAAGTACCACAGCACGGTCTTTAGCCCGTGAAATCGGAGCAATTCACCTGCGCTCAGATGCAGTGCGAAAACACTTAGCGGGAATTCCCCTGATGGAACGAGGCGGGGATGAAATCTATACACCCGAAATGACTCAGAAAACTTATGCACGGCTACTGGAATTAGGGCTTATACTTGCTAATCAAGGTTTTTCCGTAATTTTGGATGCCAAATATGACCGACAACAGTTACGTCAAGCAGCAATTACCCAAGCCGAAAAACACCAAATTCCTCTCCAGATTATTCAATGCACAGCGCCTCTAGAAGTTGTGCAAGAGCGTCTGCTTAAGCGTACTGGGGATATTGCTGATGCTACCGCCGATTTACTAGCATCCCAAATTAAACAATTTGAAGCATTCACTGAGACAGAAAAACCCTACCTTAAGATTTTGGATACAACTCAGCCACAACAGGCACAATTAAAAGAAATTATTCACTAATAGCCTGGTTTATCTCATGGCACAGAAAAAAGACTTCTTTAACATTTCGCCAAGCTTCCTATCACAACTGATATTTGGCTTAATTTTAGCCTTGATATTAAGGATGACAGGGTCTTCAGTCGCCCTCAGCATCTTTTTAGGAATAATTGGCGGTTTTTCCTTAGGCTGGATCACCTCAGCAGGCAAGAGTAGTGCCAAACCCCAGTCTGTAGACTCTTCTGAGGGTATTGATGCTGCATTGAAATATTGGCTATTGTTCTTGGCTGGCTTTAGTTGGTTAGGGTATCAAGCACCAATGAGTATCTTATTAGGGGCATTAGGTGCTTTAGGTGGCGGCTGGATGATTGCTTGGTGGGGAAGTAAGGAAGAAACTAGAACTCAGTTACCACTTGAACCCACAGAAGAAACTGAGGACGAACAACCCAGCCTCAGAAGCAATGTCAAGCGCATTAGAAAAACTACCCGACGTTTCCGCCGTACACCAGGAGGTATCAATTTAAAATTTTGGGAACGGTAAAATTTGGTAATTGGTCAAGTGTCAAGGGTCAACAGTCAAAGGTCATTTTTTCCCATTACCAATTACCAATTACCAATTACCAATATGTTCTTATATCTCTCCAAGTTGTTACCGCTATTTTTCTACCCGTTGGGATTAGCTTCCATCAGCTTGGTAGTAGCATTGATAACACTATGGAAACGGCCGCGTACGGCTGCGATCGCCATTGCTTTATCCCTATTTTTGTTGCTATTTTGCAGCAATGCTTGGATATCTCATTTACTAGTGCGATCGCTAGAATGGCAAAATACTGCAACTACCCAAATACCAAATGCCGAGGCTATTGTGGTTTTGGGTGGTGCGACTAAATCAGCTTTTTGGCCCCGTCCTGGTGCTGATTTAAACGAACAAGGCGATCGCGTGATTTATGGCGCTCAACTATATCGCCAACAAAAAGCCCCGATAATTATCCTCAGCGGTGGCCGCATTGATTGGCGTGGTAGTGGTACGTCTGAATCGGCCGATATGGCAAATATTCTCACTTCCCTGGGAATACCTACTACTGCTATTGTGCAAGAACCAGAATCCCTCAATACTTATCAAAATGCCGTGAATGTCAAAAAAATACTGCAATCACGTAACATTAAGCGAGTATTGTTAGTCACTTCGGCAATGCATATGCCGCGATCGCTCAAAATTTTTCAGCGTCAAGGAATTGATGCGATCCCAGCACCTACTGATTTTCTTGTCAGTGAAGGCGAAATGCAAGAACTGGGTAATAGCCCTAAATCCGCTATCTTGAATTTACTACCTGATACTAGTAACTTAAACAACTTTACGAGTGCTTTAAAAGAATACGTTGGGCTGTTTATATATGGTTTGCGCGGTTGGCTCTAGACAGTGCTAAGTTCTGAGTGAAAGTACTACTGTGAGTGCCAGCAGTTCAATTTTCAATCGCTATAATTTCAATAGTCGCAAGGCTTTAATTTTTCCATCTGATTTAAAGGTCACAAATACCACAACTCTTATGTGAATACTCTGTTACTAATGTGAAAAATCATTGCGACAAATGACTCGCTCTAAAGCTTAGTAAATAAATCTTTCACAATCCAAAATGCTATAAATTTTAGCTTTTGACCTTAGACCCTTGACTCTGATCAAATTTCTCAGGAATCAGCACTCCCTGATATTATGTCTAAAAATTTACCTTATATTATTCCTGCGACTCCCAGCGAAGTTGATGAAACCTTTGCTGCTTATCAAACAACTCACCAGTTCTACCATGAAGTTAGGGAGCGCTCAGAATTTCGGCGGCATTGTGAGTGGTATTATACAACAGCAATGCAACACCGTCAAGAACTAGAAAGAATGCGCGGCGAACTGAATATTTTTCGATGGTTTCGCCGCTCCTGAAGGATTTATATGATTTCTAATTCATTCTCGCGTAAGTGAGCTTTAAATCTTTTACTAAACTGGACTAAGATTGGCAGATTAGCACTTACAGGTCTACCTTGCCATTGGGTGACAATAGCTACAATCTCACCGTCTGAGCCTTTAAGGTCAAAACCCTGACCGCGATGTTCAGGATGGTGGTAAACTACTACCGATTCTTTAACACGAACGCGATCGCCAACTTTCATAGCAACATTTACACCTAGCTTTTCCTGTTCCACAAGTATCTCCACAGCCATCCCTTACTGAATTAGCTTTTTTGAAAAATAGACTGCTGGCAACAGTCACGCTTCAGATCACATCTGTACAGACTGGCTGTTGAATGCCTCCGTAACTGCTATACGAACAAAGCCTGCCCGTGCAGGCTTTGCTGTTGATCAATTAGCAACATCAGGTTTACCTAATGCTTTAGCAACAGGTCTGATCCTTTGATTTTGAGTTAGCTTGTCATCCTACAACTTGTTAAACAAACTCTGCAAAGAGCTTGCCAAAAACGAGGGTTACCCAAAAGGCTGTCTGATGATGAGAAAAGTCTACACCATGATTGCCTGCTCAGTGAAGTTGTTCACTTATAGGGGTGTCTCAGACGCGTTTTATTGAGGATGATATGCCTCACGGGGAAATAAAACCCGTTTTAGCTGTTATTGTGCGCTTTAATGCCAAGTCTCATTCTACAACAAGTTGGCGTTGTGAATGGGGATTGGGGACTGGGGACTGGGGACTGGGGACTGGGGAATTGACCAATGACCAATGACAAATGACAAAGACCTATTTAGGACATACTTGTTGCACGCTTGGGGGAAGTTGGCGACACATTTGTTGGAATGTTTGTGGTTGGAATTGGGATAAAAGGAATAAGCCGATAGTTGTTCCACCCAAAAGTAACAGTAATAATCCGCCAACTAATAGCGCGGGTTTGCCTCGGTTGGGTTTTTCTACTTGTGTAGGGGTGGCTTCTTCGGCGGTGATGTCCAAATCTACCAGGACTGGTGAAGTTTCTGGGATGGCGGCTTCGGATGGTTCTGCTTCGATGATTTCTACTTGTGGTTGTTTGTAAGTCAAAGATACCAAGTATTCTCGAGAAATACCATACAGGGTCATGACTACAGATGCATTGTCATGACCATTTTTCTGGTTAGCTAAGTTAATCCAGCGTTGGAGAGCATCTTCAAGAGCTAGTTTTCCAGTTAACACTGGTACTGCGTATTGTTGCCAGTATTGTTCTACCCAGTTATTGTCACTTAAACCATCGGAACACAATAGCAAGATGCCATCTTCTTCCAAAATGAAGCGCCTGATTTCCACCCGTAGAGATTCAGCGTCTCTAGCCCCCAAGGCTTGGGTAAGAGCAGTTGCATCTGGTCTCATTAAAGCTTGACGATAAAAATTGCGAGCAAAGCGGACTTCCCGCGCTGCGACATCATCATCTACTGTCAGGATTTGGCAATAATTACGGGTAATCCAATAAGCACGACTATCGCCAACACTAGCTAGGTAAAGTTCATGGGCATTTTTAGATTCCTTACCAGATGTAGTCTGTACTCGCTGCGGCACTTGCAATGCCATCACGAGGGTTGTAGCCATGCGTTCTCTACCTTGGCGGTTTTGCTCGTCGTTACGGGCACAAATAACGTTATTGACTATCCGTAAGCAGGCTTCTAGTTGCTCTGCAAACAAGTCTGGCTTGACAATTTCACTCTCTTGTGAAGCATCTGCTAATAAGGCACGGATTTGCAATTTTAAGGATTGTACTGCTAATTGACTAGCTACCTCACCACCTTGATGACCGCCAATACCATCACAAACAATTGATAACTGTGGTACTAGGAATTCTTCTAAGTCGTTAGCATTGGCAGGGTAGCAAGCGTCTTCATTGCGCGTCATTTGCATCCCAGCATCGGTTGCACCCAATACTTCCACGTTGAATGGCAAATCTGCTGCGGCTGAAAGTAATAAACCATTGAGTTGATTGGTAATTGCTTCCAAATCAACTTCATATCCACACATCTGCTTGACGATGTTCTGTAACTTTTCGGCTATTGCTGGTTTTGCCGATGCTACCAAAGGCTGCCAAAATCGCCCTAAATCTTGCAAACTAACTAAATTATCTTGTGTTTGGTGAAGTTCTAACAGGCGGACACACCAACCTTGCACCCGTAGGTTGTTTAACATCAGTAAACTGTTGGCAACTTCTAATTCTGATAAAGGTTTCCACAATTGGAGAATTTGCCACAGCCAATAAACTTGTCTGACTGCTGTTGCTTGTTCCCATGCATCTGCGATCGCAGGATAAATAGTGCCATTTTCTGCGATCGGCACGTTTTCCAGTAACAAGATATGATTTCCACTGCCCTCAAATTCTGAAATATATCCGTAAGGTTGTGGGATATGCAATCGCTCATAATATAACCGCAGATAAGCAAGCACTTCATTTGGCAATTCTTCTGGGATGTCTGGTAGTAACCCCGGTTGCGTATCTAACCAAACTTGCTGTGTAATAACCTCATATCTATCTGCCACCGTTGTTCCAGATGGGATTTTGGCAGCTTTAGGGCCAGTTACCCAAAGATAGCGATGAACCAAAGGAGTCTGACAATTAGCACAAACACGACTCCCCAAAGAATTTATAGGGTTAGTACAGTCTGGATTGATGCAATAAATGACCCGTTGAGTAGAAATCATAATGGTATAAATTTAGGAAACAAATTAACTCATGAATTTCGATTACATATTGCAGTCAAATACTTAAGGGCTAGAATAGACTGGATTTTTGTACCTCTGGCTACATGTTGTTACGGAAATTAATCAAAATTGATGGTTAAAATACCATATTTTGTCTTTTGGAAACAGCCAGCCTCTAGGTGGATCTAATAGGAGAAATACATTTACGCAAATGTAACGTCTTAGGATGACGCTATGCCAAGTTATACCGTAATCTGGCTCTTAGCAGGAGCAGTTTTATGTTTAATGGAACTGTTCTTGCCGTCTGCTTTTGTCGCTTTCATGATGGGAATTAGCGCTTTTATTGTGGCGCTACTGTCTCAATTCATCCTGCGAACTGTATGGCTGCAAGTTATAGCCTGGCTGTTGCTGTCCACATTACTAGTTGTGGGTTCTCGCAGGTTTTTACAACCACGACGACGTAAATCAAACATCCAAGATGCAATTACAGCTGAAACTCTAACAGAAATTCCGCCTGGGAAAACAGGCCGGGTTCTATACGAAGGAAATTCTTGGCAAGCAAGATGTGACGATGACAAACTCAGCGTTGCATCTCATCAAAGAGTTTATATTGTCCGCAGAGAAGGCACCACTTTGATTGTGATGCCGGAACATTTGTTGCATTCGTAGTTGGGCATGGGGCATTGGGTAATTGGTAATTGGTAATTGGTAATTAGAATTTCTCCCTTTGTCCCCAATCCCAAGTCCCCAGTCCCCAATCCCCAATCCCTACAGAAAAATTAGGAGAATTATTATGGAACAGTTCTTGTTACTGATATTTTTGGCACTTGGAGGTTCTGCTTTAGCAGGTTCAGTCAAGGTTATTAATCAAGGTGATGAAGCCTTAGTAGAAAAATTGGGTAGCTACAACAAAAAGCTAGGCCCTGGGCTAAACTTTGTTACTCCTTTCCTCGATAAGATTGTCTACAAGCAAACTATCCGCGAAAAAGTCTTAGATATTCCGCCACAACAGTGTATTACCCGTGACAACGTTTCCATCACAGTTGATGCTGTAGTTTACTGGCGCATCATGGATATGGAAAGGGCTTATTACAAAGTAGAAAATCTCCAGTCGGCGATGGTGAATTTGGTTCTCACTCAAATTCGTTCAGAGATGGGACAACTAGAGTTAGATGAAACCTTTACCGCCCGTTCTCAAATTAATGAACTTCTCTTGCGGGATTTAGATATTGCTACAGATCCTTGGGGTGTGAAAGTCACGAGGGTAGAACTGCGAGATATTATCCCCTCTAAAGCGGTGCAAGAATCGATGGAATTACAGATGTCAGCTGAACGGCGCAAACGGGCATCGATTTTAACATCGGAAGGCGATCGCGAATCTGCTGTTAATAGCGCTAGAGGTAAAGCCGATGCCCAACTTTTAGACGCAGAAGCCCGTCAAAAAGCTGTAATTTTACAAGCAGAAGCCGAACAAAAAGCGATCGTTCTCAGGGCGCAAGCTGAACGTCAACAACAAGTCCTCAAAGCCCAAGCTATTGCTGAGTCGGCAGAGATTATCGCTCAAAAAATCAAAAACAACCCCGACGTTCAAAAATCTTTGGAAGTTTTATTTGCTTTAGGTTATCTCGACATGGGAGCAACAATTGGCAAAAGTGATAGCAGCAAGGTCATGTTTATCGACCCACGCAGTATTCCCGCTACCTTAGAGGGTATAAAGTCCATTATTGGTGATGGGCAAGAGATATCGGGGATGAATCATCGGGGATGAGGCAAGGGAGCAGGGAGCAGGGAGCAGGGGATACCCAATGCCCTATGCCCCATGCCCCATGCCCCATGCCCCATTGCCAAATTTCAAATTCCCCAAATGAGGCTAAAACCAAAATTTGTACCGTCGGGTTCTGCGTTTAAAGTGCCTAAGCCACTTTGCCCAATGGCGTTAGTTGCAAAAATATCTAATCCAAAGCGTGAACTTGGTAAGAAGCGCAAGCCTGTAGCCCAAGTGCTTCTTTTGCCATCTAAAACAGGGGTAAATTCTCCAATCAATTGCAGCCAATTTGCGATCGCTTGGTTAATTCCTATTCCTACCCCTATACGCCTAGTTGATCCAAAAAATGCTCCCTTGGGATTAATGGAAATGGCTGTTTGGGAATTGAGTTGATAGTTGATAGGCAACTCTACGTATAAAGTTCCGTTGAGGCCACCTGATTGTAATTCTGTCTCACTGATCCCTGCAAGTTTAGCGCTGAGGGTAATACCATCTCCTCGTGCTTGATCGAAAAACTTGAGTTTCATTGCACCACCGATTTTGATTCCTGTCCCAGATATGTCTTGTTCAGAAAAGCGATCGCTTGAGGCGAATTGATCAACACTCAGTTCTAACTGTGAATCATCTGTTAAGCCGTAAGCGAGGGTAAAACTAGAACTACCACGTGTACCTAACCCGCCTCTAAATTGGAAATTCCCAGTTGGTAGAGTACTCGCCGTTGAAAGTGTCAACCCATCAAATAGTAATGTGCGTTGCCTATGGCCGGCGAAGCCATCGCGGTAGGAAAGTGTGGTGGGAAAAGTATTACTAAAATTCGCTGCATACCCTTGCCCAAAATCAATAACGTGCTTGAAGCGAACGCCCAATAATAAATCATCACCATCAGGAATAAAGCTCAACAAGCCTGTGGTCGGTGTTGCACCATAACTGTTGGTAGCATAAACTTCTGCCCCCATTTTAGGATTAAGCGCATAATCTATACCGACCGTCCACACTAATTTCCTAGTAATGGAGCGGTCTTTGGCAATAAAAGTATTACCTCCTGGCCCTAAGGGAGTTTGTATATTGGCAAACAAGTTAACTCTTCTGGAAGTTTGCCAGCTAAACCCTGTGCCAATATTGAAAAAAGTCCCAAAAAAATCTCCATCCGCAACTTTTTCTGGAAAGAAAACAACTCCTGGAGTGAAATGTAGTTGCAGATTTGGAGATGCTTTGTAGGTAATTGGCAATTGCAAAGCACCAATAGGCGTTACAACAACAAATTGTTTGTTTGGACTATTATTAAAAACACCAGCATTCGCAGATATATTTAATAGCTGAAACGTGCCTGCAACACCAACAGCCCAACGATTTTGGTTGAGAATTTGATATTTTAACTTAGTGCCATAACTAACGGTAGTAAAGTAAGTGCATCCGCTTCTAACTGGGCATTGTAAATAATCATCAAAAATATCGCCTGTAAAACCTATCTGGAATTTGTCTGTAATTCCCCAGTCAATAGCCAACTGATAAGTTTGCAAACCTGTGCCCGAAACAGAATTATCTGTTGGTAAAACTTGCAGAAAACCACCTTCCAACTGAACTGCACCTTTTGGTAATTGATTAGCTGTTTCCAAGTTATGCAATTGAGTTGGCGGTGCTTGTAATGGGGAAAGCGGCACCGCAGGCTGCACATTCTGAGTAGAATTTTCACTCATGAGCCACAAAAAATTTGCGTCTCGCTGTTTTTGTAATTTCTCTGGTGCAATATCTGGAAAAGCAATTAGCGGTACTTGTCCCTGCAAATCCTTGGCTTCAGTACTGACAAGCGATCGCGCTTGCGGAACTTCTTCTGTGATCGCTTCTAGAGGATAACTAGAGGTTCCCCCCTCAGATGCATAACTGAGACTTGGATCAGTCAGAAACAGCAAACCACAGGAAAGGATTTTGATTTTATGCATATTTTTTCTGGGGCGATCGCTCTAATTCCAGATAAGAAACAGTATAAAAAAAATTCCGTTTCCTTGAGAGCGACATGAAAATCCCTGCCAGAGAGGTTTCTCGTTCTCAGTGTATTACTAAATGCCCAGCAAATATCACATTTCTATAGGATGAGGGAGGTTAAGGGGACAAGGAGACAAGGGAATAATAGCAATTACCAATTACCCATTACCTATTCCCCATTCCCTACTCACTCACCTCAGCCGCTTGATTACTTTGGCATTGGGTACACAGACCAAAAAACTCAAGCGTGTGGTAAAAAATTTTAAACTTATGCTTTTCTTGTAACTTCTCTTCCAAATCATGAACTGGGCATTGATTAATCGGAATAGAGATACCGCATTGCAAACAAGTAAGATGATGTTTATCTTGTTGCGCTAGGCTATAGAGGGCTTCACCATTTGCCAAAGTCCTGATTTGTACCAAACCTTCCATTTTTAAGGCTTCTAAAGAGCGGTAAACAGTTGCTAATCCCATACTCTGATTACGATTACGTAATTCTACGTAAATATCCTGCGCGGAAATACCTTGTTTGATGTTTTTCAACAGGTTCAAAATTTTATCCTGACTGCGGGTGCGTATGGCTCTCATAGACAATTATTTGAATTTGCCGCTGTGGTTGAAGCCTTCATACTGGCTAACTGATAAATTAACTGTAGTCGCTTCCTAATCTTATTTTCACTCAGTTGGAACAGAAAGTTATAGTATAGCGATCGCAGCATTCAGCGTTAAGCCCGTGCAAAGGAAGTATTTAGCTAAAATTTTCGTGACACTTCGTCCTTCGGTTTTAGACCCAGCTGGTGTGGCTGTACAATCTGGCCTCAAACAAATGGGATACGACAACGTAGAACAGGTGCGGATTGGTAAGTACATTGAATTGACCATCACCTCAACCCAAGAGGCTAAAGCCCGCCAAGACCTCAATAACATCTGTGACCAAATGCTAGCCAATCCGGTAATTGAAAATTATCGCTTTGAATTAATCGAAGTCGAAACGCAGACGGGAGTATTTTAGGGTTTAGGTAATTGGTAATTGGTATTTGGTGTTTAAGACAGGAAATGCCAAATGCCAAATGACAAAGCGCAAAGTCTGAGCGGAGGAAACCTCCGCTCAGAACTTTGTAAGAATGACAAATGACAAATAACAAATAACAAATGACAAAATTTGGCGTTGTTGTTTTTCCCGGTTCTAATTGCGATCGCGATGTTGCTTATGTCACTAGAGATGTACTACAGCAACCGACTCGCATGGTTTGGCATCAAGAGACGGATATTGCTGATTTAGATGTGATTGTCATCCCTGGTGGCTTTAGTTACGGGGATTATTTACGTTGTGGTGCGATCGCTCGTTTTTCACCTGTAATGCAGCAGGTTGTTGAACACGCCCAAAAGGGTAAATATGTCTTAGGTATTTGCAATGGATTTCAAGTATTAACTGAAGCAGGATTACTGCCAGGTATATTAACCAGAAATCAGGATTTGCATTTTATCTGCGATCGCCTCCCTCTCACTGTTGAGCGTACCAATTTGCTTTGGACGCAGGCTTATGCACCTGATGAGATTATCACTGTACCTGTTGCCCACGGGGAGGGTCGATTCTATGCTGATGCAGCTACTCTCCAAGAATTGGAAGATAACGGGCAAGTTGTTTTCCGCTACGCAGGCGAGAACCCCAACGGTTCATTGAATAACATTGCTGGGATTTGTAATCGCCAAGGCAACGTTTTAGGGATGATGCCACACCCTGAGCGAGCCTCTGACCCAGTTTTGGGTGGTAATGATGGTTTACGGATGTTTCAAGGCTTACTAGATAAAGTAGCTGCGATCGCCTAAAGTCAGTAGGGTCATCACAATATTTGTGCCCTCAAAATCATCTCTACCCAAAAAAAATTACAATCTGCTACTAAATCTTGTGGGGTGGGCATCTTGCCCGCCTCATTATGTAATACCAATTTTAAAAAAGAATGTGACAGTTTGCAGGGGAACGGCAATGCCATTCCCTCTAGAATATATTGATGTGTCGTAAATATTATTTGAATTGGTATAATTTGTATATTTCAAAGCTGATTATTGAAGTATTTTTGCAATTTCCAACATATTTAAACAGATATCTAAACCAAATTTTTGTTAAATTTTTAATTCGATAATACTATTTACTTATTTATCTTCCTACTCAGCACTTAGATTATCCCAGGTCGCATAATTAATATTGAATATGGTTGATCCCTACGACTTTGAAGATGACAATTTTGTTTATGACGCAGAGGCGTTATTTCCCCAAAAACGCATTAGCCAAATGACAGAGGGCGAAAAGCTACATCGTTTCAACCGTTTTTTTGACAGTAGCAGCCGGGCTATTTTACAAGATTGTCTGTTTCGCATTCTCAATCATGAAGATGGTACTGGCACATTGCAAATTCTTTGCCCCAATGAAGTTGTGCAGCAACGCCTTGGCAAGAAAAAACGCAAAATCACCAATAACATCAACACTTGCTGGAACCATATTAAATGGTTTGCGTTATGTGTTGAGCAGAACGGTGAAATGCATTGTCAAACCTTTGACCTAAATGGCGATTTAGTTCACTGAAGCCTGACGGTTAAAGTGTGAAGTGAGAAGTATAAATTTAACAAACAATAAATAAAATATGCCTAAAAAACAGAAATTTCCTTACCTTTTGGGTTCTAAGTGGACAGCCCAGCAAAAAGTAGATGGTTGGCGACATTTCCAAGTTGTTAATCGCAAAAATCAGGGTAAATGGGTTTATGCAGAATTAGTTGCAGCTTGTGACCCAAACGTCCGTTTTTGGATGAATGCCAAATTATTACAAGATAACTCTCAGTGGCAACCTGGCTGGCAACCTTTAAAAGAAATCAACCAAATTGAAGAAACTGAGGTGTCTTGAATAAGGGTTTGGTAATGGGTAATTGGTAATGGGTAATGAGTTAGGACTTACGCAACTGGCACAGTGTTCCTCTGGCTTAAGAGTCAAGAGTCAAGAGGAGCCACTGCGGTCTTCTCCCAAGGGGAGACGCTAAAAGCGATGGGGTTTCCCCAAGTAGAGCAAGTGGCGTTCAAGGGTCAAAAATTGAGGTTTTTTGGACTCTTGACATTTGAACGCCAGTTCACTCAACGGAGGGAACCTCCGCACGTGACTGGCTCCCCTAGACAAACCTACACGAAAAAAATATGACAATTGCGTAAGTCCTATGGGTAATTGGTAATGGGGATTTTTCCCCTCATCTCCCACCCTGCGGGTTCGCCGTTAGGCGTTCTCGCAGAGTAGCCGCTACGCATCTACATCCACCTCATCCCCAATCCCGAGTCCCCAGTCCCCAATCCCCAATCCCTTTATCTAGCCAAACAGTGAACGTTTAAAAATTTAATAATTTGTTGCATATTAAAAATCACTTGCATCAACAATAGCTGCGGCCAAATCTAATGACTTGAAAGTTTGTCGCTAAAAAAGCAAGATTTTCCTGAATATCTTAGAATTTCAGCCTCACTTCGCCCTTAGCGTTCCCTGGCTTCATAGGCTAACCCACAGCTAGGAAGATAATTCATGTAATTTAGCCAGCAGCCTCTAGCCTGTGAGCGTTTTTAGTATGTATAGAGACTTTTTTGATATCTCTTCCTGGAAAGGATGAATCTCGATATTCCCCACTGACATTAAGTATTTATGCCTCTCATCTGCAGAGAGTAGCATAAGCAAAATCAATGGAAAGCATAGATAATAGCCCATTTATATCTTTTGTCTTTTGTTACTAATTTTATAAAAATAAAACATAAATAACTAAAATAAAGCCATAAATAGGTTTTTATAGATTTTTGTAAGATTTAAGCATTAAAAATAATTTAAATATCCTTAAATATGTCTATATCTTCTATTTTCATATTTAAAGCCCCTTTATTTTCTCTGTAGTTTGGACAATAATGACAGGACAAGACCTCACGCATCGCCATTTCAGGCTAGGTGAAGGCAAATGTTTCAGCCAAGAGTTTGAAAATAAACTATTAAGAGGCAAATAAAAGTGAAACTAGCAGTTTATGGAAAAGGTGGAATCGGCAAATCCACAACTAGCTGTAACATATCAGTCGCCCTAGCAAAACGCGGCAAGAAAGTACTGCAAATTGGCTGCGATCCTAAACACGATAGTACTTTTACGCTCACCGGATTTTTGATTCCGACTATTATTGATACTCTGCAAGAAAAAGACTATCACTACGAAGATGTCTGGCCGGAAGATGTAATTTACAAAGGCTACGGTGGAGTTGATTGCGTGGAAGCAGGTGGCCCACCAGCAGGAGCCGGCTGTGGTGGATATGTGGTCGGTGAGACCGTGAAATTACTGAAAGAACTTAACGCTTTTGATGAGTATGACGTAATTTTATTTGATGTACTTGGTGACGTTGTGTGCGGCGGTTTTGCAGCGCCACTCAACTATGCTGATTACTGCATGATTGTGACCGACAACGGCTTTGATGCTTTGTTCGCCGCCAATCGGATTGCTGCTTCCGTGAGAGAGAAAGCTAGAACTCACCCACTGCGTTTAGCTGGTTTAATTGGGAATCGCACTTCCAAGCGCGATTTGATTGAAAAATATGTAGAAGCAGTACCAATGCCAGTTTTGGAAGTTCTACCTTTAATAGAAGATATTCGAGTTTCTCGTGTTAAAGGTAAAACTTTGTTTGAAATGGCAGAATCCGACCCTTCTTTAAGCTACGTTTGCGACTACTATCTCAACATTGCCGACCAAATTCTCGCACGTCCAGAAGGGGTGGTACCAAATGATGCCCAAGACCGTGAATTGTTCTCTTTATTATCAGATTTTTATCTAAATCCGAATAAACCCCAGGTGCGTAATCCGGAAGAGGAATTAGACTTGATGATTGTATAAATCATCAAAATTCCAGGATGGGGAAAATAGTATGGCTTTTTTTCATAGCTTTACAGATTCATTAAAGCAAAAATGGTTGGAGTTTTTCCAGGCTAATCGTGACTGGATTACTCTACATATGGAAGTGGAATCAGTGTACACCCCCGATGGAGGGAAGCGACCACCTTCTTACCTCATCCTGGGAGTTGCCAACGCGTTAGAGCCAAAACTAGCGCAGTTAATGCTACCCTTCTCCAAACTTAATCCTGACGCTGACACTTTAATTGAAGTACTGGATTTGCATTTTGACCCGGACATGGCTCTTGGTAATCGTGTAAATCCTAGGGATTTAGATAATTATCACTATCAAGCTGCTGCTGTCGCTGAAGAAAGCGCCCATCATCAGACAGAGAATAATTCTCAAAGCAATGGGTTTGCTAATGTAGCAGTTGCTCAAGAATTTACGATTGTGAGTGGGCTAAACGGGAATAACTCACAAACATCTGCTGATGAAGATGAATTTGGCGATATTTCCTTCGAGACAACATCATCAGAAATCAAGCTTGATGACCAAATACTGGAAGATTTAGAGTCACCAGATGAGAACGCCTTCAGTGACGTGTTATCAGATGTTTGGGGTGACGAAACATCGCTACAGAAGGGTGATGCAAGTAATGACTTTTTAGGGGAAGAACTGCCAGCTGGCGTTTTCGATGATTCAGAAATTGCCCGTCTCTTCCCCAACGCTTAATTTTTTAGCGTTCCTGTTGAATTTAGGGTCTGCTGGCTGGTGCTATGTACCACATATCACAGGAGTTTGGGGGAAGAATAGTTCTTTCCCCACATACCTGCCCTATGTTCACCTGCCTTGTTCGCTTTAAATATCAAGGGGAGAAATAACCAAAATGACTGTCGCTCAACAACCAGAAGCTTTAAACTTTGAGTGTGAAACTGGGAATTACCACACCTTTTGCCCTATTAGCTGCGTGGCGTGGTTATACCAAAAGATTGAAGATAGTTTCTTTTTGGTGATTGGAACCAAGACTTGTGGGTACTTCCTACAAAATGCGATGGGGGTAATGATTTTTGCTGAACCCCGTTATGCAATGGCAGAGTTGGAAGAGGGAGATATTTCGGCACAACTGAATGATTATGAAGAGTTAAAACGGTTGTGCTTGCAAATTAAACGCGATCGCAATCCTAGTGTAATCGTTTGGATTGGTACTTGCACCACCGAAATCATCAAAATGGACTTGGAAGGCTTGGCTCCCAAGTTAGAAGGTGAAATTGGTATTCCCATCGTCGTTGCTCGCGCCAACGGTCTAGATTACGCTTTTACCCAGGGTGAAGATACGGTCTTAGCTGCAATGGCTAATCGTTGCCCTGATAAGGCTCCTGTGGCGGAAACAGATAAAAACGAACGCAACGCTATTTCTAAACTGCTCAACTTTGGTAAGAAAAAAGAAGAAGTAGTCCAAGAAGAATCCCAATATGTAGACCATCCGCCCTTGGTTCTCTTCGGCTCCCTTCCTGACCCTGTGGTAACGCAGCTCACCTTAGAATTGAAGAAGCAAGGGATCAAAGTCTCCGGCTGGCTACCTGCGAAGCGCTTCACTGAATTGCCAGTACTGGAAGAAGGCTATTACGTCGCTGGTGTCAATCCCTTCCTCAGTCGGACTGCTACTACCTTAATGCGTCGTCGCAAATGCAAACTCATCGGCGCACCTTTCCCCATCGGCCCCGATGGTACCCGCGCTTGGATTGAGAAAATTTGCTCAGTGTTTGGTATTACGCCCACCGGTTTGGATGAACGGGAAGCACAAATTTGGGCTGGTTTGGAAGAATACGTGAAACTAATTCGCGGCAAATCTGTATTCTTCATGGGCGATAACTTACTGGAAGTCTCCTTAGCCCGGTTCCTGGTGCGCTGTGGAATGACAGTTTCCGAAATTGGAATTCCTTACATGGATAAGCGCTATCAAGCTGCTGAATTGACCCTACTGGAAAATACTTGTAAAGAAATGGGTGTACCCCTGCCGAAGATTGTCGAAAAGCCAGATAATTACAACCAAGTTCAGCGTATTTATCAATTAAAGCCAGACTTAGTAATTACAGGTATGGCGCACGCCAACCCACTTGAAGCCAGGGGTATTAACACCAAATGGTCTGTAGAATTTACCTTTGCCCAAATTCACGGCTTTGGTAATGCGCGTGACATTTTAGAATTAGTAACTCGACCACTACGTAGAAATAACAGTTTGAAAGATTTAGGTTGGGATAAATTGGTTAAGGAAGAAGCCAAGATTTAGAATTTAAATTTTAATCAACAATACTGAGTTACAAGTGCTGAGTCCTGAATACTTTCTACTTCACTCAGTACTCCGCACTTAAGGCTCAGAACTAAAAAGGTAACACTATCTATTTAAGGGTGAACATTAAGTTCACCTTTTTTCTTGAGAATACTGGCTAAACTTTCATCCTTCATCCTTCTCTTTCGGAGATGCTTCGCGTAGCTTGCTCCCCCGCAGGGTTACATCCTTTAGACTTCACCCTTTAAAGGGCAGCTTCATCGCGTTTACAATCAACAACAATCTCAAAGGCAGTGTTTGGTATTACCTGGCGCAAGTGTCGCAAATATCCATCAGCATCAGAACGGCTGCGGAATCGAGCCACAATCACTGGATCTGTATTGGGCACAATACGAGTGATTGCCCAAGTATTGAGGCGTTGTCTATAACCTTTAGGTTGATTTTCTGCTGTAGAAGCTTGATATTCGGTATTTTGTGGCATGATCTAAATTATCCTTTAGGAGCTAAGTTAGGGGCGTTAGTAAGTCTCTTGGCGGGGATGGACTAACGCCTTTTTAATGAGCAATGCACCCTTAGTAATACATTATTTTTGTGTTGTCAACACCTGGTACTAAGCAGTGCAGGTAGCAAATTTCCTATTTCTAGTATGAAATTTTACTTCTATAATTAAATGCTCTACTAAGCTTGCTATTTTCACTGCAATTAGGAGCGGGTGTACTTAGTTTTAAGATTACTCTATTAATGGTGTAATGCAAAAAAATTATTTTTTTTCTGTGCAAGTTTTGAGTAAAAAATTATTTTGCCAGCACAACGATTAACGGAACCAGGTTTGTTAAGATTTAGCCCTAACTAAATCGATTTGTTGCTCGGCTTGCAATCTGGACAGCTTTGACAGCGATTTCGGGGTTGACAATTCAGTATATAACAATTGAATATATACTGGGCAAGTTGTGCAATTTTTATCTGTGGGGTATGACCCCTTAAGCCACTTGCAATTAAAAAATATTCCCGTCAAAAAATTCAAAGATGATGCTTTAACAGAGTGTAATACACACTACAAAATATAGGATTAAATTTAAACCTGATAATTTATAAAAATGAAGACACCATTTGTTGTCACAATAATTCAAAAAGTTGTTGAGCAAATTGGAGCAGTATTAGTATTAGACCCAGAATGTAAATATGTCGGTCACATTACTTTTAAAAATGGTAAGAAAACTGTTTTTCGCTCTACTCATTTCAGTATAAATGGTTTTGGAGCAGCAGAGCTAGCAAAGGATAAAGGCTCCTCTAGTTTTTTTCTTAATCATTTTGGCTATAAAGTTCCTGAAGGTAAAACTTTTTTTGATGAGAAACTATGCAAACAAATTGATACCTTAAGAAATATAGATGATGGTTTTAACTATGCTAAATATCTAGGATTACCTGTAATAGTTAAACCTCTTAATCTCAGCCAAGGTAGATTAGTAACTAAGGTTTATAATAAGCGAGAATACTATCAAGTAGCAAAAAAAATCTTACAAATCACTCCCGGCTTCATTGTTGAGCGCTTCCATATTGGCAATGACTACAGAATTGTAGTCTTAGATAAAGAAGTGATGATTGCTTATCAGAGAATTCCTTTATTTATTGCGGGAGATGGAGAATCTACTATTTTAGAGCTTTTGCATCAAAAGCAAGCGATTCTAAATCAAAATTACAGAAAAATTATTGATTTTGAAGATTTTAGAATTGCTCAAAAATTAAAAAGGCAAAAATTAACCTTTGAGAGTGTACTTCCCCCAGGTAATATTGTTTATCTTTTAGATAATGCAAATTTATCAAGTGGCGGAGATGCTGTAGATTTAAGCGACAGTATTCATCCTGATTTTAAAAAATTGGCAATTAATATTGCTAAAGATATGGGTTTAAGGTTGGCAGGAGTGGATATTATTGCTAGCGATATCACAATGCCAATGGTGGATTATACCATTATCGAAGTTAATGGCTCTCCGGGATTGCTCAATTATGCTTCGTTGGGTGAATTGCAAACCCGGAGAGTCGAAAATTTATATCTTAAAGTTCTGCTGACAATTGAGAATGAATGAAGGGATTGGGGATTAGGTTTAAAAGCATAAAGTTATTGCAGTAGAAAATGCAAATTAAAAATATAAATTAGGTGCGTTTATATTTGCGGAATAAGCTGAAGCGATCGCACTTGTAAACAAAGAATCCCCTCAAGTCCTGAAAATCCAGGTTGTTTGAGGGGTTCAAATGTTGCAGCAAAAAGTGAATTACTCTTCAGTAAACAGGGTTTAGGTTAAAATTTCAATAATTTTAGGTTAAGTTTCCGTAAAGAATCTATCAAAGATTCGTGAAGCCTACAATAAAAATCAGCCATCCCACAGTTGAAATATATGGCAGTAGGCGGATTCAGAGGAATCTTTGACTCATTAATAATATTGAGAAAATGATTCTCACACGAAAATTTATAGCTGACTAGAGGGTTTTCTCCCCTCATGGCTGTTGGGGACTGGGGACTGGGGCCCCTACGACCGCAGGGAGTGGGGATTAGGGGTAATGGGGATTGGGAAAAAGCAGGGGAGCAGGGGGAAAAATAACAAACACCAATTACCAATTACCAATTACCAATTACCAATTACCAATTACCAATTACCAATTACCCATTACCAATTACCCATTACCAAATAACAAACAAGAGATAATTCGCGATCGCACCCTCTTCCTAAAATGCGATGCCTACGGCGGGCTACGCCTACGCGAATTTCACCAATCATTACTGCCAAATTTATTTCTACACCCTTATCTAACTTTCTGCCTTTAGCCTCTTTAAGGCAGATATGAGAGATGCACTTGATTTTCAGGATGTGTCTAAATGGATTATCTAATAGATCAAAACATAAATAGTTAGCAAAAAATACAAAATCACTATTTTTATGCTTGTTAATTTTTTCTAAAGAAAATTGGGAACATCAGTTCCTTACTAACATTCTTTGTGATTACATATAATTCGGAAAATTTTTTAACGCCTATAAACGTGGAGCTAGCCTTGGGTAAAGTATAGAAGTTCTATTTCTATTTGTAGCAAGCTTGTAAAACTGTAAGTAGATTAATTTTGAATTTTGAACTTTGAATTTTGAATTCCCCATAGGGGTTGAGTGCTATGTATGGTAAAAAATTGTGAATTTTTAATTTTAAATTCCTGTCAGGCAAGGGTGATATTTTTTGTGTTATAAAACTCACAGCAATTTATCTTAGAGCAAAAAATACTCTATGGAAACAGAACAACTGGAGCGTTTTAAAGAGTATGGCGAATTCATCCTCCAGAAATTAGACTCTGTACCTGAATATCCCTCCAAGCAAGAAGATTGGGTACCAGCTAGTCTTGATGAGAGTCTGTTTCGCCTGCGGGAAGCTGCTCAAAAAACTGTAGAACTGGCTACCTCTCCTGTCAAAATTGGGGTGATGGGTGAATTTAGCAGTGGGAAAACTTTGCTGCTAGGTAGCTTAATTGGCTACGCTGACGCTTTACCAGTGAGTGAAAATCCAACGACAGGGAATGTTACAGCGATACATATCATTCCTCAGGAAGGCTTTGCGACTACCCAGCTAGGCAATTTTACCGTAGAGTACCTGGATGATGAAGGTGTGCATGATTGTCTGCGGTTTATGTTGGGTGAAGCCAACCGTCGCACAATTGCTGCTGGACTTCCACCTGCGCTGTTGTCGAAGTTGAAGGAACCCAAAGATATTCTCAACTGGTGTGAGGAAACCTGGAAAAGTAGCAATAATTTAGAGTTACGTTATCTGCTGCGTGAGTTAGTGACGTTTATCCGCGCTTATCTATCTTACGGTGAGGCGATGTGTGGTGGATGCTACCAAATTAATGCTACCACTGCCCGTGAAGGGTTGCAGTTACTCGAGCAGCCAATGGCGATTCAAACCCTCAGCTTTGATGATTTACCACCCGCTCATATTAAATTACCAAGTCCACCGCAAAGATTAGCCTCAAAGTTATTACAGAATAGTTTCCCACTGATTCGCCGTGTAGATATTGAAGTGAAAATCTCACGGGAAATTTGGGACGTTACGGGTGCTTCAGAATTTATTTTATTGGACTTTCCAGGGTTGGGTGCTTCTAATTCGGGAACGCGAGACACATTTTTATCCCTGCGAGAATTAGCTGAGGTGCAGACAATTCTCGTATTGCTAAATGGGAAATCTCCTGGAAGCGATCGCGCCAATAAAATCTTTACCATGATGCAGCAGCAGCGACCAGGACAAGACCTCAAGGATTTGATTCTGGTGGGTGTGGGACGCTTTGATCAACTTCCCTTGGAAAGTGAAGGTGGGGAAAGGGAACTCGATCAACTGATTAACGATAGCGCCGATCATCATCCCTTACAGGAAAGCAGCGTTTTTCAGAAACTTAAAGTTTTACAAACAACTATTGACGCAGCCAGCGCCTTTACTACTCAAAAAGACCGTATCGTTTTACTATCACCACTTTTAGGCCTAGCAGATTTAGCAAAGCGTTCTACCTCAGTAAAAGCAGGTTCGCCAGAGTTTTTAGCTAACCTTGACTATCCCAATTATTTAGACCGTTCCAAGCATCTACAAGAAAAATGGGGACGTTTAAGCGATCGCTTATTAACAACTGATGCGCGTAATTATCTTGGCAGACAACTGGGTTACTTTGCTCAAGATGGGGGTATTAGTAAGCTGCGAGAATTAATTCAAAAACACGTCGCTACCCACGGACTGAAGCAGTTGTATGAAGATACAAAACGCGCTGCGGAAGTTGTGCGTCAGCAACAAGATAATCTCAAAAATATTCTCCACGAAATTCACGAACAAGGAATACCCACAGGAGACAGTCCCGCTTTTTTGGAATTACGGGAAGCAATTGAAAATTTAGATAAAAGCTATAGAAATTTCCAAAAAGATTTAGGAAAAGAACCACTCAAAGATAGACGCAGTGTTGCTGTTAGCGATGTGGTGAAAGATGAATTAACTTTTAGAATCCTCAGTTGGAGTCAATGGACTTTACTGTTCAACAAAGTTAATAATGGTACAATCGCCCTCACCGAATCTAAAGGTGCAGCTGGGAAGTTATTTGAGCGGGGAAACCGAGTTAATATTACAATTCCCACCAAAAGCGACGATTTTTATCCCATCTTTGCCAAGACGATTCAAGAAGTAGAAGAATTTGCGCGCGATCGCATTAGTCAAGCAATTGGAGATTTGCTGACCAAATTATCAAATTACGTCGCGAAGGAACGCGAATTTCTGCAAACAAATATCAACCCAGAGATGGAATCAGATATTGAATCAAAATTTGGTATCGAAGAAGCGGAACTTTTTTATAAACTACTGTTAGGCTGTGACCCTAATCAATGGCAAGAAGCAATCATTTCTGAGATTCATAATCAAGAAAAATCAATTTCACCGGAAATGATATTTCCCTTAGCGCGTCAAGATGAAAAACATAATATAGGGCAAATTTTTGATTGGGCCCCTGAACGCAATGGTGCGCCTAAAGCAAACAATCATCAACTTTTTGTCCTACGTCTCAGAGATGAAATTACTGCTAGCGCCAGTTTGCATCTTGTGCAATATGTCAGTGAAGTGAATCAAAAAGTGAACGCTGAATTACAAGGAATTTTGGATCAAATTATTCCTAGTTTGCAAAATATTTCTAAAAAAGAAAATTTACTTAGACATATTGCTGCTGGCGATACACCATCACAATCATCTATTCCCACTTGGCTACAAATTCTCGCTGATGTCTCAGCCAAAAATTGGTAAATATCCTTCTTAATTCTCTGTCTTCTTATTCTCTCTCTTCCTGTACTTCGTGTCTTCTCTGCGAGACGCTTCGCGAATGCGGTTCGTTTATCAAGACTTTTGAAACGAACCACAAAGGACGCAAAGGACGCAAAGTAAAAAGACAAGAAGAAGATATTCAGCGAACCTCTGCGTTTCAAATTATACCTTCAACAAATCCTATGAACTCCTCCCAACTAAATAGCGAACAACAAAAAAGATTTCCCGGATGGTTAGCTGTCGATTTTGGTACATCCAACTCTACCGTTACCCTTTTCGATCCCATTGAAGTACCCATCGCTGAAGTATTACCCAGAGAACAGGAAATGCGACTGCGCGATCGCATGGCGCAATGGCTGAATTCTCCGGCGGGAATTGCTTTACCCGATGTCAGTGCTAGCGATTGGGATAAATTTATTGCTGATATTAGTAAAAATCTGGAAATCGAACCTAGCCGCTTAAGTGAAGTGTTTGAAAGTGATAATAGAGAACGATTTTTAGAAGCAATTCGCCAAATTGAACTATGTTTAGGTACAAGCGATCGCTTTCGGCGTGCTGTTAGTAAAAAGCTTTATCAGATATATCATGAAGTCTTCCGCGTTCCTACCCTAGAATCGCAAAATCTCATTCCAGTTGTTCTAGATATTGATCGTCGCAGTACCGAAATTAAAAGTGAGTTAGAAATTTCACGATTATCGGCCTTACAACTGAAAATGGGAAGGGAAGCTAGCGACAACAGAAAAAAAGCGATCGCCCAAGGAACTAGTAGTGTTTTAAAAGAAATTATCAGCCGATTTCATCACTCGCCCAAACGCTATTTTGGACAGGATCGTTCTTTCCCAGTAATTTTAGATGAAAACGAAGAAACCATCAATGTTAACCAATTAATTCAAGCAGCTTGGGGACATTTAATTGAGTTAACCGAAGACTACCGCCAACGCGCTAGACGCAGATTTTCTGAAGGGGGATTTCTCTCTGCAGTTGTTACCTATCCTACTGTCGCACCGCCTGTTGTGCGTAAGGAAGTTAAGGAATTAGTTGAACAATTAGGATTAGATGATGTTCAAACTGCTTATGATGAAGCCGTTTCTGTAGCTATATTTTTTCTGTGGCGAGAATTTGGTGGGAATCTCAATATTGGGATTGAATCTTTCAAGACTCGTTGTCGCCAAGAAGGAAATAAATGGTCACAAAATGTTCTGGTTTTAGATATTGGTGGTGGAACTACAGATTTAGCTTTAATTGAATTAACTTTAGAAGATAAAACGCCTTTCTTTGCTGATAATGAAGACCGAGGATTAGGTGGACGCTATTATAAACTGACACCGAAACTATTAGGTTCATCTGGGCATTTACAGCTAGGTGGCGAATTAATCACCCTGCGAATCTTCCGACTTTTGAAAGTTGCGATCGCTGACTTTTTGTTAACAGCAGTTGCTACAGGTAATTTAACCAGTGACAAGCTAGAAGATTTAATTAATTCCGAATTAAATGAACGGTTTATTGAAAACGGGCAATTCAAAAGCGGTAGCATTTTAAAATGCTTGGATAAAGAAAATCCCGAAGGTGACGCTGCTTATAAAGATGCTTTAGATACTGCGGAAAAAGTCTTACCTACCCGTTGGCAACAAGCACCGCAACGTCTGCAAACATTTTATACCCTCTGGGATCATGCCGAAACTGCCAAAATCAAACTCGGACAAAAGACCCCAGAAGACGGTTCAATTTTGACCTTCAGCCTTTCTGAACAAGAAATTTATGAATTACTAGTTCAAAGTGCTATTAAATACCAAGCAAAAGATACTAGTAGTATCTGCGTTACCATCGATAGTCAGCAATTTGATCGCGCCGCATCATCAGCCATCAAAGAAGCGATCGGTATAGCCAAAGGATTGATGGATAGTCGCTTACGTCCAGAAGATGCCAAAGTAGACTCATGGAATTCCCACAAAGTAGATTGGTTGATTTTATCCGGTAAAACTTGCAACCTCGACTTGGTACAGCGCCACATCTACCAAGAATTTAGTAAATCTCCTTACTTCGTTTGGAACCCGGAACGCATTACCTTTGTGTTGGAATTTACTAAATTAGCTACCTCTGCTGGTGCTTGTTATGCCGAGAAATTACGGAGACTACGTTTTGATCCCGAAGAATCAAAAGGATTACTCCGTAAAGGTGCAAACCAACTAGAAATTGATGTCAAAAATCTGTTTTATTATTTACCTTGCAACTTTAAACGCAAAACTCAAAGTAACGAACTGCTGACAATCTTTAAAGCTGGACAAGAACTTTATCAACTAGGCGCTGATGAAAGCGTTGCTAAAGTTCGGACTGAGTGGCAAGGTATACAGTTAACAAATATTATTTACCGTCAAGATTATGAAGATGGTGATTTGCGGCTGTGGGGTAGCTTTGATGGCAAAACTTTGATGGAAAAATTGGGATTATCAGAAGCAGACTTCCTGAAAAAAATTAAAGTCCAATTTGAAATTGACCAAACCTTACAATTTAGTGTCTTACTTTGTCAAGGAAACCCTCATTATTTAATTGATGTTTCTGGTATTGATGTTAATTCTGTAATCTCTGCCGCTTCAGGAACTTCAGGCTTATTTGCTGATGGTAAATTAAAGTGGAATATTGCTGTAGAAAGACCTAATAAAGACTTAAATGATGGTGATATTGCCATCAATGTAATTGAGTCAGCAACAGTAGATCAACCAGATGCTTATCATCTTGTATTTGAAGCTGATAAAGATGTTAGTAAATCTCTACAAGAATTCCATTATTTGCGTGATGGTTCACCAGAACCAGGAACCGGATTAATCAGTAATCCTCTACCTCCCTTCCCCAAAAATGGACAACACACCTTCTATGTTGTGCAGACAGATGCACAAACCAATACGAAAAAATGGATACGTATTGGCGCATTAAGTAAACCCGATTTTGCTACAGATTACCCTTGCCAATATCGGGTCAGCATAGACAATCATGGGATTTTACGAATGCACGCAGGTGAAGTAACTTACTGGACATCAAGTGATCAAAAATGTCTTAAACAAGAAGGTTGTGTTTACCGTGCTGAACTGGAATTACAACCCAACGAAGTTGATAAAGAACGCGATCCATTTTGCGGAATTCATTAAATTGAAGCATGAAGGATGAAATTACTAGCAATCTGTTTGATGTTGGGAAATAAATCTTGATTTATGCACCAACAATTTAGACTGCTGAATTCGTCGTAGAATGATAAAAAATCTTTCGCTCCTGTTCTATCCTGAATATCTGATTTTTCATACTACCCTTCGGAAACGCTAACGGCGGACATCCTTTATACTTCATCCTTGCTAGTAAAACTGGAGACGAAATTCATGCAGCACCTACGTCAGCTATTGGCAATAGAAAACTCCCAATTAGCCCAATTATTAAGGTTTAGCCTGTACGGAATCGAAGCATCTTTAAAGCAAGCACAAAAAGAATTACCTAGCGATCCAGGGGCTAAATTATGCGACGAGTTGCTGCAAGAAATTCGTAGCCTTTTGCAAACTAAATATCAAAAATCTTCAGATTTAAACTCTAATAATGAATTAAAACTAAGTCGCATCAAAGAAGCTTTTAATACAGATAAAGAACTCAAATTATATTTAGGAAATTTTCAATTACAAAGCCAAACAGATTCAGAATTATGGAACGAGATACAACGCAAATTACTACGAGTTCCTGAAGATTTGGCGACAGCTTGGCGACAACGTGCCTTGACTTTGGCTCAAGAAGTTGGTGCAGTAGAAGATAATTCCAATCTCTACACCCTACCCTTCATCAGAGACGAAATTATTTACCCTGGATTGAGTGGTACTATCCAAGCTCAAGGCTTATATTTATCTCAGAAATTACTGCCAAATTCGGAAATTATTCAAAATAACGAATCCAGCGATTTAAATCTACTAGCTGGTTATTTGCTGCTTTGTATAAAATTTATCGAAATTGACCCGGATTTACACCACGCCTTAAAAAGCATATTTAGCTTTGATATTATTTCCTTACACTCCAAGCCAGAACAGCAAACCCAATATATTGAAGCATTAACAGGCCGCTTTCAGCGTACTCAAAAAGCTGTAGAAAATGCTGATCCAGTCTTAACTCTACGTGCTTGGATTGACATTGACGAAGCCATACACTCTTTAGTATTTGTTCCGCCAAGCGATCGCTATTCTTGGTGGGGTAACCTACAACAAGAATCTCGCCGGATGCTGAAAAAATTTGTCGATCAGGCGATCAATGCAGGTAACGAAGTCAGAATACGCCAATTATCAGGGCTTTACGCCGATATATGTGCCTTAACTAAAGATGACTTACAACTCGATTGTGGCGGTAATCCTGGCGAAGTTCTGGCTTGTCTGCGAGTCTACGTGCGAATTAATCAAGAAGAGTTACCAGGGCGTGTAATATTTCGCTCATCACGCTAGTTTTTGGCTATTTTTGGCTAAATTCACTACCAATTTCTGGATTTAAGAGAAGCAAAACTGAACAATTAATGTCCAGCTTTGCTTACAAGTTAGAAATGCAAAAGCTTGCATTTTCTACAACTATCGAAAGAATGATATTTATCTGAATGTATTGCAACTGCGATCGCAGTCTGAATGAGTCTTGATGTCAACACAAGCCAGACGACTCTACACATCGCAGTCTTAAGAGAACATCAAGCCAAGCTGAATCTAGAGGATACCCCAGAAGTGTAAAACTCCTTGGCCCGAAAAAACTTCTACTAGAATCGCTGCTATAAAACCAATCATTGCAAAACGACCATTCCAGTTTTCACTCTGAGGAGTGAAGCCCCAGCGTAAAGCGTTAGGATCTTCAGAAACTGTAGGTGTAGGATTCTTCGTGCCTGTCATAAATAACACTCCGAGCTTTTATGTGGTGACAGTTGTGACTGCCTGTAAAGTAATGTAACAGTTTTTTGTAGAAATGCAACATTTTCTTGACAAACTAACGATAAATATAATTTGCACTCAACCATAAACTGTGTGCATAAGTAGCTTTTATTGTTTTCCGCATCCAGAAGAATTTTTATACTTAAAATAAGATTTTCGCGATCGTCAGAAAATCATGTTTAAAAGTCCACTCCGTTATCCAGGCGGTAAATCAAAAGCAATAAATCAAATAATTGAATACTTACCAGACAATTTTTCTGAATTTAGAGAACCATTTGTAGGTGGTGGTTCTGTATTCATTTACTTAAAGCAAAAATTCCCCAATCTCAAAATTTGGATTAACGATTTAAACCGCGAATTATTTCTATTTTGGAAATTTGCTCAATCTGATATTTCTGATTTAGTTAAAGAAATTCGTCATATTAAAAATAAATATACAGATGGTAGATTATTATTTACAAAATTAACAACCGTAGATATTAACCAGCTATCTGATTTTGAAAGAGCAGTTCGCTTTTTCGTTCTCAATAGAATTACATTTAGTGGAACTGTAGAATCTGGTGGTTACTCTCAAGAAGCTTTCCATAAACGCTTTACTAATTCATCGATAGACCGTCTGGAAAAATTAGAAAGCATTTTATCAAACGATATTCTTATTACTAATTTAGATTACAGCGAATTATTATATGCACCAGGCGAGAAAGTATTTCTATTTTTAGATCCGCCCTATTTTATAGCTACCAAATCTAAGCTTTATGGCAAAGGCGGTAACTTACATACATCTTTTGAGCATCAAAAATTTGCAGAAATATTAAAACAATGCCATCACGATTGGTTAATTACCTATGACGATTCGCCACCAATTCGAGAAAATTTTCAATGGGCGAATATTTTTGAGTGGGAATTGCAGTATGGGATGAATAATTATAAACAGAGTAATGCTGCTAAAGGGAAAGAGTTATTTATTACTAACTATAAAATTTCCTCGTAGCTATAAATTAAACTCTTTCTATATAGGAAGCCGATTTGATTTCTGGAAAAATCTCAGATTGCTTACGGATGCGTTACGCTACGTGAACTATTCTCTCTATATCAACCATTAAATTGCTGACTATAAACTGTTTCCCGTTTTCCGGTAGGATAGCTCCCAGACACTTCAATAAAAGCTCAACCCTACCACACGCAAACAGAATTGTATGACAACTTCTCCCATTTCCACGCCAGAAATCTCACCTAGCTGGTATATCCTGCTGCAACAATTAATCGATGGTGAATCTTTATCCCGCACTCAAGCTGCGGAATTGATGCAAGGCTGGCTAAGTGAATCTGTTCCGCCTGAATTATCGGGAGCAATTTTAACAGCACTGAACTTTAAAGGTGTTTCTGCTGACGAATTAACAGGTATGGCGGAAGTACTCCAATCTCAATCAAAGTTAGGGACTGGGAAAATTGATTCTTTCCAATCTCCAACTCCTCTAATTGATACCTGTGGTACTGGTGGAGATGGTTCGTCAACTTTTAATATTTCCACTGCGGTTGCTTTTGTGGCTGCTGCCTATGGTGTACCTGTGGCTAAACATGGTAACCGTTCGGCATCAAGCCTCACAGGAAGCGCTGATGTATTAGAAGCTTTGGGTGTAAATCTTGGTGCTGCTAGCGAAAAAGTCCAAGCCGCAGTTCAAGAAGTGGGGATCACTTTTCTGTTTGCCCCTGGTTGGCATCCCGCACTCAAAGCTGTGGCGACATTGCGGCGGACTCTCAAGGTAAGGACTGTTTTTAACTTACTTGGGCCTTTAGTCAATCCTTTAAATCCGACTGGGCAAGTGGTAGGGCTATTTACTCCTAAACTATTGGCAACAGTTGCCCAAGCCTTACAAAAGTTGGGTAAACAAAAGGCAATTGTTGTACATGGAAGAGAAAGATTAGATGAAGCGGGGTTAGGAGATATAACCGATTTGGCAGTTTTATCTAATGGTGAAGTGCAGTTAACTACTATTAATCCCGAAGAGGTGGGTTTAACACCTGCATCAATAGGCACACTCAGAGGTGGAGATGTGCAAGAAAATGCGGAGATTTTAAAAGCAGTTCTACAAGGTAAGGGAACTCAGGCGCAACAGGATGCTGTAGCGTTAAATACTTCATTGGCGCTACAAGTGGCAGGTGCGATCCCACTGCTAGATCATGCCCAAGGAATTAAGCTAGCTAAGGAGATCCTAAATAGTGGCGCTCCTTGGGTGAAATTGGAGCAGTTAGTCCATTTTCTGAAGAATTAATATCCGCATGAGATTGTGGACGAAATTCCACGACATTGCGCTTGATGGTGACATCATAATTGCCAAAAAAGTCGTGTCCTAGCAGTCCAGTTTCTAAATCTGAGCCTGCGATCGCCACGGCTACTTTATTCACGCTTACCCCAGCGGCTGCCATTGAACTAACATAGCCAATAGTAAATTCTACTTGCTTAGAACTAGCTGTGTTGGCTTTGGTTCTACCTACTGGTACTACACCCAAAGCATTAGCCATGTTTTGGGTAATTACAGTTCCACTAGCCCCTGTATCCACAATCATCTCGAATTTGCGATCGCCATTGAAGGTAACTTCAATAATTGGTGTTCCCCCAATGCGGCGCTTGATTGGGGCCGTAAAGACAGCTTGATCGTCAGCAATTTGTGCAGATGGCATCAGCACAGATTGCACTGCAGGCTGTGATTTTGCCACCAGTGGGGATAAAGGTTGAGTGGGCTGAGGCGTGTTTTTTTTCGCAGATGGTACTACAACCACTACTCTTTGAGGTGCCTTTTGCGGTGGTTGTACTGCAACTGGCGCTAGAGCTTTTGGTGTGGCTTTATCCAAAGCGTACTGAATTTGGCGCTGGTATTCCGAGATTTTGATTTGCGCGACCGTGAAATTAGGGCTTTCTTGCTGCACATTTTTCATCAGCGCGATCGCATCCTGAAACTGAGTTGCTACCAACTTCCAATCATCAGGAGATTGGGCAGACTGGCTAATCGTCATCGCACCTGCGGCTTTGTCCAGCGCCAATTCAAAAGAATTTAATTGAACAGCAGGTTCAGACGGTGGCTGTGGTTCTGGGTTGGATAAAGGTGAAGCTTCGACAAAAGGTGATGCTGCTATCTTGTCCGCAAGCTGAGGTTGCTCTTGGTCAACAGTCGCAGTAGTCTGTTTGTCCTTACTACAGGCAACACCCAAAACCGCTAGCGCACTTGTGAAAACAATCAGGGTTGCACGGGATAAAAAAGACTGAAGCATAATTAACTTCGATTTTACCTGCCTGAAGGGTAGGAAATCTACCTCTTTTGCGGGAAAGTTGAGATTGGGGGATTAGGGGTAATGGAAGGGGGATGATGGAGACAAGCAGGATAACTATTAATCACCAAACTTTCTGTTCTCTAACCAACATCAAATGACAAATTTTGTTTCTCGCTAATTTGCCTCACTCATGGGATAATTAACATTCGCAGCTTACTAGGGACTAAAGAATAGGTCTAAGACTAGCAAAATTTTCCTAATCCCTAGCTCCTTGCCCCTAGCTCCTAACCCCTAATCATGATTGCCTATGCCCCTGTCTGACACAATCCCGGCTTTACTTGTCCTAGCGGATGGCACCGCTTATCGCGGTTGGTCTTTTGGTGCTACAGGAACCACAATTGGGGAAGTGGTATTTAACACTGGCATGACTGGGTATCAAGAAGTGTTGACTGACCCTAGTTATTGTGGACAAATTGTCATTTTTACCTATCCTGAATTGGGTAACACTGGTGTTAATCCCGAAGATGAGGAATCAGCTAGACCGCAGGTGCGAGGTGCGATCGCCCGCAATATTTGCCACCGCCCAAGCAACTGGCGCTCGACACAATCTTTGCCTGACTACTTGAAACAGCACCAAATCCCCGGTATCTATGGACTTGATACCCGCGCCCTCACCCGTAAAATTCGGATGTATGGAGCCATGAATGGTGGTATTTCCACATCTATTTTGGATGAGGCGGAGTTATTAGAACAGGTACAGGCAGCCCCAACTATGCAAGGGCTAAATCTGGTGCGTGAAGTCACGACCCGAAAGGTTTATGAATGGTCAGACCCCACTATCCCCGCTTGGGAATTTAACTCCAATGCCTCTGAGAGAAACGGAGACACCTTTACGGTTGTCGCCCTTGACTTTGGAGTGAAGCGGAATATCTTGCGTCGTTTAGCAAGTTATGGTTGTCAAGTAATTGTTGTGCCCGCGAATACAGCACCAGAGGAAATTCTCAAATATAATCCAGATGGTATCTTTCTTTCCAACGGGCCGGGCGATCCAGCAGCAGTCACAGAAGGAATTGAAACTACCAAGGCATTGCTAGGCGCTCAAAAACCCATCTTTGGCATTTGTATGGGACATCAAATTTTGGGTCATGCCTTGGGAGCAGAAACCTTTAAACTCAAGTTTGGGCATCGGGGATTAAATCAACCTGCGGGTTTACAGCAACGGGTAGAAATTACCAGCCAGAACCACAGTTTTGCCATTAACCCAGATTCTTTACCAGAAGCAGTGGTAGAAATCAGCCACCTAAACTTGAACGATCGCACTGTTGCTGGTGTACGTCACAAGTCTTTGCCCGTTTTCTCGGTGCAATACCACCCCGAAGCTAGTCCAGGCCCTCACGATGCTGATTACTTGTTTGAGGACTTTGTCAAAGCAATGCGAGAAGCACGTCAATCGCAGGGGGCTAGGAATTAGGGACTGGGAACTGGGGAATAGGAATTTTAAATTTTAGATTTTGCGTTCGCGTAGCGTGTCGAAGACAAAAGTTGCAAGGAGGGTTTCCCTCCGTAGCAAACTTTTCAAGACTGATTTTAGATTTAAACTCAATCCAAAATCGCAAATCCAAAATCCAAAATTGATTTGCCCCATGCCCTAAGTCATCAGGTTGTAGACAACTTGCACTAAAACCATTTATACTGGAGCGTTCACTTTCACCATGAGGAGGGAGTTATTGCTGAGCAACTGAATCTAACTGTGAGCCTAAGGGGTACTCGTGAAGCCCGGGATAACTATCAGCTATTCCGCCTCACAGGTTTATTAGATGCCTTTTCTGAGCCGACATTTCGTAAGGTACTTGGTGGCAAAATTGATGAGGGCCCAAAGCACATTATCTTGGATCTCTCACAGATTGACTTTGTTGATAGCTCTGGCTTAGGTGCTTTGGTGCAGCTAGCCAAGCAGGCCCAAAACCTTACTGGCACCTTGCAGATTGTCACTAATGCCCGTGTAACTCAAACGGTCAAGCTGGTTCGCTTAGAGAAGTTTCTCTCCCTGCAACTAAATGTTGAAGCGGCTCTAGAAAACATCAAGTCTTCTTGATTGCTTGACCACTAAAACCAATCTAGCTATCCGATGTTTTATCTGGATAGCTTAATTTTTGTCGGAACTGACAAGCTATAGTTATCTGGTTCTCAAGGAGACATAAAAGATAGCTAATCTGAAATAAAATGTCAAATTCTAAACAAAAAAATCAAACTTTAGTCAGTAATTTTGGTAGTGTATATGATGCTGAGTATGTAAAAACGTATTAATGATGTCCGCCAAATGTAGCCTAGTAAGGAATGAATAACTTGTGAAGCCGGAGCAAGAAGAGCTATTAGATGGACAAAATGAACCTCCAATTAAGAATTCATTTTGGACGCAAGCACTCTTGGTAAGCACAGGGCAAATCCCCCAACAAATGACGCACTCACAAGTGCAACAAATTTCTCCTGCGGCATTAGCGTACCTGGGAGACGCAATCTATGAATTATATGTTAGAATGTGTTATCTAATGCCATTGCAGCGACCAGATACTTACCATCGTCTGGTAGTGGCACAGGTGAGAGCAGAAAAACAAGCGCTACATTTGCGATCGCTCATTCCTCATTTAAAGGAAATTGAATTAGATATTGTCCGAAGAGGTCGCAACGCCGCCGCAGGACGCTCTAAGCGAGTTGATCCCGAAATTTACCAGCAAGCAACTAGTCTAGAAACTTTAATTGGCTACCTTTATCTGACTGATTTCCAACGATTAACCGAACTGTTGCAAACACTCGAGCTAGAAAAATAGTGGGCAATTAATGTCACAAATGTAAAATCCAGTAGAGTTAGTTTCGGTCAGTCAGGGAATCGTTATGCCCACCTAAAAGTTATCCCAAACACTCATATGTCGAATAAACCAAAAAAAATTAACACGGTTAGCGAACCAAATCGCGTTGCTCCCCCTGTGAAAGTTAAAGGGAAGCGGATTCTGGCTAATCCGATTCGCAATTCCAGAAAGATTGATGGTAAGCCTGTATCTACTGGATCGCAGCAAAATCGCAACTTCGTACCGTCATCCCCCCAACCCAAAGCGATCGCCGAAGATAGCGACATTATATATGGCCGTCATCCAGTATTAAGTGCTTTGGAAAACCAAAGAGGTCTTAACCGGATCTGGATTACTACCCGGTTACGCTACGATCCCCGCTTTCATCACCTGCTCCTACAAGCCAAGGATAATGGTGCAGTTATTGATGAAGTAGAACCAAAGCGCTTAGACCAAATTACCGACGGAGCCAATCACCAAGGTGTAGCAGCGCAAATTTCCCCCTACAGCTACATTGAATTGCCCGATCTGATCGCACAAGCAAAATCCGCCATCGATCCCGTGATCATCGTTGCGGATGGGATCACAGATCCACACAACTTGGGTGCAATTATTCGGACTGCAGAAGCTATAGGCGCACAGGGTTTAGTTATTCCCCAACGACGCGCCGCCGGCATCACTTCTACAGTGGTAAAAGTAGCAGCAGGCGCTTTAGAAAGCTTCCCAGTCGCTCGCGTTGTCAATCTCAGCCGTGCGATGGAAGAACTCAAAGAAGCTGGTTTTTGGGTTTATGGTACAGCCGCAAGCGGTAGCGAACCCCTGCATACAGTCAGTTTTAGCGGGCCCATTGTTTTAGTAATTGGCTCCGAGGGTGAAGGATTGAGTATGCTAATTCAAAAGTCTTGCGATGTCTTAGTATCAATTCCCCTACAGGGTAAAACCCCTAGCCTTAATGCTTCAGTAGCAGCAGGTATGGCGCTTTATGAAATTTATCGCCAGCGCTCGTTAAACACTCTTTACTTAGACAAATTGCACAAACCTCTTTAAAAATTAAGAGTAACAGAGTATAAAGAAATGTAAAGTAAAAACAAGACAGCAAAATACCGTTTAATATCCAATACCTCATTCATAAATTGGCAACTACCATGAAAACCATTTGGGATGACCTAAAGGAAACGTTGATTAGTACAGTCAACAATCTTGGCTTGGCTTGGTGGGTAGAGATTGTGACACAGAATCCCCGTTGCACATACTACTTTGGCCCGTTTTTGAACTCTGTGGATGCCAATGTTGCCGTTAAGGGCTATCTAGAAGATTTAGAAGCAGAAGGGGCGCAGGGAATCAGCGTCAATGTTAAGCGTTGCAAACCTGATTCTTTGACAATTGCTGACGACTTGGGGGAAAGGATTGACCGTAAAGTAAAGCCTGCCTTTAGCGGTCAATATTAGATTAGGCAACCATTGAGTATTCCCAGTGCTGAATCCTGAGTAGAACCTACGCAACAAAAAATTGCGTTTTCTCTAAAGTTTTGATTGGCTGGCGACAAGTCCTTGATAAACAGAATGCTTAATACTTCTTAGCTTGACTATAAAGCTCTGCGATCGCTCTCAGCTTAGCCACAGGGCTGTACAGCACTTTCAATCAAGCACTGGTCAATAGTTAAAAAATTTCCCTATTTAGACTATTGACCTCAAAAAACAATGATAGCAACACAATTATTGATTTATGTAGAAAAAAGCCACTTGAAATCCGATTAATTCAGCGCAAACGAATTAATTTAGAGAATAATTAATTTAAATTGAGAATGACCCAAAGAAGTTAACCAAACCTCTTTGGGTTAAATAATCTAGTTACAAAAATTACTGCTTCCCATTGATGGTTAATCAGCAAAAATTTTTTGAGCATTTATTTCTAGCCAGTTGTCAATATCTGCTAATACCTGATCTGGTATTTCCCAAGGGAACAGGTGGGCAGTATTAGGGTAAGATTGCCATTGACAATTTTTGAGATGGCGAGCAGTTTCTAAACTAGCATCAACCGTGATGTGGCGGTCTTGAGCACCAGCCAGTACTAAAGTAGGGCATTCAATTTGCCATAAGTCTGTCAGTCTGTTGTAACCAGAACGAATGGCAGTAAATAGGGCATTAGTAGCAGCCCCAGATGTTTGTAAATAAGCAGGTACAGCGTCTTTAGCAATGTAACTGTATGCTTTGGGTGTATGTTGTTGAATCAGGTAACGAAACAGCGATCGCTGTCCAAAAGTATCAATATTCCACTGCCAACTAGGTTTAATACAGTTTAAAATTCCTGCAACACCAGTATAAACATTATCTTGCCAAGTTATCGGTGGATGATTACCACGAGGTCTGGCAGCCGTAGCTACTAAAATCAGCCCAGTTACACGCTGTGGTAGGCGCAATGCTAATTCAATTGCCAAAATACCGCCAAGTGACCACCCCAGTACTAAACATTTTTCAATCTGAAAGCGGTCTAGTAAAGCTTCTAAGTCAGCTAAATGGTCTTGCATATTAAAATTACTCTTGAAGCGACTTTTGCCATATCCACGCAAATCAGGGGCAAAAGTTTGGTAGCGCTGCGATAGGTGATTTGTAAATACAGCCATACTGCGACCAGAACCAGGATGGCCATGTAAAGCCAAAATGGGGAAGCCTTGACCTTGAACGTAGACATTCAACTTTGCAGCACCAGCCGTAGAATAACTATGGCGATCGCCCATTACGTCCTGTTCTCCTGACTACCAAACAAAATATATTGCTTTTAATTGTTACATACCAATAGAAGCCAGGATTTGAGGAATATTTTGTCTAATATCAAAGCAATTTTTCTTGATAACCGCCAGCGTAGGTAATCACACACATTTGTCTATATGTGGCGTGAATCCCAAAAGCTACCCCTGCGACTTTAAAAGCCGAGTTAAACATATTTTGGCGATGACCGCGATCGCGTACCCCATCGTCAATAATTAACTGCATAATGATATCCTGTGGTACATGAGAACCATAGCTAATGTTTTCTGCTGCGGTGATTTGCCAATGACCATAGCGGTTGATGCGAGTCAAGGGATCACTACCATCGCTACCATAGTGACCTGTTATACCTTTTTCGCCTTGATCCTTGACGTGATCTCTCGCAGCTAAAGACATACCTCTTGATGGACTTAATGCTCCCACAGGACGAGCTGACTTGAGAAATGCGATCGCCTCATTAACTGCTTTGACTCCTTCTTGAGTCTGCAAATAAACCCGTTCAGATATCAGGACTTGCTTACCATCAAACCGCTGTCGCCAATTTTCCAAAACTTGAAGATATGCAGTTGGGTTTGTCCGCACTTTATTCATTTCTGCTATTACTTCTCGTTCTAAAGGCGATAGAGAAATACTATTTGCAATATCAGATTTCATTGGTTAGGAATCAAGATTTACGGGTTAATTAGCTTTTTCATCCTTCATCCTTTTTCTTGATAACCACCAGCGTACTCAATTACGCAGATTGTTCTATATTTTTTGTGAGAACCATAAGCCACACCAGCAACCTTGAAGTTACCGTTAAAGATATTTTTACGATGACCGCGATCGCGTACACCATCATCAATAATTAACTGCATGACAATATCTTGGGCTGTATTTGGGCCATAACTAATATTTTCGCCTGCGGTAGTTTGCCATTTACCGTAGCGATTAATGCGAGTCACAGGGTTGCTACCATCACTACCATCATGACCTGTTACTCCTTTAGGGCCTTGGTCTTTAACATGATCCTTCGCACCCAAAGACATACCCTTAGATGGTCTTAATGCTCCCACAGGACGGGCTGATTTGAGAAATGCGATCGCCTCATCAACAGCTTTTACCCCTTCTTGTGTGATCAAATAAGTATTATTAGAGATTTTGACTTTGTTTCCTTGGAAGCGCTTTCTATAGTTTTGGATGATGGGAATATAAGATTTAGGATTTATCCTCACCTTGTTAGTTTCATCAATTACCTGTCGTTCTAAGGGTGAAAGATAAGTTGCTTTAGCTAACAAAGTTGAATTAGTTGGTTGAACTACAGCCTGGGGAGATTTGGCTACTGACTGGTTAGTGGGTAGCAGTTGTTGATAACAGCTAGCGATTAAAGTTAGGGGCAAAAATAGCCAAAATCCAGCGCGACTCATGAATTGCCTCTCTAGAATAATTTTCTTTTTTAGGGTGTCTCTACTTGTATTTAGATACACTACAAGTAAATAAAGTTTCCTAACTTTCAAGTAATTTGTTGATCCAGAAAATTTTTCACAATTGAAACTATAAAATCTCCAATTGTCATAAATACTCGCAAAGAAAAGCGCAGAGTTACGCACAAATAGTACAGACAACTCTCTTATACTTGGCGTAAACCTCTGCGTTGTACAATTCTCACTCAACAGTATGTTGTAACCTTTATAACAATAAACGTAAAGGGTAAGTACACTATCTGTTAGGGCAAAACAAAGTTCTGCCCTGATATGGGAATTTTGATGTGACTAGAACACACCGTAAAGCTACGGTATATACCAGATTTATGTATCACCGAAAGTCTTTCAGGAGATTGCCCTAGATGTTCCTAGTGTTAAGGCATATTGTAGGAATTAAGCTCATCTCACCCATACAAGGGAGTGGGATTTCGCGGGCATAGGAAAAGCTACCAATACCCAATGCCCAATAAGCTGTTAAGCATTAATATGCACATTGAGTCTGCAGGGGGGCAGGGAGCAGGTGAGCCAGCGCGGTCTTCTCCCAAGGGGAGAGGCTAGCGCCAAGGGGGTTTCCCCCATGAGCGACTGGCGAATCCAAAGGAGAGCAAGGGAGAGGGTTTGCAGCTTTTACCAGCAAAAACAATGATGCAATTTAAATGACGATTAGCTTACCCCAGGCCTATTGTGGTTTCTACCGTACAAGAAAATTAGTCCTTCTCACGTAGCATTAGCTAATAAGCTCTCGATGTTGGATAACTGCACTACTCCCGAGAAATTATTACTATTCATGATAAAGAAGGGTGTGCCACCAATTCCCAATTTTTCAGCTAGTTGAATATCTTTCCTGATGGCTTGTTCCGCAATAGAGTTGGCACCGAAGGCATCTGCTTGAAATTTTTCTACATCTAGATTCAAAGATTTGGCTGTAGAAAGATATAACTCCTCACCTAGTTTCTGTTGATGAGTAAATAAAGCATCATGATATTCCCAAAATTTTCCCTGTTGATATGCTGCCCAAGCTGCTTTAGCTGCTGGTAAAGCTTGATCATGAATTGGCATCAGAGGAAAATGTTTGTAAACTAATGTAAATTTATCTGGATACTTGGCTAGTAACTGCTTGAGGGTTTTATGAGCTTCGGCACAGTAGGGACATTGAAAGTCAGAAAATTCTACCAACACTATTTTGGATTGTAACGAGCCAATAGTAGGCGACTCAGCAATTACTAATTGAGTATTTGTTTTTAAATCCTGTAAAAATGCTTGTCGTGTTTGCTGTAACTTCTGTTGCTGTTGCTGCTCGAATATTTGGACAGATTCTATAATTACCTCTGGGTGTTCACGGAGTATTTGTAATACCTGTTGTTCTAGTTTGGGATTGACGGAACTAGCTGCTGCTGCAGGAAATGACCAGCCTAAAACCAAACATAAGAAGCCGATTAATAACCATTTACGCATATACTTAAGTAATTGGTGCATATTACCACGCTTGAATCAATTCATTGCATTTGGGCAATCTTATCATCGTAATTTGTAATTCATCATACTTGCTTCTTGCAAGCAGCAAGATAAGTAGGTCGGCGTAAATAATTATTGTGGTAATAAGGCAGAGGGCAAGGGGCAGGGAGCAGGGGGAGAAAGAGTTTGAGCCTTGTTTACTTTTCTTTACATAGCTTGGTTTTATTGCACCGACTTACTTACTTAATTGATAATTAAGAAATAAAAACCTATGTTACGAAAAATTTTTAAATTTAACTATTAATTAGCATTTTGTTAGTCTTGGAGACCTTTGCCTGGATTACTCAAAAATGTTTGCTCAAGAATTTTAAATATGCAAATATAATAAAATTTAAACGCTTTTACACCCATAATATTGGGCATAAATTCACTATTTTGTGCATTAACAAATATCTTGTTTTAGCCCTGATTCCATAGCCATTTAGATAAATAGCGTAGATATTTTTGTGGCTCATTGCCGAAAAAGCATCGAACAATCAATCTTAATACGATAGAATCTATACCTTATATTTAGGATCTCCGATCAATGTGCCAGCCTATATAAGAATTTATCTATGGTTGCTGAATTTGATTACAAAATTTTGATTGTGGACGATGCTCAAGATGATCGGGTGATTTATCATCGCTATTTAAATAGAGAAACCCGCTATAAATATCAGATCCTAGAAGCAGAATCAGTTACTGAAGCACTGGAACTGTATGATCGCAATTTACCCGATCTCGTAGTGTTAGATTATCAGCTACCAGATGATGATGGCATGGTATTTCTGCGGGAATGGCAAAACCGATATAACAATACCGTAGTGCCAGTGGTGATGTTGACGGCATATGAGAATGCAACAGCCGCAGTGGAAGCAATGAAACTGGGTATCCAAGACTATTGGATTAAAAGCCATTTAACGGCAGACTTGTTTTGCCAAGGAGTTCGCACAGTTTTGGAACAGATACAATTAAAACGGCAACTCCTTTTCCAGCAAGAACAACAACGCCTAGTTAACAGTATTGCACTTCGCATTCGTCAGTCTCTTCAACTTCAGGATGTTTTGCAAACTACAGTTGAGGAAGTGCGTCAATTGCTCCAGGTAGATCGCACTTTAATCTACAAGTTTGGCCCAGGTATGACAGGTATAGTCACCAATGAATCAGTTTTACCTCAGTGGACAGCTTGCTTAGATGCTGAAATTGAAGAGACTTGTTTTCAACAAAGTAGCGCAGACAAATACGATCAAGGTTGGTTGTGGGCTGTCTCGGATATTACTCAAGCTGGCTTAACTGACTGTCATCGGCAACTGTTAGAAAATTTTCAAGTAAAATCCAACTTGGTAGTGCCTATTTTGTTAGCTGTAGGCAATGGACATAGCAATGATACAGATCAAGAATCCACTAGCCAACATCAGCTATGGGGATTGCTCATCGCTCATCAATGCGATCGCCCACGTTATTGGCAAAATTCCGAAATCTTTTTGCTTAGTCAGCTAAGTGTACAACTAGCGATCGCTATCCAGCAATCGGAAATGTACGAACGAGTGCAGGCTCAATTGTATGCACAACTACAGGCTGAATTGCAGGAACGGCAACGGGTTGCCGCAGAGTTTCGCACTCTGGTAGAGTCTGCTTCCGATATCATTTTTCGCATTGATAACGATTTGCGCTATCTCTATATCAACCCCGCTATTGAGCGGATTGTCCCCCAAGCTAGCAGCAATTGGTTGGGGAAAACTCTAGAAGATTTGGGGATTGATTCCGAGATGATCGCTCTATGGCGCGAACTTCTCAATCGCATAATTAATACCAGATCTGAAGCTACTATCGAACATCCCTTTCCTTTATCAAACTCAGAAACTTGGTGCCAAACTCGCATTGTGCCGGAACTAAATCAAGCAGGCAAAGTGCAATCATTTTTATGTATTGCCCGCGATATTAGCGATCGCAAACGCAGCGAAGCGGCTTTGCAGTTGCAAGCACAAATCCTTGAGCAGATACATGATGCGGTGATTAGCACAGATTTAAACGGCATCATTCACAGCTGGAATCGTGGTGCAGAAGAACTGTTTGGCTATACAGCTAAAGAAGTGATAGGGCAAAATGTCTCCATGCTCTACCCAGATGCAATAGAACTGCAAACGAAAGTACTAAAGCCGTTATTGGTAAAAGATTATCATGACCTAGAATTGCAGTGTCGTGCAAAATCTGGAACCTGGATGGATTTGAGTTTGCGTCTTTCTGTGATTCGGAATCAGCAGGGTGAAATTATTCGCCTCATTGGTTGCTCCAACGATATTAGCGATCGCAAAAATATGGAGCAAGAATTACAGTTATTGAACCGAGAGTTAGAATCCAGAGTACGTAAACGCACTGCACAGTTACAAGAGAGTCAGCAGTTTATCCAAAGCATCACCGACAATATTCCCAATGTACTTTACATCTACGACCTTGAACAAAGACGTAGTATTTACACCAATCGAGAAGTTGTCAAAACTCTAGGCTACTCGTCCGAAGACATATCCACAATGGGATCATCTTTCCTGACTCAGCTCATGCATCCCGAGGATGTAGCAAATGCGTCCACTTATTTTCAAAGCTTACGTAGTGCTGGCGATGGCGAACGGCGAGTGTTCGAGTATCGTCTACGGGATATTTACGGCAGATGGCGCTGGTTTCTCAGCCATGACACACCTTTTCGGCGGGGAGAAGATGGGCAAGTACAGCAAATTATTGGTATTGCCCAAGACATGACCGATCGTAAGCAAATAGAGGAGCAATTGCGGTACAGCGAAACCCAACTGAGAATGGTTCAGCGCATAGCCAGGCTTGGTAGTTGGGAATTTGACCTCCAAACTAGAGAAATTACTTGGTCAGAAGAAGTTGTTCGGAATTTTGGACGTAATCCTGATGATGGCACTCCCACCTACGAAGAATTGCAGCAACTTATACATCCAGACGATCGCGATCGCCACAATTTACTAGTGCAAAGGGCAATTGAGCAGGCACAACCCTATAGTATGGAGTTTTGTCTTTACTGCCCTGATGGTAGTCTGCGTTACTTACAAGCACGTGGAGAAGCCATTTGCAATGACAACGGTGAGGTAGTGAAGCTAATAGGCACTTCGCTAGATATTACTGAGCGCAGACAAGCCGAAGAACAACTACGAAATCTTTCTGAGCGGCTGACTATGGCCATACAATCAGGGGGTTTTGGCATCTGGGAATATAATCTTCCCCAAGATAAATTAATTTGGGATAACCGGATGTTTGAAATCTACGGTGTCAACCCTAGTAATTTCTCTGGTAACTTCGATGCTTGGGTCAGCTGTCTACATCCAGATGATCGTGTGCAAAAGCTGAAAATCATTCAAGAAGTTTTAGAAAAAGGTTATGAATATAACACCGAGTTCCGAATCGTGCAGCCGGGAGGCAAAATTCGCTTTATCAAAGCTTATGGAATGATCCAAGTCAATGAGCAACAGGAAATAGTCAAAGTTATTGGTATTAACGATGACATTACCGACCTGAAGCAGGCAGAAATAGCCTTAAAAGATAGCGAACGTCGTTATTCCACCTTAGCCGCTGCCGTTCCAGTGGCAATTTTGCGGTTTGATGTAGCTGGGAACTGTTTTTATGTTAATGATCGCTGGAGCGATCTCACAGGTAGACCAAGGGAAGCAGCTTTAGGGATGGAATGGACAAAAATCTTGTACCAGCAAGACAGCGATCGCCTACTAACCGAATGGTCACAATGGGCTGTTACCGCAGAGGGACTTTACCATAATGAAGGTAAAATGGTGCGGCCAGATGGTAGCGAGGTCTGGTTTTATGTGCAAGCAGTAGCCGAAACTAATTCTGATGGTGCTGTAATTGGCTATATTGGCACATTAACCGATATCACAGCGCGCAGACAAGCCGAAGAAAAATTGCAACAGGTGAATGAACGCTTAACACTGACTAATGCCGAACTTTATCGGGCTACTCGACTCAAAGATGAGTTTCTGGCAAACATGAGTCATGAATTACGAACGCCTTTGAATGCAATTTTAGGGATGTCCCAAGGGTTACAAGATGAGATTTTGGGAATTCTCAACGATCGCCAAAAATCCGCGATTGATAGTATTGAACGTAGCGGTCAACATTTGTTAGCACTGATTAACGACATTCTCGATTTAGCAAAAGTCGAATCTGGCAAATTAGAATTGCAACTCGCTCCAGTAGCGATCGCCTATATTTGTACATCTAGTTTGTCTTTTGTTCAACAACAAGCGATCGCTAAAAATATTCAACTCTCTATTGAAGCACCGTCTGGTTTGCCTGATATTGTTGTTGATGAATTACGAATTCGTCAGGTTTTGATTAATTTACTCAGCAATGCTGTCAAATTCACTCCCAATGGCGGCAGTGTGAAATTGACTGTGAGACAGGAACAGTCCCAAAACCAAAATTTACTTTGCTTTTCGGTGATTGATACCGGGATTGGCATTGCTCCAGAAAATGTCTCCAAACTCTTCCAACCCTTCACTCAAATAGATAGTCGATTAAACCGTCTGCATCCAGGTACAGGATTGGGCTTATCATTGGTGCGCCGTTTAATCCAATTGCATCAAGGCTCTATCACTGTCACCAGTGAATTAGGAGAGGGAAGTTGCTTTACTGTTTATTTACCCTATCGCGTAATTGCTACCCAAGCGATCGCTCAACCATTAGTTGAATCTGAATCTAGTGTTAATCAATCGCTGTCAGCAGATTTGAATCAGACACAGCCTTTATCAGCAACCACAAGCTTGAACCAGTTGATTATTCCCCTTATATCCCCAGATAAGGTAACCTCAAAGGCTTTAATTTTGCTGGTTGAGGATCAAGAAGTTAATGCTCTCAGCATTTCTAGCTATTTAGAAGGTCGAGGATATCATTGGCTTTGGGCCGCTAATGGGCAACAAGCGATTACCCTAGCCACTACCCACCATCCAGATCTGATATTGATGGATATTCAGATGCCAGAAATGGATGGATTAGAAGCGATATCTCGCATTCGAGATGATCCACAATTAGCTAATATTCCCATCATTGCCTTAACAGCCTTAGCCATGCCAGGCGATGAAGAAAAGTGTTTACTGGCTGGAGCCGATTTATATCTCACTAAACCAATCAAACTCAAGCAACTGATTGCTATTATTCAAAAATTATTAAGTGATCGGGTAATGGGTAATGGGTAATGGGAAAAATACCAAACCCCAATATTCAAACATTATCACCATCTAAAATGCGGATATCTAAAGTACCGGGAGAACCGAGATTTGTGGGTAGGAGTCGGGCATAAATGCGATCGCTAATTTTGCTCCAAAGACCACGAGGATATGGGCTATAGTCACTACTATCAGCGCTACCTGGAAGTACAATAACGCTTTCCAGACCGTTGTAGTCATCGCCATATTGCTGAATTGTGGTACGTGCTTTTTGGTAAATCTTCAACATTTCTGCTGTTGGCCCTAGTTGCCCAATCAGATTCTTTAAAGAAGGCGCACCAGGAAGGGTACTAGCAACTTTTCCCCAAGCACTTTGTAACGTATCCCAAAAAGTTTTTGATAGTTGTTCTTTGTACTCTGGAATTAACTGCTGCACGATTACTTGCTGTTCCGTAGATAATTCCTCATATTTGGTTCCCGCTTGAATTGCCCAAGAAAGGCTCTGAACCGTGTCTCTTTCTATACCTCTAGCTACAAATCGAGCATTGAGAGCTGCGATCGCATCTGCTTGTTTACCTTTTAACGGTGCTAATAAAAATGTCTCCGATTCACCTGGTGCATGAGCAAAGTATTTCATTGAAAATACATGAGTGGGAATTGAATAATCACCAGGGGGCAATTCTATGCTGATTTTGCCATTATTTAACACCGTGTAAAATTTTTCCAAATTAGTTTCTAAGGGTGTAAATTCTTCGCCTGGAAGCTGAGGCACTGTGGGATAAGCATCTTGTAAGCTAGTCTTAATTGGGAGTTCTGCATCAATGACAGCAGGTAGTTGTTTAGCTACCTGTGATAACACAGCTTCTTGAATAACAGAATTTCCAGTATCAGGAACATCAGGTATCTGTGAATTAATTCCCGCAATCTGAGCAATTTTATGAGTTTTTATAGGGAATTTTGTTTCTAGAGATTTATTTAACTTCACGCCCTTTAACTGAGCAGCAAAATTCAAATGACTTAAGACACGAGCGATTACAGGTTTGTTGGGAGAAAAGCTCTGATTACCAAAAGATATAGGAGTAAAGGTGAGAGATTGAGCATTATTAATAGTAGAGATTCCTACAATATTATGTAGGGGAAATGTAACTAAATTCTTTGGTTCTCTGTTATCAGGCTCTACAGAATTTTGATTATCTAACTCTACAGGTTCCTGTTGAGGATTATTAATTTCCGGTGGTTTTGTGGTAGTACTAGGTTGGAGAATTTCTGGTGATTTTTCGGGAATAATTGGTTGGAGAATTTCTGGTTTAATATCTCTGTTTATTGGTTCAGTTCTACTGCTACAAAATTGGCTGCAATCTGTATTCTCATCTGCTTGTTTTAATTCCTGATTGATAGCTTTTTGTACTTGAGCCATTCCTGAATTGATTGCCGTCTGTCCTATGGAACCAATAATTTCAGGCATAGCAGATTTCCATACCATTTCACTAATTGATAATGGCAGTGATGCTATTATGCCTAAGGCATCATTAATTTCTCCAGCAAAATCAAAAGTATTGCTAACAATATTATCTAATTTGCAAACTTTACAACTCAGGCTAGTTTCTGAATTATTGCTAGAATCAGCAATTAATGAATTTTTAGCAGATTGTGCGCGATTATATTTAAGATATTTTTTGGCAGATACTCTGCTACTTTTATATATAACTTGATAAATTTCTTCTGTATCTGAAGCATTTCTATAAATTAATTGAGCTTTTTTATCTGTAATAAATTTAACTAATATCCATTCTTGATCAGAAAGATTAATTTCTATATCCTGGCTATTAGGCTGAAATTTAAATAACCAATATCCTGTTTGACAATTGCTGAGATTAATGGGCTGAAAGTTAATAGATTCCAAATAGGGTTTTTTGCCAGTTGCATTGATAACTTTAGTAATTTGACAAGCATTGGAAGTGGTTGCAGCCATTTCATAAATTTGCGGACTGGTTTCACTAAATTTGACTACACTGCTCACAAAGCTCTGATTTGGCGAAGTATTTTGAGCTTGCAGGCTAGGCAAATAAGGAGCATTAAAAATATGATTATTTGATACTCTAATATTTGTAGATTCATTAATAAAACGTGGCATTGCTGCATTAGCAGAATTATCTCCTAACAGGTAACCAGTAGGAGAATTTATACTGAAAATACCACAGACAAAAAGAGCGATCGCTCTTTTACAGAAAGTACTACCCAGCACTGTAAAAAAGCTAATTAACCCAATTATCCATAATTTAATTCGACCCATAATTTACCTCTTAAGTATCACAAAAAGCTTAATTATTCAGTATTAGGTTGATAATCGCAAAATCGTAGCAATAAATATATTTGGTTTCATAGAAGCTAAGGTAGCCAACAGCGCTTTTTCATTGGGAGCTGATCCAAATTCTTTCCCAAGCCTATCAATGAGGGGTGAAACCTCTCATACTGGTAATTATTAACTCTAGATATAAAATCTACTTCAGTATATACACATAAAAAGCGATCGCCACAGTATGAACTTGGCTTTTGATGAAAATTTAGGCTTATTTGGCTTTTGAGTGTGAGATACTTTTCCGGTTTTATCTCAAAATCATCAGCCAAGAGTCAACGGTGAAAATACTGTAGTAAAAAATTAATGCTGATTGGTATAGCAATTTTTGACGAAAGCAAGTAAAAATAATTTATAAAAATATAACTTTATCTGAATCTAATTTAAGGCATTAAATTTTGATAAATCCGGCGATAGTCCTAAAACCAGGATATCGTGCTACTCTAACAAGCCTTATCATATAAGTGGCACTGCTAGCAAATTTGAGGAGTGGCTGAATTATTCTTAAATTTTATTGAAAAATAATTAATTTATTCTAAATTCAATGTAGTATGACAACTTTTTGTTGAATTTATTTACAGTAATTAAATGCCTTTTAATGAACAAAGATGAACATAGATTAAAAATCATAAATACCATCATATTTTATTAAGTTTGACAGGCTAAATTGAGAGTATGCTTAATCATTAGAGGCTATTTAAGAACTTAAGTAACGGAGCGCAAATAAATATCTCAATCTCCAGTACCCCAGTCCATAAGTCTCAATACCCGAAACATTATGGTGTAGATTATTGGCTGTGCTTGACTTTGAGTAGTTCTGGTGACTAGTTCTCAGTTTCTAATTTCCTTAGCTAAATCTACGGGATTAAGCAAAGAAAAAAGCTGTTTTTTCTGCTTATCTCAAGCTAGTGAATTCAGGCTTCTGTCAGCTCGCTTAAAAGGCTGAATGTGTCCTTATTGAGAATTCATTTGGTGATTTTATGAGCGCAGAAAATTTACTAGGTTTTTCAGCGCTGTAATGAAAACCTAGCTGAGCAGAAACTTAAGCAACCTTAACAACAAGACGTAAGATGATAGAAAAAATTTTGCTGGCTGTATCTGGATTGGGGCACGCAGAAGAGATGCTCAAGACCTTGAAAGAAGTGCCATCAATTCAAAGTGCAAAAGTTACTGTTTTGCACGTAGTTAATGCTCAATCCACTGCTTCTGCAATGACAGATAAGTGGGAAGAAGGTGGCAAGATTCTAGCTAATGCTATTCAGTCTTTGAACTTAGATCCGAGTCAGGTTTCTTCCATCTTGCGCCAAGGCGATCCCAAAGATGTGGTTTGTAAGGTAGCTGATGAAATAGACGCTGACTTGATTATCATGGGTTCACGAGGACTCAAGCGACTGCAATCAATTTTATCGAACTCCGTGAGCCAGTATGTATTTCAGCTGTCCTCTCGCCCCATGTTGCTGGTAAAAGATGACATTTATGTCAAGAAAATTAACCGCGTCATGGTAGCAATGGATAACTCTGAGTCTGCAAAACATTGTTTAAGTTTGGCTTTGTTCTTGCTGCGAGATATCCCAGGCGGTCAGTTGTTTTTGGCTAATGTTAATACCGATTTACGTGGTAAATCATCTGAACCAACCGAAATTACTCCAGAGAAAAATTCAGTTTTAGCAGCAGCAGTTGCAGATGCCGAAAGATATGGACTTAAAGCTCGTTGTTTCAGCAGCAATGGCAAACCAGGTGAAGAAATTTGCAGCATGGCCGACAAGTTGAACGTAGATTTATTATTACTTGGATCTCCAGATCGCCGTCCATCGGTAGCTAAAAGTTTTGTTGATATAGATAGGCTAATCGGTGCTTCTTTGTCTGACTATGTTCGGGTCAACGCTACTTGTCCTGTATTGTTGGCACGAACTACTAGTTAAGGTCACAATAGATTTAGCGGTTGATAAACAAAAACCCCTACACCATAGGTGCAGGGGTTCTTTATTTTATAAAAAACGTATTAACTATCTTTTTTACCTTCGCGGCTAGCTGTTTGGATGTACAGAATCAGCAAAAATACAGAGGGAACTAGTACGAACAGAATGCTCGCTACGAACCCCAGGTCATTCACTTGCATGGCAAGAAAGCCTCTCTTAGATTTCCAGTCAACAACATTAGAATAGCATCATCAATGACAGAGTTAGGCAATTCAAAATTCAAAATTCAAAATTCAAAATTATGAAACTCTAGTTTGATAACGCCATTGCCTATTAGACGGATGCCAATGAAAGTAACAAGTGGTAAACCTAAGTAGTTAAGGCTTTGTTACTACGCTGACAGGCCCATTTACTAAAGTTTGGCAAGCAAGGCGATAGTTTGTAGGCTTTTTCTTCAATTTACGGTTTTCTACATCTGTACGTGGAGAAAGATTCTCTATTCCTTCAACAATCTCGACTATGCAAGTGCCACACTGACCATAGCCGCCACAATTTGTCATTTTGCCGAATAATGTATAGATGTCAACCCCATTTTGCATTGCTTTTAGCCGAAGATTAGCACCATCTGCAGCCACTACTTCCTTCTCTTCTTTAACAAATTTTATATTACCCATAACTGATACCTTACTATCTTTAAGAGTGGCTTTTGCCTGTTTGTTGACTAGGCTTGATATACTAATCTAAGTCTATAGTAATTTATTACAAAATATTAAGAAATATCAAATTAAGTAAACAATATGATGCCAAAAAAATAGGACAGGTACAAAAAACCTGTCCTAAAGATTTTAAATTAATTAACTTACCTAAATCCGACTGCTGCTTGCCAGACGAAAGCAAGTAACAAGAAGAAAACGGGAATGACTGGGAGAACATCCACCAAAGGATCAAAAATTTGGTAAGCTTCTGGTAATTTTGCTAACAACAGTGCTGCTTCCATATTTGTTTATATCCACCTATCCAACACAGCATTTCATAATTGATAGGTATCTTAACATGGTTTGGTCATTAGTCATTTGGGGTTTGTCATTGGTCATTAGTCATTTGTCATTTGGCTTTTACCCAATTACCCATTACCCATTACCCATTACCCATTACCCAATCCCCAATCCCCAATCCCCTACCTCACCCTAGCCAGTGTCCAAATTCGCTGTAAAAGCTATCGCTTAATATGGCTTCGCGGATGCGTTGAGTAAAGCGGATAAGTTCTGTAATGTTGTGAATACTTAGCAAGGTGTAGGCTAAAATTTCTTGCGATCGCACTAGATGGGAGATATAAGCACGGCTAAAATTTTGGCAAGCGTAGCAAGTACAAGTTTCATCTAATGGGGCAAAATCTTCGCGAAATTTAGCATTTTTCAAATTCCAGCGTTCCCCTTGAACGATGGCTGTACCATGTCTAGCCCAACGGGTGGGAATTACACAATCGAATAAATCTACACCTGAAGCGATCGCGATCGCCATTTCTTTATAAGTACCTACACCCATTAAGTAACGCGGCTTTTCTGGTGGTAATAATGGTGCGGTTGTTTGTACAATCTGTGCCATGAGTTCTGGTGGTTCTCCTACACTCACGCCACCAATTGCATATCCTGGCAAATTCAACTTTGCTAAAGCCAAAGCAGCTTGCGATCGCAAATCTAAATATACACCCCCCTGCACAATCCCAAATAGTGCCTGATCGCTGCGTTTATGAGCCACTATGCAGCGTTCCAACCAGCGATAAGTACGCTCAGTAGCAGCCTCTACTTCCTGGCGAGTCGCTGGGTAGGGCGGACATTCATCAAACGCCATAATTACATCCGCCCCTAGAGTATTTTGAATCTCTATCGAGCGTTCTGGTGTTAATTTAATGATTTGCCCATCATGGGGAGAGCGAAAAGTTACGCCTTCTTCCGTAATTTTTCGCATCTCACTCAAACTAAAGACCTGAAACCCACCAGAATCAGTGAGCATGGGCCCATTCCAACCCATAAATTTATGGAGTCCGCCACCACCAGCCACAATTGCCTCACCTGGTTGGAGGTGCAGATGATAAGTATTGGACAAAACCATTTGTGCGCCAGTATCCCTGAGTTGGGCTGGCGTGACAGTTTTGACGTTAGCTAGCGTCCCCACAGGCATAAATCTTGGGGTTTCTACAGGGCCATGAGGAGTGAAAAAGACTCCCGCCCTAGCTTTTGTCTGACTACAGCAAGCAAGACATTGGAAAGAAAAATTGTCACTCAAGGTAAAAGTAATTTTATTTCGCTAAATATTTTGGGCAAACATAAAAATAGTAACTTTATAGCGGACTGGGAAATAGAAAATATTAATTTTTATCGCCTGATTATGTGGGTGATTGCTGATGAATGGCTGACTTCAAAATGTGGTGATTGCTAAACGCTGCGTCAACAATCATGTTTTGTAAATCCAGCACACAAAGGCGGCACAGCATTGTTGTGCCTAAAAATTATCTATACTCAGCGTCGGCGTAGCCTCTGGTAGAAAATTTATAATCTGCTGTATTGCTCATAGTCCTTAGTACAGCTTGGAGACAATCAAGCTACCATTGCCAACAGATACAAAGCTTGATGATAGATAAATCTTTTAACTTTCCTATTGCAGTACTAGTACAGCACGGCGTAAATAAACAGACCATACCCAATCAAAGGAACTCTGACGCTGAATTAATTTTGAATTTTGAATTTTGTTTTGCGGTACTAGCCCTTTTTTCCTAGGTTCTAGAGTACGCAATTTATGAAGAATAGTGTGAAAAATTGCTGAGTTCTGAGTAAACGATACTAGCCTCTAGCTTAAGCGCCCCTTTTTATCCACCACTAATTAAAAGGAATCAGAAGTATCGTCATCAATTTCTGCATCCCATCTGGCGGAGAGTACTTGCTCCATCATGGCTTCGATGGCGCTGACATTTAAACTTCTCTCTCTGCGCTCTTGTAGAGGTGTTGAAAGGGGAATTAGCCGCAAACACATACCCTCTTGCATTAAATCAAAGTAGGTTTCTTGTTGCGGGGACTGTTTTAGTTCTAAATAATCAAAACTATAAACATTCAAGTAAAGCGCTTGGTTGGCGACTAGAGTAGACCGTTGAGGATTAGCAAATACTTCCATCACATCACCATCACCCTCGCTCTGTAATTGACCTTCGTGGGTGTAGATGTAGTGGACTCGACCTAAATCAGCCAGCAATCGCCGTATGTCGAGCTTATTTACAATAATTCCCGTGTTAATAATGCACGGAGCTGGTATTCTGGTTTCGGGTAGATGATGACTCATAAACAAATAAGGAATGAGCGAAGGTGAGGTGTAATAGAAGCGCAAAAGTTTAAGTTAATAGCCCTCTGTTACCCCCTACATTTAAAAAAATATCAACTTTCTTAGGCAATCGTCTAATAACCTTGATGAAGTTATTAGTTCAAGGATACAAGACAAAAGTATGTCTGATGAAATATTGTCTAAGAATTTTACAGTTCGTATAAAAAAATACTATGCACTAGTTGTTGTTACTGAAACTAGCATAACAAAATTTTGTGGACTAATTGCAACAGAGAATAAAACTTATAGAAAGCTTTAAAATCTTTTTCTACAGGCTGTGCAGTAATGGTAAGCGTTATTCCACAAATCGCTTTTGAAGCAAGTAAATTATATGACAAATCAGCCTCCGTGGTGGAAAAAGCTGCTGCTGAATCTACTATCTAGCGTGATTTTTTATACTACTATTCCATTGCCATACGTGAATGGATTGGAATTTGGGGGAGTAGCACGTTTTGCTTTGTTAGTAGGAGTGTTGATTGGGGGAATTTTAGGGTTATGTGATACAGGCATGAGTTATCTGGGTATACCAATATTAACTCGTAGTGCTTTAGTAATTAGCTTAGGGATTGGCATTACTGGAGGATTGCATTTAGATGGTGCAATGGATACTGCTGACGGATTGGCGGTAGGTGACCCCAAAAGACGGCTAGAGGTAATGGCAGATAGCGCTACAGGTGCGTTTGGCGCAATGGCAGCGATCGCCATAGTGCTGCTAAAAACAGCTGCGTTAACAGAGATAGAAGGAAACCGTTGGCTGATATTGATGGCGGCTTGTGGTTGGGGACGCTGGGGACAACAGCTAGCGATCGCTTGTTATCCTTACCTTAAATCTAGTGGTAAAGGTGCAGTTCATAAACAAGCCATTCAATCTTATAAAGACGTATTACCTGGGCTTTTGTTACTAATTGGTTTAAGTGGGTTACTTTTTTTAATAGATAGCCAGCAGAGATTTTTAGCACTAGCAATGGTAATCGCTGGGAGTGCGATCGCTACTATAACTGGTGCCTGGTTTAACCACAAATTAGGTGGACACACAGGAGACACTTATGGCGCAGTCGTGGAATGGACTGAAGCCCTATTTCTCTGCGCGCTAACTGGTTTTTGAGATGGGGACTGGGGAACTCGGGGCCCCCTCTGGGGATAAGGGGTAATGGGGACTGGGTAAAAGGGGATGAGGGGACAAAGGAAAATCCCCAATCACCAATTACCAATTACCAATTACCTATTACCCAATGCCCCATGCCCATTTATTTAATCGGTTGCAGTTTGGTCACTTTGAGTTTAAAGTTACCAACGCCAGTTTCGCCAAAAGAACGAACGCGAATGATATAAGTTCCTGTCTCTGCAATCCGGGTAAACAATAGAGAATTGCTGGTGCCATCAGGGCCATCATCATTTTCTGCTAAGGTTACACCATTAGGTGAAAGCAGTGTAATAATGCTGTCAAAGTTGTCAGATGACAAATCAACTGCTAGGTTATCGCCTTTGCTGAGCTTTACCGTATAATCACGGGCAAATCCACCCTGACCTGTAGGAATATCTTTTTCTGAAAGAGTATCGGAAAATTCAGAACTAGTAGTAGTTAAAGGAATTGGACTATATAACTTATTTTGAGCAAAAGCGGCAGTTGTACTGATGCTCATTGCCAATAAGGTGGCAGGAAAGATAATTACTCGTTGCAAACCCGCTGCAAAGCCTTTTCTGTTCATTTAAAGCAAAATTCCCACAAAAACAGGGTGATTTGGTCAAACAATTTTGGATTTGAGATTGGCGATTTTAGATTGACTGGCTCTAAAAGGAGATGTCGCTTAAGGCTATTAGCCCAAGCGATTTTAGATTTGTTCCGCCGATAAGCGCGGAGATCAAAAAACCAATCCAAAATCTGTCTTGAAAAGTTCAGATCGCCGACTATCGACGCTCCAAATTTTCGCAAAATCCAAAATCTCAAATTGGCACGGTCAAATATAGAGTTTCCTAGAATTACTTTCCCATAAGTTGTTGAGTTACTGATTTTTTATAGTAGTAGCAAGGGCTACTAACCCTGAAACCGTAATTCCACACTGACGAAGTGTTTGTACCGCAGCAGCGGCGGTAGCACCTGTAGTGTAGATATCGTCTACTAACAACACGGGGAAAGTTGGAGGACTGCGGCGAAATTCCTGACCAACAGCAAAAGCTGCGGCCAAGTTTGTTTCTCGCTCAGATACTGATAAACCAAATTGTGCTTTAGTTTCTCTAACTCTTTCTAGACCATTTAGTTTGAATTTTAACCCAGTTGTTTGGCAAAAGCTTTGCCCTAGTAGTGCTGCTTGGTTGTAGCCTCGCTTTTTTTGCTTACTTGCGTGAAGTGGGATAGGAACAACAGTCAGCTTTTGATGACGTAGGGGTGAATATAATAACCATGTCTCACCTAACCATTGGCCCAACGGCTGAGAAATTTGTGGTTGATTTTCATATTTCATCACTGCGATCGCTCTTTTTAGCGAACCACCATAAATTCCCCAGCTAAATACTGGGATAGCCTGTTGCCAAAACTTATTAGGGTCTTGCAGGCGACATTGCTGCAGCTGTCTTTCACAGTATTCACAAACTTGACGAGATGTACTGCGTTGGCACAAAGGGCAATGGGATTGTAAGAAAAGGTTCAGTAAGCCTTTCAACGCACTTCTAGCATAAATCACAGCTAGCTTGTCCTTTCAATATCAGAATTTAACTGACATTAATCTGGCACAAATTAACTTTGGTGTTGGGTGTTTGTCATTTGTCATTGGTTACTTGGGGTTTTTCTCCGATTACCCATTACCAATTATCTATTACCCAATCCAGCTTATGGCTGATTGAGGTATTTGACATAAACGCGATCGCACCTTGGGGTTTCTACTCCTGTTGCGGGTTGATAGCCGTTGCTTTCATAGAGTTTGACGGCTTCTACTAAAACGCTGGCGGTTTCAATCCAAATTTGCTGAAAACCACGGGCGGCGATCGCGGCTTCTAGTTGTTGTAACAAATATTTCCCTAGCCCTATGCCTCTAATGCTAGGTAAAAGGTACATTTTCCGTATTTCTACGGCTTTTTCACCCCTATTTATGGGGTAATATGCCCCAGTTCCTACTAGATGGCCTTGGTGTTCAATTACCCAAAACTCACCACCTGTGGCTAAGTAGCATTCTTCGACTTTGACCACATCTCGATCAGCACCGTTTGGTTCCCAGCCCAAACCGTATTCTGATAATACATAACTGATGACTGCGGCAGTGCTTGTGCGATCGCTCTGCTCCCAGTTACGAATCAAAAAATCTCGGTAATAATCTCTCATCGTAAAATTTTCAATAATTATAATTTTGAATGGGAGCAAAATGAGAGTCAAGTTTGCACAGAAAATTCTTCTGGATCTATATCCCAATTTACCCAACGGATAGCAACTCTGGCAGAGTTGATTTCAGGCGGTACTCTTAATGTATAAATTTTGCCAGTGATAGGGCAAGTCATTTTGTATAAATGCATCGGTTCGACATCAACATCAGCATCAATGCGAAGTAAGGTGTATTCTTGCCAAGAATTGAGTGCTTGCGCCTGTAATTGCTCACATATACGATCGTAGCTTATAGCTTGAATTAAAACGCGTCTAAGTTCGGCATTGTCTTCTTTTAAAAGCCACTGCGCTTGCCATTGGTGAGGGTGTAGCTTGCAGTATTGCTCTAGTACCGCTGCGCGGAAGTCAAAAGTCAAAAGTCAAAAGTCAAAAGGTTCATATATCAAAGTTTTTGACAATTTGAAAGGATAGCTTTATTTACGCCGCAGTGTACTAGTAATTTCACTCTATGAGAATAGACGCTATAAAAACTTTCCCATAGAGAAATATCTAACTATAGGTTTTAAATATTTGATGTATTCATTATAATGTCTGTATAAAATTCCTCCAAAATCAGTAAAGTATTTCAGATTTGAAAGCATAAAAATCTGAAAAACCAGTAGTCAATTTCTTCACTATAAATTGATGATATTCAGATAATCTGAATCTGGTTTGGCTGTGGTTCAGATATTGGGTAATAGCTGGTGGGAAATTTTCAAATTACGATACCCAGATTGGTGTAAATCTCAATCAAATTCCCATCAGGATCACGAAAATGAGCTGTGCGGATTCCCCAGTCTGAACGGTCAGTTGGTGGAGTTACAAGCTTAGTATTATGGTCTTTGAGCTTTTGATATACTTCATCTACGTTATCAACAGCAAAAATTAAGGTTGTTTTGTCTTGGCTAGCTGAGGATGAAAGCGGATTTTCACTGGGAATGACTTGAGCCATTAACTCTTTTTTTAACACAGCTATTTGAATCGCTCCAGTACTAAACTCAGCGTATCCGCTTTCTTCATCACCCCAATCCAAATTCAAACCCAATAAATCTCGGTAGAACAAAAAAGTGTCTTTATAATTGGAAACGAGCAGTCTGAGGTGTGATAACTGAAGTTTCATAATTGATGCACATTAATGGGTTAACTATGAATTCTAGGTTCTGGGTGTAAAGTTGCTAGTAATTCACTTTCAACAAATGCTAGTTCATCAAGCCGTTGCATGACAATTGCTCTGTCAAAATAAGTATCTGCTAAAACCCAATAAGTACCGAAGTGACGGGCTTCTGATGCCATCAAACCGCGATAAAATTTTGCTAACTCTGGCTCAGGACAGTGCGTAGCTAATAATCCTAAACGTTCGTGGCTGCGTGCTTCAATTAATCCAGTCACGAGTAAAGAATCTAAAAATCTGTCGGGTTCTTGGGGACGAACTTGTGCTTTTAAACCTGCACCGTAGGGAGGTGGAGGTAAGGGTGCTAGAGGGATGTTGCGGCGTTCTAGCCACTGATTGACAAGTTCAAAGTGTTCTAGTTCTTCACGAGCGATCGCAGTTAATTCCCTGACCATTTTCGCATTGGAAGGGTAGCGAAACATAAAATTTAACGCCACTCCCGCGGCTTTGCGTTCGCAGTGGGAGTGGTCGAGCAGGATAATATCTAAGTTAGCGATCGCTTGTTCTACCCAAGCTGAACTAGTAGGTTGTTTGAGAGCGTTGATCGTTGGTAATTCGGTAAGCACAGGATAAAAAAACTCCAGATATCTCAATGTAGCTGAGATAGCCCAGCACATTGATTTTAATCTGGTCTGGGGCGATCACGCCGAAGATAGCGATCGCACTCTAAATTTTTGATTACCAGTCTATTGTTTGGCGATCTCGGAAGAATTCCCCTGTGGGACTATTATCAGGAAGCGTTGCTAACCACACAATTGTATCTGCGCCTTGTTCGAGCGTTCTGGGTGCATTTGCTCCACCCATATCGGTTTTCACCCAACCGGGACACACTGAATTGACTAAAATATTTGTCCCTTGTAATTCGCTAGCAAAAATTCGGGTAACTGCATTCAATGCGGTTTTAGAAATACGATAGGCTGGAGAACCTCCCCCCATGTGAGTTAGTTGTCCCATACCTGAAGAAACATTCACTATTCTGCCGTAATTTTGCTTCTTCATTAAAGGAATTAATGCTTGGGTGACTCGTAAAGCACCATAAACATTCGTTTCGATTGTTTTTTGTAAAGTATCAATTTTGGTATTTAAAATACTCAGATTATTACCACTTGCTTCCGAATCAATGTAGATTCCCGCATTATTTACCAGAGCATCAACTTTGCCAAACTCTCTATTAATAAATTCTGCTAATTTATGAGTGCTTTCATCATTGGTAATATCTAGCGGGTGATAAATTACCTCTAAGCCCTCATTTTTTAATTTTGTAGCCGCAGCATTACCTTTATCTTCATTGCGGCTAGTCAGAATTACTCGATATCCTTGCTTAGCTAATTCGCGGGACACTTCCAATCCTAAACCGCGATTTCCACCTGTGACTACTGCTAGCCTATTATTTTTACTCATGGTTTTTTCTCAGGTTATGAATTGATTGAATTATTAGGGGATATTTATCAATCGAACGTTATATTGTATTAATAAATATCCTTTACATTAACTATCCCAAGTTATATTGCATTAATAAGCAAGCTTTGTACTAACTAAGCCAAAGTATAATCGGGATTATATTCAACTAACTCAATTTCGTTGCCATCGGGGTCGTTGACATAAATTCTATGCTTTGTTTCCGCTGCTGTCATGGTGTAATAATCAATGCCTTTAGCTTCTAGCAATTCTTTCATAGCTTCGCCATCATTAATTACAAAGCCGACGTGATTAATACCAATGCTTTCGTAGGCTTTATGTACTCGCTCTTGTCCTGAATCATCATTCAAGGCAAGATAAAACTGATTGTTACCAAAATGCATCCAGCGATCACCATTGAATACCCCTTCGGCTCGCACATACCAGTCAGGAAATAGCGTTTGATAAAAATTCCAACTTGCGTCAATATCTTTACAAGAAAGGTTAATGTGTTCAAAGCGAATCATACTCATAATTGGCTCCTTTGAATGGGAAAAACAGAAAACTTATGAATTTTAATGAGTTCGTAGGGGCAAGGCACTGCCTTGACTTCTAAAATATATTGATGTGTCGCAAACATTATTTGATTTGGTATCAGAAACTATCCCAAAGCAATATCCAGAAACATCATCAGGACAAAGCCCAACATCACACCCATAGTTCCTTCTTTTTCTAAACCCTTGCGATGAGATTCTGGAATTATTTCATCGCTAATTACAAACAACATTGCTCCTGCTGCAAATGCCATAGCCCAAGGCAGAATAAAATTAGCTATATTCACCACACCTATACCAATCAAACCGCCAATTGGTTCAACTAAACCTGTCAGTAGCGAAATCCACACAGCATAACCAGCAGAATATTTTTCAGCTACTAAAGATAAAGCAACTACTAATCCTTCGGGAATATTTTGTAAGCCAATTCCTAAAGCTACAGGGATGCCATTACTAATATTATTAGTACCAAAGTTAACGCCTACAGCTAATCCTTCGGGAAAGTTATGAATAGTAATTGCTGCAATAAATAACCAAATTCTCTTAAGATTATTGTAGCGAACATTTTCTTTACCTTTAAAGAAGTGTTCGTGGGGTAAAAATTGATGTGCTAGCTGCAGAAATATTCCACCTAGTAAGATGCCGACAACAATAATTAAAGCGGCACTAGTTTGAGATTTACCTTGAGCGATCGCAGCTTCGGTTGCAGGTACAATCAATGAGAATGATGTGGCTGCTAACATCACTCCGCCACCAAACCCCAGCATAATTCCTTGTATTCGCTGCGTCAGATTGATTGGTAGTAAGACTGGTAAAGCACCAAGAACTGTGGCAAGTCCTGCGCCTAAACTGGCGATAGCACCAATAACAAGGCTTTCCATAGCTGGGGTTGTTGATTTCGTTTATTTAAATAAATCATAGTCGAAATGATTATGAGTTGCAACTACTAATATTAAAAAATCGCAGATGTCTTTTACCTGCGATTGACAAAGTTAAATCTTTAGAGAGTTGATAATTCACATTATCTGTGAATGAGAGTATTACCAAATAAATGGAATCAAACGGGCGCTAGATTTTTGGTAATCCTCATAGTCTGGATACTTGGCAGACATGGACTGTTCTTTCTGTGATAAGCGTTGTAAGTAGATTGCAAAAACGATTCCTGGGAGTAAATAAGCCCAAGGCGAACCAGATACCACACTAAAACTTAAATACCGTAGCAAATCGCCAAAATAATTAATATTACGCGAAAAACGCCAGATACCATCACGAACTAGCCCCGCACCATAATCCTTGGCGGTTAGCTTTTGGACATCGGCGGTAGCATTGATCAGCGTACCAAAGGTATATAAAGGCAATGCTATGGCGGTTGCTGTTATTGATAAAGGTACAGGATTAGTAAATGCCAAGTAGCCTGGTAGGGCATAAAGAACGCCGACGAACAACAGCGTGAATAAGAACCCACTAATCCCTATAGGTTCATTAAATATCTGACGGCGTTGGGGATAAAACCACTGTTCCAACAACCACCACAGACAATAGCTGATGTGCAGACAAAGATAAATAACCTGTCGTAAATCTTGGATGCCGAAGACAAAAGCAAAGGCTAGCAACAAAATAATTGTCAGAACTTTAGCTATGTTAATAGCTGTGAGAGCTGTTAACCCTGTTTTTTCTGCGTTGGCAGTGTTCTCCATAAGTTTATCGACTCAATATTTTAAAGTGACTAACTTTTATGTTCGCCGATTTACCAAGGTGGCACTAGCTTGATCGACTGGCATAAGTACTACTTCATTGATATTTACATGAGGCGATCGCGTGGTACAGAAAAATACTACATCAGCCACATCTTCTGGCGTTAGGGGTTGAACTCCCTGATAAACTTTTTTGGCACGTTCGGTATCGCCATGAAACCGCACATCGCTAAATTCCGTTTCTACCATACCGGGATCGACAGAAGTCACCCGCACAGGTGTACCTAACAAATCTTGTTTTAAACCTTCGGAAATCGCTCTGACAGCCGCTTTTGTCCCACAATAAACATTACCCTTGGGGTAGGTTTGATGTCCGGCTATCGAACCAATATTTACCACATGACCGCGATCGCGTTTTACCATCCCCGGCACAACATAACGGGTAAGGTAAAGTAAGCCCTTGATATTGGTATCAATCATTTCTTCCCAGTCTGTAAAGCTGCCTTCATGCAACTTGTCTAAACCGCGACTCAGTCCAGCATTATTTATCAGGATGTCAATCTCCGACCAAGCATCCGGGAGATTAGAAATAGCGGATTCCACCGCCAGGCGATCGCGCACATCTAGCTGTAACAAATGAGCTTCAGTACCAAATTCTTCACTGAGGTTAGCGGCTAACTGCTGTAAACGTTCTAGTCTTCGTGCCGCTAAAATCAACCTTGCACCCGCACCAGCAAAAACTTTGGCACAAGCAGTACCAATCCCACTACTTGCGCCAGTGATCAGAATAATTTGATTTTGCAGGGAAATCATTGTTAGTCAAGAGTCAAGAGTCCAGTGTCAATTGTCCAATAATTCGGAACAATTGACTCATTGGGGATGAGGGGGGAAAGGGGAAGGGGGAAAGGGGAAAGGAAAAAAAGGGAAATTATTATTACCCATTACCCATTACCCATTACCCATTACCTATTACCAATGCCCAATGCCCAATTGCCCCATGCCCTATTTACTTTTTCACCACCTGTAACCGCTGTGTCACCATAGTCATCCCATCTCCGCGCAGGATGACAGCAGAAAGCCATTGGCTACCAGGGGTTGAGGGTGCGCGTCCGACTTTAAAAAGTCCGCCAGAGTTGAGTAATTCTAAATCCACAGGTGTGGGGTTAAGATATTTTTCTGCTTTAATAGGTTCTTCTATGGCGGTTCCTAAAAGAAACTCATCCCCTAATGGTTCTTGAACGATCGCATCAAAATTATATTGCTGTCCAACTTGAACTTGTTGTGGTAACTTAACATCAACTTGAGGTGGCTTGCTACCTGAAGTGAGTAAGGTACGTTCCGACAAAATATCTTGACGGACGATTTTTGCACCTGCAATTCGCTGACGAGATCTAATTGTGGCGTTGAGAGTAACATTATTACTGTTACCCGAAGGTAAACCAGTTATATTAGTGACGGTTTCAGCCACAATACCATTGCCTTGTGATTGCCAAGATTGCAGCTGGGTACTGTATCTCAATTTGGGATATCTTTTCCAGAGGTCAACTAAGGCTTTTTCTAAAGTTTGGCGATTTAAACCATCGCCATGAGTAAAATTAGGACTGTAAAATTCGATTACCTTTTTAATATCACCTTGGTTAGCTGCAGCATCAATTTGTGTCAACAAACTGGTCAATTCGGAGGGTGCGTTTTGTGCGTATTTTCTGTCAGCTACACGCTCAGATGTTGATTTCCTAGAAAGTTGTGAGTTTCTTGGTGTACTAGCTTGAGTACATTGCCAAGTACTGACAATCCCCAGGGTCACTAAAGATAAAATTAGCCCGATGCTGGTGGGAAATTTGCAGCGGCGTTTCAGTAATAAAGTAATAATCTTAGTCATTGGCAAGAGTTTACTGATTTCACTAGAGAAGGTGAGGAAATTGGTTTATCTTAGTTAAGCTAAGCGCTAAACGGTAGGGTTTTGATGGTAGAAGAAGCACCGATTAGGTTATTAATAGCAGCCAGTGGGACTGGTGGACACTTGTTCCCCGCGATCGCACTGGCCCAAAAACTTCCAGAATATGAAATTGAATGGTTGGGTGTCCCCAATCGCTTAGAAACTCAGCTTGTACCTAAACACTATCCATTGCATACTATTGCAGTCGAAGGGTTTCAGCAAGGTTTTAGCATTTCGTCTTTAGGCATTTTGGGTAAACTCATTGGTTCGATTCTGGATGTGAGACGCATCCTGAAACAAGGTAATTTTCAGGGATTATTTACCACAGGAGGTTATATAGCAGGCCCCGCCGTGATTGCGGCGCGTTCTCTAGGAATACCTGTAGTTTTCCACGAATCTAACGCTTTACCTGGTAAGGTAACACGCTTTTTCGGCCCTTGGTGTGATGCTGTGGCTGTTGGTTTTGATGTAGCTGCCCAGTATCTACCCCGTGCTAAAAATGTTTATGTTGGCACTCCAGTGCGATCGCAATTCCTCGATCCAGGAATCAATGTATCGCTGGATTTACCTATCCCTGATGGCGTTCCCTTAATTGTTGTCTTTGGTGGTAGTCAAGGCGCAGTTGCAATTAATCAGTTAGTCCGTCAATCTGCACCCGCTTGGTTTGCAGCTGGCGCTTATGTAGTGCATTTAACAGGAGATAAAGATCCCGAAGCAGATAGTCTCAAGCATCCCCAATATATCGCCTTGCCGTTTTACGATAATATGGCGGCGTTGTTGCGACGGGCAAATTTAGCCATTAGTCGTTCTGGTGCAGGTAGTTTAACAGAATTGGGAGTGTGTGGTACGCCAGCGATTTTGATTCCCTACCCCTTTGCAGCTGAAGATCATCAAACCTACAATGCCAAGGTATTTACTAAAGCAGGCGCAGCCTTAGCATTCCCGCAATCAGAGTTAACCGCCGAGATATTGCAGAATCAGGTTTTGAATTTATTGCGCTCACCTAGCGAACTAGCCAAAATGGGAGAGAAAGCAAAAGCGATCGCAATTCCCGATAGTGCTGACAAGTTAGCGCAATTACTGCGTGAAGTAGTGGAAAGGTAGAAAACAAACTACTCAATGCAGAGTATGAGGAGTGACTTTTTTAAATCTGCAAATTTTTTGGTGGATGAATCTGGCATAAATAGATGCTTGCAACTCTAGGAAAAACAGTAATTCCTACAATCAGATGTGATGAAATTGCAAGAGTATTAAACCGTTGACTATAGCAGCGCAGAAGTATCAACGGTTTACCATATTTTTATGATCTCAGCAGACAAGCAAAACGATCCCCACAACGATGACATTTTGATTCCCGTCTCGATATGCTTAATTTATAACGAGTTCTCATTTCGAGCGAACCAAAATGCTAGCAAGTAGTGTCATGCAACGATTGGCCTGTAGTTCTTTGATTATTCCATCTTTAATTGCAATAGCAGGACATTCAGCTATGGCTCAACGTCCGATAATTCATGCTCAAATGGGGATCAATTATGCAGCAAAAGTCAAGCTTTTTGATAGCAATCATGTAATTAAAATCGCTCAATCTCCTAGCATAATTGATGAAAAGCTAGCAGTTGACTTAGTCGCTAAACTACCACAAGTAAAACGTAAAGCTAAAGAAATTCAACGTCTTTCTCGAGGAACTATTCGCGTTGCAACAATAATTGATAGTTCACCAACTCCCGAAGCACCTTACTACACAGTGCGAGTTGTAGAAAATCATGTAGACCATGTTGACACCATTTATTTATTCCGGGTTTTGAATCCTAGTCGTGTCATTCAAGTTTACGATATTCTCAAGGATGAATATATCTCCTTAGAAGTGTGGAAACCTAATTAGAAATTTGTAAAATGTTAGAAAAAAAGCCCGTAAATCCTTGGAATTACAAACCTTGGTGGTGTCAACCCTGGTCTATAGTTCTCACAGGTATAACTCTGATAAGTGGTAGCTGGCTAGTATTTAAAACTATTTGGCTAACAGTTCTCATCTCTATACCTCTATTGATTTGGATGGGCTTTTTTTTATTAATTTGGCCGCAACTAATTATTCGTAGTGGTGTTTTAGATTCATACCAAAATCAAAATTTAGATAATTGATAATTTTGAATTTCATTATCCCTATAAAAAGTATGATTTTATTCCTGAAATAAACGTAGGGTGTGTTAGGCGCTGGTTTCCAATATGATTTGTCACAAAACAACTATTGTAGCGCCTAACGCACCATCCATGCGGCGGTGGTTTATTTAATTACGCTTAAATACCCAATAAGTAGCCAAAATCAGTACTAAATTTAATACCAAGCCTTCCTTTAGTTAGAAGTTTAGTCAATTAATTTTAATTAACATGTTGGATGTAACACAAATTTGATTTCTTAGTTTGGGTAAAAATACCAAAATTGCACATAAATATTTGTCAGATTTCTTGTACTGAAATATCTGCAATCATTAACTTGCTTTAGGAGTAATCCATGCAAAAATCCAACGACCAATCACGCTATTTCCAGAGATATCTTTCTCTCGCACCAGTTTTAGCAGTACTTACTATCTCAATAGCTTTTTCTACATGGGCAATTTTTAATTTTATTTTTCCAGATTTGCTTTTCCATCCCATGCCATAATAATGCGTAATCTGATTTAAGAAGAAGCAGTTACCTACAAATGATTATGTTTCAGGCAGAAACCTAAACTCTGCCTAAAATTGTCTTTAATTCCAGATTTTGTAGCTTGCTTCTTCCTAAAATCTCCTGTATCAATGAGAAATTTATTTAACTTCCTGCATATTTTTCACAATTTTTGTTACCAGATTCCTTGGTGTAAATCTCACCATTTCAGCCAGTATTTTATTTTTCAAACCAGGAATAGCAACAGTTTTACCTTCCATTAAGGCACGATAGCCTATTTTAGCTACTGTTTCTGCATCCATCATATTATTACTTTCTACTTGCTTGGCACCTGCAACCCCTGTACGTTCATGAAAGGCTGATTCTGTTGGCCCAGGACAAAGGGCTGTTACAGTCACACCGGTACCTTCTAATTCGCTTGCTAGCGCTTGAGAAAAGGATAAAATATAAGCTTTTGTAGCAAAATAAACTGCCATCAAAGGGCCGGGTTGAAAAGCCGCAGCAGAGGCAAGATTTAATATTTTGCCCTCGCCTTTGCTGACCATATTTTTGAGGAATAACTTAGTTAAATGAGTGAGAGTTACTAAATTTACTTGCAGCATTTGTAATTCGGTATTCAAGTTTGTTTCATTAAATAATCCATGAATACCAAATCCAGCATTATTCACTAGCACATCAATTTGAATAGATTCTTGTTCTAATTCTCTAAAAATCTCTTCTGGCGAAGTTTTAATAGATAAATCTTTAACAATTGGTTTCACCAAAATGTCAAATTGCTGCCTGATTTTATCGGTAACATCTGCCAGCTTTTGCGCCATTATATCTACTAATACAAGATTATAGTTATTCTTGGCAAAAATATATGCCAATTCATAGCCAATCCCGTTAGCCGCTCCTGTAATTAGAACTGTTTGCTTGTACTTGTATTGGAGTGTTTTGTTCATAAGAGAAAATATGGTGATTTTACTTAATGGGTTTGGTGTGTCGAGAAATTATGAAAAATAATCGCGGAACAAACTAGAAATATTTAGTGTCCTTACTTTATTGGTAAATGGAAATTACAAATTTAATTTTGTAAACCCTAAAAACCAATGATTAAGCCACTTTATTCTGAATATACTTGCATGACTATGAAGTTGTTGTATATCTGAAAACAAACTGAAAAACTCATAAAGTTATCGTTTGGCAACACAAGCTTTAACTAATACCAAAGTAGTATTCTCAAAATCTCTAGGATGATTTTTGGCAGTCTAGATTTCATCCACATATAAAATGCGCTAGAATAGCCTAATTTTAAGATATGGACTTGTGCCTTTGAGTTATTATCATTACAGCTTTAAAACAATCCTTATTTAAAAATTAAGTTTAATTATCAACACATTAAGACAAGCATATTCATATAAGCATAAAAATAATCATGTAATTTGAATTACATGATTATGAGATTGAGATTGCTATATAAGGTGAATTTTTAAGCTGCCGATCGCCTAGCTGCCCAAATATCCAAAGGAATCTTACGAATACCAGGACAATAGATAAATATTGCTCCATAGCCGACAATTAGCACTCCCACTGCTGCAAGTGGTGGTAAGAACACACCAGCAAACATAGAAATTGTCGAGACTAAGGTAATCCAAAAGGCATCCCAATAATCGGGTGAACCAAATAACTTAGCAATAGAACGATGTAATAAGTAGAAGCTAGGTAAAGCCAGAATTTCTGACAACCCGTATCCCCATAATCCCATTATGGGTAGAAAAATTAAAGTTGCGAGCCACAGAATACCTACATACCAAGCATTGCGATGAGCAATTTCATAGTTATGTCCTACTGCATACAAACTAGATGTATGCAGTTCAAAAATCGCTCCTACCAGAACTCCTACTGCAATGAAGGGAAAGATTTGAGCGCTGATTAACCATTTATGAGAGAACATTAAAGGAATTAACCAGGCAGAAGTACAAGAAAAGGCAGCACAAATCGGCCCAATTAATAGTGCCTGATATGTCATTCCTTTACTGATTGCCTTGCGAGTTTTTTCTGGCTGATCCACCAATTTTGCCATCACACTAATGGACATCCGACGTACTACCAAACGTAGGATTGCCAATTGCTCTGCCAATCGCATCGCAATACTGATGTAGCCAACTATTTCTGTACCGCCTAAACGACTAACTAATAAAGGCAATCTTAATCTTCTCAGGTTTAAAATGCCATCAGAGCCAGAATAGGTAAGTCCATAATGTATGGCGGGTTTAACTACCTTCCATTGCCAACGCCAGCGCCAAGGAACGGGATAATAATAATACGCCATGACTAGTTGTACTAAATACCCCAAAACTGTGCCGATAATTGGCCCCCAATAGCCCCAGCCAATTAATACTAAGGGAATTGCCGAAACATACAACACAACACGAGAAACTGCTTCTAACAAACCCACCTTGTCAAAACTTAGCTCTCGTTCCAACATACTAGTCGGAACTCGACTGACCATATCCATCCACAGCGCAGGTAAAATGGCTTGTAATGCACCAGTCACTTCTTGCTCTTTTGTCCACCAACCAACCAGCGGCGCAGCACACCACAAGACAGCACAAATTGCTAGTCCTAAAAAGTTATAAAATGCCTGGATTTGTGCAGGTTCCTCATCAGTAAGGTTTGGCTGACGTACCAGATAAACCTGCAATCCCAAACGGCAGACTTGATTTAAAAAATAAAAAATACTTAAGACAATAGTGACAATACCGTATAAGCCTGGGCCTAACATCCGAGCAATTACTAGCACATTCACCATTGAAAGTACTGCGACTAGTAACTGCCTCAGTGTCATAGAGACACCGCCGCGAATAATTTTTCCTTTAATATCTTTTTTGTCGGGCATTTATATAACAAGTTTGATTGTAGCTAGAGGAGGAATAGCGATCGCATGAGGAAAAATTTTTAGTCATGACAATTGTTACCTTAACTATCAGAATTCTTAATTATGAGCGTGACCAGCGACGGCGAGTAGAATTCCCTTGATAATTAAAGTATTGCTGTTTTGCAGATGTAGATGAATCAACTTCCACAGGTATATATTTATCCCAATCCCAACCAGCCACTGCCAGTACAGTCCACCAATAGAAAAATAATGTAGTGTGATTCCAAACATTTCCTGCCAACATCCCTACTAACATAGAGACGAGAAACGCTAGCATGACAAAACAAAGATTACGTTTTGATGAACCAGGTGGAACAGAGTAAGCTAGTTGGAACAGACGGACAAATAAGGCACCAATTAAAAACAAAAATAGAATAAATCCAAAAATACCCTCTTCAGCTAAGAATCTCACATAATCATTATGAGAATAGCTGGCAAGGGGAGTTAAAAATCGCGAGGTGTCCAATCCATATCCTAAAAGTGGTGCATACCTCCATTTATCTATTAAGAATGTCCACTGAGCAATCCGCCAGTTAAAACTATTACCATCATTCCATTGCAAAAAAATTGCCCGAGATACATCAATATCTGGATTTAATAATGGTGTGCCATACAAAGATTGCAAGCGCTCTTGACCCATTGGTGAGCCAGTAAAGAAAAATAACACCAACCCAAATAGTAAAATCCCACCAATTAAGTTGACTATATTCATTTTTGGTGCCACTAATGCTGGAATAAAAGCCACCAGCATCACCAACCCCGTTAATGATTTACTACTCACTAAGAAAAACGCCAGGGCCGCAACTAAGATGAGCCAAGGTAACCGTTGCTTTACCTGTCCTATTTTCCAGAGTGCAAGACTGAGAAAAAACAATGTAAATGTGGCAAATGCATTGGGATGTCCCAGAGTTCCATTCATTCGCGATCCTGCTTCAATAGCATATCCGCTTTGAAATACTAGGAACGAAGGCAGCATTGAAGGTGGTAGTAGGACTTGCAAAGTAGCTGCGGTGAGGGGAATAATCAAACTCAAGAATAAGCAAGAAATTACTTTTTCTGCTGGTAGCCGCTCCTTAAGTTGCATGACTAACAGGTACATCATTAATCCTGAAAATACTCGCAGCCATTCCCGCATAGCTACTGGTAAGTATGAGGCTCCTAGCCCTAACCCACCTATTGCCTGTAAAATTACCCATAATCCTTGTAGGGCAATCCATCCTGCTAACAACCACCAAAATCCATCTGTGTGTATTTTTTGTCTCCGTAGCAAGAGAACTGCAACATAAAGCAATGCCAAGATATCTATTCCCACAGCAAATGCAGAAGGTAGCTGTTGGTCAGAAAAGGCATCTAAAGCACTGCGTAAAATTAATAACCCTAAAAGGGTTTGCTCAAAATTTTTAAAGAAGTTGATGAGGACAGCAATGGCAACAAAAAGCACAAATATGTACAGAGGTTGAACGTTTGCAACCACACCAACGATAATGCTAAAAAAAATTCCTAAAATACTAATCCAAATGGTAGGGCTAAAAAGAATATTCCTGCCTTGATCGATTGCCATTGTCTGTCAGTTATGTATTTTTCTCATCAAACTAGCTAACTACTAAAGTTGTATTTTTGTACTAGCCAGTATGTTTGCCTGTCTCCTTGACCATAGACCATGAAGGAGAATGCTCAGAAGCTGCTAATTGCTTCCTTTCAACAGCAGAGGCAAGTAAAGGAGGCGCTTTTTCCAGTGGGAGTACAGTTTCATTCATCACTACACCCAACACAGCGGTACCACTTTTTTGTAAGTTAGAGATTGCTTGCATCGCCGCATCTCTAGAAGTTGAGTTGGGCTTAACAACTAGGAGCAAACCATCTGAAAATTGGCTTAAGGTGGCAGCATCCGCAGAATTTTTGACTGGGGAAGAATCAACAATTACATAGTCATAATGTTTCGCAGCTTCTGCTAAGAGCTTCGCCATTGCATCTGTCTCAATAATCATTGATGGGCGATCGGGGATTTTACCTGAGCCTAGCAATGATAAATTGGGAATTGCTGTTTGTTGAACTGCATCTTGCCAGGGCACATTGTCGGCAATTACTTCTGTTAATCCTAGAGAAGCAGGCAGATTCAGCAAACTCTCATACATAGGATATCGAAAGTCTGCATTGATAATTAATGTGCGTCTTGACAAAATGCCAGCTACAGCAGCTAAATGCAGCGCGACTGAAGATTTTCCTTCTCCACCACTCACACTACTAATAACAATAACTTTTGCGCTTTCTTTACCAGCAGATTCTAGAGTTTTGAGCAACATCCGGTATGGCTCTACATGGTCAGAGGTATCCAACAAGTTGTTGAGGTCTGCCAAATTAGAGGTTGCAGGTGAGAATTTGGGCAATATTCCAATCACGGGAGTCTCTAGCCAAGCTTCGACTTCAGATGTATCCCTTAATGTGGAAGCCATGAGTTCCAGGATTAACACCATTGCACCAGCCGCAATAATGGCAATGACAGTACTTAGTACTACAATTACCAGAGGTCTTGGTGAAACTGGATCAGAAGGAATTTCAGCCTGTCCAATAATTCGGATGTTGCTGAGGATTTGTCCTTCTGCAATCCGTGCTTCTTCTAGTTTGTCCTCTAAGGCTTTGAGCGCTTTATCAGCTTTTTCGCGTTCGCGAGTCAAGCTTACCAATGCTTGTTGAGAAGACGGAATTCTCGCAACACGCGATCGCAAACGCTCGATGTCAGACCGCACGACGGTTAGCTTATTTTCTAAGCCCTGACGCTCAATATGACTAGTGATATAGAGAGACATCAAGTCTTGGCTTAATTGGTTAGAGGCAACTTGGCTAGAAGCTACCGCTTGATTTTCGGGAACTATTTGTGATAGTTGTTGATTATACAAAGAACGTAGTTCGTCTCGCTTATGTAAAAGCGCTAACACATTAGGATGTTCGTCCGTCCAACGGAAGCGCGCATCTGTCAGTGCTATTTCTACGCTCGTCAGTTGTTTTTGCAGTTCTTTAAGTTGTTCATCTTGCCCAACACGACCGGCAAGGTACGCTCCTTGAGAATCATTTACCCCCACTACTTGTTGTAATGATTGGTCTTTGTTTCTAGCTTCCTGTAATTGGGCGCGTAGTTGCCTTTCTTGATTTTCTAAAGCTGTTAAGCTTTCAATTAAACCTTGAGTTTGGGTTTCTGATGCTACCAACGAATAGGTTTCTCGATATTTTCTTTCTGCTATCTCAGCTTGTTTGAACTTGATCTGTTGTTGAGCGATTTGTTCTTCCAGAAATTTGCGTACCGATGAAGCTTCGGTACGAATTAGTTTGGTGTTTTCCACCATCACTAACTTAGAAACCTCGTTTAACAGATCGGCCGCTACTTTGGGATAAGGGTTTTGATAGCTAATCTGCAAAATGTTAGTTGCAGGAAGAATTTCTACCTTAATTGCTTGCTGTAATTGCTCAATTGTGGGTAGCTTTTCTGCTGGTATTTCACTATTTTTCTGAAATTTTTTGAGCGCGCTCCGCAGAACTTGAGGCGATTTTACTAATTCTGCTTGTGTGGCTACTGGGTCAGCAGCTTTGCTAGGTGCGCGATTATTAATATCTGTTAATGCTTGGCCTAGAGATGATAGACCAACTTCTTTTTGCCCAACAAGTAGCCTTATTGATGTTTCATATAGCCGAGGTGAAATAGCAAAACTAATTGCTGTTACGCTTACTAATACAGATACAAAAGTTAATGCAGCCGCCCAAGAATGCCGTTTAATAGCGGATGCTGAAGATAAAGGAAAAGCAGCTTTACCCATTAATATGCCTGCCAAGATTGAGCCTTTGAACGTATACTAAAACTGATTAAAGTAAATTTCGTCAACGTAGAAAATACTATAGGTAATAATTATGTTAACAGATAAATATTTAATATGCTCCTTTGCTATTTAAGACTACATGAATTGTTTTTAAAATTAGTTTGAGGTCGTAAATCACAGACCATTTTGCCTGATATGCCAGATCCATTTTGACAATATCTTCAAAATCTTCTATGTGAGAACGTCCGTTAACTTGCCATTCACCTGTAATTCCAGGCTTAACTAACAACCTTTGAAAGTGGTGAAGTTCATAATTCATGACTTCATCAACAGTAGGTGGACGAGTGCCTACCAAGCTCATATCACCTTTCAAAACATTCCAGAATTGAGGTAACTCGTCTAAGCTGGTGCGGCGTAAGAAAAAGCCAATGCGAGTAATCCGTGGATCTTGAGAATTCTTAAAAATGTTGCCTTTAGCCTGATTTGGCACTAAATGCTTCATATATTCAGCATTAACAAGCATCGTCCGGAATTTCCAGATGCGGAAAGTTTTGCCGTTTAAACCACAACGAATTTGACTATAAAAAACTGGGCCAGAACTGTCTAGTTTGATAGCGATCGCTATTGGTATAGTGATTAATAAAGTAATAGATAAACCAATTATTGCACCCGCAATATCTATTAATCGCTTAACTGAACTCGTGGCAGAAGGATGTACCCTTTGGGCAAAATTAGAACTTGTTTGAAGATGAATCTGCATGGACTTTTAAGAAAAGCGAGCTATGGCATGTAAATAACAAATTGAAAATGATGGACACAAAGCTCGCCCATTTTTTGCGGCTCAAGAACCTGGAAAACAATCTTGCGATAAGCGAGAGAAATCAATCAGGTTTTTGGATGGTGATGAGTGGGAAATCAATACCCAAAATTAATTCACAGATATTGATTGCAATTATGCTTTCGTTGCGTCTTGAATCTCAAGCCTAAAAAATGGGCGAATCAGTAATTATTAGCAAATAGTTACTCGAAACTACCCTTGTTGTTAAATTTATACATTCCAATCTCAAGCGATTGATTTATGCATAAGCTCCAGAAAACTGACCTTGTTCACTTTGCCAATTTTCTAGTAATTCAGTATAAATACCATTCACAACATAACGAGCGTCATAGGGTTTAACCACTCGTACACATGCTTCAGATGGATAATTTTCTGGATTTCTTAATACCTTTCTCCATTGTTCGGCGATCGCCACTGGAGTTTGTTCTTCGCAGATAATTCCACTATCCGCAGTCAGGAAGTTTGGTGTTTCACCCGCACGAGTTGTAACTACAGGTGTTCCACAGGCCAGTGCTTCAATACTACCCCGACATAACCCTTCATAAGCACTCGTTAACACAAACATACTAGACACCCGATATAAATCTGCTAGTTTTGCTTGTGCAAGGGGTGGAAGCAGTGTGACTCGATTCGACAACTCTAAGCGAGTAATTTCAGCACGTACATCTTCTTCTAACTCACCCTGTCCTACAATCAACAAGTGAGCATTAGGATCGTTAAGCGCAGCAAAGGAACGAACCAATAATAGTGGCTGTTTTTGCGGATGTAGACGACCAGCAAACAAGATAAAACGAGTATCTATTGACAACCCTAACTCTTGCGCCAGCTTGATTCTACCTGCTTCCCGTTCGCTAGAACTTAAAGAATAGAAAACATCTCCATCTACAGTATTTGGTAGATAGGAAATCCGTTCAGTAATATCTGAGTAACGCTGTTGATACTGTTTTGCAGCTTTGGTATTGCATGAGAGGATGCGATCAAATTGTCGTACTAATCGGCTTTCTAGAGCGTAATAAGCAGCAGGGAAATACCGCCAGAGAATACCGCCTCCCTCGCTTGAGCCTTTTATTTCCTGCTCAATGTCATTATGAATATAAAAAATTCTCTTACCAGACCAGCCAGAGGCAGCTATTGTCGGTTCTATGCGATGGAATTGCATAAAGTCCGATGAGAAATCGCGCCCTAACAGTGCCATTGTATACTTAACTGTTGTCGGCACTAAACCGCGAATATTATCGTTCTTTAGCTCAATTAATGGCATAAATGAAAATTTTCTGCCAAATAACTCAGCTTCCGACCACTGACCCACAGGCATATTTGGATCGCCATTACCTGTCCCCACTAAGCGGATGTGGAACTCCTTAGGCGCATATTTGATCACATAACGGATACAAGTCTGGATACCGCCAATGGTAGGATTCCAGGGATTAAATTGATAGAAAATTGTGAGAGTAGGCTGACTCATAATTAGACTCCTTCATTCTTACCATTGGCCTAGGAAATTTTTGTTGTAACCAGTTTTTTGCCTGGTTGTTGATCGGGTGAATTTAACAGAGCCTCGTATAAACTCAGATTGTCAGCCGCGATTTTTTCCCAACTATAGTGCAGTTGCAAATACCGTTGGGCATTCTCAGCCATTACCTTCATCTCTTGAGGATGATGAATTGCCCAATTCATTTGCTCAACTAAAGAGTCTAAGTTGCCAGCGCGGAATAATATGCCTCTACTGGAACCAATTAGTTGTTGATGAGGGGGAATATCACTAGCAATGATGGGAATATTTTCTGACATTGCCTCTAGCAATGCTAATGGCAGCCCTTCTAGATTGGAAGGTAAGGCAAATAATCCTGTGCCGCGCACAATCTCCCACAGACGCGAACCTTGCAACTCACCTGCAAAAACAATATCGCGATCGCTTGCTACTTGTTCTAAGAGTTGGGCACTAAAGGATTTTGTATCGCTAACTCCCCCTGCTAGTACCAATTTCCAACCTTGGGGCTTGAGTTTCTTGAAGGCTTCTAAGAGCAGGTCGGGACACTTTTCGGGAACTAATCTACCGAGAAATAAAATGTAGCGTCCTGGTGTTAACCCCAAAGACCGTGCATAGGCAAAATTGGGATCGGATGCGCCATAAGTTGCAGCAGAATTGGGAATATAAACAGACTGCCTATCGTAGGTATTGCGGAAATAACTGCGTAACTCTTCCGAAACTACAATCAGTTCATCAGAAAAGCGAACAGCAGCTTTTTCCCCTTCAAAAATCAAACGGCTAGACATTTTACCCCATTTGTTACGCTGCCAATCCAATCCATGACAAGTAACTACAACCTTTGTAGATAAAGACAATTTGGGGAGCCAGCTAAATAAAGCTGGGCCTAAAGCATGAAAATGCACAATGTCGTAGCGGGTCGTGGTAGATAAAATTGCTCCCAACACTGAGCTAAATAAGGCATCTAATCCCTTTTTTCCTGGGCAAGGTAGAGATATAACTCGGACACCTTCAAACTCAGATTGAGCAAATGGAGAGACATGTGTAGTGGATGAGCGAGCAAATAAATCAACAGAATGACCTTTTGCAACTATGCGTGGATATATTTCTGCACAGTGATGCTCAATGCCTCCTTGTCTCGGAGGGAGACCCTTTGCACCTATAACAGCTATTTTCATTATTTTTACTGAACAAGATAGATTATTAGACTCATCCAAAAATTTGCCAATTTTTTTGTTTTTGCTGGTTAGAGCGTCAAAAATGAGCCAAAAACACTTTATAAGTGAGCTTTTAAGATAGTTACCAATAAAAACTATCTGTAAAAAAATTGACAAACCATAGAGGCAGATAATTTAGTTATCAGCCGCATTAGTTTTGTGCGGTACAGACAATTTTGAATATCATGAAGTGAATTTTTTATTTTGGTAAGTGCTCACAGATTTTGTTCTCCATTTTGATCGTAGCCAGATAATATTTTCAACAGTCTCCGACAATCTACTTAAATACAGACAATTTAGCCTCCTTGATAGCTAAAACCTTTGCGTGATAGTAGTTGCAGGATGAAGTTACCTACAGAGTTAAGAATGCTGACTGTGGAATTTACAGAATACAAACTTCTCTGAGTGGCAAATTAACTTTAGGTTAAATCCGAGTTAAACATAGTATATAAGGCTTATTACCGAAATTGGTTTAAAGTTAGCGTTAAATTTATACGGGTTTATGAACGGACTATAAAGCCTCTGTAATTACTGTATAGCCAAGATCAGAACGTACGGTAAAACAACGCTTCTCTGTAGCTATATCAAGCGATCGCTTTTCTCTGGCTAACGAAATACATAGGCGATCGCTTAACTCCGTTTGAGATAGCAAAGCCTGTCCCATCAGGTAAAATCTGCTAAATATAAAGAATAAGTAAAATTTTTGCCTGCTTTTAATTATTTCCTTGCAAAAAATTCTTTAATATTCTGCTCTAAATGGGTTTAAGCTAGGGTTAACACGGACTTTGGATCACAACACTTAGTCTCAGTTGAGATTCAGATAACCAGAGTGCTTTCCCGAGATTTAGTTACAAATCTTAATAAATCTCTGATTAGCTCGACGTTATCCACTTACATGGTTTAAACCTAATAATACTGGTTAAAATTTTCAGTAGTGACCTAGCACCTCTTAGAATTTCCGTTGGTTTTAGTAACCTTGAAAAAGCCCAAACACCTGCCCCATCAAGGTTATAGCATTATATAAAGCGGAGTAAATTATCTAAGAGATTCCAGATGAGATAGACAAATCAATCTGAAATCAGGGCTAGTGCCAGGTTATTAATTGCAAAATTTTCCATAATATGTTAGTAGTGAAATCTTAACTTAAGTTAATTCCGAGTTAACAAAGAGTCAACGATTTCAGGCTAAATCACTAAATGAGGCCCTAAATGCAGTCAAATGTCAGTTGCATAGAGCCTGAAATAAATAATTAATTAGAAAACATAAAAATTCCTAGTAATGCAAGAAGGAGCGGGTGAAATCATGCCAGCACTCCAGGTTGTGCAAATACTTAATGACTACTTAGATCAAAAAAATATTCGTTACTGTCACTGGAAAAGTAATGAGCATGTTGATGCAGCAGTAGAAGGAAAAACTGATCTAGATGTTTTAGTTGATGAAAATGAGCGAGAAAATCTCAAGCAGGTTCTAAGTGAAGTTGGGTTCAAGTATTTTGAAGCAATTCCCTGCCGGAGATATGTTGATATTGATGATTACTTAGCTATGGATCGAGAGACGGGCATTTTAGTGCATCTTCATCTGCACTATCGTCTCGAACTAGGAGAAAAGCACCTCAAAGGTTATCGTCTGCCTTGGGAAGAGTTGTTATTATCTACTCGGATTTATGACAATGAAAACCATATTTATATTGCCGAACCTAACATTGAAACAATTATCTTGATTGTCCGTGCTGTACTCAAAGTTAGAACTCGCGATAGCTTCAAAGCTATGTTAGGTAAGGATTATTTTAAAGGAGATTTTATTAGAGAATTTCGGTGGTTGAAAGAAAGGATAGATATCTCGAAAATCCAGCAACTCAGCGAAGAACTTTTAGGAATTAAAGCGGCTAAGTTGGTTTTAGATGTTATTGACAGCGAATCAAATCTCAAGCTGTTATTACAATCTGGTAATCCTATCTACTCATCTTTACAAAAATACCGCTATTCCAATCCCTTATTTTCTAGGTTTGTACGATGGCAGCGGGAATTTAAATCTCTTTATTACAAGAGCCAGAGAAAGTTTTTCCAAGCTCCAGTTCCTGCTCACAGAACACCTATCAATGGCGGCATAATTATTGCTGTTTTAGGTGCAGATGGATCTGGTAAATCTACTGTCACTAGTGAGATTACAAAATCTTTTTCTCATAAACTCGATGTTCTTCCTGTGTATTTAGGTAGTGGCGATGGCCCTGCTTCCTTAATCAGATTACCTTTAGTTTGGGCAAGTAAAGTTGGTCAAGTTATACGCTCAAAGAAATCGCGTAATAAGTCCAATTATGCTCAACAGTCCTCCAGCTCATCAGGAACTTCTAAGCGTAAATCAAAATTTTCCATACTTGGTAAAGTTTTATGGGCAATTACCTTGGTTTACGAAAAGCTGCAAAAACTTCAGCAATCTCGTACAGCTAGGGATAGAGGCATGATGGTAATTTCCGATCGCTATCCCCAAACCCAAATTCTTGGCTTTAACGATGGGCCATTATTAAGTAGTAGCAACCAAGAAGCTTCTCCATATCCTGCTGTTTTACAAAAATGGGAGTTGCAACGCTATCAATACATGGTAAATACCATGCCTCCAGATTTAGTAATTAAGTTGAACGTCACTCCAGAGATTGCTTTAGCGAGAAAGTCAGATACACCACCGGAAATTGCGAAGCAAAAAGTAGAGGCTGTGCAGAAATTTAAGTTCCCTCCACAAACTATGGTAGTGAACATTGATGCCACTCAACCTCTCGATCAAGTTTTATTACAGGCAAAACTCGCTGTATGGGAAAATCTCTAACCAACAATAATTTGATGAAAACCAACAGTGGACAGCCGCTAATATTAGAGTTTGTCGGATTACCAGGTGCTGGTAAGACCACTATCTGCCGTGAAGTTGCTTCACGATTAAACAACCAGGGAGTATCTTTCGTTGGTGGCGATGAAATTTTGCAGCAATGGAGACAGCAAAGTACTTGGCAAAGACTGATCAAACTGATTCCCCAAACCCAGAATCAATGGCAGATTTTGCTGTACTCCCTGTTTTTAGCATTCCAAGTCAAACCCACTAATAGGCAAAGCTTTTCTAAAGCTGCCAAGATTTTTGCCAATGTTAAACGGCTGGATGCGATCGCGCGAAGCGCAGCGCCAAGGGCGATCGCGCACCATCAAGATTCGCAAATCATCTTACTCGATCAAGGCTTGTTGCAAGAAACTTGGTCAGTGGGAATCACAGGTACCACTCCATCTGCAGAAAGCATCAAACAGGAATTAGCGCTGTTGTTCCACCAAAGACCGATGGCGATCGCTTATTTTCAAATAGACGTAGACACTGCACTTGAGCGAATTCAAAACCGTCCAACCTCAGAGAGTCGTTTTGATCGAATGCATCCCGAAGCAGCACAGCAATTGTTATCTAGATATGTTGCTTATATGCAAAAGATTGTTAACTGCGCGCACACATTTAACATTCCCATTCTAGAAATTGATAGCTCACTGCCTATAGATGAAAAAGCAAAGAGTATTTTGTCTTGGATAAACCATGATTTTATGGAGCATCCTGCACCTGTTTGTTTAAACAAACAAATTTAAAAAATTTTATTTTGTGCTGTATATCCGCTCAATAAAAATTTTATTTTGAGCAGATATTTGCATGATTTTAAAATATTTTTTTTTACAAAATAAGCCATGCAAATCTTCTATTAGAACCTAGAAAAGCCTTGTAAATCTAGACTTTATTTTATTTTTATAAAATATATTAAATACTAATATTTAAGCATGAAAAATATATAAAGTATAGATAAAATTTATTGTAAAGTCTTTGATTATACCTATACTACCGTAGTAATTAGAGATAATATAAATACTATGAATTACGCATTGACAAACATACCAGCTAATTATTGTGTATGTGTTTCAGATTTTTGCTATTAATTTTTGAAGTTGTTAAAGCAATGTATAGCAATAATCCGCTACTCTGCAATAACGCTTCTAATAAGCGTTTAAGCAAGTTATATAAACCTGATTTGCAAAAGTCTGCAACATAGTATTTTTGTGAAATTACAAAATACTAATTATGCGTAAATTCTAGTCACTAATCCAGATCCTAGCGATTTGTTTTTACCACAGTAATTCCAGCAGCAATAATGGCCCAATACGTACGAACTTTCAAAACCTCTGATTATTTAGCGCCAAGTCCAGATCCATCGGGAATTGTTTATATTGATCACTTGGGCACCCTATTTCTTGCTGACGGCGAAGTAGATGAAATGCCCAATTTATTGAAAGGAAAAAACCTGTTTGAAACGACACTGACAGGAGAATATGTAGATAATAATCTAACCGCCATCAATTTTACAAAAGAGGCGACAGGGATAACTTATAATCCGCAAAATCGTTTCCTCTATATTTCTGATGATGATAGATCGAGAATTTATCAAGTTGATCCAGGGGCAGATGGAAAATACAGTACATCAGATGATGTAGTAAATTATTTCAGTACTAAGCTCGACAGCGTTACTAAGTTTGACTCAGAAGACGTTGCATATTCCACCAAAACTGGTAATTTATGGGTGGTTGATGGATTAAATGCAGAGGTTTACCAATTTACTACCAGTGGCCAATTAGTCAGTCAATTTGATACTGCTTCAATTGATACTTTGGATACAACAGTAAAAATTGAAGGAATTCTTGACCCCGAAGGAATTGTTGAAGACCCCTTAACTGGGAATTTATTTCTTGTCGGTAGACCCATAACTGAGGCAGGTAAAGCAGTTTATTACGTGTTTGAAGTGACCAGTACAGGTCAATTTGTTGGCAAAATAGATATTTCAGCGGCAAATCCGAATAAACCTGCTGGTATTACTATTGCACCCAATAGTCAAGATCCTTCCAAGAGAAGCCTCTATATAGTCGATCGTGGTGTTGATAATGATAATGACCCAACTGAAAATGACGGTCGGGTTTACGAATTTTTACTAGATAGTAATGGTAGTACCAATCCAACCCTCGATACAACATCAGGTGGCACTACAACATCCGGAGGTAGTACCAATCCAACCCCTGATACAACATCCGGTGGCACTACAACCTCAGGTGGTACAACAACCTCAGGTGGCACTACAACATCCGGTGGCACTACAACCTCAGGTGGCACTACAACATCCGGTGGCACTACAACCTCAGGTGGCACTACAACATCATCAAGCAATCCGATAGCGTTGGATTCTAAATACTCCACTATCTTTGTAAGCACGAGTACCACTTCTACCACGACTACCACAACTGATACCACTACAACTACTACCACCTACAACACTGTTGGAAGTCTAACCGCTGATAAGCAAGACATCTTAGCTTACAACCAGACTACAAAAACCTTGTCTATATATTTCGATGGTTCGGATGTATTCAAGAATGGTAGTTCAAACCTCAAGGATGTACGTCTTCGAGACTTTCACATCAATAGTGATGGCTCAATTTTGTTTACTATTAATCAAAGCGTTACATTACCGGGTGGGATAACAGCAAGTGAATATGATGTCATCAAATTTAACCATACTTCCCTTGGTGAAAATACTAGTGGCACATTTGAACGGTATTTCAATGGATCTGCCGTAGGATTAGGGCTTAACCCAGGATCAGATCTTCTAGTCAAAAGCGAGGTAATTGATGGAATAGGTATTGACTCAGATGGTTGTTTGGTAGTGAGTACCAGAAATGGTTTTAAGGTTCCAGGAGCATCTGGTACAGAACTGAGTGGTTCTGGTGAAGATCTAATCAAGTTCAACGGTACTACAGGAGACAAAACAGTTGGTACCTGGACAATGCTTTTTGATGGTTCTGATGTAGGACTCAAAGATCATAATGTTGATAGTTTTTGGTTAGACTATGACGCTAACAAGAACGTTAAATACATTTATTTAAGTACCGAAAAAGATTTTGCTAACCTTTCTGGTGCCAATGGTACTTTCATCTCTGGTTTTGCTAGTGATATCCTTCGCTTTACTCCTACTTCACTCGGTTCCGACACCAAAGGTACTTTTGAAATTGTAAGCAGGCTTGATGGGATAAGTAATACTTCTAATATAGAAGGTATTGCCGTGAGTCCAAATTTTTAAGCTTTCTGATAGTTTAATCTCTGAACTAGACTTTTTCCATTGCTCTCAATTGCAATGCTTGCGGTGAATCTTACTACATCTACCATATAATGTGACTTTTCTCTATTAAGGCTTTAAGCATTTTTAATGTAACCAAAACCAACCTTATTGATATCACTGTACAACATATACTGAAGATGATGAATGCATATTTATGTGAGCTTGTTGTAATTATTTGTTGAATAAGAAGTCAGGATTATTCCTAAAATTAACTTATCACAAATTACAAATTATCTATTTATCTTTTTTATTGAGTTTGTAAATAATAAACTAAAAGCTAAATACTAAAATGATAAAGCAACAGGTTAAATTAATTTATATTCCACAGTTTTTTATTCTCTAAAAACATCATATATCAGATTTATAGACAATTTTTGAACCGTAGAGAAATTTGGATAAATTGTATCCTCTTACTCTTCGGACATCATTTTATTGACTTATTATTTATCGTGTAAAAAATATATTAAGCATAAGTATTTTAGATATAAATAATTTATAAAGTTTAGATGAATTTTATAATAAAATCTCTGTTTTTACGTATATTAACCTGTTAAATAGATGTAATATTAACATTAAGGTTTACGCATTGACAGTACGTAAAAACTATGTTTTACGTATGGCGTTCAGGTTTTCTAATGTGATTCTTTGCTGCTGTCTTAGCAATATCTATCTAGCAGCAAGCTGCTCCAATATTGCAACAGTTTGTAAAAGCATTTATGCAAGTCATCAAAAGATGATTTAAGCAGCCTAAAACGACAAATTTTAGTGAATTCACAAGAGCCTAAATTTCTCTGGTGCGTAAACTTATAACTGCTTGATCAAGTTACAAACAATCTGTTTGACTCAAAATAATTTCACAACCATAAACAATGGTAAAACTACAACTCGTACAAACGATTAACACTAGATTTTCTCCTGATAGTCCCGACCCATCGGGGATTGTTTATAACCCTAAGACCAACACATTATTGATTTGTGATGGTGAAGTAGAAGAAATAGATGATGTATTCAAGGGAAAAAATATTTTTGAGATCAATCTCAAAGGTCAGTTACAGAATACCTTGACCACTACTGATATACCAAACGTAGCTAAAGGTTTTTCTGATGAACCAACAGGGATTGCTTATGACTCAAAGAATAATATCCTCTACATCTCTGATGATGACCAAGCTGAAATTTTTCGAGTTAATCCCGGTAAAGATGGAAAGTTTAATACGTCAGATGATGTAATCAGTTCTTTTAGTACTAAAACTAGCTCGAAGTCTGATTCCGAAGATGTTGCATTCTCTACCAAAACAGGTAATTTATGGGTAGTTGATGGGTTAAATGCAGAAGTTTTTCAGTACACGACTGATGGCAAAATAGTCAGCCAATTTGATACTGCTAAATTAGGATTGCTTGATCCTGAAGGGATTACAGAAGATCCGCTTACAGGTAACCTATTTCTGGTAGGTAGACCTGTGCTTGAGAATAAGACTCCGGTTTACTATGTGTTTGAACTAACAAGTACAGGTAACCTTGTTCGCAAGTTAGATATTTCAGATGCGTTCCCCGATAAACCCGCAGGACTTACCATTGCACCCAATAGCCAAGATCCTACCAAGAGAAGTCTCTACATAGTTGATCGTGGTGAAGATAATGATAATAATCCAAAGGAAAATGATGGACGGATTTTTGAATTTTTACTAGATAACAACAGTACTGGCGGTGGTACTGGTGGCGGTACTGGTGGTGGTACTGGTGGTGGTACTGGTGGTGGTACTGGTGGTGGCACTGGTGGTGGTACTGGTGGTGGTACTGGTGGTGGCACTGGTGGCGGTACTGGTGGTGGCACTGGTGGCGGTAATCCATCACCATTCGATCCGCAAGCCACTATCTTTGTAGGTAGTAAAGTTAGTGGCGACACTACTATTGGAGGAGTCAATGCTGATAGGGTAGACATCCTAGCTTACAACCAGAGTAAGCAAACATGGTCTAAGTATTTCGATGGTTCAGATGTAGGCTTAGATGCGGGCAAGTACTACCTACGAGACTTTCACATCAATAGCGATGGCTCGATTTTATTTGCTTTGAATAACCCCGCTACATTGGCAGGTGGGTTAAAGGTAGATGATTCAGATGTCGTCAAGTTTACTCCTACTTCTAAGGGTGAAAATACCAGTGGAAAATTTGAACTGTATTTTGATGGTTCAGATGTCGGTTTAGATAGCAGCAACGAGGATATAGATGGAATCGCGTTTGCTCCAGATGGTGGTTTGGTAATTAGTACAACTGGTTCTTATACAGTTCCAGGGTCTAATGGAAATTTAAAGGGTGGAGATGAAGATTTACTACTCTTCAAACCTAGTAGTACAGGTGAAAATACCACTGGAGCCTGGACATTGCTTTTTGATGGTTCTGACGTAGGTTTATCTAGTTCTAGCGAAGATGTAGACGCTTTTTGGATTGACTATGGCAATAACGGTGTTATTAAACACATTTACTTAAGTACAGAAGGAGATTTTAGCGTTCCTGGTGCTAATGGTGTTGTCATCAATGGTAAAAGTAGTGATATTCTCCGCTTTACTCCAACCTCGCTTGGTGAAGTTACCCAAGGTACTTTTGAACTTGTATCCTGGGATAAATCTAATGTAATAGCTAATGCGGGTATAACTGTTGAGGGTTTCTCCGTTGCTTCAGGTATTACAGGTTTTTGATTAGCCTGATATCTGAACTCGACTTTATCCAATTATTTCAGTTGCCATGCCTCAGGTAAGCAGCTAAATTGATGCTAAATAATGTGACTTTTGTCCATTAATAATTTAGGCATTTTGAATGTAACCAAAACCAATTTGCGTGATATATGTTGCTTGCTAAATACTGATAGTTTTATAGGTATAAGTGTGTGCATTGTTTAATTGGATAAAGTCAAGCTTATGTCTTAACTCAAGCATTTACTATTGTCGAATACAGGGAAAACAGAGTATGAGATAAGCTGTTGAGCATACAGATTACATATTTAGAGTAGGCAATAAGATGCCACTCTAGAAAATACAAAAAAACTGATGTGCATTGATGATTGCACATCAGTTTCTTTGGATTAGTCTGATAAGAAAGACAAAATATATTCGAGTTAACGAGTTAAAACTAATTCACGCTGATCTAAATAATTGCTGTGTTCTTTTTTTACTTCTGCAATAATCTTTTGGCAAGTATCTAGGTTAAAGCGGCTGAAATCTGCATGAGGTGGCTTAATGCCAAAAATGGTTTTCCCAACTTTATAAGTAGTTTGAAAAAGTCCCCATTCAATCATTTGATTAAGGAGACGATAGGTGATTAATGATTTAGCACCGCCTTGGGGGTGGCGATCGCTTATGGGCTGAAATTTGGCTTCATTGGCGTAGTCATCGACAATAATCAATCCACCAGGTTGCAGCAAAGGCCAGAATAAGTAAAAATCGCGGTCGATGCGTCCATCAGCATCATGTATAAAAGCGGCAATTTTAGGGGTATTAATTAGTGCGATCGCTTCTTGTCCATTCTCAAAAGTAAGTTCTTGCGGAAAGAGGCGTACTTGCTCGTGTACGCCAAAATTTTCAAAATGTTTTTGAATTAATTCTAGGTTTTCTGCATAGCCACCAACATCGGTACGAGTACCGCCTTGGCACTTCTCAACTACAACTAATTTAGATTTTTTTTGCGTATCTCTTATTGCCCAGCCAATAGCAATACTGCCTGTACCAGCCGCACCACCAACTTCAATAATATCGAGGTCGGGTAGTTGCGAACAAAGCTGGTAAATCTTTTTATATACAAGTGGCAATAACATACCATTTGTTTGTTCTCTTAAATGGTAAAATTTAGGGTTGGTTATTTGTTCATAAGATAGAAAAACATTTTTTAAAAATAATTTGAAATTTCTGTTCATGCTGAAGATAATTGGGTATTTGATTACTGATTGCAGTCCTGTTTAGTTTGTGGACATGAGTACATTTCATAACCCAAAATTTTTTGTGTGTTGGGTTGAAATTTCTTCACAAACTCTTCAGGATTGCTCACTAATCTATTCTTAGCATAAGTAAAAATGAAATTTAATATATATACCGTTTTTCAGCATCTATTAATGAGCTATTTTATAAAATTAATTAGTTATTTTTAACGTAAAAAAAGAGACGGTATTACTGATTTATCCCACACTTGTTTAAATCCTGTGACAACCGTCTCAAATGATTTTCTCCACTCTATTTGTTGTGTACAAACTGTTGTTGTTTGAGCTAAGTGATCAATGTAGCTTTAAAAACCTCTTGATGGTCAAGAGAGGCACAATGAGTCTCTTGATATGTCATGGTTAGATAACTTCCACTTTGACACCAGTTATTTTTACCAAGTTTTGCGACCCTTCTGTTTTTTGGAGGATACCTCGATGTTGAACTGTCCCGCCTAGAACTGTGATTTTGGCATTTTTATCAGATTGGAACACCTTAGTTAGAGGATTAGTTGACTTCAAGTTACAGCGAGTCAGTGTTACATCAGCTGACTCAGTAGCATGAATCTGCGCTAGACAGCCTGAACCTCCACGACAACGAGGCTCTACACCCACACAGTCTTGAACGTCTATTTTTGACCAAAATCTGAAATTACGTTTGTTATCTGCGGCTTTGGCACGAATTAACACAGTGTTTTTGGCTTTAATGTCGTATCCGCCATCAGTATTGCCAGCAGCACTCGTATCTTCAAATCTAATATCTGAAACGTTAGCCTCTGCAGTAAAACCATCTCCATTCCAATAGTCTTTGTCAGAGAGAGTCTGTTGACAGTTATTCATAGTGGTTCGCCGCAGCGTCACATGATGCACATCGCCACGGAGATGCACGCCCATACAGAAGTTGTCACCATCTTGGCGTTGTGAGTCTCCAACAACTTGCTCGATTAGGATATTGTGTGCATCGGCTTGCTTACTAGGCTTAGATTTACCGAAACGTATTGCTCCTTTAGAGTAGCCTTGAATATCTGCATTGCGGATGGTGACATTTGCTAAATCCCATGCACCAGTGGTTTTGCTAGAGTTAGGATCATGCTCGATGAATCTTTGAACATTGGTGGCTTTGGTTTTTTCAATAGTTACATCACCCTTAGTACCAGCAAATACAAAGCAACCATTACCTTGGTTCATACAATGAATGTTACGGAAAGTGAGGTAACTAGCACCAGGGAGGAGATTAAAGAGACTGTTACCCGTCTTTCCTAATGGAGGAGCCTGATATGGGCTGGAGCGATCGCCTACAATAACTGGCATGGATGTTTCGATTCCTGATGCATCGGTTCCGTGGATGGTTATGGGTTTACCAGCAGATCCGCCACTGGCGATGCGAATATTCCCACTGTACTTGTAGACTCCAGTCAGTAACCTCACTTCACCGCCTGGTTGTACTCTACTAACAAATGCAGGTAAATCTGTCAGTAATCCAGCATTTTGAGCGCTACTACCATCACGCTTACCAGCACCTTGCGGTGAAATATAAAGAACCTGCGATAAAGTTGCGGCTTGTCCAATGTTGGAATTATGGCAAATCCCCATAATACAACCAGAAAATCCGACTGAGGATTGAGCCAATAGCAACGCTAGGACAAAGCCTAAACCTGAGAACACAAGCATCAAAGCTTTATTACTAAATTGCCGTTGCCATTTGCGTACCACTTTAGCAACGGTATTTAGTAGCACTATGTGTTTTTTCATGGAATCACACAAATATCAACTAAGGGACTAGCCGAGAATATCAAAACCTTTATCTTGTAGAGGTTTTGATATTGATTACTGTGATTAGCTTGATACCACCTAAGTATGCCAATCTGTATCATTTATCAAAGCTTTAAATAATCAACAGGAAATTTTTACAATGTTGCTGGGATGTGGGGGAGGTGATAATAGTCCAATTTATTACAGGATAAGCTTTACAGCCACACTTAGATAATTGTTACAAAATATTACGTACTTGTAGAGACGTGATGAATATTATTGCAAAGACGCGATGAATCGCGTCTCTACAAGAAGATTTAAACGTTAATTGATTTGTCTTATCCTTGAGATCATCCAACTTCTTGGAAAGAACAAGCGATCGCTAATTCGGCGTGTGCTTTGAGTGTATCTTTATCCAAAGTATGGACGAGATATTGGGGTGCGATCGCTAGTAATTTCTCGATTCTGTCTTTAGCTGCTGCAACTACTGCTTGATCGAGGCTACCGTTATTCAGGGAGTCAGCAAAATCCTGGGCGATGTAATAGGTACGTTCTAAAGATGATGAGTTGATATTGCGGGAGACAATAAACATATCGCAGCCAGCATTCACTGCTTTTGCTACAGTCCCCTTTTGCACAAACATATCTGAGACGGCTTTCATATCTAAATCGTCAGACACTACTACGCCTTTGAAACCTAGTTCTTCCCTAAGTATGCCTTGAAGAATGCGTTGCGAAAGTGTTGCTGGTACATCCGGATCTATTTTCGGGAACAGGATATGGGCTGTCATCACCAGAGGTACCTGTTCCTCAATCAGAGTTTTGAAAGGTATAAGTTCGCGATTTCGCAGGTCTTCTATTGTTAAATCGAGTACTGGTAATTCCAAGTGAGAATCTTTGCTGGTGTCTCCATGACCGGGGAAATGTTTAGCACAACCAAGAATCCTTGATTCTTGCAGTCCCAAGAAGTATTCTTTCGCACCGCTAGCAGCAGTTTCGGGAGTTGTACCAAAGGCGCGAGGGCCAATCACAGGATTTTGGGGATGGGAATAAATATCTGCTACAGGTGCCCAGGATATATTGATTCCCAAGGATTGGAGTTCTACGGCGGTGGCTTTAGCTACTTGACGCGATCGCGATTGTAACAGCGAAGGATAGGGAAATCGGGTAATTGGTAAAGGTGTACGCACAACCCGACCGCCTTCATGATCTAAGGTAATAAACATAGAATCACGTTCGGCGTATTGCCTAATTTGGTCGATTAACTCTCTATAGTTTTGCAACCAAATTTCATAAGCAGCGCTATCTAGAAAATTCTTAGCAAAAAATATTACCCCAACAGGTTTTAATTCACTAAGTGCGCGTTTATCGTCGTCGCTTAATGTCGTTCCGGAGACACCGAGAATTAAATGATGCCCAAAGCCCTGGAGATGCTGCGTTACTGACATAACGTTTTACCTGTGGCTATTCATTTAATAGCATTTAATTTTTGATAACAGAGGTATGGTAATTGCTAGTAGCTATTTATGCAATTAGCTATCAGCAATCAACCATCAGTAGTTAGCAAGAATCTAGACTCGATCAGAATTCCGAGACTAATGCAAGTTGTCTCACAGCCTTGGGTTTTGCTTTGGTGAGAGTAGAAGCTTTCAAGGTCATTTTGGGTTGATTGCTTTGCAAAATTACCGCTTCATAGGGTACGACTCCAGCTATTTCGCTACCAAGACAACGGGCTGCTATCCTTGATAGGTCTAAGCTTCTGGGTTCAATATAAGGGCCGCGATCGTTGACTCGGACAATCACAGCTTTTCCAGTTTGGAGATTTTTCACCTGCAAATAAGTATTAAACGGCAGAGATTTATGGGCTACTGTCAATTCGTCTTGGTTGTATATCTCGCCGTTCGCTGTTAAACGACCATGAAAATAGCCTCCATACCAAGAAGCTAACCCAGATAGTTTTCTGCTAGAAGGACTGACCCCATACATCTCTTTTTGACCCTCTACGAGGGTCAATGTTGGTGCTTGAAAAGCTAAACGCAGATTGTTAATCCATTCAATCGCTAGCAATTCACCAGTCTTATGGAATTTCTCAGAGATTTGTTTTTCAATCCCCCATAAAAAGCGATTACCTGCCATTAGGGCAGGTATTCCATCAACTAAAGCGGGTCGTAATTGATTAGCGTCTAAGTTGGGTAACTTTGCTAGGTTAGTCAAGCGTTGTTGCATTGACTTAGCGGCCGCTTCCGTAGGTAAAGTAGCAACTAAACGGTTATTTACCCACACTTCATAGTTATTTCGGTCTCGATGGACGACTACTACAGGCAAGGAAGCAGACATCAAATTCTGCTCTACAGGACTATTAAAGCGGAAGAAATCTTGCAGCGATCGCAGGATTTTATGAGTGAAAAAATCTTGATTGGCAGAACTTGAATTGATGATATTTCCCGATTTCCAACCGCTAGATGTTCTAAAAACAGGCTGTTGTGGTGCTACCTCTTGCCCAGCACTACAAAGCTCTTTTTTACTTTTTTTAACTGTTTGTCTTGGAGAATTTTGTGATTTTTCTAGGTTGGTTTTGTTGTCATTATTGTGCCAATCAATTCTTAAAAACCTTGTAGGTAGCAACGTTGTGCTCCAAACTTTTCCTGGGTGCTTGGGAACCACAAACAATGGACGATGCTTACTTACAAATTTACCCAGATTGTTGGAAACTTTTGCTGGTAATACTTTTGGTGTTAAATTTGCTGGCAATTTTTCACTTAACGAGAAGAAAGAACTAATCGTGGATGTTATCCAAAGAAATTCAAAAAATAGCATGTCGATTTAAATTCCAAGTATTTGCACAATTAAACCGTGCACCCCTGGTTTAGCTAAACAACATTTTTAGACGGACAAATTAAATTTTTATTTTTTAATCCAGAGAAAAATCCTCGTAGTTTGTTGACGTAATACTGAGCGATCCCCAGCAGGGATCATCATATCTTGTTACACGGAAATAAACAAATAAAACTTTTAGATAATGTTTTGAATTATTTGCTAGTTTTAAATTTAAATTTTTTATAATTGCTGTTTATATTGCATTAAAAAAATACATATAAGCTGATTTGACAACGATAAAAATACGCAACCAATAAAATATCAAGTATTATTTTTTACATTTATTTTTTAATCTGCTGCTATAGAAAATATGTGAATAATGGCTCATAGTCTTTATCAAAGCCATAAAAATTTCCTTTAGAAAAATTCAGTAGGGCGCAAAAAAATCAGCTGAACCAAAAAAAATTTTCAAAAATCAAGAGTAAAAATTCTCTACAAAAAATTTGTAGAGAATTTTTAAATTGCTGTCTTCCAGACTTCCGCTAGTTGCACAATTTAGAAACTCATGCAAGAATCTCACCCCCAAACATAAAAATCCCTCTTTCATAACCAATGGGAGATTTCCCACTCAGGCGTGGGGCAATAAATATATTTATCAATATTTTTAATTTTTAAAATTTTGGCAAAAGCACAATTATAAAAGGCAAAGTCCCAGTAGAGGTTATCGCGGCTGAGAACTTTAGTCACAGAGGACAAATGATGATTTAGCACATCAAGTTTATTTATCGTTAAAACTGAAATCAGCAGATATTTCAAAGTTTTTTAGGAAAGCGATCGCACAATCGCTGCGAAATGTAACAGATTGCAACGTATAATGAGAACGGCAAAACGATTAAGAAATCTTGAAGAGCAGTAGGGTTAAATGCGAGTAGCGATCGCGGGAGCGGGCCTAGCAGGACTTTCCTGCGCGAAATATCTCACAGACGCGGGTCACACCCCCATTGTCTTGGAACGCCGAGACGTATTGGGTGGCAAGGTGGCAGCGTGGCAAGATGCTGACGGAGACTGGTACGAAACAGGTCTGCACATATTTTTTGGGGCATACCCCAATATTTTGCAGCTATTCAAAGAACTGGGCATTGAAGACCGTTTGCAGTGGAAAGAACACACAATGATCTTCAACCAGCCTAATGCCCCAGGGACATACAGCCGCTTTGATTTCCCAGATTTGCCAGCACCTTTAAATGGCATAGTGGCAATCTTGCGAAACAACGATATGCTCACCTGGCCAGAAAAAATTCGTTTTGGACTGGGTTTGTTACCAGCAATGGTGCAAGGGCAGAAGTACGTAGAAGAAATGGACAAATACTCCTGGACGGAATGGCTGCAAAAGCAAAACATTCCGCTACGAGTTGAAAAGGAAGTTTTTATTGCCATGTCTAAGGCATTGAACTTCATTGGGCCAGAAGAAATTTCTGCTACTATCCTGCTAACAGCCCTCAATCGCTTTCTCCAAGAAAAGAAAGGCTCAACCATGGCCTTTCTCGATGGTTCACCAACTGAGCGATTGTGTCAGCCGATAGTAGATCACATCACCGAACGTGGTGGGGAAGTGCGATTAAATGCCCCCCTCAAAGAAATTTTGCTTAACCCTGATGGTACCGTGAGGGGATTCTTGATTCGGGGGTTGAATGGAGCAGAAGATGAAGTGTTAACGGCTGATTTGTATGTATCTGCCATGCCCGTTGACCCCTTCAAGGTTATGCTGCCAGCACCGTGGAAGCAAATGGAGTTTTTCCAGCAGCTAGATGGGCTGGAAGGAGTGCCTGTAATTAACCTCCACTTATGGTTTGATCGCAAACTTACAGAAATTGACCACTTACTATTTTCGCGATCGCCCCTCCTCAGCGTTTATGCTGATATGAGCAACACCTGCCGTGGATATGCTAATCCCGATCGCTCAATGTTGGAATTGGTTCTAGCTCCAGCAAAAGATTGGATCACTAAATCCGATGAGGAAATTGTCGATGCCACCATTGCTGAACTAGAAAAACTCTTTCCCCAACACTTTGGCGGAGATAATCCAGCCAAGCTGCTGAAATATCATGTGGTGAAAACGCCGCGTTCAGTTTACAAAGCGACTCCAGGTCGTCAACAGCACCGTCCCTCGCAGAAAACTCCCATTGCCAACTTCTATTTGACAGGGGATTACACCATGCAACGCTATTTAGCCAGTATGGAAGGGGCCGTACTTTCTGGTAAGCTTACAGCGCAGGCGATCTCGGAAGCAATCCCGGTGGCAACTGCAAACAACTCGCAAACGCTCACCCGATCGCCCGCAACGAATGCTGCAACTGCCTGATTCACCCCCGCGCATGAAAACGCTGGTCTCTGTAGACGATTCCTACAAACTTTGTCGGCAACTTATAGCCAAGTATTCCGCGACTTTTTACCTGAGCACTTTGCTCCTGAGCAAAGAAAAGCGTCCCGCTGTTTGGGCAATTTATGCTTGGTGTCGCCGTACAGATGAACTGGTAGATGGCCCTGCATCTGCTATGACTACGCCAGAAACCCTAGATCTATGGGAGAAGCAGCTGGAATCCATTTTCGCTGGCAACCCAGTAGAAAATTTTGATGTAGCTTTAGTGGATACCGTCAAACGCTTTCCTATGGACATTCAACCCTTTCGGGACATGATTGCCGGTCAGCGCATGGACTTATATCGCAGCCGCTATGAAACGTTTGAGGAATTATACCTCTACTGTTACCGCGTTGCTGGCACTGTCGGTTTGATGTCCACGGCAATTATGGGGTTGGACGATACCAGAAATACAGCACCGTGGAGCCGTACACAACAGCCCTATAGTCCCATCAAAGAAGAAATTGCTTTGGGGATTGCCAAGCAACTTACCAATATCTTGCGAGATGTTGGTGAAGATGCCAGGCGAGGGCGAATTTATCTTCCTTTAGAAGATTTGGCACGATTTGGCTACACCGAACAAGATTTATTTAAAGGTGTAGTAGACGATCGCTGGCGTGCCTTAATGCAGTTCCAAATTTCCCGGGCAAGAGAATTCTACAGCAAGGCAGAAAAGGGAATTTCCTATCTATCTGCTGATGCCCGTTGGCCTGTTTGGGCAGCGCTGATGCATTACAGTCAAATTTTAAACTTCATCGAACGCAACGATTATAATGTCTTCACTCAGCGCGCCTACGTCCCCCAGTGGAAAAAATTGCGGACTTTGCCACTGGCTTGGATGCGATCGCAAGTTCTCTAAATGTTAGTCAATAGTCAGTAGTCACTAGTTAACAAGTGTTTAATACAGTCCTTGCAGATGATACTCCTTCCTAGATCCAACCCATGCTAGTACAGTTGACTAATGACTAATGACTAATGACTAAAAAATGTTTGACTGTTAAAGATGTATCTGCTAATATTAATATTCGTGACCCAGGAGAGGTGGCTGAGTGGTCGAAAGCGGCAGATTGCTAATCTGTTGTACGGCAGGCAACTCCGTACCGAGGGTTCGAATCCCTCCCTCTCCGTTTTCCCAGCCATTAGAGGTAAGTGATGAAACTGAGTTTGCATCACTTTTTTAATTTCTTAGGGACGATAAATTTTTCTGATACTAAAAAAATACTTCTTCAACCATAAGTATTAAAGTCGGCATAAACACCTCTATATCTTCAGGAGGATGATATTATTTATGCTTTGGAGTCTGTAAATATTAACCTAACCTGAAAATATAGTTAGAATTTTACTTTCAGACTCCTAAAGAATAGAGGAGTGAAAGTAATTTATGCCAAGAATTAGTACAGCCTTAGCTTTTAGTGTAGCTACCTTAGCCGCTGGTTTTCTGTTAGGGGCTTGTAATGATACTGCTACCAACTCTAATAGTACAGGGAACACACAAGGCACTGCTACCCCAGCAGCCAATTCAACTACCACAGCTAATGCCAAGGGGTTAAAAATCGGTTCTTTACTACCGACAACTGGCGATTTGGCATCTATCGGTCAGCAGATGGTGGGTTCAGTTCCCTTGTTGGTGGATACAGTTAATGCTTGTGGTGGCGTAAACGGTGAACCAGTCACCTTAGTACCAGTAGACGATCAAACAGATCCCAAAGCAGGTGCAGCTGGTATGACTAAACTTGCAACCTTGGATAAGGTAGCAGGTGTAGTGGGTTCCTTTGCCAGTAGCGTTTCCACTGCAGCTATCTCAGTGGCGACACCGAATAAAGTCATGTTGATTTCCCCTGGTAGCACCAGTCCTGTATTTACCGAAAAGGCTCAGAAAGGCGACTATAAGGGTTTTTGGGCGCGTACTGCACCACCAGATACTTACCAAGCACTAGCCTTAGCGCAACTTGCTAATAAAAAAGGATTTAAACGCGTTTCTACAGTCGTGATTAATAACGACTACGGTGTTGGTTTTGAAAAAGCATTTGTACAAGCTTTTGAAAAATTAGGTGGAACAGTAGTTAATAAAGATAAACCTGTCCGCTACGATCCTAAAGCTCAGACCTTTGATACTGAGGCTGCAGCAGCTTTTGCTGGTAAACCAGAAGCAGTATTGGCGGTACTATATGCTGAAACAGGTAGTTTATTTCTCAAAGCTGCTTACCAGCAAGGCTTAACGAAAGGAGTGCAAATTCTGCTCACTGATGGCGTGAAAGCACCCACTTTCCCAGAGCAAGTAGGCAAAGCTAGTGATGGTAAATATATTTTAACTGGTGCGATCGGTACAGTTCCTGGTTCCGATGGCAAAGCCTTGGAAGGTTTTAACAAACTCTGGAAAGAGAAAAAAGGTGGTTCTCCGGGAGAATATGCACCTCAAGCTTGGGACGCAGCTGCATTGTTAGCATTAGCCGCACAAGCCGCTAAAGAAAATACAGGTGTTGGCATTGCTAATAAAATTCGAGAAGTTTCTAATGCACCTGGTACAGAAGTTACCGATGTTTGTGAGGGGCTAAAATTGCTCAAAGAAGGTAAAGACATTAATTACCAAGGAGCCAGCGGAAACGTTGATGTTGACGCTAATGGCGATGTCGTTGGTGTTTACGATGTCTGGACTGTAGGAGATGATGGCAAAATCAATGTGATTGATAAAGTTAGTCCTAAATAAGGGCTAGTTAAAAATAAGAATTTTGAAGTGGTACGTTAATAAAAACGTAACTACCTTGCTGATTATATTGGAAAAGCCTGCTTAAGCAGGCTTTTTTTAGCTAAACAAAATACAGTTCAAATAATAATGAACCGCGAATACACGCCGAGAAATACAAGATGTTTAATACTAATTCAAAATTCAAAATTCTCTCTTGGAAAGTCTGAGCGGAGGAAACCTCCGCTCAGACTTTCCGCAAAATTCAAAATTAAGAAAGCTATATGTAGCAAGGGTTTTTGAGTTTGGATCTGTTGCTGAATTTTGGAGAATTTGTATAAGTTATTGGTGGTGCATTAATTGCTCAGAAATTTGACTTAGAAACCAATACGGTTCAGTTAAAAAAACTAATTGATAACAAAACCAAAAAACTAGTTGCTCAACAAAAAAACCGAACAATAATTTTGGAGGGGGTTTGGGGGACGCAACCGTCACCCAATCGGGGGTTTGGGGGAGAATCCCCCATTCTTCTGGCTTTTGTAATTAAGTGACAAATCAATCACTAATGAGCTTAACCCAAGCTTATTGACTTAGAAACCACTGAAGTTGTAGCCAACGCCTAACATCACACCTATATCAGTATTTTCAAAAAAGCCAGCATTGACAGCCGCAGTGGCGGTGAATTGGGCATTGAGAGGAAAATCAAAGCCACCTGAGACTAAAAAAGCGGTTTCAGAGTTATCACCAGTTTTAATTGCTGCACCTAATCCTACGTAAGGGGCAATTGGTAACGGTTCACTAAATGGATCTGCTACCTGCTGAAAGCTAAAGTCATAGGTGAGGGGAAGTAAAAATGTGGTATTGTCACCCAAAATTGCTGCTGGTCGGAAGGATATAGCATTGCTCAATCCAACTTTACTAATGACAGCAAAGTTACCATCACCTAAAGCAGAGTCACTACCACTAACACCAATGTTACCTGCAATACCAATATAGCTTCTACCACCACGGGTAGCTCTACCTGGTTCAATATCGGCTTGTGCTACTTGAGTTGTAGATGGTTGAGCCGTAGACTGTTGAACATTAGGTTCTGGTGATTGGGGAATCAAGCCAGTAGTTGAGGTAATTGCTGTACCTGGAACAGGTATTACTATGCGAGTAGCAGTTTCCTGTGTAGCTGCGTTAGGGAACTGCTGCGGAACGGTGAAATTTGTATTTGTTTGATTAGGGGTATTCTGGCTTGTAGCGTCTAATTCAGCGGTTGATTGAATGGGAGATGCTACGCTTGTAGCAGCCTCATTTAACTGCTGAGTGGTAGAGTTATCTACTGTTTGAGCTACAGCATTTAAGCTACTACCTAAGACTGCACAAGCTGCTAAACTTGGCAAGCAAAAAACAGCTTTACGAATAATAGTATTCACATTCACTCCTTACAAAATATTGCCACACATAAATAAACGGTCTTTGATGTTAAACCAAGATTTCTTGGTAACCTTCAACCATTTAACACGAAAAAACTAATTCTCACACCCTGTATTTGACGGAATTATACTAATCCTCTAGGCATTGTGACATTTGTCAATCAGGCTGTCTGACCTATGTCAATAAACCTCTCTTCTGGTAGAGGCTACGCCTACAGGGTAGTTAGCAGGAAAGAAAAAAGCTAAGATTTTCCATCCTCACTGGTCATTCGTAGTGTCTCACAAATAATACCAAGTTGAATAAATAATGTAATAAATACGTAGGCTAGAGGCCAGTACACCGTACTTTTTTAGTGCGAGATAGCAATGCAGAAATTTCATTCCTGGTTTCAGTAATCCCGAAAATTTTATCCTTTCCCAGCCAACAGTCAACAGTCAAAAACCAGCTATATTTTCCAGCTACTTGAGATTTAGTTAGGTGATTTACTCATCGTTCAAGGTTTCAATTAACAAATCTACTTGCTGCTGTCGCTGCTGCAAAAAATTCTCACATTGACGCAAATTCTCGACAGCAGTTGTAAATTGTGCAAATACTGCTTCTAATTCCAAATCTCCTGTCTCAATGCGAGTAATAATTTGTTCGATTTCAGCCACCTTAGCCTCATAATTCCAAGCTGTGAAGTCATCAGAATTAGCAGGGTTCTTACGTTTAATCATCCTAATCTTTTACTTCTTTCACTTTCACTTTAACTTCTCCCTGTGCCAACTGAATCAATAACTCATCTCCGACAGTTAAGTCCCCAGCAGTTCTGGCGATCGCACCGTTTTCTTGTCTAACGACGGCGTAACCACGCTGCAATACGGCTTTTGGGTCAAGAGTAGCTAATTTTTGGCGTAACATTTCTAAATGTTGGCTAGCTTGCTGCGATCGCCTTTTTGTCACTTGGATTAATTGCTGACGCTTCCAAGCTAGCCTTTGCTTTTCTTGTTGTACTTGTCGATCTAAGCGTAAATGTTGCAGCCGATTTTGCAAAACTCGCAGCTTGTGTTCAGCAGCTTGCGTAGAGTAAAGTACTGCCTCATGTAAAGCCTCCACTCGCTGCCGATGTTGAGTGTACAATTCTGCCAGCGCTGGTACCACCATTTCTGCCGCAGCGGTGGGAGTATGTACACATACATCTGCAACTAAATCGGCTAAAGATTCATCTCGTTGATGACCTATCCCAGTAATTACTGGTATAGAACAATTAGCTAGCGATCGCACGACTCGTTCATCATTAAAGCAAGCTAATTCCTCAACTGCGCCGCCTCCCCGGGATAAAATTAGCACTTCGGCGCGTCCATCCCGTTCTACACGTTCAATGGCTTTAACTATGGATTCTGGCGCTTGCTCACCTTGTACTGTCGCCGGAGAAAATAAAACCTGTAGCCCTCGATACCTTTGTTTCAAGGTTCTTTGAATATCACCCCAAGCCGCAGCCGTTGGTGAAGTGATCACGGCGATGATTTGGGGGTGGGAAGGAAGCGATCGCTTTCTTTGCGGATCAAACAACCCTTCAGATAACAAGCGGTTTTTTAACTGCTGATAACGCAAAGCCTGTAAACCTGCGCCAGCAGGTAAAGCTTGCCAAACAGATAGCTGATATTCTCCTCTTTGGGGATAAACCCTGAGACTACCTAAAATAATTAATTGCTCACCAGGAATAGGAATTTGCGCTAGTTTTGCCAATTGGCTATTCCACGCCACACATTTAATTCCAGCTGTACCATCGGGATCTTGTAAGGTGAAAAATAAACCACTGCGATGGTGATTAGCGCTGGAAACTTCTCCTGTCACCCAAACTTGTCGCAGTTGATGATCTTGTTCCAACAGCAAGCGGATGTAGTCAGTTAACCCAGCTACCGAAAGTGCAGTATCAGGAATTAAAAAGTTGGCAAAATCGGAAGTCATCAAAGACGCAGCTAAAAATCTATCCAAATCCTAGCAAATCAGTGCTGGCTTACTGAAAGAATTAAAAAACGGGAGGTACGCAGAGTGTTTTTGGCGTTTAGCAAAGCTGTTTTTTAACTGCGGTTATCTATTTGGGCGCGTTGTAAACTACCTGAAAAGTCAACATAAACACTTTTCCATTCAGTAAAAACATCTAAAGCTGTAGTGCCAGCTTCTCTATGCCCGTTACCTGTTTGTTTGACACCACCAAAAGGCAAGTGTACTTCAGCACCAATAGTTGGGCCATTGATATAGGTGATACCTGCCTCAATATCTCGCATAGCAGTAAAAGCGCGGTTGATATCGCGGGTGTAGACTGAGGAAGATAGACCGTAATTGGTATCGTTGAGGACTGCGATCGCTTCTTCAAAGGAGCTAACCTCAATTAATGCGACTACTGGCCCAAATATCTCTTCGCGAGCAACCCGCATTTCTGGTGTCACATTATCCAAAATTGTCGGTTTAAAGAAGTTACCATTTTTTAATTGCCCCTCGCTGGCAATTTCTCCCCCAATTAACACTTTTGCCCTTTCTTCACGGGCAATATCTAAATATTTGCTGACTCTTTGCAGCTGCGATTCATTAATTAACGGCCCGATATCTATATCTGGATCAGTTCCAGCCCCTAAGCGTAATTTGCTGGTACGCTCGTAAAGCATGGCAGTAAATTTTTCTTTGATGTCACGATGCAGTATTAAACGGCTAGTAGCTGTACATCTTTGCCCAGTTGTGCCAAAGGCTCCCCAAACAGCACCATCTAGCGCCAGTTCCAAATCAGCATCTTCCATGACAACTTGGGCATTTTTACCACCCATTTCCAAGCAAACACGCTTGTGAGTACGTCCGCAAGTCGCCCCAACAAATGCACCTGTTTCTGAAGAGCCGGTAAAAGATACTAAATCCACATCAGGATGCTCGACTAAGGCTTTACCGGCTTCTTCTCCCACACCATGCACTAAGTTAATTACCCCAGGTGGTAAACCTGCAGCGGCAAAAATCTCAACTAATTTAGTTGCACAAGCTGGGGTATCTTCAGCAGGTTTGAGGATTACGGTATTACCACATACCAATGCTGGCATAGCTTTCCAGCAAGGAATTGCCACTGGGAAATTCCAAGGAGTAATTAAAGCACATACCCCTATTGGCATTCTCACCGTCATGGCAAATTTGTTAGGCATTTCTGAGGGTGTAGTTTGCCCGAATAATCGCCGCCCTTCGCCAGCAGTATAAAAAGCGCAGTCAATACCTTCTTGCACATCGCCTCTGGCTTCAGTTAAGGGTTTACCCATTTCTCGGCTGATTAACTGAGCGAGTTCTTCTTTGTGCTGAAGTAATATTTCTCCGACGCGAAAAATGTATTCTGCCCTAGCTGGGGCTGGGACTTGTCGCCAACTGCGGTAAGCTTGGCGGGCTGCGGCTACTGCTTGATTAACATCATCTGCTACGGAACGAGGGAATGTAGCAACTACTTCATTCTTATCAGCAGGGTTGCGACTTTCTAAAGTAGCTTCCCCTAAAGCACTCAACCATTCACCGTTGATGTAATTGCGGCAACTTAAGGCAGTAGTCATTTTTAAGACCTCCAGCTTTACATCCACTGGAACTTTTGTACTAAGTTTGCCGTGCTTTAGAGGTTGTCGTCAAGTATTGGGCATGGGGAATGGGTAATGGGTAATTGGTGTTTTTTATTTTCCCCCCTGCTCCCTGCTCCCTGCCCCCTGCTTTTTCCCAATCCCCAATCCCTAACTACTAATCGTCCCCGTGAGTGGTGAACTAGCACTGGCGTAATCTTTGATGGGCATTCTACCAGCTAGATATGCGAGACGACCGGCGACTGCGGCGAGATTCATTGCCCTAGCCATTGCAGCTGGATTATTAGCAAGTGCGATCGCGCTATTAATTAATAAGGCATCTGCACCTAATTCCATTGCCTGTGCTGCTTCTGAGGGCGCTCCTATACCAGCATCTACTACTACGGGTATGCGAGCATTTTCAATGATGATTTGAATATTGGCGGTTGTCTTCAATCCTTGTCCCGAACCAATGGGAGATGCTAAAGGCATGACTGTTGCACAACCAACTTCTTCTAAGCGCTTGGCTAACATTGGGTCAGCGTTGATGTAAGGTAATACAGCAAAGCCTTCTTTAACTAGTTGTTCTGCGGCTTGCAATGTGCCGATGGGATCGGGAAGCAAATATTTAGGATCGGGGATCACTTCTAGTTTGATGAAATTATTATCTTCTTGCCCTAATAATTTCGCCATTTCACGCCCTAAACGCGCCACACGAATCGCTTCTTCTGCGGTTTGACAACCGGCGGTATTGGGTAACATCCAAATTTTCTGCCAATCGAGTGCTTCGGCTAAACCTTCATGTCCGGGTGCTTTGGTTTGTACGCGCCGCACGGCGACAGTCACAATTTGACACTCACTAGCAACAATACTTTGCTGCATTTCCTCAATGCTGCGGTACTTCCCAGTACCAGTCATGAGGCGAGATTTAAAGGTTTTACCAGCAATAGTCAGTGGTGAATCTAGATTAGTTAATGCTGAATTATCTAAAGCAACAATGGCATGATGCCCATTGGAGAAATTAGCCGAGTGAGTAAGCATGGATGTGGAGGTAGATGTTTGAGCGAGAAAACGCGAATAATTAAAATGAGATAATAAAGGATCGGATTTTTGTTCTGAGATCAAATCGGCAATTAAAGCTGCGGTGATTGGCGCTAGCAGAATGCCATTGCGATAATGACCAACCGCCAAGGTTAAATTTGTACAGGGGCTAGTTCCCAGAATGGGTAATTCATCTGGGGTAGCGGGGCGAAATCCCCACCAAATTTCTTCGATGGGATAATCTTGTAATTGCGGATACAGGCGGGTAGCTTGTTGGAGTAACTTTTGAATTCCTGCAGGGGTGTTGTGGGCAGTAAAATCTACATCTTCGCTAGTCGCGCCAATAATAATTGTGCGATTCCTTCTCGGAACGATGTAAGTATTTTCACCAAATAAAATGCGTTTTAAGGGTAATTCTGGCACTGATTCTGGCACCCGCAACCTGGCCATTTGCCCTTTAACTGGCCTTACAGGAAGCGGCAATAATTCATTTGCCCAAGCACCTGTAGCTAATACATAATGGGCAGCGCGCATTACTCCCGCGCTAGTTTGCACGCCCAATACTTTGCCTTGCTGCTGTAACAATCCTTCAACGGTAACCCCATCTTTGAGTTCTACGCCCAAAGAATCCGCAGCAGCCCACAAAACCCTTGCTAAGGCGCGATTGTCAACTTGGGCATCCTCAGGATACCACCAACCACCTATTACTTCTGATGATAATCCGGGCTGATACTGCCCAATTGCAGCTTTATCCAACCAGCAAGCAGGTGATTCCCGCGCAGAGGCTACAGTTGATTTAATTCCTGCCCCACTCTCTTCATAAACTGGTGCTAAAATCCCACAAGGCCAGTACAGTGTGGATAAGCCAGTTAATTCTTCGAGTTTACGCGTCCAGTCTGAATATAAAGCACGCGATCGCCAGCATAAATCATACATGGCTGGATCTGAGATGTTTTCCGCATCTGGCGCTAACATCCCAGCCGCCGCATGGCTAGCGGCGGCGTTAAAATCACGGCAAAGCACGGTGACATTTGCCCCGCGCAGTTTCAGTTCCACGGCGATCGCTAAGCCAATAACGCCACCGCCAATAATTAAAATGTCACTAGTCATTAGTCATTAGTCATACATTATTAGCCATTTATTATTAGTACATAACTAACAACTCATAACTAATAACTCATCACTTATAACTTATAACTCGCAACCAATAACTAGCAACCTCTACCACAATGCCCGAATAGGTTGAGAGTTTTCATTATTGCTGGTAGATTGGCTGTCTGTGGATTGGGTGTCTGTTGATTGCGCTTCTGTAGTATTTGTGTCTGAAGAACTTTCTGTCTCTGAATTTGATTCCTCAGTCGAGTTATTATTTTGGGCAACGCTGCGTTGGCTTTCTGTCGTTGAACCGTTATTCCTGCCCGCAGCTGTGCTATTAACATTAATATTAGCTGGGAGGACTTTTGAGGTTCTACCGCCTGGTGGAACGCTGGCGCTTTGTCCGCCCATCGGAAAGTTGATGCCTAGCAATGTACCCAACAATATCGCCAAGCCTCCAGCCATCAGAATTAACGGTGTCCATCTACCCATCTTGTTTTGCTCCTTGTTAACCTTTGGTTATCCACTAGATTTGAGAAATTACCAAAATCTATCAAATTTTGTTTCTCTGTAATTGATTGCCATAAAACCTCAGTCAGTATGTCAGGCGAAACGCAGGTCTGTTGTAGGAGAATGGGGAGGAAGCGAACACTGCGTTTAGTGCGCCGATTCGCTGCTGATACTTCGCCTTCTACCTTAACTTTACAGCTACTACATCTGCCACAATTCGGTGACAGCTGATTCGCTAAACACCGCCATTGTAGAGGTCAATACCATATTGCAGCAAAGTTTGTCGTTATTTGGTTCGGCAATGGACACTATTTTACCAAGGCCTGCCAGTAAACCTTGGGGCCAAATCACCTGCTTTGGCGATCGCATACACTCATCACTTTGATTTTGAGTTAGTACGTTAGGCATTGTTGAATTACCAAACTGGCTTTTTGTTGTATATTGGCACATCGCTTGAAAAGTTGTCTCAAATGTTCCAGTTTTATGACCAAAAATCCCTCACCTCAAATTTGGCTTTATGACACTACGCTACGGGATGGTACTCAGCGTGAAGGGCTGTCTGTGTCTATAGAAGACAAGTTACGCATCGCCAAGAGACTAGATCAATTGGGAATTCCCTTTATTGAAGGTGGTTGGCCTGGTGCCAATCCAAAGGATGTACAATTCTTCTGGCAACTTCAGGAAGATCCGCTCAAACAAGCAGAAATTGTCGCATTTTGTTCCACACGCCGCCCCAACACCACTGCTGCGTCTGAACCCATGCTGCAAGCGATTCTGGCGGCTGGTAGTCGTTGGGTGACAATTTTTGGTAAGTCTTGGGATTTACACGTCACAGCCGGGCTAAAAACGAGTTTAGAAGAAAATTTGGCGATGATCCGCGATACGATTGAGTACCTCCGCAGCCAAGGGCGACGCGTGATCTATGATGCTGAACATTGGTTTGATGGCTATAAGCACAACCCTGAATATGCTTTACAGACATTAGAAACTGCGATTGCAGCCGGTGCGGAATGGCTAGTTCTCTGCGATACCAATGGTGGGGCTTTACCCCATGAAGTTAGCCAAATTGTCCAAGATGTGGTTAAGGTGACTGGGGAATGGGTACTGGGTACTGGGAAAGATTGTCCCCAATCACCAATCACCAATCACCAATCCCCAATCCCCCAAATTGGCATTCACACTCATAATGATTCTGATATGGCTGTGGCTAATGCTTTAGCTGCTGTCATGGCTGGGGCAACGATGGTACAAGGTACAATCAATGGTTATGGTGAACGTTGTGGTAATGCTAATCTTTGTTCTTTAATTCCCAATTTACAGTTGAAGTTAGGTTATGGCTGTATCGGTGAAGACGAGCTAGCGCAACTTACAGAAGCCAGTCGCTTTGTTAGCGAGGTGGTAAATCTGGCTCCTGATGAACACGCACCATTTGTTGGTCGGTCAGCATTTGCTCACAAAGGTGGTATTCATGTATCCGCAGTGGAACGCAATCCCCTAACTTACGAACACATTCAGCCAGAACAAGTAGGGAACCGTCGCCGCATTGTGATTTCCGAACAATCTGGACTAAGTAATGTGTTAGCCAAAGCCCGAACTTTTGGGATTGAATTAGACCCCCAGCAACCAGAAGCACGGCAAATTCTGCAAAAAATGAAGGATTTGGAGAGTGAAGGCTATCAATTTGAAGCTGCAGAGGCGAGTTTTGCCCTGTTAATGCACGAAGCCTTAGGTAATCGTCCACAGTTTTTTGAAGTTAAAGGTTTTCAAGTACACTGCGACTTAATAGAGGGTAAGGCAAGCAGCAGCGCTCTGGCGACAATTAAAGTAGCTGTTAATGGTAAAAATATTTTAGAGGCGGCCGAAGGGAATGGCCCTGTGGCAGCTTTGGATGCGGCTTTACGCAAAGCTCTGTTAAACTTTTATCCCCAAATTGCCGATTTTGAGTTGACAGATTACAAAGTCCGTATCCTCAATGGACACACAGGTACAGCAGCTAAAACCCGGGCATTGATAGAATCAGGTAATGGTCATCAACGCTGGACAACAGTAGGCGTTTCGACAAATATTTTAGAGGCTTCCTATCAAGCCGTGGTAGAAGGATTGGAGTATGGTTTATTGCTGCATACTCAAACCGAAGCCCAGTTTCCTGCTATCCAGAAGCCAAAAATCGAAAATACAAAAATTGCGGAATCTTGAATTGTGCATTCACAGCACATCTATGATTTTTTGCGATGGTAGTCAACAGTCCAAAGTAGAACATACTACAATACTTTGACCCTTGACCCTTGACCCTTGACCCTTGACCCTTGACCCTTGACTAAATTATGCCCAACCTCATTGCCAATCTTTACCACACATCACTTGACTTCCCACACCAATAAAATGCGATTGGCAATCTGGGCAAACATCCATCAAACTCTAACTGCCTGTACTAGCTCTTCTACTACGAGAAATTTTCCCAAGCTTGAGCAAGTAATTTACTTAGCCAGCGACGCTGCTGTTTATCAAGCATCTGGTCGTCAGCTAGGACTTGGGCGGTTAACTCTTCCAAAGATTGGCCCTGCGCCCGCACAATTTTAATAACTCCAGCGATCGCAGATGCAACCAATTCTTCATCAACAGGTCTTTGTTGCAGGGCAACAATGTCTTGAGGGCTGTCTGGGATGGGATAATTCATGGCGTGGGTTTACAGAAATTTAGAATGAACTAGATGTTTGACAAATTATTAAAATCTCTTCATCAAATCTTTAAGCAACCGATAGGGCGGAGTTTATCGTATTTCATGCCTTCTTGAAATCTGTCTTAGTGAGTAGATTTAGCGGAGATGTCAGAAAAAAATGAAAGAAATCCTTTATTTAGAAGTTCCGACACCAGATATGGCCGCTGTACGCAGTTGGCTGCAAGCAGATTTTCAACCAGAAAATGGTGAAAAAATAAATACTCCAGATGGGTTCCGTCTGAAAGTATCTGCTGACACTACAACGGCTGAAGTACCGATTTCCGAAAATTTGCCAACGGAACTTTCTATATTTGTTTGGTCGGTACAGCGAACTACTTATTTAAAAGTTTTCCGTTGGGCAGATCGACCTTTTCCTCAAGAAAAGCAAATTCTACACCGTCTGATTACTGACATCAGAAGCCGCTTTCCTCATAACTACCCAGAACCCCCGGTTATTGATTTATCCAAACAATCAATATTTGATGCATTACAACCTCATTACCCCCTCACCGTCAAGTATTTTCAGAAAATGCCCAATGGGGAATATGACCTAACACGCGCCTACTGGTGGGAACAAAGATGGCGCGAAGGTGTAAGGAATCCACAGCAACCGCGACAGGTTGTGTTTTCGCATCGAGGGGACTGGGGACTTGGGACTGGGGACTTGGGAATGGGAAGAACATCCCCCTCATCTTCCTCATCCTCCTCATCTCCCTCGTCGCCTTCATCCCCTACCTATGACATCATCTACATCGGTGGCGCATTAGGCGCTATCCATGCGGCAGTAATGGCGAAATTGGGATATAAAGTTTTACTGATAGAACGAATGCCCTTTGGGCGGATGAATCGCGAATGGAATATTTCGCGTGATGAGCTGCAAAGCTTAATTAATTTAGGGTTGGTGACTCATACTGAGTTAGAAACAGTCATCGCTCGCGAGTATAAAGATGGGTTCAATAAATTTTTTGATGCCAATAATCCCCGAAAATTGCGATCGCCTGTTTTACATACTCCCACCGTGCTAAATATTGCCCTCGACTCTGATAAATGGTTGCAAATGTGCGGTCAAAAGCTCCTTGCTGCAGGTGGTGATATCTGGGATGAAACAGAGTTTCTGCGTGCTGATATTTATAAAACACATGTTTTAGTTAATGTCAAGCATCTACCCAAGCAAAAAGAACAGCAAGTAAGCGGACGGCTCATAGTGGATGCGATGGGTACAGCTTCCCCAATAGCTTGGCAATTAAATGGCGGTCGCGCTTTTGACAGTGTTTGCCCTACCGTGGGGGCGGTAATTGATCAAGGATTTGAGCCGCAAGTTTGGGATTCTCAATATGGAGATGTGCTTTACAGCCACGGCGATATTTCTCGTGGGAGACAATTAATTTGGGAATTATTTCCTGGAATCGGGGAAGAACTGACAATTTATTTGTTTCATTACCACGAAGTCAACCCTAAAAATCCTGGTTCCTTGTTGGAAATGTACGAAGACTTTTTCACGATTTTGCCAGAATATCGGCGCTGCGATGTAGACAAGCTGGTGTGGAAAAAACCCACCTTTGGCTATATACCAGGGCATTTTAGTGTGGGAAGTAGCGATCGCACAGTTGCCTTTGATAGATTAATTGCGATCGGTGATGCTGCATCACTTCAGTCACCTCTCGTATTTACTGGCTTTGGTTCTTTAGTACGCAACTTAGAACGTCTCACAAAACTTTTAGATATCGCCCTTAAGCATAATCTGCTAAGTTTCCGTCATTTAAACCGAATCCGCGCTTACCAAAGTAACGTTTCGGTAACCTGGCTATTTTCTAAAGGCATGATGGTACCAACTGGTAAATTCCTACCACCTCAAAGAATTAACTCTATGCTGAATACCTTCTTTGGGCTGTTGGCAGACGAACCCCCAGATGTTGCAGATAACTTTATTAAAGACCGATGCGATTGGTTCACCTTTAACCGCCTCGCCATCAAAGCAGCACGCAAAAACCCCGCCCTGCTATTGTGGATTTGGGAACTAGCAGGGCCTAAAGATTTAATACGCTGGCTGGGCAATTATTTTAACTTTGGTAGTTATGCCCTAGTCAGCGCTTTATTGAATGGTTGGTTTGCCAGCTACCTCAATAAAATAGGCCCTTGGTTAGAACCCCGCTATCCGGCCTTGTGGTTACGGCTATTAGCTATTAACTACGCTATCATCACAGGCAAACCGCGATCGCCAAATCAAGTGGCGAAAGTTAAATCAGAAGACTCAATTCAAAATTCAGAAGCGCAAATTCTCAATTAAATTGGGGCATGGGGCATAGGGCATAGATTATATAATTTACCCTTGACCCTTGACCCTTGACCCTTGACCTTTAACCCTTGACTTTTGAGTGCAGATGCGATCATCGCGTCTCTGCAATTATTGCTTCTTCTGCCGAAAATTCGGTAACTCTACAGATGCCAAAGACTTGCGTCCTTTGGGTGGACGTTGGGGATAAACCACTGGTGAGGGTGATTGATTGTCGATACCAGACTCCCCGTCTGCATCTTGGCTAACATTGGATAAATGCACATCTACTTGATTGAGTTGGGAAATTTCTGCCCAATAGTCATCATTTTCTGGTGCTGCTGTTGTGTGAGCAACAGGTGGATTAGTTGATTTGGAGGACTTTTTAGCTGGTGAAGAGGTATCATTCTCTTCTTTATTATTAGAAGTTTTCAGCTTTGGTTTGCTTTCGCCTAAAAGTTGTTGTGGAGATACAGGATTTGTTTCTTCATCATCTGTCACTGTTTTGGCGACGGTTTCCCAAATAGTTACATCATCGGCTGGGTGACTTTCTACATTTATTTCAACAGTGGTAGAGGTTGAAGGTGTAGATGCAGGTTGAGCAGCAAAAAACATTTGGATGAGACTATCTAGCTCATCAATGCTTGATGAACCCAAAGGAGAGACTGGTTGTGGTTTAGTTGAGGAATTTTCCGCGCTTGGCGATGAAGCCACAAAGGGAGTTGATTCTGGGGCAGTATTTGATTTAGCTGTTGTTGAAGTGTTTTCGCGGTCTGACCAATCCCAAGGAGAAGATGGAGTTGCAGTTGGTTCAGTTTTTGGCTGTGAAGGTGCTGCTGAAGATTCCTGCAAAGAATTATCTAAATTATCATCTAAAGCTTCTGATGCCGCTGACCAAGGCTTAATTGGCTGGGCATTGGGAAACAAAGACCGTGCTTTTTTCGCAAATCTTGATTGCCTACCATTAGAATTACGGGGACGTGCAGTATCTTCTGAAGACTCTTCACCGGGAACAGGTGGCTCTAAACACTTTTCTAGAGCTGCTTTAAATTGTAGGGTCTGCCGCTGTTGCCGCATTAGCCTAGTTCGCAACTCTCTACAGGAGTTTTCAGATTGCAATAGCTGCTGAGACTGATCGCTATAGTTAGTTTGCAAAAGCGAACATTCCCTTTCTAACTGCGCTAGGCGTTGTTGACTAATCTGTAACTGTGCTTTATAAGTTTCAATGAAAATTTCTTGACGCTGAACGCTTTGGACAGCAGTTTCTAATTCCTCGAATAAAGATTTGATTTGTTCTTGGGCGGCGTTGAGTTCTTGAGTTTGTTGGTTGAGCATTGACTCAGTAACACCAAAGCGTTTTTTTTGCCACTGTATAGCCTTTTGAGCATCAGCTAATTCATCTTTAAGGTGTTCTACCTGCTCATACAAATCATCGTTAGCAGAACGCAATTCTTGATTCAACGCCAACAATTTCTGAAATTCTGCATTTACCAAAAGTTGTTGTTGAATATCAGGCTCAGCAACCCAGTCTTGCTTGGTTGTATCTACTGTTACATCTGGGGCTTGAGTCTCAGGCTGCTCGTCTTTTGCTGGCTGGAGGAGTGGCAAATGTTGTGTCATATTGTCATTAGGCACAACAGAATAGAAAGGACAACTCGCCTCCTCCATTTGTGGCGAATTAGCAGAATTTAAGGATTCAATAAAAGCCCCATTGTTTGAGGTTTCAGCTTCATTCATTACTATTGACCCACCTGCTTAAAAATGTTCAGCAGTGCTGGCGTTAGCATTGCTTATCGATTGTGTCTGACGGGGTTGACGCAAGTAGCGAGGGAAAACCTGAGAAGCCCCTAATTGTAAATGTGGAAAGAGTGATAGAGACCAAGCCTAACTCTCGTCCAGCATAAGTAATTAACTCACTATATTCAGTGTTCCCCATTTTGCATCTAGAACTGATGACGTTATAACATTACAAGGTTATTCCCCGCCAACATGAGGATGTCGGGAGAATCGGGTTTAGATGCTGATAATAGATGTTATCTTGCTTGATGTTCAACAATAGTTATTAGCTAATAACTTACTGGCACGAATTTATGCACTAGGAAAGCCTTAGTACTGTATTTAATTTAGCAAACAGCCTACCCCCAGGCGCAAGTAATCTGAGAAATGTGGGGATTGGGCGCTAATACCAATGTCTCCAAAATATGCCTACACATAGGCAGTAGGGGCACAGGGAGCAGGGGGAGAATTATCTGTAGCCTGAATTTAGAGAAATGGTATAAGGTGTCTTTTAAAACTACCACCACAAAATAATGCAGGCGATCGCTGTGCCAAATTCTTCTATGTGACACTCTATGGCTAGCTTGCTAAAGACTAAGGTTATAGCAAACGCAATTATGGCGGAGCATTTGCAAGCAGTTTTTGATTTCAGGTAGGGATGCGACGAAACTCCGTGATTCAGTTAATATTACGTGCTGCTGCTTGTTTGATTGAAGCTAGATTTCACTTACTTAGTTTTTCGTCATCTTTATTCTATTGTTTATCTCTGTTGCGTATTAGTCGTCAATATAACTTATACCAATTCCAATAATCTTTGTTATAGCTCAATCATCTCTCTTAGGGGAGAAAACCTTTGCTCTCCTATCCATATATTTATCGCATTCTTTTTTTCAACCTAGTAAGCTAAAACACATCTAAATTAGTAGACGAAAATTTATCAATCTCTTGTAAGTCGGTCAAGATGCATACCTTAATCATGCGCCTTAAATGTCGATTAGTTGATTATCCTTGTCATCAGCAATTGTCTTTAGGCAACCGCAGTCTAAAATATACCCTATTCCCTATTGCCAAGTGAAACCCAATCTGCATTTGTTAACAACAAAGAATGAAAATATATCTGTTGTTGTTCTTTTACCGATTCCTGATCGCTATTCCCTAGTTTCAAGTCATTAGCTGTGGAAATTGTGGATAACTTTTCCCTGATTTTTGTTTCGGGGAGTTTCATCAATTACTATCTGTGGAAAACTTGTGGAAAAGTGCAGGGGGTTTTCCACAAGGTATTTATACTTAATTTAAGTTTTTCTGCAAAAATATCAAGTTTTCTCCCCAAATAATGAGTTTTTTTCCACATTCTAATAAAAATTTAATATATTTTTATACTCAGCTTAATATTTTTGATAAATTACTCGACTGTAAAATTCAAATAAAATAGTGATGCCTGTGGAAAACTGCCAATAAAGTAGATGATTAACTTTTAGGAACGGCTATTAATATTGATGCGATCGCTCAGTTGACGGAGAGTATTTACTAAAGTGCGATCGCTTTCTCGTAGCTGAGCAATTTTGTCACAACTGTAAATTACCGTTGTATGATCTTTACCCCCAAATTCTTCACCAATTCTCGGCAAACTCAGATCTGTATGTTGCCGCATTAGATACATACCTATTTGACGTGCCCAGCTAATTTCTCTGCGCCGTGAGTTGCTTTTTAAGTCTTCAATTGCAATATCAAAATTCTCAGCCACAACCTTTAAAATTACCTCTGGGGTAGCTGCTACTTTTTCGCTGGGGGTTTCTAAAACAGGGGCAATACTTTCTACTGTCATAGGTAAGCCCCAAATAGAGATATAAGCTAGCGCCCGAATTAAAGCGCCTTCTAATTCCCGAATATTAGAAGTGTAATTAGAGGCGATATACTCAATTACATCTGTAGACAGGCGAATATTTTCGTATTCAGCCTTTTTTTGGAGAATTGCCATCCTTGTTTCTAAATTTGGTGGTTGTATGTCAGCAATCAACCCCATAGAAAAACGAGAACAAAGTCTTTCTTGAAGGCGAGGAATTTGGTTGGGAGGGCGATCGGACGCGATGACAACTTGCTTACCCGCTTCATGTAAAGTATTAAAAGTATGAAAAAATTCTTCTTGAGTGTACTCTTTGCCTTCGAGAAACTGAATATCATCTACTAACAGGATATCAGCAGCCCGATAATGCTCTCGAAAACTTTGCATACTATCCTTGCGGATAGCTGTGATTAAATCATTAGTAAACTGTTCAGTTGATACATAAAATATTTTTGAATCAGCACGAATTTCCCAGCGATAATGTCCAATAGCTTGCATGAGGTGCGTTTTACCTAAACCAACACCACCACATAAAAACAAGGGATTAAACTCTCTCCCAGGAGATTCTGCAACCGCCAGTGATGCAGCATGAGCCATGCGGTTGTTAGCACCAACTACAAAGCGTGAAAAGACATACTTAGCATTTAATTCATGGGTTGTTTGCTGAGGTTTAGAAATGCTTTCTGGAGTAGTTGTTGGTGGTGGTAATTCCCAAGGAGCTTCGCGTTCATGCAAAGGGGACATTTCATTACCTTGAGCAACGGTAATGTAAATTTCTACAGGATATCCGAGAATATCTTGGACGACATGAGCGATGGTATTTATGTAATATTTCTGTAACCAATTACGTGCAAAAGGATTAGGAGTACAGATTACCAAACAATTATTTTCTAATCGTTCCGCACTAGCAGTTTTAATCCAAGTTTCAAAGGTAGGACGGGATAATTCTAGCTGTAAGCGCTCTAATACCTGACTCCACAAGTTGTCTATCGGAATTTCCATTATCTACCACCCTTGCTGCTAATCGTCACAATAGAAGATATAAGCAAGCACCAATTTAGCATTCACATGCTCTAGACCTGGAACAAGCTTTTAAGTTGTAATCATTTTGGGGCATACCCGGTAGGCAAGATCCTACCACCCACTGACTAACACGGAGAAGCAAAGACACATGAAGATAAACAAAAGTTGCTGTGCAGCCCAAAATATTGATACCAAAGGTTTATGCCAGAAGCAGGAAAGAAATAGTATGATGTCGATGCTCTTAAAAGTCAGTTTAGTGGCGTTTCTGGGAGGTTGCTCTCTTTTACCTAGTAAGATATTTGGGAGGCAAGAAAGTGATGCTCAGTCACAAGCAGCACCTCAGCGCACAACTAACCCTGATTCGGCAATTGTGCCACCCCCCATTTTTTCATCCTCTAACGATCCTAACTTTGTAGTGGGAGTAGTACAAAAAGTTGGCTCGGCTGTAGTTCGCATTGATTCTTCGCGAACCGTAGCTTCTCAGACTCCAGATGAATTTGAAGATCCATTTTTTCGGCGGTTTTTTGGCGAACTACCATCGCAGCCGCGACAAAGGGTAGAACGCGGTAGTGGTTCTGGATTTATTATGAGTTCCTCTGGTGAAATTTTGACCAATGCCCACGTAGTAGACGGTGCTGATAGTGTAACTGTCACCCTCAAAGATGGACGGACGTTTAACGGTAAAGTACTGGGAGAAGATCCGGTAACCGATGTAGCTGTAATCAAAATTGCGGCGAATAATCTGCCAACTCTGGCTTTGGGTAACTCCGATGGCTTGCAACCGGGGGAAGCTGTAATTGCTATTGGGAATCCTTTAGGCTTAAACAATACAGTCACATCTGGAATTATTAGTGCTACAGGTCGCTCTAGCAGTGATATAGGTGCTAGCGATAAGCGTGTTGATTATCTACAAACTGATGCAGCAATTAATCCTGGTAACTCTGGCGGGCCATTGCTGAATGTACGTGGGCAAGTAATTGGGATGAACACAGCTATTATCCGTGGCGCGCAAGGTTTAGGATTTGCTATTCCTGTGAATACTGCACAAAGAATTGCCCAAGAGTTGATTGCTAACGGTAAAGTCGATCATCCTTATTTGGGTGTGCAAATGGTGACGCTAACACCTGAAATTCGTGAAAGAATTAATAATGAATTAGGCGATCGCATTACCCTGACAGCAGATAAAGGCGTTCTATTGATTAATATTGTCCCACGCTCTCCCGCCTCTGTTGCTGGATTAAGAACTGGTGATGTGATTCGGACTATTAATAATCAGCCTGTAAATAAAATAGAAGACGTGCAAAAGCTTGTAGAAAATAGCAAAATTGGTAATCCTTTACAAATGCAAGTAGAACGCAATGGGCAAGTTACTCAAATAGCAGTCAAACCTGCTCCTTTGCCAGTGCGGCGTGAAAGTTGATTTTACTGCTAAGCCTTAGACTAAATTACATTCATAATCAAAGGTGCCAGCCTATGCCAAATGCTTTGTAAGAATTTATTAAACAATATTCTAGGGTGGGAAATACCGACCATAACGCAATCAAATACGCTTGGGTTAAGCTCATTAGCGATTGATTTGTCATTTATTAAAGAAGCCAGATCAATTGGGGGATTCTCCCCCAAACCCCCGATTGGGTGACGGTTGCGTCCCCCAAACCCCCTCCAAAATTATTGTTCTGTTTTTTTGTTGAGT
>NZ_JACJPX010000140.1 GCF_014696315.1 Calothrix membranacea FACHB-236
TATTAATTCCAACCCCTTTGAAATTAGCGATCGCTTGTGGGTGAAAAATCACCTTGACTCTGACGAGGAAAAACTACGGGTTTCAACATAGACGAGGTTTAGTGCCTTTAAATACAATTTATTTAAATACTCTTGGACTTTTCTCTAAAAATCTCAAGTCAGTGAATGAAATTCCCCAGAATGCAACTGTGACTATTGCCAATGATGTAATTAATAATGATAGAGGTTTGAGATTATTAGCAGCTAATGGTCTCATTAAGTTAAAAGATAATATTGGCGAATTTGTGACGCAAAGAGATATTGCAGCTAATCCTAAAAGGTTGAAAATTAAAGAAGTAGAAGGTGTCCAAGTTGTGCGAGCGATTAATGATGTAGATTTCATTGTTTCTTCGGCTCAAACTGTTGCTTTAGCGGGGATAGAACCTAATTCTATGGGTTCGGAAACTGCTAAAGATAAAAAATATGCTCTAGCTTTAGTCACATTACAAGGGCGAGAAAATGAACAGAAGATTCAAAATTTAAATAATCTCCTTGTTAATCCCGAAGTAAGAGATTTCATCAATAAAGAATATAAAGGTAGATTAATACCCGTTTTTTAACTTTCTTTCCTCTGTGCCCTCTGTGTCTCTGTGGTTTATTTTTCAACCGCAGAGGCGCAGAGAACGCAGAGAGATGATTTTAATTAATATTTATATGTAGATTGGCGAAAGTTAATTATAAATTTATTGAGTGTATTTGTATCAACTAAAAATGCATCGTGTCCGTAGGTTGATTTTAGCCAAACTAGTTGAGCATTAGGAATGAAATCTGCTAATTCTTGTTGTTCTATTGGCGGATAAAGAATGTCAGAATCAATGGCGACAACTAAAGTAGGTTGTTTAATACTTTGCAAAACAGATTCATAGTCTTTACCTTGGGCGATATCATGACTATCCATCGCTTTGGTAAGAGTGATGTAAGTATTGGCATCAAACCTTTCTACTAGCTTTTGTCCATGATGTTGTAAATAGCTAGCGATCGCATATTGATCAGCAGAGTCATCATACTGTCGTCCAAAGCGTTCTGTAAAGCTTTCCCAATAACGATACATACTCATCGCCATCATCCGCGCGACGGCTAATCCTTGGTTTGGTGGCTCCTCATCTGTATAGTTACCACCTTTCCAGTTAGGATCAGCATATATAGCTTGTCTTTGGGCTTCACTCAATCCAATACACCAAGCCGAATGTCTCCCAGATGTGGCAATGGGTGCGATCGCTTTGACAATTTCTGGATATAATAAAGCCCACTCTAGTACTTGCATTCCCCCCAGGGAACCACCAATTACGAGTTGCAGAGATTTAATTCCCAGATATTTAATCAGTTCAGCTTGTAAGCGCACCATATCCCGAATTGTAATTGCGGGAAATGATGCGCCGTAAGGGATTCCAGTTTGGGGATTGATGCTAGTCGGGCCTGTCGTGCAGTAACAACTTCCTAAAATGTTACTGCACAGGATAAAATCGCGATCGCTATCAAATGCTTTTCCTGAATCAAATAAATCTTCCCACCAAACATCCGCATCAGCTGAACCAGTCAAAGCATGACAAATTAGCACTCCATTATCGCCTTGTGAGTTCAACTTTCCCCAAGTGCGATACGCAATTTGCACCCCAGTTAAAACTTCACCTCCCTCTAACTTAAACGGCTGCGAGAGATAGTAATACTGTGTTTGTGGAGAAATTAAATGCTGGTATTTCATTTATGGGGACTGGGTACTGGGTACTAGGTACTGGGGACGACGAAGATAACGTTTGACTCTTGACTTTTATCCCTACCCAATCTTCCCAAATGCTTGCTCAAAATCTTCTTTGATATCGTCAATGTGTTCAATTCCCACGGAGACGCGCACTAAATCTGGTGTGACACCGGCGGAAACTTGTTCATCATTATTTAGTTGTTGATGGGTGGTAGAAGCTGGATGAATGACGAGGGTTTTTGCATCGCCAACGTTAGCTAGGTGACTCGCCAATTTCACATTATTAATGAAGGTTTTACCTGCTTCTAACCCACCTTTGATCCCAAAATTTAAGACTCCGCCAAAGCCATTTCTCAGATATTTTTTCGCTCGCTGATGATAAGGATGATGGATAAGTCCGGGATAATTAACCCAAGCTACTTGTGGTTGCTGTTCTAACCATTGGGCTAATTCTAGAGCATTGCTGACATGGCGCTCTACACGTAAAGAGAGAGTTTCTAACCCTTGTAATAATAAAAAGGCGTTAAATGGACTCAAAGAGGGGCCGAAATCTCTTAACCCTTCTACTCTGGCGCGGATAATGAAAGCAATATTCCCAAAAGGACTACCGACACCAAATACTTCTTGGAAATTCAGCCCATGATAACCGGGGGATGGTTCGGTAAAAATGGGGAATTTGCCATTACCCCAGTTAAATTTACCAGAATCGACAATTACCCCGCCAATAGAAGTGCCGTGACCACCAATCCACTTAGTTGCAGATTCGACTACAATATCTGCACCATGTTCAATTGGTCGCGCTAAATAACCACCTGCACCAAAGGTATTATCGACAATTAGGGGAATACCATTTTCGTGAGCAATGTGGGCTAAAGCCGCAAAATCGGGAATGTTGAATTGGGGATTACCAATGGTTTCAACATACAATGCTTTTGTGCGATCGTCGATCGCCTGACGGAAATTTTCTACATCGTCGCCTTCGACAAATTTGACATTTATCCCTAAACGTGGTAAGGAAACTTTAAATTGGTTATAAGTGCCACCATATAAAAAACTGGTAGAAACAATATTATCCCCTGCTTGGGCGATCGTGCTTATAGCCAAAAATTGTGCAGCTTGTCCGCTAGAAGTGGCTAATGCGGCGACACCCCCCTCTAAAGCTGCAATTCGCTTTTCAAAAACATCCGTTGTCGGATTCATGATCCGCGTGTAAATGTTGCCAAATTCTTGCAAAGCAAACAACCGCGCCCCATGCTCCGCATCATCAAAAGTGTATGATGTTGTTTGATAAATGGGGACAGCACGCGCATTTGTTCCTGGTGCTGGTTCTTGTCCCGCATGGACTTGCAAAGTTTCAAAGCGATATTTTTCAGACATAGACAATTACTGCATCAAATATATTTTTTAGTATTAGCACCAATAATTAACTGTAAGTCTATCGGCTTTTAGTATTTTATCAGTCTCCGTCATAGATGCAAGCAAAAAGGAAAAGGTTTTTTCCCTTTTCCTCTACAAAAATTTACAGAGTTATAATTTCATCACATTTAGGTTATTGATTCAGTCTCTCTAGCAAACAGAGTGTAAAAAATTGAAGGACGCACGCCAACATATTTAACAACCAAAGCACCTAACCAAATATTCCAGACAATCATGGTGAAACTTGTTGCGATCGCGGCCCCAGTAATATTGAATATGGGAATTAATATCGCATTCAAGACTATATTGAGTAAGGCACTAACAACAATTACAGGTAAGGATTTATTTTGATGACCAGTCATAATCATCAAAATCCCCACGGAACCACATAAAGCATTTACCATCTGTCCCATAATCAGAATTTTTAAGGACAAACTCGCTTCCACAAAACCTGCACCAAACAGATTGAGAATAGGTTGCGTAAAAGTCATGAGTAACAATGTCATGGCGACAGTCGGCCAGAAAATCCAATTAGTTACGCAAGAAACCACCTTTTGTAATTCGGGAATGTCGCCTTTAGTGTACAAAGTTGTAAATACAGGTGCAGCTACCATATTCACAATTTGTAAAACGAAACTTGTCCAAGCGGCTGTTTTTACTGCTGCGTTGTAAATACCTGCTGCTTCCGGGCCAATAAATGAACCAATCATCACTGTATCTGTTTGGCTCAAAATCCCAAAAGATGCTTGTTGAATTAACAAAATTACCGCGATATTTAACCACTCACGATAAGCATAAACTGGCGGTGTTGGTTCAAAATCACTGTGTAATTTTTTCCACAATAAGTATAGTTGAGCGACAATAATTACGATAAACATGGCAGAAGCGATCGCAATCATTGGTAGACTAGTCAAATCATCCTGGGTTTGCATAAATACAAAGCCGCCAGCCAGCACCAAAACAGGCCAGATAATTTGTGATGGAATAAAGGCTACAAGAATATCCTCCATCGCCCTTCCTGTTTCTTGCTGGAACCTAGCCAAACTCTGTAGTAATACTAATCCCATCCCCAACAGTAGCGGAGTTGCATAGACGAAACTATGGTAATAATTAATAACTAAAATTGTCCCTGAAGCGCAGATAATCAACAGTAAACTGTTGGAAAATACGAGTACCCAACAACCACGAACTAAACCTTGTAAACATCCCCATTCCTGCTTAACTCGGTATTCTGGAAGCAAACGCAAAACCGTTGTAGGTAAACCTAATTCTGCGGGAACTGCTAACAATAATGACCAAGACATGACATATTCATAAATGCCATATTCAGTTCTTCCCATCCACTGCGCCAGAAAGATTTGCAGGAGATATATCAGAACTAACCCAGTCACTTGAATGATTAAAGCCACAATAGTGTCTTTAGCCAGTTCAGCTAATTGAATGCTTCCTGACCTTTGCGAAACTGACAAGTTTGTCATAATTACCACCTCACTACATGAGGAGACTTGTTAATAATTGAAAAACTGAGAGGCGATAGCTCAAAATTAATTCTGGTCTAACTTAGACAAGCTTTGACTTTTTATATTGCAGAGGGAATTTGAGAAAATGTGCGTTTTCTCAAATTTGATTATTGGGAGAATTATTAATTGATAACAACTCTGGTATAGGTATAACCAGAGATAAGCTAAGGCCCGTCTAAATTGCATAACTACTAATCAGGGCTGTTAACAATCAACAGTCAACCGTCAACCGTCAACATTAAGAAATTCAATCATTAGTTAGTTGGGTTGAATTTCGTTCTAGCCAACGTCAAACCTCAATATTTCCGACCCCCTTTTATGGTGATGCGTACTGAGTATTAACCTGGGATCGATTGGGATACCTAATCTTGAGATATTGACTGGTAAAAACATTATTTACATCTGCTTTTTGCTAGTCAATATTTTCCTATCTATAAAGATGGTGCGAGAGGAAAATTTATGTTTTTTCTCTCATCATCTTAAAATAGTATAAATTTTTCTGTTCAAGCACATTGAAGCAGGAATCAAAAAAAAATAGATATTCAAAAAACTACATATTTTTTTAATATTTGTAAAATATACTTATTTCGCCAACCTTGATTCTGCAAAGGAGGTAGTGTCAATAGGTAGTTAATACAGGTGAAATATAAGTGAAATTTGTCCGTGAATATTGATTCACCAGCAACGCTAGTTTGATTCATCTACTAGCCATAATACCTTATACCCAACCGCCAAAACTTTTCGGTTAAGGGAAAAAAGGGGAATGGGAAAAGAGAAAGAAACAACCCTTACCCTTTAACCTTTTTCCCAAAAGCTATTTTGAGTTCAAAACGCTATCCCTTGTAGTATTGACTCAAGTAATTCACAAAAACCTTTATATCTAAAGATTTCTGCTTATGGCAATGCCGTAAATCAAAAAAATCTTGGCTTGAACTTATATAGTCCATCAAAAAGATGGTATGATTATTTTTAATCTACGATATATATATCGAGTTTAAGTAGATTATTGACTTACCTCTCAAATTAAACAAATGCGGCTGCTGCTTCAACTCTCAACAATTGAGATGAAGGAATAAATTGTGGTGAATTTACAAGAGCATAACTTTCGCTATAAACAAGCGTATTCTACCCGTAGTTTTTTACTTGCTATTGCATATCTGAGTTTGATGGTTACTGGTTGCAGTCAAAAAACTGCTGTGAATCCGCCAGCTAACTCCAATTCTGCCTCACAGGTTGTGAGTAACAATCAAAATTCCGAAAAAAATAATGTAGTTCGCTTGGGATACCAAAAAGGCGGGATTATTCCCATTTCGCGCCAGCGCGGCGACTTAGAAAAGCAGCTAACAGCGCAAAATATTAAAGTTGAATGGACTGGCCCTTTTGACCGATGTGCTACGCTGTTAGCGGCTCTTAATGGTAATCGTGCAGACATTGGTGGTTGCGGTGATATTCCTACCATCTCAGGAATTGCTTCTGGACAACCGCTCTGTATTGGTTCTGTACAGCGTCCTAAACCAGATTCCTTGGGTAGTGCTATCTTAGTGCGGGGCGATTATGCTATCCGTAAACCTGCTGATTTAATTGGTAAAAAAGTAGCAGTAAATCAAGGGGGTGCAGGTGAATACCTGTTATTAAAAGTCTTAGAAAAAGAAAATATCCCCAAAGATAAAGTCCAGCGAGTTTACTTATCGCCAAATGATGCTGCACCAGCGCTATACCAAGGTTCAGTTGATGGTTGGGCAGTTTGGGAACCTTACATTTCCATTGCCGAATTAGAACATAAAGCGCGGCGAATCACGACTACACATCCTGCACCAACCTACGGCATTATGGTTGTGCGCGGTGATGCGGCGAAAGACAATCCTGTAGCAATTAAATCTGCACTGACAGCTTTGAGCCAAGATGGTGAATGGCTGAATCAGAATACCGACGCAGCCGCAGATTTTATGGTGAAGGAACTGAAAGTTTCAGAAGCTGTAGCCAAGCAAGCTACTAAGAATCGCGGCCCTGAGTCTTACGTTTTTCCCAACGCTGATGATATCGCCAAGCTTCAGCAAACAGCTGATTGGTTATTAGAGCAAAAAATTCTGCCTAAACGAGTAGATATTGCCGCTTCGGTATGTCCTTTAGGAACTACTGCAACGAGGTAGGGAATGAAGGAGGACAAGGGGACAAGGGGAAATAACAAACACCAATTACCAATTACCCATTACCAAATGACAAATGACAAATGACAAAAATGCGTAAGTCTGAATCCCAAAAGTTAAATTACAAATCTGGAATTTTATGACTCATACAACTATTCTCGAATCCTTAGCAACAGACGAATGGTTTATTGATAGTCCTGACTTACGTGAGTTTGTGGCGATCGCAAAACATATTATCTCTCACACAGCAGGCGATCGCCAAGCAACTCTCAATACCCTAGAACCCCATTTTGCAACACTTCTAAAAAAACAAGATTGGTTACCAGAACAATTCGCCCAACCCAATCACCATAGCGGTTTAGGCGGTGGTATTGGACAATGGTTGCTATATCGTTCTCAGGAGCGTTCGCTGACCATCTTTAGTTTAGTAATTCCGCCTAATTCCATTACACCTGTTCACGATCATTTATCCTGGGGACTGGTAGGTTTGTATAAAGGCAGACAAGAAGAAACTGTTTATCGCCGTTTAGATAACGGTGATGTTGAAGGACGGGCGCAGTTACAAAACCTTGGTACTTATAAAGTAAAAAGTGGTGATATTTATCGTCTGTTACCACCAGATGGAGATATTCATTCAGTCAAAGCGACAACAGTATTTACTCCCTCTATCTCCATTCATGTGATGGGAAATGATACTGGTAACATTTTGCGACACCACTATCACCCAGAAGCAGAAAGCGTTAAGTCTTTTCGTTCTGGATATTCCAATGCACCTTACAGAGAAAATTCATAAAGAACAAGCGGAAGACTATGCCGAGATTTGATAGACCCCAACCACCAGTTTTTGAAAAAGTCGAAGATGAACGCCTCTACCGCAAGCAACGCCTAGCAGCAGCATTTCGCCTATTTGGTCGTTTTGGTTTCAGTGAAGGAATTGCAGGCCATATTACCGCCCGCGACCCAGAATTTACTGACCATTTTTGGGTAAATCCTCTAGGAACTTACTTCGGACATATCCGTGTTTCTGACTTAATTTTGGTTGATAGAGAAGGCGAAGTAGTTAAAGGCGATGCGGCTGTTAATCGCGCCGCTTTTGCCATTCACTCCCAAGTACATGAAGCAAGACCTGATGTAATTGCAGCTGCACACGCCCATTCTCTACATGGGAAATCTTGGTCAAGTTTAGGTCGTCTACTTGACCCCTTAACTCAAGATGCTTGTGCTTTTTATCAAGATCACACCATTTTTGATGATTATAAAGGTGTAGTGCTTGATACTTCAGAGGGTAAAAGAATTGCCGAAGCATTAGGAGAGAAAAAAGCTGTCATTCTTCGCAATCATGGCTTTTTGACAGTAGGAAGAACAGTAGATGAAGCTGCTTGGTGGTATATTACATTTGAGCGATCGGCTCAAGCACAACTTTTAGCTGAAGCAGCAGGCAAACCAATTTCTATTGACCATGAAATTGCTACTTTAACCCATAGCCAAGTTGGAACTCATGCAGGTGGCTGGTTTAGTTTCCAACCACTCTATGACAGAATTGTTCGCGAAGAACCAGATTTATTGGACTAATGGATATAGGGCATTGTAAACAATTTTGGATTTTGGATTTTGCGGAAAGTTGCGTGAGGTGAACCACTTGCGGTAAAAGGGTTTCCCGGCATAAGCAAAATTGTGCTTGCGTAGCGTATCCGAAGGATTTATCCAAAGGGTTCCCCCCGCAAATTTTCCAATACAGATTTTAACTTGAAATCCACGCATCGCAAATCGTTCGACTGAGCGCTCACGACGAAATATAAAATATCAAATTTCTTGTCTGTAAATTTTCTCTGCTGCTTGTAACAAATCACAAAAATGCCGGAAATTTTATCTCTAACAATGATGTAAAACTTATGCAACTACGAGCAATTTTGATGAGAGCATTGCTCACAAAGATACCCAGACAGAATGAGAGCGATCGCAAAAATTACTATCTATGTCTCAAAAGACGAGAGCATCTTAGCAAAAAGTTGCTCATACATTGACATAAACCTCTGCAATCATAACTTATTCAGAACCCAGGTAAACATTATGTTTCATGGCATAGAAAAGGAATTATCAAATGGTGAGCCTTGGTCATTTGGTCAATATTCACAGTTACCACCTGATATTCAGTTATTAGTAGAACAAGAACATATACAGCGAGATCTTTGGGAATTACCTTATTCACAATCTAAATGCCATAGAATAAGTAAACTACAATTTAAAAAACGTATTTCAGCCTTAAAACTTTTACGAATCGTAATCTACCTGACAAATACTTATGTAAAAGCACAATTGATAAAAATATTCAAACTGATGTTTATCAAACTACTCTGCTTCACAAGGAATTTGCACAG
>NZ_JACJPX010000141.1 GCF_014696315.1 Calothrix membranacea FACHB-236
AAAGCTGTTTGGATTAGTCAAAACCAGGCGTAAGCGCCATCGAGAGATTGACGCTTACACCCAACAAATTTGGGCTTTATCTTCTTAAGTTGACACCAATGGTCTTTTTGGCGCTCCATTTCCTATTTCTTACTCTTTTATTATCCCACATATATGTGGGATAATAAAGCATTTTAGCTGTTTTTATGATAAAAATATCTAATATATTGCCACATATATGTGGGCTTTGCTATCCTAGTTGTAGAGAGAAAGGATAATGACTATGGTAAGAAAAGATATTGCTACTCGCTTTAAATGGGGCGTGAGTATCAATGGAACAGAAAACCGGGATAAGAAAATTGAGTTGAAAAACTAGAAAAAACCGCAGCCATGTATATACATAGGCGAAAGGATTGAAAATGCGTCATTATTCTCGCCTTGCCATGTATATACATGATAATTTTGTTACATAAGTTAAGAACAGAAAACTGGGATAAGCCCTAAACTCTACAAGAAATCATCAAATTCTTCACGAGCATCAGGGTCACGCAAGGGACGCAGATCTCCCTTCAAAATGGGTTCTGCCAACAAGAAATAATAACGACCCAGCATATTAATATGTTTGCGTCCCAAGGGAGAGAGTCGGGCAATGTCTTCTCTATTTGTTGCCTGACCAAGAGAACTCAATTTATTGACTGCGGCATCCATATAGTAAGTATTCCACAGCACAATCACATTCACAACTAAACCCAACGCCCCCAATTGGTCTTCTTGACCCTCACGGTATCTTTGGTGGATTTCACCCCTTTGACCATGAAAAAGCTTTCGGGATAAACTGTGACGACTTTCACCACGGTTGATTTGAGTCAAAATACGACGGCGGTATGTCTCATCATCAATGTAGGATAGCAGATATAAAGTTTTGATGATCCGTCCCAATTCACCAATAGCTTTGGCCAAAGTAGAAGGTTGATTACCCCGTTGCAAGGAACGCATTAAGTCAGTTGCGTTAACCACTCCCAACTTCAGAGAACCAGCCACCCGCAACATATCATCCCAATTATTCGCAATCAGGTCAGTATTAATCTTGTTTTTCGTCAATCCATCCAGCGCACCATAGTGAGCAGAATTGTCGATGCGCCAAAACCGGGACTCACCAATATCTGCAATTCTCGGACTGAACCGATAGCCAAGAAGCCAAAACAAACCAAACACAACATCGCTATAACCCGCAGTATCGGTCATGATCTCGACTGGCTGGAGAGGAGTCAATTGCTCTAACAAACCTGACAACAGGAACAGCGAATCACGCAAAGTACCAGGAATGACAATCCCGTGGAAGCCAGTGAACTGGTCGCTAGTAAAATTGTAATAAGTAATACCCTTGCCCACACCAAAATACTTGCTATTGGGTGCAGCATTAATAGTCCTCACAGGAACAGTAAAGCGTAACCCATCTGCCGATGCGACTTCTCCGCCACCCCAGATTTGTGCTAGGGGAATGTGAGTTTGGGTATCAACCAATCGCGCATTAGCACGGATGAGAGTTTCTTGACGAAGATAATTTTGCTGCACCCAAGATAATCGCCCACGAGTTAATGCAGCTAATTCAGGACGCACCAGAGGTTCCAAACCAATATTGCAAGCTTGGGCCAGCAATACCGCGCAAATACTAATGTGCAAATCATCAACCCGACTGTTAGCCTGACTCAAATGGGTAAATTCTTTGGTAAACCCAGTCCGGGAATTAATTTCCAGCATGACTTCTGGCAGGTCAACATGAGGTAACATGGCCGCCACTTGCCTTTTGAGCGTTACCAAACTGGGTGGGTCAAGCAGTTTATCTAAAGGAGTTAATACTAAATTATCCTTTCCATCTTTTTGTTCAATGCGTATAGCAGTATTATTCTCAAAGTTAGCCGCAGTCCGCCGGTAAGCCTCATCCAATTCTTGTTTTAAGATAGACAGCGATGAATCAAAGGTAGGCTGCAAGTCTAAAGTCCGACATATACCCGCCCGTTGCGCTGACCATGCTTCATCACTTAGGAGTTTGGCACGGGGGTCACAGTAACGCTGACTTTTGGCCACAAACACATCCCGGCGACGCAACGCTGACCTTAAGGATTGTAAGACACAGAAGGTATAAGCTTTACGGTCAATTGTGCCATTGGAAAGAATGCAATACCTTGTCCAACCTTTGGTAATCACCGAAAGTGGTGCAGCACTCATGTCGGGTCGATTTCGACCCTCAATAGAACGTAAAAATAACAGCCCCTCCAAGATATGCGCTGCATTCTCAGTAGAAGAAAACTCAATTTGAAACAGTAGTGAGGGCAGAAAGATACGGAGGGAGCGCCAACGAGACAGTAGCAAATCATAATACTCATCTTCTTCTGGGCGAGCCAATGACTTGACCTTAGCTACAGCCAGAGCCAATTGTGACTCAGTGACTTTTGCAAAGGCGGACATTCTGACATTAATATCCTCACATTCTGTGTCTATCAGCACTTCGACCGCCGACGCTAGTTTAAGTGCGGCGGCATCTAAATCTTTTAGCGTCCGCAGGCGTTGTTGTTCCCCCTCCCGTTTAGACTTCGACAACAACCCTTTCACCAGTAAATCAAATAAGTCAATTACATCATCGGTTGCCGTATATTCTAGTAAATGGATAAATGCCAGTAGAGTAGCAATTCGCTTATTATCAGGCATCCGGGCAATCGCTGCCGAGCGAGAAGCGGCTCCAAGACGTGCTAAATATTTCACTCGTGTGGGTGGTATTCTCGATAAATCAATGTCACTCATCCCAAACGAGCGTATTTCTGACAAACGATTAATCGCCGCTAACATTGATTTGGCGTTAACGCGAGTAGGAGAGTGACGTAAACGGTCGAGGGTTGAATAACGTGCTTTGTCTGGTACGAGTAACAGTTTTTCGAGTGTGCCGACTTGTTGTTGACTAGGGAGCAAAGACAAAACCTTAAAAAGACGGTTGGCGGCTCGTTCACGCACTGATGCCACTAACCTTGCTAGAACACTCACCCCTGGTAACAGTATTTTCCGTTCTGCCAACCGCGCTGTTGTTAGGTCAAACAAAACACTGGGAGATTCTGGACTTAAAGTTGACCGTTGGTAGAGCCAACGCACCAGTTTCCAATGTTCTGGTTGGGAGTGAAATTCTTGGTAGCCATAGCGTTGTTTGATTAATGCTGTATGCTCCCATTTGGTCTCGGAATTTCGGTATTGTTCTAAGCAACCTGCATCCAACTGACCCAATTGAGATGTCAGATAATTAACCGCCAAGTCAGGAACGTCCGTTGGGTCAGTTAAAAAAGTTCCTAAAAAGCGGACAGTACATAACTGCAATGCCAAACCCAAGCGATTATGATTTCCCCGCCGTTTTTTAATCAGTTGTAGATCAAGATCATCCAAATAAAAATACTTTGCCAGTTGTTGGGGCGATGGTTCACCGTTGTAACACCCATATCTTTTCTCTTGTTCACTACTTAAAAATTCAACTGGCATTTAGGAAAGGATTTTTGAAAAAAAATATTATTCAGTTTGCTTATAGGATTTGCCACAATGTGGACAAAATTTAAACTTGAGCGACACAATTGGTTCATGACAACTCAAACATCTAGAACGCAATTGCGTACCGCAGGCAAAGCAATATTTTGACCGTAAAGAAGTCCACATTGGGTCAGGAGTTGTCCCTGGTGTCCAACATTTGGGACAAAATTTGAGCGAATTGATAACTTCAAGTGCTACTTTTTTGACAACAACATCTAAATATTCTTGAGGGATACCTAACGCCGCAGCTAAACCAGATTTTGCTTTTTGATTGAGTCGTGATGTTCCTCCTGCTTCAATTTTGCGGATAGTCTGAACATGGATTCCCGCTTTTGTACTTAACTCCAACTGAGTTAAAGATAGAGAGTTACGGATTCGTTGAATGTAACCACCCAACGTCTCTGTTGGTTGAGGAGCTGCATCGGTCACAGATACATTCATAAAAATATATCTAGTTCGCTACCTATTAATATTAAGTTAATATTTGTCCATGAGTTCAATAATTTAAGTTGCTCAGGTAAAAATGAGTGTTAATTTAGCATCATTAGTCACTCAGTTTTTAGAGCGTCATGGACTGGCTGACTCTACGATTCGTTCTTATGAATCAACTTTAATGCCTTTGCTTCAGCTTTATGGTAGTTGGTCACTATCCATTCTTGACCGAGAAATTTTAGTCGAATACCTCAATAATTTAAATGGGGTATCATATATCACTCATCATCGTCATCAAGCAGTAATTACAGCCTTATTTAACTTTGCTGTTGAGTGCCGTTATATCAAATCAAACCCCATTTCTCATCTCAAACGGCGTAAACCAAATCCACATATAGGAGAGCATCATTCAGATAATGTTGTGCGATATCTGACACCAAATCAATTAAGTATTCTTGACCAAGCTATTAAAAAAGATCCTAGACTTTCGGCTCTGGTGCATTTGCTATATAGCAGTGGAGCCAGAATAGCAGAGATACTGGCTTTGGATTTATCAGATATTGATTTTACTGCTCGTAAGTTTCAAGTTATCGGTAAGGGTAATAAGCAAAGATGGTGTTTCTACAATGAAGACACTGAATTTTGTTTGAATAATTACATCAAATACTACCGACATCCGAATGTAAATGCTTTATTTACGGCTCAAAAACCAAATCAAGAGTACGTATCTCGTCTTTCTTATGCAACAGCTTACTCTACACTAAAGAACGCAGTTAAAAACATTCCAGAGTTAGAGGATGTTGCTTTTCACCATCTGAGACACACTTTTGCATCCCAAAGGGTGGGAGTTATGGGAATTGAGGAACTTCGTGCTTTGATGGGACATGAAAAAATTCAAACTACTCTTCGCTACTCTAAAATTACTTCACAACGGGCGCAAGAAGTAGCACTTTATGCTTTTGAAAAAATCCCACCTTTAGGTCAATAATTTATCAGTATGAATTTAATTTGTATCTGACTACATGATTAAAAATATCATGATTAAAAATTTATCAAGAGAATAGACAATACTCTTGATTGCCAAAATATGGCTTGACAGCAAATTTAGTAAAAAATTACACTTTATTTATAAATAACCTAGAGATAGCACTTAAGATAACTCGCCACCGCGCGCGAAAATTTCTATCACTTCACTTCTAGTGACTTGATTTTTTTCGGCTATTTCTAATAGTTTCTCCCATGCTTCATCGGTTAGGCGAATCGACCTTAAGCGCTTGGGTGAATCTCCATAATCCGTTTCAAATTTACCATCTGGTGTACGGGGTCGTCTTTGAGACTTTTGTCTAGTGCCTGAGTATTGATCCATTGTCCCAAGTTATACATGATGTCAGAGATGTCTTAATTTATCATGTATATACATGGTTGAACAGTTAATTTTTCCCGCTTTTTTTCTTATCCCGGTTTTCTGTTCCATTGCTACTCACGCCCCATGCTCAAGGACTGGCTATTAAGCAAAGCCATTTGTTCACAGGATAAGTTGTTGTCTGCCAACTCTTCTAGTTGTGGAACCAGTAGGTCGGGTTGCTGTATGATTGGAGCAGGTAAACGAAAGCAGCCCAAAGCCTCAAAATAATAGTCATTGGGATTATTAGACAGATGAGAACCTAATAGTACCTGACCACTACGCTTAGAGTTACCACAATCTAAATGCCAAATACTAGGGGCAGAACGATGAGTATTGTACTCAAGTACTTTGGTAATTGACTCTCTGGCTTTGGCATTATCTACGCAAGCAGTGATAACAATCAGGGTATTGTAGCTGGGGACAATCCATTTGGGTTGGAAAGGTTGAGTGATCGCTTTAATTTCCATCTTCCAAACCAGGGAGTAGCGCAGCGCCAGCGTTTTGGCTTTGTTGAGTCCAATTTCTGCATCACAGAAGCACTGGCGTAAAACATTAGCTGACTCAACACGATCCGGGTCAACAAAGCAAAGTTTCACCTGTTTACCTTGCTGAGAAAGAACTCTGCCTAACCGAACCAAAGAAGCAGCCAACCAAGAACCAGTACCACCACACCCAACTAACCACAGTTCTATTTTCGAGTAGTTGAAACTCACTACAGGACAAGCATTTGCCAAATCAAGATTTAGCTCCATAAGTTCTCCATCACGTTGATGGGCGGTACATCAGTACTGTAAAATTTGCATCCAGATAAAAGCGAGACATCAACCATGAAAAAGTCTCGCTCAATGTCAAACACTGCTCTAGCAGGTACATCCCAACAGTGGCGAAACAGTCCAACCCGTAATTTAATCTCTGGTTTTTTGGTATTAACTCGACCTAGTACCGCATAGATACGAAAGCCAGATTCGTCAGCGTTATCAGTAGTAGAGAAAAAGGCAGCTAAGGAACCGTGGGAATGGATATCGAAAGCCGCTTTATGGTGGGAAGAGTCGCTACCAGAATGGGTTGGCTGACAGCTAGTTGGAGTTTGAATTTGCTGTGGGACTTGTAAATCCCAGCCTGCATCAGTACAGTGGAGGTGAAAGAGAATTTCGTGAAATTGATTGCCAGCTTGATAACTCAACCGCCACATTTCCAGTAGCAGAGCTTTGGGAATTAAGGGAGTGACTTTGAGATAAGGCGTTAAATGAGGTAGCCCTTTGATAGTTTGGGTACTCAAGCAAATGGGCATTAATACCTCTATACCAGGACGAATGGCTCTAGCAAAGATACCATTTCCGGCATAAAGGTACTCTAGTCCACTGCTGGTGTGTGTAGGCAGAGATGAAGATGTGACAATTTTGTAACCAATAATACCTTCAAGCAATAGGTTCATCAAGGATTTCCTGCACAAGGATAGCGACACTTTTTTGATTGCCGATAGGCACAAGGTCAGATACAGGATAGGTTGCGCGTCTACATCTTTTGTGCAGTTTTAGAAGTTGCTGGCGAACATCCTTGCGGTATTTTTGTGATTTACTTATTGTTAAATGGTTAGTGAAAATACTAGAAATAAACAAATTCCAAGCATGGTTAATTGATAGACCATTAGCAGCAGGTGGTTCGTTCACTCCCCAACACACCTGTCCAGAACTGTAGATATTGGGTAGTGGCGCATGAAAGGCCGGCGCTTGAGGAGTAAACTCCTGTTCTTGAATTGCCCAAACCCAGTATTTTAATCCCTTACCCACAAACACCATTGCAGGTAGCGGAACGGTTAAAGTACCAAGTTCATCGCAATTGATCGTATAAGTGGCTGGTGGTATGAATTTTACCAGATATGTGTCTGTACTGCCCGTACCCCAACGCACAATTCCTGGTTCCATCCAACCTGTATCAATGGGTTCATTGCTGAAAGCAGTTCTCAAAGCTGCGGGTGAAATACATTTGTAAATATGAGCTTCGGGAATTTCTGTGTCTTTGTGGTGGAAGATGTAAATACCATCCAAAAATAGCAATTCTGCTTGAATTACTGGAGATGTTCGGGGATGTTCTGCCAAAATTGCTCGTAAAATCTCGCCTGATAAAACTGCTGTCGATGTAGTTTCAATTAATGTGGTTTCAATGCTTGTTTCCATAGTTTTAGTAGGATTTGAGCATGAGGTTTTAAGTCTGCTTCTAACCAATCTATTAAGTTAGCTGCACAGTTCAGGATTCGGTCAGCTTGCTGCCATTTTCTGGTGAGAAAATCAATAGATGCTTTTGACCAAGGTAAAGAGGTGCAGTCAGGTTGGTGGTAATAATCTTCTGCGTACTCGTCCAACCAAAGGTTTTTAGTTTCATGATCTAGCAGTTTTAAAGTTAAAGGCAGAAACTTTAAAGGATTATCTAAGTTATGACACTGCCGTTTTAGTTTTTTGTAGTCAATTTTGTCTGGGTGGTCGATGTCACTGTACGTAATTTCGTAAATTGCAAATTCACTATCAAACCAATCGCTACCTTCTGGGTCTATGTCATCAAGCCAACAGCGACCATTATGGCTAAAAGGTAAAAGTAGTTGCCAACCGTCTTTAAGATGTTCAATTTCTCCATCCATTGTCCAATCAATACCCATTGGTGTAATAGGAATACTGTGCAATCTTTGTTCGTGGGCTGTTTCTATAGTCCAGTCGGATAAGGGAAACAAATGAGTGTAAATCAGTACAATGAATTCCAGTTCTCTGGGACTATGGCAATCTATATCTGTAGGTGAGTAAATAGTGGCTTGACTGGCTTTCCATTCGTTAGGGAAGTAGTGCTGATACAGTCCTAATAAGGAGTAGATATTGAGTTGGGTTTCCAGATATTCAAATGATTCAGTAGCATCTAAGGTAAATTGATACTGACTAAGGCTGTAAATTGCCTCTGCCATAGTGAGGGGTACAAGGTGAGACATTTTTTAGTGCGACTCGTCATTTATTGGGGTCGGAATTGAATAACACAGAGACAGAGTTAGGGTGTGGGGTGGACTTCAGTCAAAATGCAAACTGCTGTAATTCGGACAATAATTTATCCCTCAAGTCAATTTCCAACCCCTTTTGTCAGCAGTCAAAAACCTTCAGAGATAACGCTAGATGTGGGAATGCTGGCTTTGAGGGATTTTAGGGTTTGGTTGAGTGACTGAGAAAATTTTGTCCCAGATGCGATCGCCTCTTCAATCTGAATTGATAGCTGTCCTGCATTTTCCCAGTCAATTCCAGTGATCACCTGACGTTGACGCATTTGGTAGCACATTTGGACTGCGGGGTTGATTTCTTCAGGAGCCACTATCAGGCAATCTAGAGAAGAAGTGCCTTTTTTACCAGGCTTTTTGATAATGTGGATGGGTTTTCCTGGTTGACGCTCAATGTCTGCATTGGCCAGTTCAGCGCAAAGAGGAGTGAAGGCATCCCGTAGTAGGGCAAACGCATCTAAATATTAAAGAGCGAGAATCAAGCTGGAATTCCTCAACACTGCACTACACAGGACTTTCATAGAATTAAATATGAAACCGAATAAGAATGATAATCGTTGTAGGGGGGTGTGAGTTTGTGCCAGCCGACGGCTGCCAAGCAATA
>NZ_JACJPX010000142.1 GCF_014696315.1 Calothrix membranacea FACHB-236
GTTCACGCCACCATCAGAAGATGAGAAGCTATGGCCTGCATTCAAAAATTACCTGACTCAGCAACGCGGCATCTCGTCAAATTTAGTAGAAACATTACATCTTAAAGGGTTGGGTTACATAGACCAGCAAAGAAAAGTTGTTTTTATCAAACGCGATCTCAATGGTGAAAAATCAGGCGCACTGGTTTGGGACACCCCGCGTCAAGACGATCGCTGTTCGCAGAACAGCGAAAACACGCAATCAAGACAGAGTTGGTTTCACATTAACTTGGGTAGAGAAACAGACGATAAAATCGAGAGAGTATTTTTGTGTGACTCACCCATTGATGCACTGTCGATAGCACATATGGATATGAACGCACACAAGGGGCTACCACCAGTGAAAACAATGTACTTGGTAGTGGATGACCCGGATAACTTGCCACTAGAATTCCTCAAAAATATCAGCAGAATTGGGCTGGCATTTAGTAAAGATGACCAAGGTAAAAAAACTGCTAATTCTGTATTAAAATTGTTGCCCCAAAGTAAGCAACTTCCACCTAATAATCATACTTGGAATGAGGATTTGCTAGAAATACTGCACATAGAGCAACAGAAACGCAGACAGCAGCAGCGCGGTTTAAGTCGGTGATCTCACTCATGTTGCGCCGACGAACTCGTTGCCGCTTCGCTCGCTCTCGGCGGTGGCTCTTACGGGCAAAAAATTACTGGTTGGGCTAACTAGATCCTCAAGCCCGCAAGAGCCACTTCGCTGTCGCCGCCGAGAGCGCAACGAGTTCTTGAATTAGAGAACATCTTGCCAAAACAGTTTTTTTATACGCTAACGGATTTAGATAACCTTCCAAATTCTTGCCTAAACTGAGTTGCAGCTTTGAATTAGCCCTACCCTTAACAGGGTGAACGAAAAAAGGTGTGGGGAAGAGTATAGTTAGCGGATATAACCCGCTAACTATACTCTGAGTAAGATAAATTTTAACTTTCATCAGATTTTTGATATCTTGTAGCTTCTTCAACTAGGTCATTTAGTCCTAGCTCTAGTGTATGAAGCACCTGGTTTAATGCTTCAATTTTTGTGCGATTTTTCATCATCTCAACTGCCTTTAAGAAAGCTGGGCTACCTGCTTTACCAATATATTGATGGCAACTCTTGAATCCATTTTTGGTAACAAAGATGGCTTGGGATGATTGCCACTTGTAATACCAATAAGCTCCACCCTTACCCTTAGCTCGGTAACGAACAATCCAACAACTCTCTTCAGCTACCTCACTTTTAAGGAGAGTGGAGATTTCTTGGTTGATTTCTTCCCTTTTGGTTTGTAATTGTTCTATTCTGTCTGCTAAATCTGAAAGATTTTGTTCTCTCGTTTTGACCACTATTAAATACAAGCTTAAAAGGACAAATATTATCGTCAGCTTTATGCTAACTTACGGGGAATTATAAGATAAGGATGACCAAAAATTTGACCATCTTGTTGAATTACTTAAATATGCTGCCCTCAGAGCCATAACTCCTTCTGCTCCAAAAAAAGACCAGTGCAGAAGAGCCTGTTTTAATCTTTGAGTAACCACACGTCGATTGGAACTTTCAACAACTCCTGAACCAATCATTAAACCCGCTTTTAAATAGGAGCGATAATCAATACGACTCTGATTATTAGTTAAATAACGCTCTAAATTGGTAATTGCTTTGCTTAAATCTTTCTTCTTTTTGGGGAAGTGATGACAATTTTCAATTACTGTAGTCCATTCAGATTTTTTCAAGAGTTGTTGTTGAGTTTTTACCCAATCCTTTTGATAGTCTTCTTTGTTTGGATAAGCGGCTTTCGCCACTGCCCACACATATTCCGAGAGATGAAAAAAGTCGAGAATCTCCACTGCGCCTGGAAATTGTTCTGATGCCATCGCCCAAATCCAATGTGCGCCGTCACCAAGAAATACGGTTTTTGTGTTTTTTTTACCTGCTACTTGATTATATAACTGCGATACTCTTTCTCTAAATTCTCCGCGTGATTTTAAAGTAGCTACATATTCTCGTTGTCGGATGACACCTCTTTTTTTACCAAGTTTTTTATGGTCTTTACTCCAGAAAATTACACCAACTTTTGCTTCTTTATATCCTTGTTTTTGATTTAAGGGAGTCATGACTCCATCAACTCCCACATATAATAAATCTGGTGGTTCTTGCTCTTGATTGGGAATTTCAAACTGTGAAGAAGTGTTTGGCTCACATCGAACCTGAAACTCTTGTGTTTGTAGTTGATTTCCTGTCTTTTCTACTTGATTAGCTAAGGTTTTTTGTGTCAAATCTAGTCTTGTCCATTTTTGAAACAAGGAGTGAGAATTTGGAAATTCACTACTAACTCCCAAGGCACAGGCTAATTCTAATACCATTGGTAGCCATTTATCTTTTGGTAGCCCTAACTCTTCATCAACTAGGACTTTAATACCATCTGTTGTCTCATAAGCTCTACGTACAAGAACCATTTCACCTAATGGGGTGTAATATCTTTTTTCTCGTTTAGTTCTCGGATGTGAGTATTCGGCTTCTTTTTCTTCTATTTTGGCTTGGAATAAGCTTTGTTGCACCTCATTCCCTAATTTTAGCCACATATTGTAGAATTCACCCACAAATTCTTCCAAATGGTGACACTCCGGTAAGTCCTTAAGTGTGTCACCGATATGAGACAGAATTGATTGGAGGTTGTTCATGGGTAGTTTGGTTGCATGGCATCAAGAGTTATGTTAGCGGATTATAACCGCTAACTACTCTCCCACACCTTTTTTCGTTCACCCCCCTTAACACTACCCCTATTTCGCATATAAAAAATAATTTACAAAATTTTATTTCAGAGACACTCAACAGATGCCATAAAGATTAAGCGAAAGTTCTATAGTAAAGCAAGGCTATAGCAACCGTGAGGAATTATCCTGCATGAGTATCCTTTTTAAACTTAGGAATAGAAAGCTTGGATTTTTTGAACTATTAGTAATGGGATTCAATTTATATCTAAAGCATTTCCGAAGTTTTTTTAGCCTTGTCTGCATGATATCAACCTTCTCAGCTATTTTCCAGTTTTTTCCCTTAAATATTATTGAGTTTCTTTTTAACGGTAATTATTTTATTTGTTACTTATTATTTACTCTATTTTATTTTTTCGTTGTAGAGCCAGTTTCTACTATTATATTTGCTATTTTTGTAGAAAGTTATATTTTAGGGGGCAATCCTCAGCTTAATATTACAATTCAAGGAATTTTGCCTCGGATAATGCAATTAAATTGGTTATCTATAACATTTAATACTATTTTTATGTTAAGGCTGTTATTAATAGTAGTTCCAGGAGTTATTTATCTAGTAAATAATATTTACTATTACCTTGCCTTTATACTTCGAGACCAAAAAGGTGAAGCAGCTTTTCAATACAGTCGAGCCTTAGTTAAAAGCAATTGGTGGGAGGTATTTTTCTTCTACGTGCTATCTGGTATAATCACTTTTGTTTCAAATGAATTGATGAACAAAATTATAAGTAGCATTATTATAAACTCTCCAATATCAGTTACTATTCTTTCTAGTACATTAACAAGTTTAGTTCTATTTGGAGTTGGAATTAGTAAGGTTTTACTTTTCCTCAACTTAGAGTTTCAAAAAAAATAACAGAAGAAATAAATCTTTTTACTCGGTTAGCTCGACTTTAGCCATTTTTTAGCAACGTATCACTAATGCTAACCCCTATAGAGATATAGGATGGTAGTTTTACTTTTTCGAGTTTGCTGTGAATCAGTGACACGGAAAAAGTTTTTGCTAAAAAGCTATAATTAATTTTTGCTCTATAAGGAGAACCAAGTTCTTGATTTTTGATTTTGGATAAAGTCGAGCTTAGTATCATTTGGCTAAATGTGGTTTAATTTTTTGAAAAAACTATACTTTATTGATATCTGCGAGTTTTTGATTAATTATTATCTTTCCTCTCCATTCCTGAGTGAATGATAAATAATCATGCCATACTATGAGTTTTTCTTCCGCATCAATTATCATTCTCCTTCCTATCATATCCCATAATTTTTCGTTATTTAACTTATAGTTTTTATCCTCTTCACACAACACCCAAGCCCGATTTTTTACCCACCAAAGTTTTAACTTCGTCATTGATATATTTGTCTTATTTATTAGATATTCATTATCATTATATTCATTTTCATTCTCTACCATGAAATATAACAAATATAAAGGATATATATTTGTTATAAAAAACCCCCAAATAGTGGATTCATTATATTTTATAAGCTTTAAAATATAATTTGTATACTTTCCGTTTTTAATCAAATTTTTATCTGATTTACTTAGCAAATTATTGAATTGTGGATTTTCTAAGGCTTGAATAAGGCATATAGGTATAATGAGTTTTTGGTCAAAATCTCGAATATACATCTGGTCTATTATCGAAACTGGGTCTGGTAATTTTTTGCTGATAATGTAAATTATTTGTAATAAAATTTTATGAAGAACTGGCTCTGCTTCATAAGCTCCAATTATCCAATCAAAACTATCTTGTCGAGAATAACTCTGGAGAACTTGACAAGCATTAAGCATTGACTTGTATTTTTCTTTTTTAATTAAACAAGCCAAAAGTAATGCAGCACGCAAAGCTTTATTGTCCTCTTTATCCCAGAGCAAATTAACTAAAGCTTGTAAAGCAGTGGGCGTAGCAATACCTACTAGAGCATCCATCACCTGATTGATAGAATTATTTTTTACAATTTTCTCAATTTCAGTTACAGCTATATCGCCCATACGTATCAATCCTTGATCTAGTATTAGGCGAAATTCTATATTATTTAAATTGGCGTACTGCTGAGTTAGTAATTCCGCCGCATTTGGTAAATTGGTCAACGATAAAGCGTTTACAGATGCCTTACGACGAGCATCTGTTTCACTTGTGTTCTCAAGCATTTCTTTTAAGAAAATGAATACATCTGTACGTCTTCTTTCGTCTGCAGCTACAGATGCAAAAGCTGGATTTACTATATCCTCCTTTCCCTCTTCTCCTAGCCATAGTTTAAAGCTATTAATAATTTCATTAGCCAATGTCGAATCAACTTTTTGAACATCAGCTAAGCACTCAAATGCAACAACTGGATCTACTGTGCGTACTTCTTTAATTAAACTTGTACTATCTCCAGCTATTCCACACCAAAGTTTTAGTGTTTCACGCCAAGCGTCAGGGTCAGCTTTAAAGCGACTAATTAGACCGTTAGCATTGTTTAGTAATTGGCTTGCTGCAAAAAACTCCTGTAAGGTCAAGTGTGCAAACTGGTAACGTTCACCGCCATCAATAGCAAGTAACAACCCATTACGTTCTACAATTTCTTGCAGAATTTGTTTAGTATCAGTTTCAGGCTGAAGATTGAGGTCAGGGAGTATTTTTTTGACTTCTAATTCAACAATTCTCCAATCTACACTACGACGGTCTTGCCCTTGCTTGTTAGCATTGTCTTGAAAGAAAAGTGCCAAGTGCTGAAGTATAAGTTTTTTATCACGCGCTTGAAATTGGTTGCGTTCTTGATGCCATTGTTCTAATAAAATATCTGTTGCTTTTCGATAAAACTCTGCCCTTGAATGGGGTAAAACAAAATTAGTATCAGCATAAAGATAAGCAATAATAGTAAGCATTAGTGGATTACGTGCCAACGCCATAATTCGAGGTCGATCATGCAACGTTTGTATAAGTTGATCAACAGATTTATCTGTTGGCATATCTGGCTTCCACGAAATTAAAAATTCACGAATTTGTTGGTCGTTGAACTCAACAACTTCTAGCGTTCTTTCAACTACCTCATGAAACTCATCTCTGTAAACAGCAGTGCGGCAAGTAATAATAACAGGACACTTTAGATACTTATCTAATAAATTTTTGATTTCATTAACTACCCGCGCACGAGAATCGCTATTTACTTCATCAAGACCATCAAACAGCAGTAGCAATCTACCTTTATCTAAACTTTCAGAGACAAAATGTTTAGCGTTAGGAAAGCCATCTCTATCAAAGGCATCCTCTAAATGTTCTTGTATTGTCTTTTCTGAAGAACTTAATCGGTGTAGTTCTAATAAAATTGGAATATATGGAAATTTATTAAATAAGCTAGACCAACGACCATCAGCATAACAAAGAGCAATATGCCTTAGCAGCATTGTTTTACCGGAACCCGGAGACCCTTTAACTATGAGTCGGCTATGGTTAGTTATAGCTTGGAAGGCATCAATCAACTCATTATCGCCAGTACCTGTAAATTTTAGTGGAACATATATATCTTTTAATTTTAAAGGTCTATCAGGTCGAAACGAAATTTTTAATTTCTCATATTTCTGTTTGAGTTCTTCTCTGTATCGGTTTAAGGCGACACCACGTAGTAATGGGATTCCTGAGAGTTTGCTATAAATTTGATTTCCTACAGCTTCAAAAAAGTTACCTATCCATTTTGTTAAAGTATCTTTAAAAATTAATACAAAAAACAGAACTATTGCAGCTAACCATCCATTTTCTGGTTTTAAGAGTTCTCGTAAGTCTTTTTTCTTGGCTTCGTAGCGTTTTTGATACTCATCATCATAAATTCTTTTAATTATTTTAGGTTCTACATTAACAGCTTCCTTACCATATAGATCAACTAATTCTCTAGTCGGCTTTCTTAGAATATCATTTTCAACATCATATTCAGCTTGCTGCTGAATTTCCTTTTTGAGTTTTTCATTAGGTAAGGTAGGAGTGAGAGCAGGGGTAGGAGATTGAGAATAGCTGGGAACTGCTGAGGTAGAAAGTACCAAGCACAGAGTTAGTGTAAACAGAAGTGCATATAATCGTCGCTGCTTTAAACTATTTATTAGAGTATTTAATTTTTTAATATATTGAATTAGTCTCATAAGTTTCCTCAGCGCACAATAACTATTACCCTTCGCACTTTATTAAAATTATCTCATCTCTCCAAATTCCCTGATATATTCCACCAACTCTCTGGTATAACCACCCTCAGAGATTCGCCCCAGATTCCCCACCAGGATAAACAGTTCCCGCGCTCTACTCACAGCAACATTCAGTGAATTAGGTCGCCGATTAATAAACCAGAGACTATCAGTTGCTTGGCATTGGCGAGTTGAGAAAATTATCACTGATTTCTGACCACCTTGAAAGATGTGAACTATCCTCAAGTGAATAGTTCACGCTTTTATTAATGAATGAAGTGCAAGTAAGAAAATAATTAAGAAAAATTTGATTACTTTGCTATAAACTATATAATCAGCTTATTTAAGATAGTTATGCAGAAAAATTCCGTATAATATGCGAATATGAATGTTATATACAAAGTTTCCACATAATAAATAGTTAGCCATATCTATTAGTCATAATCTATGGAACAAAGATGCCTTGGAGAGAAATCACAACACCTCTGTATCCTTGGGTAGTTACTATTGATCGCATATTACAGGTTGAGAAACCTCCCACAATAAGTGGGCCAACAATGTATATTGCCTCTGACTACAGCGGAGCCAATAAAAGTAGCCGTTATCACGTAAGTGTAATCTTATGTGCTGATTTAAAGGCATCCGTAGATTGGTTGGTTTTAAGTCAGAAGGTGCGCCAAGAGTATCTGGCTGATGGTAGGCGTATGTCCTATAAAAGTCTCTCAGACCGCCAGCGTGCAAAAGCCTTGATACCTTTCCTGTCTGCTGCTGAATATATTCATGGGCTTTGTTTCGTAGTAATTGTAAATAAAAATATCCGCAATCTTTGTTTAAACTCTGATGACTATGACAAAATGCGGAAAATCCTACAGTTACAAGGGCGTTGGAAGGACAAAGAGTTGGAGGAGGCACTTCGGTTAACCCATTTTGTAGGCTGTCTTATCGGAGGCTTATCACAGTCGAAACAGAATATTTATTGGATATCAGATGAAGATAGCCTTTTTGCTAATACAAGTAGGAGCCAAGATATGGCACGTCTTCTCTCATCCTATTCAAGCCACTATGCTAAATGGTCTTTAGGGGAGATTGGAATTGGCACAACTGCAATTGATGAGGGCGATCGTATCGACGAAGATTTTGCTGCGGTTACTGATCTTGTGGCAGGTGGTGTTGCCGAAGTAACAACACGGCTATCTGAAGTTTGTGGTGGGCGAATTCCAAGTAAGCTTGCTATAGAGTATGACAGAGAGTTTCTACCTAAAGCTGATCTAATTGCTCGATGGCTTTGGCTAGGTAGGAGTAATCTTCGACGAGTAGCAGTACTTTTTGAGAAACAACAGGGAAAGGAGTTAAGCGTTTCTAGGTATCAGATGTTATCTGAGTGATATGGCGGTTTTAAACTCTATTCGTAGAGACTACCTGACAACTCATACCAATTCACTCATCCCCTAGTAAGGCTTCTAGCTTGTTTAGAAGATTTACTAGCTGTTTTTCCTTGCGAGGTTCTTTCCATAGCTGACGTTTTTTAATGCGCTGCGTAATATCTTTTAGCCTTTCTGGTATTTGGTTAGGTGTTTTAGAGGTTGGTGGTTCAGCAGCAGTGCTGGCGATGATTTGTTCTTTAATTTTGCTTAAAGACCAATCGTTTTCTATAGCCCCTGACAAGAGTTGTTTTCGCAGTTCCTCATCTTTTACCCGTGCCAAGGCTTGGGCTTTGGTGTATTCTAACTTGCCGAATCGCAGTGCCATTAAAATTTCTTCGGGCAGATTGAGCAACGGTAAACGCTTGGTAGTGAACGATAGCCAATTCATGAGTCCCAAGCTCTCAAACACCTGTTCTACCGTCTTTGATTGCTCCAACTCCACTTTAGGAGAAACGTTTCTCCTAGATTCTGTCTGCTCATCTAAATTATCAGAAATGTTATCAAGAGATTCCGTTTCTTCTTTTTTAGGAGAAACGTTTCTCCTAGATTCATCTAATGACTCTGGTGGCTGCTGTTCTCCTTTGCTGTGAG
>NZ_JACJPX010000143.1 GCF_014696315.1 Calothrix membranacea FACHB-236
TTATCGACTATTTCAATACAACAATGGCTAAACCTTTTAAGTGGACATATAAAGGTAAAGTGTTGGCTGTCTAATACTTGGCTCATTTCCGCCGAACTGTACTAGTTCTCATCGAGTTTTAAGCCAAGTATTTGGCAGTACCCACCCTAAATTAACTTTACTTTGCTTTTAAACGCGCTGTATTGCGGTGAATATATATTTTTCTGTTATGGTTTAAAGAAATGTAAAATTTAATTGCGGCATTGCAAAAATAAGCTTGCCACTAAACTAAATTTATGAGCCAGTCAGAAGAGACCACAGCCCAAAATCCTTTTTTGACTAACCACGATCGCAGAGCGATTCATCTACCTGGCTCAATCCAACCTCATGGCGTTTTACTAGCACTGAGTTCCCAGTTAGAGATTCTGCAAGTTAGTAACAATACACAGCAATACTTTCGTAAAGCTACCGAAGATTTGCTTGGTCAATCTTTAAACTGCTTGCTGGATGAGCGACAAGTTGCAGCTATCAAGCAGTGCTGGGAAAAAAATATTGGTAGTGTCAGCAATTACAAAGTATCAATCATTACTAACCATCAAGAGCAATTTTTTGATTGCATTGTGCATCGCACAGCAAATGTTTTGATTGTCGAGTTAGAAGCGATGTCTACGACGGGCTACGTCTACGCATCTAGTTCAGAAATCAGTTTCTTGAGTTTTCATGCTTTGGTAAGTGATGCGATCGCCCAAATGCAACGCACTTCTAATCTCCCAGAATTCTTGAATTTGGTAGCTACAGAAGTCCGCAAAATCACAGGGTTTGACCGAGTAATGGTCTATCAATTTGACCTGCAAGGCGCTGGTGCTGTAGTCGCGGAAGCCAAACGAGAGGATTTATCACCATATTTGGGACTGCATTATCCCGCCACAGATATTCCTGCCCAAAGTAGAGATTTATATACCCGGTGTCAACTCCGATTTATTCCACATATCAATGCTCAAGCAGTTAACTTAGTACCAATAGATCACCCTATAAGCCATCAACCTCTGGATTTAAGCTTATCTGTACTCAGGAGTGTTGATGCTTGCTGTATAGAATTTCATCAAAATATGGGTGTGAGGGCACTAATGGCAATCTCGCTGATGCAGGAAGGGAAGCTTTGGGGCTTAATATCTTGTCATCATCACACACCAAAGTATCTTCCTTATGAAATACGAAAAATCTGCGAATTTCTGGGACAAATTGTCTCCTCAGAGTTAGCGCACAAGGTGAGTCATTCGGAATGGGACTATGAGGTGAAGCTAAAATCCCTCCAATCTGACTTTTTAGCCTCCATTTCCCAAGCTGATAATTTTATCGATGCTTTGATTAAACCAGAAATCCGCTTGTTGGATGTTGTCAGTGCTTCTGGTGCAGCAGTTTGTTTGGATAATGAAATTACCTTGGTGGGTGGAACACCCAATCTTGAGCAAGTTCGAGCGTTAATTGAATGGGCAGAGACTCAGGTAGGGGAAAATTTATTTTATACCGATTCTTTAGCCAAGCTTTACCCCGATGGTATTGTCTTTAAAGATACTGCTAGCGGCTTATTATTGCTGCGGATTTCGCAAGTGCGGCGCTATTACATTCTCTGGTTTCGCCCGGAAGTTATTCAAACAGTAAATTGGGCAGGAAACCCCAATGCATCTATTCACCTGGATGCTGATGGTACTGTTACCTTGGGGCCGCGAAAATCCTTCGCTAAATGGCAGGAGACAGTACAATTAACTTCCCTAGCCTGGAAACAATCGGAACTTGATAGTGCGATCGCACTCAGAAATGCGATCATCGGTATTGTCCTTTCTAAAGCCGATGAGTTAGCCAAAATTAACCTAGAGTTAGAACGCAGTAACCGCGAACTTAGTTCTTTTGCCTACGCTGCATCTCACGATTTGAAGGAACCTTTGCGAGGTATCTATAATTACTCAACTGTGCTGATAGAAGACTACGCCCATGTACTTGATGCTGACGCAATTGAGTATCTAGAAACAGTAGTCACCTTATCAGTGCGGATGGAGGCTTTAATTAATGCTTTGTTACGACTGGCACAGTTAGGAAAAGCACAACTACGCACCAAAGCCACTGATATTAACGAATTAATCACCCAAGTAATTGATATATTTCATGCCAGCCGCCAATACTCTCAGGTTTTGGATATTCGCATTCCTCGACCTTTACCAACAATTGCCTGTGATTCTGTCTTGGTAAACGAAGTTTTTAGTAACTTGATTGGCAATGCGTTGAAATACAACGATAAACCAGAACAATGGGTGGAGATTGGCTATGGTACAGGCGAAAACTCTGCACCTGTGTTTTATGTGCGAGATAACGGGATTGGCATCCCCGAACATCATCGAGAAACTATCTTCCGATTGTTTAAGCGACTCCACTCTCAAGAAAAATTTGGCGGCGGAGTTGGTGCCGGATTAGCAATTGTTAAGAAAATTGTCGAGCTGCACAACGGCCAAATTTGGGTTGAGTCTACTGTTGGCGTTGGCTCAACGTTTTATTTTACGCTGGAATAGTTTAAGATAAGTAACAAAAATCTTTTAATGATTACATTTTGTTAAGACAACTGATGACAACGAAACTTCATGAACCTCTACTCGTGGTTGAGGACAGCAATGAAGATTTTAGGATGCTGCAACGCTTAATGCGACGCATGGCTGTTCAGAACCCTATCTATCGCTGTACCAATGGAGACGAGGTCTTAGACTTACTTTATCAAGAGGGCAACAATGAAAAATCTTCTGTTGGTATTAAACCTTCTGTGATCCTGCTTGACCTCAATTTACCTGGAATTGATGGTCGTGATATCTTAGAACGGCTTAAGCAAGACACCTGTTTCAAAGAAATCCCGATAGTGGTTTTTACCACATCATCAAATCCTAAAGATATTGAATTGTGTTACCAAAAGGGGGCAAATGGCTATTTAGTCAAGCCGATGGATGCACAAGAACTCCAAAAGACGATTCAAGCGTTTGTCGCTTATTGGCTGGAGGCTAATACTCCACCAGTCTGAGAGCAACTTTGGGTATTTTTGATTGCTGAAAAACTAGGTAGAAAGTCAGGATGTGAAGCGGGATACAGCATTACATTGTATCCATCGGTTAGTGCTGGCGTTGGATATTCACACTGAATTGCAGTTCTCAGTGTGTCGCAGTTTCTATGTCTGCGCGATCGCATTGTTCTTCGCGTCACGTCGTTCCCCCCTCTCAGTGGCTATTTCTTGGATTTATCCACTACTTGCTGACAACTAAATGCTGATAACTAAATACTGGAGTGATTTTTTAGGCAAGTTAGCCGATCACTTTAAGTTTCTTCAACAAATTTTAGCTTTTATTTATATTTATTTTAGATTATTTTTAGAATTATGCAATAGCTCACGGCCTGATTCCCAAAAACTCTATTAATCTCCCAGATCCTCATACTTTTATGTTGGACACATCGACGCTACTGATCATTGATGATTGTGCAGCGGATCGGAAAATCTATCGTCGATATCTTTTACAAGATCCCTATCAGTCCTACCAAATTTTAGAGGCAGACTGTGCAGAAAGCGGCTTGGCATTGTGTCAAGAACTTGGCTGTGATGTGATTCTGCTAGATTTTTGCTTGCCTGATATGAGTGGCTTGGATTTTTTTGATAAATTGAATCAAAAAATATTTGAGACCCCTATTCCCGTAATTATGCTGACGGGGCGGGGTGATGAAGAGGTTGCTGTCCAAGCAATGAAACGGGGTGCCCAAGATTATATAGTCAAGCAATACCTCAAACCAGAAGTGCTGCAACTAGCTGTTCGCAATGCCATCAAGCAATCCTATTTGCAAGCCCAACTTTACAAACATCGAGAACGACAGCGTTTAATTGCCACAACAGCGCTGCGAATCCGTCAGTCTCTGGATTTAGAGCAGATTTTAAACACAGCGGTAGTAGAAGTACAGCAACTTCTCAAGTGCGATCGCGTCATGGTTTATCAGTTCACCTCGGAGATTGAGGGTAAAACTGTAGCTTGTTCAATTGATTGTTGTGCATCTCTTCAACCATACAATAACATCCAAAATGTCTGTAATCAGGTGGGGGGTGAAAACCAACATTGGGGATGTAAATTACCTATGTCAGATATCTACAACGCTGGCTGGAGTAATTTTTATTTGCAATTGTTAGAAAAATTTAAAAACGAGGAAAATTTAGTAGCTCCCATTCATTTGAGTAACAATGATCAGCAGGAAGATCAGCTGTGGGGCTTGTTGATTGCTCACCACAGTTCCGGAGAGCGAGGTTGGCAAGCTGATGAAGAGGAAATGCTCAATGAATTGTCGGTACAATTAGCGATCGCAATTCAACAAGCAGAATTACTCGCCCAAACTCAAGCCGCCTTAGCTAAAGAAAAGCAACTTAATGCATTTAAATCTCAAATCGTCGCCACAGTTTCCCACGAATATCGCACACCATTAACTTCGATTTTGGCAGCAGCATCGACTGTAATTAAACATGGCCAGCATTTAGACGATCCTAAAAAACAAAAGTTATTAGGAATCATAGAACACAAAGCTAGGTCTATGTCCAAACTCGTGGATAATATGCTGATGGTCAACCAAATCGAACTGGACAAAACCAGATTTCAGCCCATCCCCCTGAATCTGCTGCAATTTTTCAGCGATTTGATGGAACAGGAGCAAGAACTAATTAGCGATCGCCATGAATTAATTTTTCATAGCAGTGGAAATTACCAAGACTTTTGGGGCGATCGCGGACTATTGCAACAGATATTTGTGAATTTAATGTCCAATGCAGTTAAGTATTCGCCCCAAGGGGGTACTGTAGAAGTTCACTTGATGGGAAAAGAATCAGAAGTGATGTTTTCCATCAAAGACCAAGGCATTGGTATACCAATAGCAGATCAAGAACACTTATTTCAATCCTTTGGCCGGGGAAGTAACGTCGGGACAATTCCCGGTACAGGTTTAGGATTAGCGATCGCTAAATCTTGTGTAGAGTTACATGGCGGAAAGATTACATTATCCAGTCAAGTAGGTCAAGGAACTACTGTAACCGTCACCTTACCCAAGCAACATAGCGCTGATTATGCCAAACACTTTTAGCAAGACTTTGAATCCTTCAAACTAAAGCGAAATTACTCCCCTAGACAAACCTCAACGAAAAAAATATGACACTTGCTTAAGTCATATATATAATTGATCGGTTCAATGAAATCCTAGCTTGATGGAAGCATAACCAAAAAAGCAGAACCTATGAATGCCGTTATGTATGCCAGGGTAAAAGCATCAACATAACTAATTTATGGAGTCAGTTTCATGGACTTTAAACGCCAACATTATTCCAAAGCATGACTACAATGTCTAAACTTTACTATAACGCTGAACATGACTCTGTTCCCGATGGATTAGCAGAAGACTTCGCCTTAAAACTACAAGGTGGAGATATTGTCACCTCTAATTATTTAGTTGTCCTCGCAGCTAAAGTTTTGGCAAAAGAGAAAAGAATTAATCCATTTACCCTAGTCTGGTTGGATGGCAATGAATATCCCTGCACCGATAATGGCATGATTGAGAATGAGCCTTATTTCGATAAATATACAGAATTATTGCAAAGGTTAAGTGCAAGCTAAAAAATTAATTAAAACAGTGGCAACAAAGTCTAGTTGATAACCTTTAAAGATGTGATTCGTAGCATGGTGGAGAGTCACATCTTTTAGTTGCTCAATGATGGGATGAAATTTAACGGATTGAAATTTAAAACTTCTTCTCTGTGCATCTGTGCGTAATACCAATTTGAAAAAAGAATGCGACAGACTGTAGGGGCAAGGCATTGCCTTGCCCTCTAGAATATATTGATGTGTCGCTCCAAATAAATTATGCAGATTGTTGAGCCACAACTCCCACTGTGGCATGATAAATAGCCCAAGTACTGGGATCATCTGCAAATTGGCAATAATGTTCAATGTCCTCATGATTGGCTTGACCAGTTGCAATATAAGCCTCTGCAAGTTGCATAGCAGACATCTTCATCACTGTTGCTATACCAAAACCACCATTGGTTAGGGGTGTATCGTTGTCCACTGATAACAGTTGTAAGCCCTGTCTCTGGCAAATAGCAGGTAACTTTACACCCAAAGCATAATCAAGTCCTTTATTGGCAAACATCCGCAAAATAGCTTGATTAACTCGATTCACTGACTGGAGTGCTTGTGAGTTTCCCACAATCGCCCTACCAGCAGCAAAATCAGGCTCCTCCAGCACAATCCATCCACCTGGTTTCAACATACTGAGCATTTGAGACAATGCAACTTGAAAGTCGGATATATGGACGAGAACAAAACGTGCATGGATCAAATCAAAAGAATGCTTTTCTAGCTCTAAATACCGAATATCCTTTCGTAAGATTTCTACATTTGATGGCTGAGAATCTTTTAAAAACCGAGTATCCATGTCTACAGCCACAACATTGCCGCTTTCGCCAACGATGTTTGCCATCCATCCCATAACAGAACCAGCTCCTGCGCCTACCTCCAGACATCGCCAACCTGTGGTTACGCCTGTTGCCAGTATTCGTTTGCGAGTTGCTGGATCGAATACTTTTTCGATTGTTTGCAGCCTTTCTAGCTCTGGAGAATCTTGGGACTTAGCAAATACGTAGCTAGAGTCTGTCACTATCATGTTACCTTACTCTTTCTAATTAAACATACCCTGGCAGTCTCAAGACTTAGTTGACCGACGAAGAATAACTAAAAAGTACGTCAGCAAAGCTCTAATGATTTGTGCGGTGCGGTAATCTTTTAGACTGACTCTACTTTTTTAACACATAGAATCTGTTAGGTAAAATTCCACGCTTCTCGGCTAACACCATAAATTAACGCCTCTTTCCCAAACACTGTAGTCTTCCCTTCGAGTTGCTCTCCTAGCCGCTTGGCAACTTGCATAGATCTAAAATTCTCAGGATGGATAAGACTGATGATATGCTCTTTACCTAACTCACTGAAACCATAATTAAGAGCAGCTTTTGCGCCTTCCGTCGCGTAACCACGTCCCCAATAGCTAGGCTTCAACGCCCAGCCAATTTCAAATCCTGGCCAGCCTTCAGGGTAAAAGAAACCAATCCGACCAATTAAAGCTCCGCTTTGGCGCTCCTCAACTGCCCACATCCCATAGCCTCGCAGTTGCCAATGTCCCACCATGAAAGCCAAGCGGCAACGCGTGACAACGGTTCGCTATCACCAAGATAGCGAGTGACTTCAGGGTCGCTAAATATGGCAGCATACTCATCAAAATCTTCCTGGCGGAACCTTCGCAGCAGTAGACGTTGTGTTTCCAGAGTTACCATTGGTATCTCAACTTTGTTGATGAATTTATTTGGATCATGACCCTTGATTCTCAAGTATTGACTATGATAAATTACTTAAGACCAAGCGGTCGGAAATAATTTAGATGTCCAAAGGCGAAGAAACAAAAGCAAAAATTATTCGACAAGCAGCAGAACTGTTTAACCAACAGGGATATGCTGGCTCGTCAATTTCGGACATCATGCGGGTTACAGGATTGCAAAAAGGAGGAATTTACAATCATTTTCAAAGTAAGGATGACTTAGCACTACAGGCTTTTGATTTTGCGATCGCCACTGTAACTCAGCATACTAGAGCTGCATTGCGTAGTAAACGCCATGCCATTGAACGTTTACAAGCCATTATTGGCGTATTTAGCAGCTTTGTAGACAACCCACCTATCAAAGGAGGTTGTCCAATATTAAATACTGCGATTGAAAGTGATGATGCTCATCCCGCCTTACGAGAACGCACTCAAAAAGCGATGAACTCTTGGCGAGAACTAATTCGCTTAATTATAGAAAAAGGAATTTCTAGAGGTGAAATTCGCGCTGGGTTAGATGCTGATGAAGCTACCACTATCATCATTGCAAGTCTAGAAGGAGCCATGATGATGAGCAAGTTATATGATGATGCGATTCATATGCAAAGGGCGATTAATCACCTAAATCAATACATTAATAATCAAAGAAATTCGTAATTTTACCTAATATAAAAAATATGGTACAAATCAAAGTATATGCTTTAGCAGAGAAATTAAACCCGATTAAGGCAGAGTTATCCAATACGATTCATGCTGCTCTAATTGATGTCTTACAAATTAGCCCTGAAAAACGATTTCATCGCTTCTTTCCACTAGCAGCAAATGATTTTTACTATCCCTCGGATAGGTCAGAGCAATATCTAATTATCGAGATTATAATGTTTGAAGGACGCTCTATAGAAACTAAAAAACAGTTGATTCGCCAACTCTTTCAAAAGATTAATGAACGGTTTAATATTGCTGTAGCTGATATTGAGATTACTATTTTTGAAACACCTAAATCTAACTGGGGTATTAGAGGCTTACCAGGAGATGAATTAATCTTGAATTATCAAGTGGAAGTTTAAGTATTGCAAATTTTGTAGCTCATTCTATATGTGGATTGTATGACATAGCTATAGCTCAATACGCTTGGTTTAAGCTTATTAGCGATTGATTTGTTACTTATTAAAGAAGCCAGAAGAATTGGGGGATTCTCCCCCAAACCCCCGATTGGGTGACGGTTGCGTCCCCCAAACCCCCTCCAAAATTATTGTTCTGTTT
>NZ_JACJPX010000144.1 GCF_014696315.1 Calothrix membranacea FACHB-236
GTAAGCCAACTTCTACTCCCACCTTACGTTGGGTGTTCCAATGTTTTATGTCGATTCATTTGGTTACGATTGCCCAAATCAAGCAAATTACCAACTTAACCCCGGAAAGGCAATGGATTCTCCAGTTTTTTGGTGCTCCTTGTCGAAAATATTATCTTCTTTATTAACTAACCTGCGGAATGTCGGTTAAAAAATTAACCAACTAGATATTAATCCGATTTAAGCTGATTTAAGCGGCTGATATATATTGAACTTGTAGTTCAAAAAGAGCCAGCAGTCTAAATGAGAGTGTGGTTACAGTTGACCTTTTGAATTTTAAATTGCTTATGAATCTCCGTGAATTCTCACCGACACAACCAGTCATTTTAGGCTTTGACCCCGGTCGAGATAAGTGTGGATTAGCAGTGATCGGACTAGATCGGCAACTACATTATCACCAGGTTGTACCCGCAAATGCAGCGATCGCGACCATTGAAACCCTACGTCAAAAGTACCCTATTTCCTTGATGGTAATGGGTGACCAAACTACAGCCAAGCAGTGGAAACAGCGACTGCAAAAAGAATTAGTAGAACAGTTGAATATTATTTTGGTGGATGAACGCTATACCACTTTAGAAGCACGCGATCGCTATTGGCAAATGTACCCACCTAAAGGGCTGACTAAGCTGTTACCGCAAGGTATGCGACAACCACCACGCCCCATAGATGATATTGTTGCCATTCTTTTAATTGAAAGATACTTAAATCGCCTAGCAGAATCAGTTAGCAGCTAACAGTAGTTAGGAATAGTAAAAGCTTACAGTTCAGCTCGAATAGTAAAAGCATAGTCTCCTCCAGGCTCTAACTGATAATCTTGTTTTTCTAAGAAACGACCTAAAGGTTCTTTAATTAAGGCCCGACCTTGAGAAGGCTTTACAGACAGTTCTCCCCGGCGAAAATGCCATTGGAACTGCCATTCATACTCACCCGCACTTACTTCGCCCTCAAGGAAGCCGTGTTGCCAAGATTGGCGGGTTATTTTGACATGGGCGATGGTTTCTGGCAGACGTTTAGCACTCACAATGCTGTATATCAAGTTAAGAGTTAAAGTTAACCACGTAGGCTAATTCTTTCAATACCAAACATAGCGTAAATTCAGAAACTGACAAAGTGAGTATTGTATATTGAGCCTAACGACTGATAAATATTTGGGATATTAGATTTGGGATATTAGATTACAAACCTTGAATATAAAGCTGTTTCCAGATTCTCAAACAATACTTAGAGTGCTGCCCAAACATCGTGGAATCCAACAGCAATCCTTATATTTTTGATATTCTGGGAGTGAAATCTACTGACCATTAGATGAGTCAGGACGACTAATTCCAGCTTGGAATATCTGTTGAGTGCTTACATTAAGATTCGGGAAAGTTGGTGATTGAATACGGTCTGTAGCCCTAAATTCAGTAACTTGATATTCATACTCAACTAAAAAGTAAATAGAAATCCTAGGTTGTTTAGGATTGCCGAGAAATTTACGAGCGCCAAGTGCAAGATAATCTACAATCCAATATTCAGTTTATTTACATGAACTTCAAAAAATAAATCAACAACACATAGGGGCATGGCATCTCAAGACTTTGAGAAAATCAAATATCTTATCTACGCCATGCCCTTAAAATTTGGGTATTTTTTTAATTTTTGTCAGTTCTGAATTACATTAAGCCTGTGTAGACAGGCTGAGTTTTGTTAGCCGCGACATCAGTCCTGCGGCTCTAATAATTTTAAAAGTTGAATAAGAGAAGCATACAGCGATGCCTTGCCCTAAGGCATCGCGGATTTTAGATTCAATCTAAAATCCTAAATCGATTACCGATTTACTGCTGCTGCTTCCCGCGCTGCAGCTGCTTGGTCAGGATGGATACCTAAACGTGTAAGGTTGATCCGACCTTTGTTGTCAATTTCGCGCACTTTGACAATCACTTCATCGCCTACAGCCACTTCATCTTCAACTTTGCCAACGCGGTAGTCAGCTAGTTGGGAAATGTGGATCATGCCTTCTTTTCCAGGCAGAAATTCCACAAAGGCACCAATAGGTATAATGCGCGTGACTCGTCCCACATAGACATCACCTTCGTGCAATTTACGGGTCATGCCTTGGATGATGTTTCTAGCTTTCTTCGCCTTACTTTCATCCACAGCAGAAATCGTGACGGTGCCATCGTCTTCGATATCCACTTTTGCACCTGTTTCCTCAGTAATACCTTTAATGGTCTTACCTCCAGGCCCAATCACCAGACCAATCATGTCAGGATCAATCTTGATAGTTAACAACCGTGGCGCATAGGGTGAGGTTTCTGTGCGTGGTGTGTCGATGGTTTGCAGCATTTTGTCTAAAATGTGCAAGCGGGCTGACTTCGCTTGGTGGACTGCTTGGGCAATAATGTCCAATGACAGACCGGAAATTTTCATGTCCATTTGTAAGGCAGTAATTCCCGTATCCGTACCAGCGACTTTAAAGTCCATATCGCCTAAAAAGTCTTCAATGCCCTGGATATCAGTGAGAACCCGGACTTCATCACCTTCTTTGATTAGACCCATCGCCGCACCACTGACAGGCTTGATAATTGGCACACCAGCATCCATTAAAGCTAGGGTGGAACCACAAACTGAACCCATCGAGGTGGAACCGTTGGAAGAAAGTACTTCCGATACAACGCGAATCACGTAAGGGAATTGTTCTTTTGGTGGTAGCACTGGTAACATCGCTCGCTCTGCTAGTGCCCCGTGACCGATTTCCCGCCGTCCTGGGGCGCGCATCGGCTTAGTTTCTCCAACAGAGAAGGGTGGGAAGTTGTAATGGTGCAGGTAGCGTTTAGATTGGTCTGTTTGCAGGTCATCGTTGAGGTTTTGGGCATCTCCGGGAGTACCTAGGGTACAAGCAGATAATACTTGGGTGAGTCCACGGTTAAACAAGCCGCTACCGTGAACGCGCTTAGGTAAAACATCAACTAAACAAGAAACAGGACGCACTTCATCGAGTTTCCGACCATCAACGCGAACGTTATCTTCGATGATTTGACGGCGCATGAAGTGTTTGGTAATTTCCTTGAAGGTGTTACCTAGGGCTTTGCTATTGGCGGCTGTAGCAACGCGAACTGGGTCTTCTTCAGGCAATTCTGCGATCGCATTGGCAATGCTTTCTTTAACTACATCCAAAGCGGCATCACGCTCTGGCTTAGTCAGTTCAAATTGCGCGAGAATTTTCTTAATCTCTTCACTGGCGCGATCGCTAATGAATTTGTCTAAAGTTTGGTCTACTTCTGGGGGAGTTGCTTGCACAATTTGTAGACCTAGTTCTGCAACTAAATCTTGTTGCGCTTTGATTAAATCCCGTACAGCTTCGTAGCCAAAATCAATCGCTTCAATGATATCTCGCTCTGGTAACTGGTTGGCTCCCGCCTCTACCATGATTACCCCATCTGGTGAACCTGCTACGATCAGATCCAAGTCTCCAGCTTCAATTTCTGCGTAGGTTGGGTTAATGACAAAATCATCACCTACTAAACCCACCCTAACTGCTGCCATTGGCCCATTAAATGGAATTTGGGCAATCAGGGTAGCAATAGAAGCACCTGTAACAGCTAACACATCTGGTGGTACTTGCTCATCCATTGACAATGTCAAAGCGACAATTTGCAAGTCATCGCGCAACCATGAAGGGAACAGCGGACGCAGGGGACGGTCTATCAGACGGCTAGTAAGAATTGTTTTTTCTGGGGGACGACCTTCACGCCGCATGATCCCGCCGGGAATCCTACCCGCAGCATATAGTCTTTCTTCGTAATCTACTGTGAGGGGAAGAAAATCAATGCCTTCTCTGGCTTGCGATCGCGTAGCCGTTACCAAAACAGCTGTATCCCCTGATTGTATCAAAACCGACCCACCAGCCTGGGGAGCTAGTAGGCCAACCTTCAGTCGAATATCCCGTCCGTCAAAGGATATTGACTTATCAACTTCTGTCATTCAGTTTTTTTTCCTTCTATGCACGCTATTCTCTCTCTGTGGCAATCCTAACATTTCTGCCCTCTAGCTGGCTTCAGGTACATACAAAGATAAACAACTTTGTCAACATAAAGCACGATACATCATCAGTGCGTCTACTACTTGTCCATCAGCTAACTTAGCTGCTTGGGGAATACGCCCAATAATCTCAAATCCCAATGTCTGCCACAGGGTAATTGACGGTATATTAGTTTCAAAGACCAAATTAAACATCACTGCCTCGTAGCCCAGGCTAGTTGCGATCGCTAGCATCGCCTCTCCCATAAACCGCCCTATGCCCTGACCCCGCAACTGTGGTTGTACAATAAAACCAGCGTTGCAAATATGGCTACACCGGCTGGGAAAGTTTGGTTTTAGATAAAAAGCCCCTAATATATCTTTGGGTTTGTGTGTACTACTCTGATCAGTTGCCCTCACAACAAAGGCATCCTGACTCAACCAATAAGCCGCAAATTCTCCAGGAGAAAGGGGTTGTTTTTGAGGATAGGTTTTACCTTCAGTAATTACTAGATTTAATAATGCTCTTACTTCTTCCTGTTCTTGCGGATGCATATAATCTAGTTCTACCGTAATGCCAGTTTTTATAACTTGCTTCAGGGGTAATTGCATTATTATAAATCTGTAATTTATCTTGATGTTTTCAATATTTATTATATTAAATAAGGGTTTAGTTAAATGTATTTAGATATGAATCTAGCTAATTTAGAAATTAATTATGCTGACTATGTTATCAAGATTAATATTGATTTTAAAAACCTAAATAGGTGATAAAGCTTAGATATAGGGTATTACCCTACATAAATAAATCAAGCAAATTCTGTTAAATATGAATATAGTCAAATTAGATAGGTTATCAAAAAATAACCCCTAATACAGCAAGACAAAACAGAAATTTATCAAATTATTAATGTAACTCTTATTTAAAATTAATCCTTGATTTATTAATACATATAAGTAGTTGAACGGTAGCTAGAAAATGGCAATTTTACACGGTATTTGGTTAAATAAAAAGCAAAATAGTTGTTTATTTATTTGGGGAGAAACTTGGCGTTCTGCACAGGATAATTCTGATGGTAATGCTGGTTTTGAGATTCCATCAAATCCCCTGGTAATGGCACCACAGGAGTTAAGTGAGTGGTTGCGCTCGCAGAATCTGACAATTCCTCATATAATTCCAGAAACCCAGGTGGCTGTTAGCGCTGGGAAAAAACGTCAAAGTGCAACTGTTGCTGAAGTAAAACTGCCCAGCGAATCCCAAGTCATTGCTTTACCAACTCAAATTTCTGAAAACAGCATTTTTCCTCTACATTCTGCGGTTTTGGAAACCCCAGTAATATCTTCACCAGCAAAAGACTCACAGCAATATCTGCACCCTTGGCGAGTGGAGGGTTTTTGTCTAAACCCTAGTGCAGCTATGAAATTTCTGGCTTCTCTGCCGTTAAATAGTATTAGCGGCAATGATGCCTTTTTAGGTGGAGATTTACGCTTTTGGTCGCAAGTAGCCAGATGGAGTTTAGATTTAATTTCTAGATGTAAATTTCTCCCTAATCTTTCTAAAGAAACTGATAGTTTTGTGGCTAGCTGGCAAGTACTTTTAGATAGTGCTGTAGATGGCACAAGGTTAGAGAAATTTTCACAGTTGATGCCCTTAGCTTGTCGGACATATCAAATGGGGATTGGGAAAATAAATCAATCTCAAATATATATAGATTTACCATTACAGCCGCAAGAATTACTATTAGGATTTCTCAATAGTACGATTGATGCCCAAGTGCGAGAAATGATTGGTTCTCAACCCTTAGTGGAAAATAGGGTGATGGCATCTTTACCTGCGGGAGTGCGCCAGTGGCTGCAAAGCTTAACGAGTGAATCGTCAACAGTTAGTGCAGATGCAATTGGTGTGGATAGGCTACAAGCAGCAATGAATGCTTGGACAATGCCGCTACAATACCAATTAACTTATAAAAGTTTGTTTCGCACCTGCTTTGAACTGCGATCGCCAGAGGATGGAGAATCGGAATGGAAATTGGTATATTACTTACAAGCTGCCGATGATCCAGCGTTTTTAGTAGATGCAGCAACGATTTGGCAGCATCCAGTTGAGCAATTAGTCTATCAAAATCGCACCATTGAACAACCCCAAGAAACATTTCTGCGGGGTTTGGGATTAGCTTCGCGATTATATCCCGCGATCGCACCGAGTTTGGAAAGTGAATATCCCCAATCTCTGACTCTTAACCCCATCCAGGCTTATGAATTTATTAAGTCTGTGGCTTGGAGATTGGAAGATAGCGGGTTAGGGGTAGTTTTACCACCCAGTTTGGCAAATCGTGAAGGATGGGCGAATCGTTTGGGTTTAAAAATTACTGCCGAAACACCCAATCAAAAGCAAGGACGCTTAGGATTACAGAGTTTGCTGAATTTCCAATGGAAATTGGCAATTGGTGGACAAACGATTTCTAAAGCACAATTTGATAGGTTGGTAGCATTAAATAGCCCACTGGTAGAAATTAATGGCGAGTGGGTGGAGTTACGTCCTCAAGATATTAAGACAGCCCAAGCATTTTTTGCTTCTCGAAAAGAAAAAATGTCCCTGTCCTTAGAAGATGCTTTACGCTTGGGTACAGGGGATACCCAAGCCATAGAAAAATTACCAGTAGTTAGTTTTGAAGCATCTGGTGCATTACAAGAATTAATTGGGGCCTTAACCAATAATCAGGCGATCGCACCTTTACCCACACCTGCTAACTTTAAAGGACAGTTGCGACCTTATCAACAACGCGGTGCAGCTTGGCTAGCCTTCCTCGAACGCTGGGGTTTGGGTGCTTGTCTCGCGGACGACATGGGTTTAGGAAAAACCGTGCAGTTCATCGCTTTTCTTTTACACCTCAAAGAACAAGATGTATTAGAAAAACCCACTCTCTTAGTTTGTCCAACTTCTGTATTAGGTAACTGGGAACGAGAAGTTAAAAAATTTGCTCCCACACTCAAAATTTTACAATATCACGGTGATAAACGCCCCAAAGGTAAGGCGTTTACAGATGCAGTGAAAAAGTACAATTTAGTCGTCACGAGTTACTCACTAGTTCACCGAGATTTAAAATCCTTGCAGAGTGTTGAGTGGCAAGCCATAGTGTTAGATGAAGCCCAGAATGTGAAAAATGCTGATGCCAAGCAATCCCAAGCAGTTAGACAATTAGAAGCGGCATTTCGCATTGCTTTGACTGGTACGCCAGTAGAAAATAGACTGCAAGAACTTTGGTCTATTTTAGACTTTCTCAATCCTGGTTATTTGGGGAATAAGCAGTTCTTTCAACGCAGGTTTGCGATGCCAATTGAAAAGTATGGCGATTCCTCTTCATTAAATCAATTACGTTCCTTAGTACAACCGTTTATTCTGCGGCGACTGAAAACAGATCGTGATATTATTCAAGACTTGCCCGAAAAGCAAGAAATGACGGTATTTTGTGGCCTAACTCCCGAACAAGCAACGCTTTATCAAAAAGTTGTGGAAGAATCTTTAGCGGAAATTGATACCGCCACCGGATTGCAACGCCGAGGAATGATTTTAGCGTTATTAATTAAGCTCAAACAAGTCTGCAATCATCCAGCCCAATATTTAAAAGCAGCCAGCTTAGACAAATATAATTCCGGCAAACTTCAGCGCTTGGATGAAATGTTAGAAGAAGCATTAGCAGAAGGCGATCGCGCTTTAATTTTCACTCAATTTGCTGAATGGGGTAAATTACTCAAACCCCATTTAGAAAGACAGCTAGGACGCGAAATATTTTTCTTATACGGTAGCACCAGTAAAAAACAACGTGAGGAAATGATTGACCGTTTCCAACACGACCCCCAAGGGCCACCAATTATGATTCTCTCCTTAAAAGCTGGGGGTGTAGGGTTAAATTTAACCAGGGCAAATCACGTCTTCCACTTTGATAGATGGTGGAACCCTGCAGTAGAAAATCAAGCCACAGACCGAGTATTTAGGATTGGTCAAACTCGCAATGTACAAGTACATAAATTTGTTTGTACTGGCACATTAGAAGAAAAAATTCACGACATGATTGAAAGTAAAAAACAACTAGCAGAACAAGTTGTAGGTGCAGGAGAAGATTGGCTAACTGAATTAGATACAGACCAACTTCGCAATTTACTTTTACTGGATCGTAGTTCTGTAATTGAAGAAGATGCCGAATAATTTCGTAGTTACAACCAAATTATTCAGCACTTCATAATTCTCGATGTAGGGTGTGTTGTCGCCTAGCGCAACGCACCATTCAAAATTTAAGCTGAACTTCCCCCTGTGCAAATGTACTAAATAGGCTTCAAAAGCTTGTGTTGAGAGCAATACAGGCTTTTCGGCTTCCATGCTTGTACCCATGTAATTTTAGATTTATTTAATTTTTGAGAGAGGATTAAAATGGAATAATTGTAGCCATGTATATCGAACGTATTCCAAACAGAAACT